>DATMEV010000078.1:0-4392 GCA_035556795.1 Pseudolabrys sp. | reverse complement strand
GATCCCGCGTCGATCCGCGATGCGATTGCGGCCACCAACTACAATTCGATCGTCGGGCCGGTGCATTGGAGCGGCCAGCCGGTGAAGAACGTCAGCAAGACGCCGCTCGTCGCCGGCCAGTGGCAGATGAAGGACGGCAAGCTCGATCTCGTCGTCACCACCAACAAGCCGGCGCCGAATATTCCCGTCGGCGGCACGCTGAAGCCGCTGGGATGAAAATTGTCGTCCCCCTGAAGCGCTGCCACGCGGCGAGGACCTCGAAGGTCGACGGCATTCCCCCGGACCGTTCACCCTTCGCGGCGCGCGGCACTCGCATCCCAGGATGACGGGAAAACGCGGCATCTCTTCTCACTCCGGCCCTCTCCCTGCAAGCAGGGAGAGGGAGCACACCACATCCCGCTGAAAGCGCATGCGCCCCATCCTCGCCCTCGAACGGATATCGAAACGCTTCGGCGCCATCGTCGTCGCCGACAAACTCGATCTCACCCTCGCGGAAGGAGAGGCGCTCGGTATCATCGGGCCCAACGGCGCCGGCAAGACCACGCTGTTCGGCATGGCGACCGGGACGCTGTCGCCCGACAGTGGTCGCGTGCTCTTCGACGGCGCCGACATCACCCGCATGCCACCTGAGCGCCGCTGCCGGCTCGGTCTCGCCCGCTCGTTCCAGGTGCCGCAGCCCTTCGGCGGCATGACCGTGTTCGAGAACACCGTCGTCGCCGCCGCCTTCGGCTCCGGGCGCGGCGAGCGCGACGTCTATGGCGATTGCGCCGCGCTGCTGGCGCGCTGCGGCCTCGCCGACAAAGCCAATCGCCGCGCCGACGCGCTGACGCTGCTCGACCGCAAGCGGCTCGAACTGGCGCGGGCAATGGCGACGCAGCCGCGTGTGCTGTTGCTCGACGAGGTCGCCGGCGGCCTGACCGAGCATGAATGCACCGCGCTCGTCACACTCATCAAGGACATCCGCGCCGGCGGCGTTTCGGTGATCTGGATCGAGCACATCGTGCATGCGCTGGTCTCGGTCGTCGACCGGCTGGCGGTGCTGCATGGCGGCACCTTCATCGCCGAGGGCGATCCGCAGACCGTGCTGGCCAGCGCCGCGGTCCGCGAGGTCTATATGGGAATTCCCGCCAATGGCTGACGCGCCGCGCCCGCCCCTGCTCGACGTTCGTGATCTTGACGTCTTCTACGGCGACTTCCAGGCGCTGTTCGGCGTTTCGCTGCGGGTCGAGCCGGGCGAAGTCGTCGCGGTGATCGGCGCCAACGGCGCCGGCAAGAGCACCCTGCTCAAAAGCATCGCCGGACAACTGGCACCGCGGCGCGGCGAGATCGCCCTCGTCGGCACGCCGGCCCATCGGGCACCGGCTTTCGAGATGGTCCGCCGTGGCGTCGCACTGGTACCGGAAGGACGGCGACTGTTCTCTTCGCTCAGCGTCGAGGAAAATCTGCTGATCGGCGGCCAGCTCGGGCGTCCGGGACCGTTCTCGCTATCGCGCGTCTACGATCTGTTCCCTGTGTTGTACGAGCGCCGGCGACAACCCGCCCCTTCGCTCTCCGGCGGTCAGCAGCAGATGGTCGCCATCGGCCGTGCGCTGATGAGCAACCCGACGCTGCTGCTGTGCGACGAGCTCAGCCTCGGCCTGGCGCCGATCATCGTGCGCGACATCTATGCAAGCCTGCCGGCGATCGTCGGCGAGGGTTTGTCGCTGATCATCGTCGAGCAGGACATCGTCCAGGCGCTCAATGCCGCGAGCCGCGTCTACTGTTTGCAGGAAGGCCGCGTCGCACTGGAGGGCGAGGCGCGCACGCTCACCAAGGCGGCGATCTCCGCCGCCTATTTCGGGGTGTAGACGCGCATGCAGTGGGCGAATGCCATTGTCCAGGGTGTGCTGATCGGCGGGCTGTACGCGCTGTTCGCCGCGGGCCTGTCTTTGATTTTCGGCGTCATGCGGCTTGTCAATATCGCGCACGGCGACCTGATCGTGCTTGCCGCCTATCTGGCGCTGGTCGTCACTGCGACGCTCGGACTCGATCCCCTCACCTCGCTCGTCGTCGTCGTGCCGGCAATGGCAGTGATCGGCTATGCGCTGCAACGGCTGGTGCTCAACCGCACGCTCGGAGACGATCTGTTGCCGCCGCTGCTCGTCACCTTCGGCCTGTCGGTCATCATCCAGAACGGCCTTCTCGAGCTGTTCTCCGCCGACAGCCGCAAGCTGCAAGCCGGCGCCATCGAAGTACAGACGATGGAAATCGTCTCCGGCATCTGGATCGGGCTGCTGCCGCTGCTGCAGTTCGCCGTCGCCGTCGCCATCATCGGCGGGTTGCAACTGCTGTTCTATCGCAGTGCCTTCGGCCGCGCCTTCCGCGCCACGTCCGATGACCCGTCGGTCGCCGAACTGATGGGGCTCGACACGCGCCGCGTCTTCGCGCTCGCCATGGCGCTGTCGCTCGCCGTCGTCGCGGTCGCCGGCGTGTTCCTCGCGGTGCGCGCCAATTTCGACCCGGCGATCGGCCCGGCGCGACTGATCTACGGCTTCGAGGCAGTGATCATCGGCGGGCTCGGCAGCCTGTGGGGCACGCTCGCCGGCGGCATCATCCTCGGCGTCGCGCAAGCGATTGGCGCGCAGATCGATCCCGGCTGGCAGGTGCTCGCCGGCCATCTCGTCTTCCTCGCTATCCTCGCGGTCCGTCCGCAAGGCCTGTTCCCGAAGGTGCAGTGATGAACCGGCCCGCCGCCACCTCCGCGCCTGTCTCTACGCCGGTTCGTGTCGCGCACGCGACGCCGTCGAGCCGTATCGGCCTTGCCGTCTGCGCCGTCGTACTGGTCGCGCTGATCGCCGCGCCTTATTGGGCGGACCGCGCCTCGCTGCGCCTCTATGGCGAGATCTTCACCTTCGTCGCGCTCGCCAGCCTGTGGAATCTGCTGGCCGGTTATGCCGGTCTGGTCTCCATCGGCCAACAGGCTTTCGTCGGTTTCGGCGGCTATGTCCTGTTCGCGCTGGCGATGTTTGCCGGCGTGCCGCCGCTCGCCGCCATTCCGCTTGCCGGCGCGCTGGCAGCGGTGGTTGCCGTTCCGGTCGCGGCGCTGATGTTTCGTCTGCGCGGGCACTATTTCGCCATCGGCACCTGGGTCATGGCGGAAGTCTTCCGGCTGGTCGCGGCGCAGATCGGCGTGCTTGGCGGCGGTTCCGGCGTCAGCCTGCCGGCCGGCATCGTCACCGGCATCGCCGCAAGCCGCACGATGCGCGAACACGTCATCTACTGGCTGGCGCTGGCGCTCGTCGTCACCGTGATCGCCGGCATCGTCGTGCTGCTGCGCTCGCGCTATGGTCTGGCGCTGACCGCGATCCGCGACAACGAAACCGCGACACGCTCCAGCGGCGTCGGCGTCAGGCGCATCAAATATCTGGTCTATGTCGGCGCCGCCGCCGGCACGGCGATGATCGGCGCGCTGATCTTCCTGACGAAGCTGCGCATCTCGCCGGACACCGCTTTCAGCGTCAACGACTGGACCGCCTTCGTCATCTTCATCACGGTGATCGGCGGCATTGGCCGGGTCGAAGGGCCGATCATCGGCACGATTATCTTCTTCGCTTTGCGCGAGACGCTGTCCGATCTCGGCAGTCTCTATCTGCTGATGCTTGGCGCGGTGGCGATCCTGGTGATGCTGTTCGCGCCCAAGGGACTGTGGGGGCTGCTTGCCGATCGCTTCGGCTGGCAGGCCTTCCCGCTAGAGCGACGGCTGATGCCGCGCCAATAAAGCGCTCACTTCACCATTAAAAGCCGCGCGATCCAGCCCTCATTGCGGCACAATTGCCGAACCGAAAACCCGCTTCCCACCATCGCTGGAATTGCGCCGCCCCCGGATATTTCTGTCTGCCTGCAAAACGGCGAGAAGCCACGGCGTTTTCGAGCAGAGCCGAAGCCGAAGCTGATGCCGGTTCGCGTGACGAAAACCCATCAAAACGACAATCGATAGTTTGCCATCTCTGCTGAAATTGGCGCTAGGACGCTTTCTTCTTCCGCTCCGGCATTTTCCTTCTGGACCCCCGCACCGGCGTGAAGCTCGGTGGATCGGACGCCGGAAAGCTCTCGTCCGATTGCAGCGTCACATCGTCTTCTTCCCGCTCGATTCGGGCGCGCTCCCTTTCCGCGTGGTTCTCTGGCTTGTTTTCCTTAGGCTTTCCACCCGCGCCGAGCTGATCGGTGATTGCAATGGTCATGGAACCTGCTCCGCTCTGCCTGTAACCGTCTGATAGCAACGGCGAACGGGGCGGCGTGTTCCATGCACGGCGATGGCTTGCGATATTCGAGGCAGAGCGCCGGCCATCGGCCGCCGTACTCCCCATTTCAACCGGCGACGGTCAAACCAGCCTGGTCTTGATGAATTTCGGC
>DATMEV010000077.1:0-50328 GCA_035556795.1 Pseudolabrys sp. | reverse complement strand
CTATGTCACGCTGATGGCCGGCGAACAGCCGAGCGAGGATCTGCGCAAGGAACTGGTGCAGTGGGTGCGCAAGGAAATCGGCGCCATCGCCTCGCCGGACTTCATCCAGTTCGCGCCCGGGCTGCCGAAGACGCGCTCCGGTAAGATCATGCGCCGCATCCTGCGCAAGATCGCCGAGGACGAACATCACGCACTCGGCGACACCACGACGCTTGCCGATCCGGGCGTCGTCACCGATCTGGTCAACAACCGGCAGAACCGCAAGGTCGCGGAATCCGCCTGAGGTCGCATCGGCATCCGACTTCGCTCAGAATGAATGGATGCGACGGCCGCCCTGCGAATGCGAGGGCGGCCGTTTGCCGTTCCTGTGTTGGTCAGCTGTTTCCGTTTGCAGGCCCGCCGGTCGGCAATGCACAGGAATAACGCGCGCCCGCCGGGGCGAGGGCAGGATTAAGGGCAAGGGGACAAGCGGGACACAGGAGAAGAGCAAGCGGAGCCTTAACCGTTTTCGCGTCATTTCCTGCAGAAGAGGCCGCCCGGAGCTATCGTCGTCCGCCATGAAGAAGCCGGTGGCAAAAATGTCCGTCCTGCGGTTCGCCATTGCCCTCGCGGCGATAGCCGGGATGCTGCTCGCGCTGCCGGCGCCGGCTGCGGCGCGCGAGACCGTTGCCTTTCAGGGTTATCCGGTCGGCTCGATCGTCGTGCGCACGCAGGAGCGGCGGCTCTACTTCGTTGCCGCGCCCGGCGTTGCCTGGCGTTATCCGGTCGGCGTTGGCCGCGCTGGCAAGACCTGGAGCGGGCACACTTTTGTCAACAGCAAGCAGATCGATCCCGCCTGGGCGCCGCCGCCGGAGGTGCGCCGCGACAGTCCGCATCTGCCGGATGTCATTCCCGGTGGTTCGCCGCGCAATCCTCTTGGCGTCGCGGTGCTGGCGCTCGATCATGGTGGCTATGCCATCCATGGCACCAACAATCCGGGTTCGATCGGCCGTTTCGTTTCTTATGGCTGCATCCGCATGCACAACCGCGACGTGCTCGATCTCTATCGCGTCGCCGGCATCGGCACGCCGGTTTACGTCCTGCGCTGAGCATGCCGCGATCCGGTGGACACGACCGTTTCTGCCCGATCTGTCCGCGGTCCTGATCTATTCGCAGCGTTGATAGAGCCGGCCCTTGACCCGCCTGATGCGCATCTCGCAACGCGGGCCGCTGCCCGGCGCATAGAAATAGCGGGTCTCCGCCGCATCCGGCGGCGTCTGCGATAACCGGGACGCAAACCGGACTATTTGAGGGTGCGCGAGCGGAACGTCGCTGATCACCGCCATTGCCGGTTCGGCGGGGCGGCCGGCGGACGCCGTCGCCGCTGCGGCGCCGGTCGTTGCCAGTGCGGTCGACAGTGTAAAAGCCGCGGCGAACACGAAGGTGACGCTTTTCATCTTTAACTCCTGCGCGACAACGCCGAATCGCCCGTGCCGTTCCGTCGTCCGCTTCGCCGGTTTGCAGCGACGATCTCCGCTCGTGCCTCGAATCGTGCGACAAGACGTCGAATATCGGAATCAGAATGCCCCGCCCCCGCCTTGCTCCCGCACCGGAAGTTCCTGGACTGGCCGCCCGCCGCGTGGCCGCCGACGTCGTCGACGGTGTGCTGCGGCGCAAGCTGCCGCTCGACGCGCAACTCAACGGCAAGGCAGCGCATCCGGGGCTGGCGGCGCTTGCCGATCGCGACCGCGCGCTGGCGCGCCGGCTGATCGCCACTGTGTTGCGGCGGCTCGGCACGCTGCGGCATCTGCTCGGCCAGTGTCTCGACCGCGGCTTTCCCGCCGAAGCGCCGCGGGTCGAAACCATCCTGCTGGTAGGCGGCGCGCAGATCCTCTGGCTCGACGTGCCGGATCATGCCGCCGTCGATCTCGCCGTGCGGCTGGCGCAGGCCGACCGGCATGCGGCGCGTTATGTCGGGCTGGTCAATGCGGTGCTGCGCCGTCTGACCCGCGACGGCAAGGCGATGCTCGCCGAGATCGAGGAAGCCGAACGCGATACACCGGCCTGGCTCATGGAGCGCTGGACGAAAGCCTACGGCGCGGCGGTGGCGCGCGACATCGCTGCCGCCAACCGCCACGAGCCGGCGCTCGATCTCACCGTCAAGGCCGATGCCGAGCGCTGGGCGACGCGCCTGCATGGCCGCGTGCTGGCGACCGGCAGTGTGCGCACGCTGGCGCATGGCTCGATCGCGATGCTGCCCGGTTTTGGCGACGGCGCCTGGTGGGTGCAGGACGCGGCGGCGGCGCTGCCGGCGCGACTGTTCGGCGATGTGCGCGGTCTGCGCGTCGCCGATCTGTGCGCTGCTCCCGGTGGCAAGACCGCGCAACTGGCGCAGGCCGGGGCGGAAGTTACCGCCATCGACCGCTCGGCGCCGCGTCTCGACCGGCTCACTGAGAATCTCGCGCGCCTCGGCCTGTCGGCGCGAACCATCGCCGGCGATATCGTGCAGATCGACAGGGAGGAGATCGGCGCGCCTTTCGATGCGGTGTTGCTCGATGCGCCCTGTTCCTCGACCGGCACCATCCGCCGGCATCCCGACGTGCCGCTGCTGAAATCGCCGGCCGATATCGCGACGCTTGCCTTGCTGCAGCAGCGTCTCATCGACCGCGCCGTCGATCTGCTGCGGCCGGGCGGCATGCTGGTCTATTGCGTCTGCTCGCTCGAACCGGAGGAGGGCGAAGAACAGGTGGCGGCGCTCCTGGCGCGCGATGCACGCGTGACGCTGCAGCCGATCACTGCGGCGGAGGTCGCGGGCCATGCCGAATGGCTCACCGGCACGGGCGGGCTGCGCACGCTGCCCTGCCATCTGCCGGACGCTGATTCGCGCTGGGGCGGGCTCGACGGATTCTACGCCGCGCGTCTGTTGCGCGCATAATCCGGCGGTTTGGAAAGGACAGTTGGAGCTTGGCACCCTGTCCGTTATCCTGCGCGGCATCATGGATAAGACGAGTCGTGTGCCGAGGATCTCTCGTGCCGGACATTGAGCGGAGACAATGGGGCGACTGTTGGGGCGGGGATCGGTAGCGGAGCGACTGAAGCTCTCCGCCCTGGTTGTGGCGCGCGCCACCCGCAGCACCGTCAGCCATATCAATACCAATCCGCTGTCGCGTTGGCGTTTTGCCCCCAGCCGGACCGACCGGCTGTTGATCGCGCCGCAGGATCTGCGCACTGCCGACGCCACCCGTGCGACCGAGATCTACGCCGGCCGCTTCGCCTTCGCCGGTAAGGTGGTGATCTGCGACCGGCGCTCGCCGTTCGAGATGGCGGCGCCATCGACGGAATGGGCGGCGACGCTGTTCGGTTTTAGCTGGCTGCGACATCTGCGCGCCGGCGGCAACGCCATCACCCGCGCCAATGCCCGTGCGCTGATCGACGACTGGATCGCGGTGCAGAGCGTCGGCAAGGGCATCGCCTGGCGCTCCGACGTCTTGTCGCGGCGGATCATCTCCTGGCTGTCGCATGCGCCGCTGGTGCTGACCGAAACCGATGCGCGTTTCTATCGTCGCTTCCTGCGCAGTCTGACGCGGCAGGTGCGCTATCTGCGCGCGCTGTTCAAGGAAACGCGCGACGGCGCGCCGCGCCTGCAGGCGGCGATCGCGCTCGCTTATGCGGCGCTGTGTCTGCAGGGCGAATTCAAGCAGTTGCGCAGCGCGGTGCGCCGGCTGACCGACGAACTCGACCGCCAGGTGCTGCCGGACGGCGGCCATATCAGCCGCAATCCCGGCACGCTGGTCGATCTGCTGCTGGATCTGCTGCCGCTGCGGCAGGCATTCAATGCGCGGCAATTGCCGGTGCCGCAGTCGCTGAACAATGCCGTCGACCGGATGATGCCGATGCTGCGTTTCTTCCGTCACGGCGACGGCAATTTCGCGCTGTTCAATGGCATGGGGCCGACGGCGCCCGACCTCAACGCGACCGTCCTTGCCTATGACGATGCGCGCGGCATGCCGGTGTCGAACGCGCCGCATTCCGGCTATCAACGCATGGAACTCGGCGAGACGGTGGTGCTGATCGATACCGGCAAGCCGCCGCCGATGGCGCTGAGCCAGGAAGCGCACGCCGGCACCCTGTCGTTCGAGCTGTCGTGGCGCAGCCATCGCATTATCGTCAATTGCGGGCTGCCGGCAGTGGGCCGCGAGACCTGGCGGCAGGTGGCGCGTGCCACGGCCGCGCATTCGACCGTGACGCTCAACGACACGTCGTCGGCGAGCTTCGGCGATGCGCGGCTGTTCAAGAATCTGCTGTTCGGCGCGCCGATCGTCAGCGGCCCGCGCATGGTGCATGCCAGGCGCGAGGACAGCGATGACGGCATCCTGCTGCAGACGCAGCACGACGGCTATGTCGATGCCTTCGGCATCGTCCATGCGCGCACGCTCGCTCTGTCCGCCGACGGCACGATGCTTGCCGGCGAAGATCATTTCCTGCCGCCCGAGGGCGGCACGCTGGCCGGCCGCAAGCCGGACGAATTCGCCGTGCGGTTCCATCTGCATCCGACGGTGCGCGCCAACCGTCTGCGCGACGGCCGCGGCGTCATCCTGGTGATGCCGGACCGCGAGGCCTGGACCTTCACCGTCGAGAATGGCGAGGTCGAGATCGAGGAAAGCGTGTTCCTCGCCGGCAGCGACCGGCCGCGCCGCACCGTGCAGATCGTCGTCTACGGGCATGCCCGCGACAGTCAGACGGTGCGCTGGTCGTTCATGCACATGCCGAAGACCGTCTCCGGCCAGGTTCCCAATCCGGACGAGCCGGAACTGCCGCTGCGCATTCCGGATTGAGGTCCGCAACCCGGCACGGCCGGTGGATGGCCGGACGCAACGGTTCCAACCGGCGAAGCGCCTGTGCTAATCCCTGCGCATGATTACCGTGGCCGCCATGACATCCGATCCCCGCTCCCTGCATCTCCGCCCGATCCGCCGCGCCCTGCTGTCGGTGTCCGACAAGACCGGCCTGCTCGATCTCGCCCGTGCGCTCGCCGCGCGCGGGGTCGAGCTGGTCTCGACCGGCGGCACGGCAAAGGCGCTGAAGGATGCCGGGCTGACGGTCGTCGACGTGTCGGACCTGACCGGTTCGCCGGAAATGATGGACGGGCGGGTGAAGACGTTGCATCCGAAGGTGCATGGCGGCCTGCTCGGCATTCGCGACAATGTCGCGCATCAGGCAGCGATGGCGATGCACGGCATCCGGCCGATCGATCTGCTGGTGGTCAATCTCTATCCGTTCGAGGCGACGGTCGAGCGCGATGCCTCGTATGACGATTGCATCGAGAATATCGACATCGGCGGTCCGGCGATGATCCGTGCCGCCGCCAAGAACCACGCCGACGTCGCGGTGGTGGTCGATGCCGCCGACTATGCGACGCTGCTGGCGGACCTTGAGGCGCATGACGGCGGCACGACGCTGGCGCTGCGCCGGCGGCTTGCCGCCAAGGCCTATGCGCGCACCGCGACCTATGATGCCGCGATCTCCAACTGGTTCGCCGAGACCTTGCAGGACGAGGCGCCGGACTATCGCGCCGTCGGCGGCAGGCTCGCGCAGGCGCTGCGCTATGGCGAGAACCCGCATCAGCATGCCGCCTTCTATCGCACGCCGGGAACGCGCTTCGGCGTCGCCAGCGCCGCGCAGAAGCAGGGCAAGCAACTCTCCTACAACAATATCAACGACACCGACGCGGCTTACGAATGCGTCGCCGAGTTCGATCCGGCGCGCACCGCGGCCTGCGTCATCGTCAAACACGCCAATCCGTGTGGTGTCGCCGAGGGCGCAAACCTCCTCGAGGCCTATCGCAAGGCGCTCGCCTGCGACACCACCTCGGCTTTCGGCGGCATCGTCGCACTCAACCGGCCGCTCGATGCGGAAGCGGCGAAAGCCATTGTCGAGATCTTCACCGAGGTGATCATCGCGCCGGATGCCTCGGAAGAGGCGATCGCCATCGTTGCCGCGAAGAAGAATCTGCGGCTGCTGCTGGCCGGCGGCCTGCCGGATCCGCGCGCGCGCGGCCTGACGGTGAAGTCGGTTGCCGGCGGATTGCTGGTGCAGTCGCGCGACAATGCGGTCGTCGACGACATGACCTTGCGCACGGTGACGCAACGCCAACCGACCGAGGCGGAATTGCGCGACCTGCGCTTCGCCTTCCGTGTGGCCAAGCATGTCAAATCCAACACCATCGTTTATGCGAAGGATCTCGCCACCGTCTGCATCGGCGCCGGACAGATGAGCCGTGTCGATTCGGCGCGTATCGCGGCACGCAAGGCGCAGGATGCGGCGGCGGAATTGAAATTGTCTGCGCCGCTGACCAAAGGCTCGGTGGTCGCCTCCGATGCATTCTTCCCGTTCGCCGACGGCTTGCTGGTGGCGATCGAAGCCGGCGCCACGGCGGTGATCCAGCCGGGCGGCTCGATGCGCGACGACGAGGTGATCAAGGCCGCCGATGCGCACGGCATCGCCATGGTGATGACCGGCACGCGCCACTTCCGGCATTGATGCCGCACGCGTTCGCGTGTGGTGCGTCGCCGCTGTGAGACAGCCTCATCCCGAGGAGCCGCGCTAGGCGCGGCGCCTCGAAGGATGGATGCGGCGGAGCAGCGACGCTCGGAAAGGCTAAAAGCCTCACTCCTTCGCCAGATCGCCCAGCAGGTTCGCCGCGACGGAAAGCTTCGCCAGCGACAGACCGGAGGCGACGATCTGGTCGATCGAAGCGCGCGTACGCTCGACGTCGTGCGCGTGCCGCTGCGTCCATGCTGTCACCGCGTCGCCACCGGCAACGCCGTCGCGCAGCATCTGCGCGGTGAGGCGCCGCGCCGCGTCGCCGATCGTATCGAGCGAGCGGTCGACCGCCAGCCGGTCGAAATAGTCGCTGGCCGGGACGGCGCGCGACGCATCGACGATCTGCTCGACCCGGAACAGCGCCTGCGTCGCGAAATAGGTCGCAGCAACCTCGGCCACCGGCCGTTTGACACGGTCGCCGATCAGCACGATGTCGGGCGCGGATGTCAGCAGCGGCAGGCTGGCGAAGCGCAGCGCCAGCGGCCGCTCGAGGCCGGCATTCTGCAGATGCGCGGCGCGGGCCGACACCGCCTTGAGCATGTCCTGCGGCAGCGCCTGCGCCAGCGTATCGGCGACGGCCGAGATGCCCTGATGATAATGCGTAACGATGTCGGCGAGCCCCTGATCGAGATCGACGTGGCGCAGGAACCAGACCAGCCGGTCGAGCAGCAGGTCCTGCACGGCGGCGTAAAGATCGAGCTGCGTGGCGCCGGCGATCCGGTTGTCGAGCGCATTGATCGCGTCGTTGAGCTCCGTCATCTCGTAGCTGTCGCGCACAGCGGCGAAAGCCGATGCGATGCGCGGTGCCCCGGCGCCGGTCTGGTCGGCGATACGCACGATCAGCGACGGGCCGCCGCGGTTGATCATCGAATTGGCAAGCTGCGTGGCAATGATCTCGCGGCGCAGCCGGTGATGGTCGAGCGCGTCGGGATAACGCTCCGCCACTTCCTTCGGGAAATAGCGGGCAAGCTCGCGGCCGAGATAACGATCGTCCGGGATCGGCGAATCGAGCAGTTCCTCGTACAGCCTGAGCTTTGAATAGGCGAGCAGCACGGCCAGCTCCGGCCGCGTGAACGCCGTGCCGCGCTTGAAGCGGTCGGCAAGCTCCGCATCGTCCGGCAGAAACTCCACCGCGCGGTCGAGATGGCCCTGCGTTTCGAGGAGCTGCATCAGTCGCTGCAGGAAACCGGCATCCTCGAGCCCGCGCCGCTCGGCCAGCGACAGGGCAAGTGTCTGCAGATAGTTGTTGCGCAGCACCACGCGCGCAACTTCACCGGTCATCTCGGTGAGCAGCGCATTGCGTGTCGCCAACGTCAGCCTACCGTCATGCATCGGCCGCGTCAGCGCGATCTTGATATTGACCTCGACGTCGGACGTGTTGACGCCGGCGGAGTTGTCGATCGCGTCGGTGTTGAGGCGCACGCCGGTCATCGCCGCCTCGACGCGGCCGCGCTGCGTCATGCCGAGATTGGCGCCTTCGCCGATCACCTTGCAGCGCAGGTCTTTGCCGCTGACGCGGATCGCGTCGTTGGCGCGATCGCCGGCCGCTTCGTCGCCTTCGCTCGACGCCCGCACATAGGTGCCGATACCGCCGAAGAACAGGAGATCGACCGGCGCGCGCAGGATGGCGCTCATCACCTGCTGTGGTGTCGCCTTCGCCCGGTCGAAGCCGAGCGCCGCCCGCGCTTCCGGCGACAGGTCGATTTCCTTCAGCGCACGCGAGAATACGCCGCCGCCTCTGGAGATCAGCGCCTTGTCGAAATCCTGCCAGCTCGACCTCGGCAGTTCGAACAGGCGTTTGCGTTCGGCGAAGCTGCGCTCCGGATCGGGCGAAGGATCGATGAAGATGTCGCGATGGTCGAAGGCGGCGATCAGTTTCGTGGTCTTCTCGCGCAGCATGCCGTTGCCGAACACGTCCCCCGACATGTCGCCGACGCCGACGCAGGTGAATGGCGTCTCGTGGATGTTGATGTCCATCTCGCGGAAATGCCGCTTCACCGATTCCCAGGCGCCGCGCGCGGTGATGCCCATGCCCTTGTGGTCGTAGCCGGCCGAGCCGCCGGAGGCGAAGGCATCGTCGAGCCAGAAGTGGTGCTCGCGCGAAATGCCGTTGGCCAGATCGGAGAATGTTGCCGTACCCTTGTCGGCGGCGACCACCAGATAGGGGTCGTCGCCGTCGTGGCGCACGACATGCTCCGGCGGCACGATCCGCCCGTCGCGGCCGATATTGTCGGTGATGTCGAGCATCGCATTGATGAACAGCCTGTAGGCGGTCGTGCCTTCCGCCTGCACCGCTTCACGCTTGCCGGGGTTCGCGGCCGCGACGGCCGCCAGCTGACGTGGCACGAAGCCGCCCTTCGAGCCGACCGGGACGATCACCGCATTCTTGACCTGCTGTGCCTTGACCAGGCCGAGCACTTCGGTGCGGAAATCCTGCGGCCGGTCGGACCAGCGGATGCCGCCGCGCGCCACTTTGCCGAAACGCAGGTGGTCGCCCTCGACGCGCGGCGACGACACGAAGATTTCGTAGAGCGGATGCGGCTTGGGCAGTTCGTCAAGCTTGCGGCTCTCGAACTTGATGGCGATCAGCGGCTTCGGGCCGCCATCGGCGCCGGGCTGATAGAAATTGGTTCGCACCGCCGCGCGAACCGCGTTGAGGAAGCGGCGGAGGATGCGGTCCTCGTCGAGGCTTTGCACCTTGTCCAGCGCCGCCTCGATGCGCGCGGCGATCGCCTGCTCCGTCGTTGCGCGGTCGGCGGCCGTCGGCGGGCGCGGATCGAAGCGCGCGTGGAACAGCGCAACGATGTCGGCGGCGATGGCGTGATGCTTGCGCAGCGTCGCCCACATATAGTCCTGCGAGAACGGCACCCGCGCCTGCTGCAGGAAGCGCGAGATAATGCGGAGCAGGGCGACGTCGCGCCACATCAGTCCGCCGCTGAGCACCAGCGCATTGTAGCCGTCGTTCTCGCCGGTGCCGCCCATCACCACGAGGAAGGCAGTCTCCAGCCGCGGCTTGAGCTTTTGTGCCGGATCATCGAGATCGACCGGCGCGCCGTCGGCGCTCTGCAGCAGCATGTCGTGCAGCCATGCTCCCGCGCGTCCCTCCGGTGCCAGCCGGTAGGTGCGCTCGTCGATGACGCGGAATCCCATGTTTTCCAGTACCGGAACGCGCTCCGACAGCGGCAGCGGCCGGCCGGCGCTCCAGATCCGCAGGTCGATGCTCTTGCGGTCGCCACCGTCGCGATGCGTGAAGGTAACCCCGAGCGGCCGCTCCGGCGTCAGCTTTTCCAGCATGGCGATGCCGGCCACCGCATCGGCGGGCTGGAAATCGTCGCGATAGGAAGCGGGAAATGCCGCGCCGTAACGGTCGAACAAAGCCCGCGCTTTTTCCGGCGGGTGCGATGCGGTGAGCACCTCGGACAGCGAATCGCTCCAGTTGCGGATGATCGCATCGATGGCGCTTTCCAGTGTCGCGCGCGCAACCTCCGGCGTCCGGCCGCCGTCGCGACCGATGATGAAGTGCACGCGCACCAGCGGCCCTTCCGTGTAATACGGATAGAAGGCCGAGACGCGGCCGTCGAACATCGATGCGAGGTAATTGCCGACGGCGGTGCGCAGCCGGCTGTCGGCACGCTCGCGCGGCACGAACAGCAGCACCGAGACAAACCGGTCGAAACGGTCGCGCCGCACCAGCACCCGCAGCCGCGGGCGTTCGTCGAGCCGCAGCATCGTCATCGCGAAGTCGTAGAGCGTGTCCTCGTCGATGTGGAACAGCTCGTCGCGCGGATAGGTCTCGAGCACATTCGCCAGCGCCTTGCCGGAATGGCTATCGGGCAGGAGGCCGGCGCGCGTTTCGATGGCCGCGATCTTGCGGCGCAGATAGGGGATGGAGCGCGGCGAACGCGTATAGGCGGTCGAGGTGAACAGGCCGACGATGCGCAGCTCGCCGGCCAGGCGGCCATCGGCATTGAACCGCTTGAACCCGATATAATCGAGATAGACGCGGCGATGCACCAGCGAGCGCGTATTCGCCTTGGTGACGATCAGCAGCCGCGGCTCCTTGAGAAACGCCATGATCTCCGGCGTCATTTCCAGTCGCCGGTCGCCGTGACGCAACACATGCATATCCTCGGTGCGCAGCACGCCAAGGCCGCTGCCGGCAACCGGCGCGACCCGCTCGCCGTCGTCGGTCAGCGCATAATCGCGCACGCCGATGAAGGTGAAATTGTCGGCGAGCAGCCATTCGATGAACTGGATCGCTTCGGAGATTTCCGCCACCGGCAGCGGCGGCGGCTTGTCCTTGAGCTGCGCGATTGTTTCGCCGACGCGCGCCTGCATCGCCCGCCAGTCGGCGACCGCGACCCGCACCGCGCCCAGCACGGTTTCCAGTTGTCCCGCCACCGCGGCGCGGCGCGGCGCATCGGCGACCGGATCGACATGGATATGGATAAAGCTCTCGCGCGCAGCGCCATTGCCGGCCGCGCTGCCGCGAAATGCCGTCAGCCGGCCGTTCGGGTCGCGCTCCATCGCCAGAACCGGATGCGCCATCAGCCGCACCGTCAGGCCCTGTTCGGCCAGTTCGTTCATCACCGAATCGACCAGGAACGGCATGTCGTCGTTGACGATCTCGATGACGCCGACGGTGGTCGCCGCCGCGGCCGGCGCTGTCTCATCCGCCGGCAGGGTCACTTCCTCGAAGCGCACGGATGCGGCGCCCGGCCGGCGCTGCGCCAGCCATGTCCAGGCGCGCGCCGCGAAGACCGTCAGGTCTTGCGAACGGTATCGGAGCACGTCCTCCGGCGCGGCGCGTGCGAACAGGGTGGTGGAAAAATCGACCGGCACGTCGCGGGCCTGCGGCGTCGCCTCGGCGATCAGGGTGCGGGCGGCCTGCGCCTCGTCGACGGCATTGAGCATTGCAGCCATGCGTGGTCTCGCGCCTCCGGAAGCAACAGCAAAAACATGCGCCGGTAAACCGTTGTCGTCCATCCGCGCCGCTGTCTTCGCCGTCATGGAACACAACCTTCTGGCGTTACTATGACGGCGCAGCCGCATTCCGCCGATATCCGCCGGCGCGGATCGTCCCGGCAAGCCGTGCAGCCATGCAAAACCGGGTGCCGCGATATCGTCGGCGGTGCGAAGCGTGTAGGTTGCCTGCAGGCGAAATCGGCAAGGCATCACGGCGCGAGGGATTCGGAAATGGCGAAATCCGGGACCACCAGCTCTGCTGGCAAACGTTTGTCGCGGCATGGCAAGAGCGACAGGAGCGACAAGACAGGCACCGGAAAACCGAACAGGACCGGCGGCAAGGAGACCCGCGCCGCGGCGCGTCCCGACGATGCGCCGGTCATCGCGCTCGATCTGCCGGCCGCGCCGCTGTCGCCGCAGATGGAGGCTTATTTCCGCAAGTGCGAAGAAAAGCTCGGTTTCGTTCCGAACGTGCTCAAGGCCTATGCCTTCGACAATGCCAAGCTGGAAGCCTTCGTCGCGATGTACAACGACCTGATGCTGGCGCCCTCCGGCCTGAGCAAGCAGGAGCGCGAGATGATCGCGGCGGCGGTGTCGTCGCAGAACCGCTGCTATTACTGCCTGACCGCACATGGCGCTGCGGTCCGGCAATATTCCGGCGACCCGCTGCTCGGCGAGCATCTGGTGATGAACTACCGTGCCGCGCGGCTCGGCAAGCGCCAGCGCGCAATGCTCGATTTTGCGGTGCGGCTGACGACGGAGCCCTGGGCGGTCGAGGACGAGGATCGGGATCGTCTGCGGCGCATGGGCTTTAGCGAACGCGATATCTGGGATATTGCGGCGGTCACCGGATTCTTCAACATGTCGAACCGCCTCGCCAGCGCCACCGACATGCGGCCGAATCCGGCCTATCACAGCCAGGCGCGCGAGAGTACGACACCGAAATGATGCTTCCCCCGCTTCCGGACTTCTCCGGCCCGATCGAAACCGATCTGTCCGGCGGCAATCTCATCCGTCACCATCTGTTCAACAAGGGCACGGCGTTTTCCGAAGCCGAGCGCGATGCCTTCCGTCTGCACGGCCTGCTGCCGCCGACCATCGGCACGTTGAGCGAGCAGGTGTCGCGCCGGCTGAAGGTGCTGCGCAATTTCGCCACCAATTTCGAGCGTTATGCCTTCCTGCGCGACCTGCAGGATACCAACGAGACGGTGTTCTATGCGCTGCTGACCGCGCACATGGACGAGATGCTGCCGCTCGTCTACACGCCGACCGTCGGCGAGGGATGCCAGCGCTTCAGCGAGATCTGGCGCAAGCCGCGCGGCCTGTTCATCAGCTATCCCAACCGGCACCGTATCGCCGAGATTTTCGCGCGGCCGAATCTCAACGATGTGCGGGTGATCGTCGTCAGCGATGGCGAGCGCATTCTTGGTCTCGGCGATCAGGGCGCCGGCGGCATGGGCATCCCGATCGGCAAGCTGGCGCTCTACACCGCCTGCGCCGGCATCCATCCGACGCAGACGCTGCCGGTGTTCCTCGATGTCGGCACCGACAATCAGGAACGTCTGGTCGATCCGCTCTATGTCGGCTGGCGGCACAATCGCATCCGCGGTCAGGACTACGACGACTTCATCGAGGCGTTCGTTGCGGCGGTGATGGAGCGCTGGCCGAACGTGCTGCTGCAATGGGAGGATTTCGCCGGCGCCAATTCCGGCCGGCTGATCGAGCGGTATCGCGACCGGCTGTGCACCTTCAATGACGACATTCAGGGAACCGCGGCGGTGGCCGCCGGCACATTGCTGGCGGCGATCAATGTCACCGGCATCCCGCTCACCGAGCAGCGGATCGCGCTGTTCGGCGCCGGCTCCGCCGGGTGCGGTATAAGCGCGCTGATCAAGCAGGCGATGGTCGATGACGGGTTGAGCGAGGCGGAAGCCTGCTCGCGCTTCTATGCCGTCGATCGCGACGGCCTGCTGATCGAGGGCATGAACAATATCCACCCCGGCCAGCGCTTCCTGCTGCGCAAGCCCGAGGACGTTGCCGGATGGCGGCTGCGCAATCCCGGCCGCATCGAGCTGATCGACGTCATCGACAATGCCCGGCCGACGACGCTGATCGGCGTTTCCGGCCAGCCCGGCGCCTTCACCGAGGAGATCGCCCGCGCCATGGCGCGCAACGTCGAGCGCCCGGTGATCTTTCCGTTGTCGAACCCGACCTCGCGCAGCGAAGCCAATCCGCAGAAGCTCGTCGAATGGACGGAAGGGCGTGCGCTGATCGGCACCGGCAGCCCCTATCCGCCGGCGACGTTCAACGGCCAGACGATCCCGATCGACCAGACCAACAATTCCTACATCTTCCCCGGCGTCGGACTCGGCGTTCTTGCTTCCGGCGCGCGGCGTATCACCGAGACCATGTTCATGGCTTCGGCCAAGGCGCTGGCACAATTGTCGCCGGCCGCCACCGACAAGAACGGCCGCCTGCTGCCGCCGGTGAAGAACCTGCGTGACGTTTCTGTCGAGGTTGCCATCGCCGTGGGTCGGCAGGCGCAGGCCGACGGCGTTGCGCCGCCCTGCAGCGACGACGAATTGCAGGCCCGCATCCGTGCTTTCATGTGGGAGCCGGTCTATCGGCCTTATGTGCGCAAGCCGCGCAAGCGCGGTTAGGCGGGCGGGCCGGTGCGCCGCATCGTTCTCGCTGTCCTGGTGGCGCTTGCCGGCGCGGCGGCAGCGGATGCGCTGGCGCAGAGCACACCGCGCTTCGAGGCCGATCTGCAGGCGGTGCCGCCGGTCGCGGCGGTGCACGCCGCGCATGGCATGGTGGTGGCGCAGGAGGCCCGCGCCGCGCGCATCGGCGTCGATATTCTCAGGCAGGGCGGTAATGCCGTCGATGCGGCGGTGGCCACCGGCTTCGCGCTCGCCGTCACCTATCCGCGTGCCGGCAATCTCGGCGGCGGCGGTTTCATGGTCATCCATCGCGCCGACGGCGAGAACATCGCCATCGATTATCGCGAAACCGCACCGGCCGCCGCCGGGCCGACGATGTTTCTCGATGCCGACGGCAATATCGACAGCCGCAAGTCGCGCAGCACCGGACTGGCGGTCGGCGTGCCCGGCACCGTTGCCGGGCTTGCTCTGGCGCATCAGCGCTATGGCTCCGGCCGGTTCACGCTGGCGCAACTGATCGCCCCCGCGCTCGCGCTGGCGCGCGACGGCATCGCGGTGGATGGCGATCTGGCGGACTCGCTGCCGCGGGCGCGCGAGCGGCTGGCCCGCTGGCCTTCGAGTGCCGCGATCTTCCTCAATGCCGACGGCAGTGCGCTGCGGCCGGGACAGCGGCTGGTGCAAAGCGATCTCGCCGCCACGCTGGAGACGGTCGCCCGCGACGGGCCGCGTGCCTTTTACGATGGACCGATCGCCGAGCGGATCGCCGCCGCCGTGCGCGAAGCCGGCGGCACGATGACCGCGGCCGATCTGCGCGGCTACGAGGCGCGACTGCGTGCGCCGGTGAGCGGGACCTATCGCGGCTACACGGTGCTGTCGATGCCGCCGCCGTCGTCGGGCGGCGTACATCTGATCGAGATACTCAACATCCTCGAAGGCTTCGCCCTGCACGACGATGCGCGGACGCGGCATCTGATGATCGAGGCGATGAAGCGCGCCTATGCCGACCGCGCCGCCTATCTCGGCGACCCCGATCAGGTCACCGTGCCAGTCGCCGGGTTGATATCGAAGCGTTATGCGGCGAGCCTGCGCGCCGAGATCGATCCGGAAAAAGCGACGCCGGCCAGCAGCGGCAATCCGGTGCCGCACGAAGGCGACAACACCACGCATTTCTCGGTGGTCGATCGCGACGGCAATGCCGTGTCGAATACCTATACGCTGAACTTCAGCTACGGCGTCGGGCTGGTCGCCGCCGGCACCGGCGTGCTGCTCAACAACGAGATGGACGATTTCACCGCCAGGCCGGGTGCAACCAATGCCTTCGGGCTTGTCGGCTTCGAGCCCAATCTGCCGGCGCCCGGCAAGCGTCCGCTGTCGTCGATGACGCCGACCATTCTGTTGAAGGACGGCAGGGTGGCGCTGGTCACCGGCTCGCCCGGCGGCAGCCGCATCATCACTGCGGTGCTGCAGCAGATCGTCAACATCGTCGATTTCGGCATGGATGTGGCGGCCTCGATCGAGGCGCCGCGCCTGCATCATCAATGGCAGCCCGACGAGGTGGTGGTCGAGCCGATGCTGCCGGCGGCCACCCGCCAGGCGCTGGAACGGCGCGGTCACCGGGTCGTCGTCCGCCGCCCGGCGACCGAGATCAATGCCATTGTCGCCGACGGCGCCGGCGGCTGGGTCGGTGCCGCAGACACGCGCACGCGTGATGCGCTTGCCGCCGGTTATTGATCGGTGGATCGCGAAGTAGCGTTGGACTGGGCTTGAGACGTGGTCAGAAAGTCGCGGGGTCAGCTACCGCGACGACGACGGCGCAGCAGCAGCTCGCGGCTCTGGCTGTCCGCCTGCGGACGGCGCTCGCCGATGCGGATCGCGGATTTCTTTGCCGTCGCCGGCAGGAAGGCGCCGGCAATGGCGACCGTGCCGCCACGCGCCGGCTTGATCATGTCGTCGAGGAACTTGCTCGCCAAGACGTGCCGCATCTCTGAACCAATGAACGTCGAAACTGCTGACGATCGAAATTGCCGGCCACGATAGGCCGGCCAACAGCCAAACTGGAGCGGGCGAAGGGATTCGAACCCTCGACCCCGACCTTGGCAAGGTCGTGCTCTACCCCTGAGCTACACCCGCATCCGTGGTTGAACGGGACAGTCGCGCGGCCCGATGGGCCGCCGGCTGACGCCGACCGCGTTCCTATAGCCGCAAGCCCGTCCTCTTTGCAACTGTGCTGAAAGCCGGCAAGAGATAAAAGGCGGCAAGGGATGGAGATATCGGATCGATATTCGAGGCGGATACCGGTGACGGTTCCGGCCCCGGTATCGTCGCCCTGCCGCAGATGCCGCCGGACCTTCCGGTTTTGCCCGAAACGGCCCGATTCTCGGAAAGTCCCGCATGCCCGCCACGCCAGCCGACCTGTTTGACCGTCTCGATGCCCTCGGCATCGTCCATCGGACCGTCCATCATCCGCCGCTGTTCACCGTCGAACAGTCGCGCGAGCTGCATGCCACGATGCCCGGCGGCCACACCAAGAACCTGTTTCTGCGTGACAAAAAGGGCGTGCTCCTTCTGGTTGTGGCGCTGCACGACGCAGTGATCGAACTGAAGGGGCTGCACCGCCGGCTCGGGGCCAGCGGTCGGCTGTCCTTCGGTTCGCCGGAGAGGCTGATGGCTGCCCTCGGCGTCCGGCCCGGCTCGGTGACGCCCTTTGCTGCGATCAACGACCGGGACGGCGCCGTGCAGGTGGTCCTCGATGCGGCGATGATGGCGCTTCCGGTGCTGAATTTTCACCCGCTCGACAACGCCATGACGACGGCGATCGGCCGCGATGAGCTGATGGTGTTCCTGCGCGCCAGCGGCCACGAGCCCCGGATCGAGGCGGTCTCCGGCGATCCGCTTTTCGGCGCTCCGGTCACGGCCACGGCGGGCTGGCAATCCGATTGAAAACTCGCTCTAACCTCCCATTTGACTCTCTATCCAGATTTCAGAGACGGCCCGGCGTATCCGGACCACATCAGACACGGCGAGGATCGATGTTGCAGAACGGCGGGGCGGGACAGACGACGGCAGGCATGACATTCGCCGCGGAGCATGCGGGTGACGACCTGATCAGGGATACGACGACGAAAACCTTCCTCAAGGACGTCATCGAGGAATCCAAGCGCCAGCCGGTCCTGGTCGATTTCTGGGCGCCGTGGTGCGGCCCCTGCAAGCAGCTTACGCCGGTGCTGGAGAAGGCCATTCACGCCGCCAAGGGCAAGGTCAAGCTCGCCAAGATGAATATCGACGAGCATCCGGCGGTCGCCGGCCAGCTCGGCATCCAATCGATTCCGGCCGTCATCGCCTTCGTCAACGGCCAGCCCGCCGACGGTTTCATGGGGGCGCTGCCGGAAAGCCAGGTGATGGAATTTCTGCAGCGATTGACCAAGGGCGCGGTCGGCGCCGAGGAGCGCGATCTGCTCCGAAGCGCCGAGGAAGCGCTGGCCGCCGGCGACGCCAGCGGCGCGGCGGAGATCTATGCTGCGGCGCTGGCGCAGGACAGCGGCAATATCGCGGCGATCGCCGGGCTTGCACGCTGCCAACTGGAGATGGGCGCGCTCGAGCAGGCCCGGCAGACGCTGATGCTGGTGCCGCCGGCCAAGGAGAACGATGCCGCGGTGAGCGCCGCGCGCGCCGCGATCGATCTCGCCGAACAGGCGCAGGCGCTCGGCCCGGTCAACGAGCTCGAGCAGAAAATCGCCGCCAATCCGCTCGATCATCAGGCGCGCTTCGATCTGGCGGTGGCGCTCAACGCCGCCGGCAAGCGCGAGGAGGCGACCGGCCACCTGCTCGAAATCGTCAAGCGCGACCGCAAATGGAACGATGACGGTGCGCGCAAGCAGCTCGTGCAGTTCTTCGAGGCCTGGGGCGGCGAGGACCCGGCGACGGTTGAGGGCCGGCGTCGGTTGTCGTCGCTGCTGTTCGTCTAGATCGCTGCAGCGTCCGATGGACGCTGCAGCTCCCCGGCGATGGCGCGCGAAGTGAGGCATATGCCGACGCGGCACCAATCCGGAGCCAGTCCGGAGCGATGATGCGACCAACGGTTCGTGTCGCCATGGCCATGAGACACGGAGCGCGCAGCGGAGAAACGCAATGCCGATGAATGCGACCTATCGCGGCCCGATCGACCTGCCGCACACGCTTCCGGTGTTTCCCTTGCCAGGAGCGCTGCTGCTGCCGCGGGGTCAGATGCCGCTGAATATTTTCGAGCCGCGCTATCTGGAAATGGTCGACGATGCGTTCCGCGACGGCCACCGGCTGATCGGCATGATCCAGCCGGATGTGTCGCAGTCCGGCGCGCAGGCGGTGCCGCCGCTCTACACGATCGGTTGTGCCGGCCGTATCACCCAGCTCGCGGAAAGCGGCGACGGACGCTATCTCATCGAACTGACCGGCGTGGCGCGCTTCGTCATCGAGGAAGAACTCACCGTCGCCACCGGCTACCGGCAATGCAGCGTCTCCTTCGCGCCCTTCGTCGACGACTTCGTCGCCCGCAAGGGCGAGGAGGAGGTCAATCGCCCGGCGCTGCTGGCGACGCTGCGGGACTTTCTCAAGGCCAACAATCTCAAGGCCGATTGGGAGGGGATCGAAAACGCTCCCAACGAGGCGCTGGTCAACGCGCTGGCGATGATGTCGCCTTATGGCGTGGCGGAAAAGCAGGCGCTGCTCGAAGCGCGCGACCTCAAGACCCGCGCCGAGATCCTGATCGCGGTTACCGAGATCGAACTCGCCAAGAAGAACACCGACGGCGAAACCAAGCTGCAATGAACGCGCGGAGCGGATGGACGGGCGGCGCCCGCCCCGTCGCCTGTTCGCCGATTCCATCGGCGTTCGAAACGTCTTAGGATATCGGGATGTTTTCGGGAGCCGCTATCGACCATGGATGACACCACCGACCGCGCCGCCGGCACCATCGACCGGAAGCTGCTGGAGATTCTCGTCTGCCCGCTGACCAAGGGGCCGCTCGAATACGACGCCGGCCGGCAGGAACTGGTGTCGCGGCAGGCGAAGCTTGCCTATCCGATCCGCGATGGCATCCCGATCATGCTGCCCGAAGAGGCGCGCAGGCTCGATTGAGCTTGTCTTCGAGCGCGCCCATGAATGTGCCGCCGGAGCGGGGCCGGCATCGGCACCGATGCGACGCTGACAACGCAGCCATGCGATGCAGTCTTTTCGTGACGCCGATACGCCCGTTGCATGACGTCGGCGCATCTGCTGACCTCGTTGCGGTCGATGCCTGCCGGCGGCGCGCCGTGCCGGTACCGATGCGACCGCAGTTACAAACCCGATAAGTACAAACCCGATAAGGACGAACCATGCTGACCGTCTGGGGGCGCAAGACCTCGATCAATGTTCAGAAGGTGATGTGGGCGATCGGCGAGCTCGGCCTTGCGCACAGGCGGATCGATATCGGCGGCAGCTTCGGCAGGAATCGCGACGCCGACTATCTGGCGAAGAATCCCAACGGTCTGGTGCCGGTATTGGAGGAAGACGACGGCTTCACCATGTGGGAATCGAATGCCATCGTGCGCTATCTCGCCGACTGCTCCGATGCCGACGGCATTCTGGCGCCGCGCGATCCGCAGATGCGCGGCCGTGCGCAAATGTGGATGGACTGGCAATTGACGGTGCTGCAGCCGTCGCAACTCGCCGCTTTCTGGGGATTGATCCGCACCGCGCCGGACAAGCGTGACGTCGCCGCGATCAAGACGTCGCAGGAGAAGAACACCGCGGCGATGACGATCCTCGACGACCAGCTTGCGCGGACGCGCTATGTGGCCGGCGACAGTTTCTCCTATGGCGATATCCCGGCCGCGCTGAACACCTACCGCTACTGGACGGTGGTACCGGATCATCCGCTGCTGCCGGCTGTCCGCCGCTGGTACGACGAGGTGTCGGCGCGCCCGGCGTTCAAAGAGCATGTCGCCTCGGTACCGATCAGCTGATCGGCCGCTTTCGCGCAGCGACGGTTTATTTGAAACGGTTGTGAGAACGCCGTGCGTCGCTGATGCGGCGCACGGCGTCAATCATTCGATCGGTGAAGACTGAGGCTTTTGCTGCAGCTTTTGCCTCAGCTCTGCCCCATGCCTTCCACCGGCTGCGGCGCGGCTTTTGCCTTCACCTTGTCCTCGATGCGCTTGCCGACGCCGGCATCGACGCTCTTCCAGTACTCGATGGCGCGCTTGAGCACTTCCGGCTTGACGCCGCTGAGCAGGCTGCCGCTCACCGTGGTGACGAGGCGGTCGCGATCTCCGTCGTTCATCACCTCGCGCACCAGCGTTCCCGGCTGGCCGAAGTCGTCGTCCTCGGGGTGCAGCGCATAGGCGCTGCGCACCATCTCGCCGTCGGCTTCCCAGCCGTCGTGGACCGGACCGGTCTCGTCGGCCCACGGACGCCCGAAGCTGTTGGGCGCATAGACCGGCGCGTTGCCGCTGTGCTCGAAGGCCATGTGGCCGTCGAACATATAGCTGTTGACCGGAATCTTCGGACGGTTGACCGGAAGCTGATGGAAGTTGGCGCCGATGCGGTTGCGCTGCGCATCGTTATAGGCGAAGGCGCGGCCGAGCAGCATCTTGTCCGGCGACAAGCCGATGCCGGGCACGGTGTTGCCGGGTGAGAATGCCGCCTGTTCGATCTGCGCGAAGAAGTTTTCCGGGTTGCGGCTCAGCGTCATCGTGCCGACCTTCACCAGCGGGTAGTCCTTGTGCGACCAGGTCTTGGTCAGGTCGAACGGATTGAAGCGATAAGACTTCGCATCCGCATAGGGCATGATCTGCACCGACATGATCCAGCTCGGATGCTCGCCGCGGGCGATCGCCTCGAACAGATCGCGGCGGTGGAAGTCGGCATCGCTGCCGGCCATGGCGGCGGCTTCCTCATTGGTGAAGAACTCCATGCCCTGCTCGGTATGGAAGTGGTACTTCACCCAGAACTTCTCGCCGCCCTTGTTGATCCACATATAGGTGTGTGAGCCGTAGCCGTTCATGTGGCGCCAGGTGCGCGGCAGGCCGCGGTCGCCCATCAGATAGGTCACCTGATGCGCGGATTCCGGATTGAGCGTCCAGAAATCCCACTGCATGTTGGCATCGCGCAGGCCGGAATCGGGCAGCCGCTTCTGGCTGCGGATGAAGTGCGGAAACTTCATCGGGTCGCGCAGGAAGAAGACCGGCGTGTTATTGCCGACGAGGTCGTAATTGCCCTCGCTGGTGTAGAACTTCAGCGAGAAGCCACGCACGTCGCGCCAGGTGTCCGGGCTGCCCATTTCGCCGGCGACGGTGGAGAAGCGCGCCAGCATGTCGGTGACCGCGCCTTTGCGGAAGATCGCCGCCTTGGTGTAAGCCGACAGGTCTTCGGTGGTCTCGAACACGCCGAATGCGCCCGCGCCCTTGGCATGCGGCTGGCGCTCGGGCACCTTTTCGCGGTTGAAATGCGCCATCTGCTCCAGGAAGTGGACGTCGTGCAGCACGATGGGGCCGTTGGAGCCGATGCTGAGCGAATTACGGTCGCTCACCGCCGGTGCGCCGGCGCCTGTCGTCGAAGGATGGGATGGGTCTACGGTTTTCGACATATGCATCTCCTTTGTCTGTTTTATTTGTCTGTTTTGCTTGTCGGTGCGATCTGCCGACCGCGGCTTCGGCCTGCGATGCATCGCTGAAGCCGGGAGGTGTCCGGGCGCACGTTACCCCGTAGATTTGATCAGGTCTAATCGGATTGATTGCCTCGCGCGATCAGATAAAATGATCGCGAGGCACATATCGCATGATCACCCTGCGTCAATTGCGCTATTTCGCGGCGCTCGCTCGCCATCGGCATTTCGGCCGCGCGGCGGAAGACTGCGCCGTCACCCAGCCGGCGCTGTCGATGCAGATCCGCGAGCTGGAGCGAGAGCTCGGCGTGGCGCTGGCGGAGCGGCGGCCTAACGACGTGATCCTGACACAGGCGGGCTGCGACGTCGTCGAGCGGGCGGAAGCGATCCTCGCCGCCGCGCAGGACCTGGTCGATATCGCCCGGCACCGTGGCGCGCCGCTGCGCGGGGCGTTGCGGCTTGGCGTCATCCCCACCGTCGCGCCCTATGTGCTGCCGCGCCTGCTGCCGGAGCTGCAGCGCCGCTATCCGGAGCTGAAGCTGCATATCCGAGAAACGCAGACGCCGGTGCTGCTGGAGGAACTGGCCGAGGGCGTGCTCGACGTGGTGATGCTGGCGCTGCCGCTCGAGGGCGGCGGCTTCGACAGCCTGCCGCTGTTCGAGGATCGCTTCCTCTTCGCCGTCCCTGCGGCGCATCACCTGCCGGAGACGACACGTGTCGACGTCGATACCGTCGATCCGCGCGACCTGATCCTGCTCGAAGAGGGGCACTGTTTGCGCGACCAGGCGCTGGCCTTCTGCACCGTCAATGGCCGCAGCCTGCCGGTGGCGACGCATCTGGGCGCCTCGAGCCTTGCCACCGTGACGCAGATGGTGGCGAGCGGCTACGGCGTGACGCTGCTGCCGGAGATCGCCGTCGGTGTGGAGCTGCGCGACGAGCGGGTGCGGGTCATCCGATTTCGCGATCCCGAGCCGCGACGCGTCATCGGCCTGGCATGGCGTAAGACCTCGCCGCGTGTTGCCGATTTCCGGGCGCTTGGCGAGGCGACTGTGCTGGCGCTCGACATGCCCGGATGCGCCGCCGCCGGCAGGCCGTTGTCCGGCGTCGACGAAAAAGGGCGGCCCTGAGGCCGCCCCGATTCCACTTCGCGAATGAACGGTGTTCTAGTGGCCGGCGGCCTCGCGCGGCTCGCCGTCCTTCTGCTCGTTCTTCTGCTTGGCTTCGAGGTCTTCGCCGGTCGTCTGATCGACAGCCCTCATCGACAGGCGCACCTTGCCGCGCTCGTCCATGCCGAGCAGCTTGACCTTCACCTTGTCGCCTTCCTTGACGACGTCGGAGGTCTTCTGCACGCGCTGTGCCGCAAGCTGGCTGATATGGACGAGGCCGTCCTTGGCACCGAAGAAGTTCACGAAAGCGCCGAAGTCCATCACCTTCACGACGGTGCCGTCATAGATCATGCCGACCTCCGGATCGGAGGCGATCGACTTGATCCAGTTGATCGCCGCCTTGATCGACTCGCCATCGCTGGAGGCGACCTTCACCGAACCGTCGTCTTCGATATTGATCTTGGCGCCGGTCTTCTCGACGATCTCGCGGATCACCTTGCCGCCGGTGCCGATCACTTCGCGGATCTTGTCGGTCGGAATCTTGAAGGTCTCGATACGCGGTGCGAACTCGCCGAGCTCGGCGCGGGCGCTGGTCAGCGCCTTGCCCATCTCGCCGAGGATGTGCATGCGGCCGTCCTTCGCCTGGGCGAGCGCGACATTCATGATCTCCTCGGTGATGCCGGCGATCTTGATGTCCATCTGCAGCGAGGTGATGCCCTGGTCGGTGCCCGCCACCTTGAAGTCCATGTCGCCGAGATGATCCTCGTCGCCGAGGATGTCGGAGAGCACCGCGAAGCGCTCGCCCTCGAGGATCAGGCCCATGGCGATGCCGGCCGCCGGCCGCTTGAGCGGCACGCCGGCGTCCATCAGCGACAGCGAGGCGCCGCAGACGCTCGCCATCGACGATGAGCCGTTCGACTCGGTGATCTCGGAGACGACGCGCAGCGTGTAGGGGAACTCATCGGCGCGCGGCAGCAGCGGATGGATGGCGCGCCAGGCAAGCTTGCCATGGCCGATCTCGCGCCGCTTGGTGCCGCCGAGACGGCCGGTCTCGCCGACCGAATAGGGCGGGAAGTTGTAGTGCAGGAGGAAGGATTCCTTATAGCTGCCCTGCAGCGCGTCGATCCACTGTTCGTCCTCGCCGGTGCCGAGCGTGGTGACGACGAGCGCCTGCGTCTCGCCGCGGGTGAACAGCGCCGAGCCGTGGGTGCGCGGCAGCACGCCGACTTCGGCGAGGATGTTGCGCACGGTCTTCAGGTCGCGGCCGTCGATGCGGCGGCCGGTGTCGAGGATGTTCCAGCGGACGATCTTCGCCTCGATCTCCTTGAACACCGCGGCGACCTGCAGCTTGGTAACGGTCGGGTGCTCGGCGCCTTCGGGGAAGTAGTGCGCGATCACTTTCGCCTTGACGGCGCCGACGGCGGCCTGGCGTTCGAGCTTGGCCGGGATCGCATAGGCTGCGCGCAGGTCCTGCTCGATGAGGCCGAGGATTTCCTTTTCCAGCACCGTCTCGTCCGGCACCTCATGCTCGCGCGGCTCCTTGGCGGCCTGCTCGGCGAGCTTGATGATCGCATCGATCACCGGCTGGAAATGCTTGTGGCCGAACATCACGGCGCCGAGCATGATCTCTTCCGACAGCTCCTGCGCCTCGGACTCGACCATCAGCACCGCATCGCTGGTGCCGGCGACGACGAGATCGAGCTGCGATTCCTTCATCTCGTCGAGGGTGGGGTTGAGCACATATTCGTTGTTGACGAAGCCGACGCGGGCAGCGCCGATCGGTCCCATGAACGGCACGCCTGACAGCGTCAGCGCCGCCGAGGCGGCGACCATCGCCAGCACGTCCGGATCATTTTCCAGGTCGTGCGACAGCGTGGTGACGATGACCTGGGTTTCGTTGCGCCAGCCATCGGCGAACAGCGGCCGGATCGGACGGTCGATCAGACGGGAGACCAGCGTCTCCTTCTCGGTCGGCCGGCCTTCGCGCTTGAAATAACCGCCCGGGATGCGGCCGGCGGCGTAGTACTTCTCCTGATAGTCGACGGTCAGCGGCAGGAAGTCGACGCCCTCGCGCGGCGCATGCGCGGCGACAGCCGTCGCCAGCACCGTGGTTGCGCCATAGGTGGCGATGACGGCGCCGTCGGCCTGGCGGGCGATCTTGCCGGTTTCCAGCGTGAGCGTGCGCCCACCCCAGTCGAGTTCGACGCGGTGTTGATTAAACATCGATCATGTCTTTCATGGTGTTCGGCCGGTCCGAAAGCCAGAGCAAGACGGCGAGACGCTGTCGCGCATGTCGCGAAAGCACCGCAGCGTCCGGCGATCCTGCCATGGCTTGTACGGCCTCGGCCTTGGGCGATCCTTGATCGCCCAGCAGCGTCGGCAATCCGTACGGTATTGTCGTTTGCCGACAAGTGAGAGCGGCGCACCTTGCCCCGCTCAGGGAAAGCGCGCGGGACGGTCCCGCGCGCCGAAGCGTTTAGCGGCGGATATTGAGCTTCTCGATCAGCGCCTTGTAGCGTCCTTCGTCGGAGCGGCGCAGATGGTCGAGCAGTTGCCGACGCTGCGACACGAGCTTGAGCAGGCCGCGACGCGAATGGTTGTCGTGGGTATGCGTCTTGAAGTGCTCGGTCAGATTGGTGATGCGCTCGGAAATGATCGCGACCTGGACTTCCGGCGATCCGGTGTCGCCCGACTTGGTCGCGTTCGCCTTGATGACTTCCGCCTTGCGTTCAGCAGTAATCGACATCGGATGGTTCCTTATTGCTTGCCGGCGCTGCCTACGAGCCCGGTGAGATTGAATACGCGCCTGGGGATGATTTCACCGCGGTCCATCTCGGCGATAGCGATCAACTGACCGGACGCCATAACATGGACCGGGCCGCGGATGATGGGAGCGTCCCGTCCGCGCACCAAAACGGATTGGCCCCGACGGAGCCGCACCGCATCTGCCTGATCGACGGCCAGCGCCGGGATGTCGTCCAGCGCGGTCTCGACCGGCAAAAGCGCATCGGCGAGACGGACCTCGCCGGCAGCGGCTCTATGACACAGTGCTTCCAGTTGTTCCAGCGAAATCATGGTGTTGGAACCGAACGCGCCGACCGCCTCGCGGCGCAGCGCGGAAACATGGCCGTAACAGCCCAGTTTGCGGCCCAGATCGCGGGCAATGGCCCGGACATAGGTGCCCTTTCCGCATTCGGCGGTCAGGGTGGCGTGGTCGGCGTCCGGCATGCCGGTGAGCGCCAGGTGGTGGATCTCCACCGGGCGGGCTGCCAGCGTCACCGTCTCGCCGTCGCGGGCGAGGTCATAGGCCCGTTCGCCGGCGATCTTCAGCGCCGAATAGGTCGGGGGGACCTGCTCGATGGTGCCGGTGAACTGCGGCAGCAGCGCCTCGATCGCTGCGGCGTCCGGCCGGGCGTCGCTCGTCGCCGTGACCCGCCCCTCGGCATCGTCGGTGTCGCGCTCCTCGCCCCAGCGAACCGTGAACGTATAGATCTTGCGGCTCTCCATGGCGAAAGGGACGGTTTTGGTGGCCTCGCCCATCGCGATCGGCAGGCAGCCGGAGGCGAGGGGATCGAGCGTGCCGGCATGGCCGGCGCTTCTGGCCGTGAACAGCCGTCGTACCACCGCTACAGCCTGCGTGGAGGTCATGCCGACCGGTTTGTCGAGCACCACCCAGCCGTGCACGTCGCGCTTTTCGCGGCGGAATTGCTGTTTCGGCCGTTGCGCGCGGGGTCTCGGATTGTCGGATGCGCTGGCGATCGTCGTATCCGCCGGTGCGATTCCGGTGGGATGGTCGGGATTATTCATCGTCGCCATCCTTGTGATCGAGATCGCGCGCGACATCGGGCGAGCGCAGCAGACGCTCGATGCGTTCCGCCTCGTCGAAGCGTTCGTCGATGCGGAAGCGGATATCGGGCGCGAATTTCAGATTGATGCGGCGGGCGATCTCGCCGCGCAGGAATTTCCGGTTGCGGTCGAAGGCGTCGAGCACTTCGGCGGTGTCGTTGCCGCCGAGCGGCATCACATAGATCGTCGCGAGCCGCAGATCGGCGGTGACCGCCACTTCCGGCACGGTGATCATGTGGCTCTCAAGCACCGGGTCATGCACCTCGCCGCGCGTCAGCATGTCGGCGACGGCGTGGCGGATCAGTTCGCCGACGCGCAACTGGCGCTGCGAAGCGTTCGCAGTGTTATCGTGTTTGGATTTCTTGTTCCGGCTCATGGCCATGTTTTCGTTGTCGTCATGGTCGGCCTTGCCCCGGCCATCCCGGCGCCGAAGGCACAATGTGCCTGTCTAAGCGGGATGCCCGGCCATAGGCGTTTGCGAAACGCCGTTCGTCGAACGGCTATGGCCGGCATGACGGTTGATAGAGGAGCGGAAAACGCGTGACGAAGCCGTGAGATTTGGACTCACAGACTGCGCTGCACCTGCTCCACCCGGTAGCATTCGATCACGTCACCGACGCGCATGTCCTGATAGTTCTCGAAGGCCATGCCGCATTCCATGCCGGAACTGACCTCCTTGATGTCGTCCTTGAAACGCTTGAGCTGCGACAGTTTGCCCTCGTGGATGACGACATTGTCGCGGATGAGGCGCACATTGGCGCCGCGCTCGACGGTGCCGTCGGTGACGCGGCAGCCGGCGATCTTGCCGACCTTGGAGATGTTGAAGACCTCCAGGATCTGCGCATTGCCGAGCATGGTTTCGCGCAGCGTCGGCGCCAGCAGGCCGGACATGGCCTTCTTCACGTCGTCGATGAGGTCGTAGATGATGTTGTAGTAGCGGATCTCGATGCCGTCGCGCTCGGCCGCCTCGCGCGCTTCCTTGTGGGCGCGCACGTTGAAGCCGATGATCGGCACGCCCGAAGCATGCGCCAGCGTCACGTCGGATTCGGTGATGCCGCCGACGCCGGCGTGCAGCACCCGCGCGGTGACCTCCTCGGTGCCGAGCTTGTCGAGCGAGCCGATGATCGCTTCCAGCGAGCCCTGCACGTCGGCCTTGATCACCAGGGAGAACTCCTTGGTGGCGGAGCTCTTGAGCTGGTGCATCATCTGTTCGAGCGAACCGCGCATGGTGATGGCGCGATTGGCCTGCTTCTCGCGCTTCTGGCGGGCGCGATAGTCGGCCACTTCGCGGGCGCGGGCCTCGTTCTCGACGACGGCCAGGCGGTCGCCGGCTTCCGGCGTGTTGGAGAATCCAAGCACCTCGACCGGCATCGACGGGCCGGCGTCCTTCACGGTGGCGCCGGTGTCCGACACCAGCGCGCGCACGCGGCCCCAGGAGGCGCCGGCGACGACGAGGTCGCCGACATGCAGGGTGCCGCGCTGCACCAGCACGGTGGCGACCGGGCCGCGGCCGCGATCAAGCTTGGCCTCGATGACGGTGCCTTCCGCGGCGCGGTCGGGATCTGATTTCAGGTCGAGCAGTTCGGCCTGCAGCTCGATCATTTCGAGCAGCTTGTCGAGATGCATCTTCTTGGTCGCGGATACTTCGACATCGACGACGTCGCCGCCGAGCGATTCCACCTGCACCTCGTACTGCAGCAGTTCGGTGCGCACGCGATCCGGCTTCGCTTCCGGCTTGTCGATCTTGTTGATGGCAACGATGATCGGCACTTCCGCCGCCTTGGCGTGTGCGATCGCCTCGACCGTCTGCGGCATGACGCCGTCGTCGGCGGCGACCACCAGGATGACGAGATCGGTGACCTTGGCGCCGCGCGCGCGCATCGAGGTGAAGGCGGCGTGGCCGGGCGTATCGATAAAGGTGATCTTCTGGCCACCCGGCGCGGTCACCTGGTAGGCGCCGATATGCTGGGTGATGCCGCCGGCCTCGCCGGTGGCGACGTTGGCCGAACGCAGCGCGTCGAGCAGCGAGGTCTTGCCGTGGTCGACGTGACCCATGACGGTGACGATCGGCGCGCGCGGCTGCAGGTTGTCGCCTTGCTCCGCGGAATCGTCGAACAGGCCTTCCTCGACGTCGGATTCGGCAACGCGCTTGACCGTGTGGCCCATCTCCTCGGCGATCAGCTGCGCCGTGTCGGCGTCGATCACGTCGTTGATGGTCGCCATCTGGCCCTGCTTCATCAGCAGCCGGATGACGTCGACAGCGCGTTCCGACATGCGGTTGGCGAGATCGGAGATCGAGATCGCTTCCGGGATCGTCACTTCGCGCGACAGCTTTTCCTTCTGCTCGTTCGCGGCATGGCCCTTCAGGCGCTGCGTGCGGCGCCGGAACGAGGCGATAGAACGCTCACGGACCTCGCCTGCGTTGAGCGCGTTGATGACGGTCAGTCGTCCGCGCTGCTTTTCCAGGCCCGGACGTGGCGCAGCCGGTCGCGGCGGTATTGACGGGCGGGCGCTGGTGCTGCCCGGGCGACGGCGCGGCGTTTCCTCTTCCTCGGCTTCGACAGTCAGCTTCGGCGGTGCGGCCGGGCGCTTCGGCTCCTCGTCACCAAGACGTTTCTTGGCGACCTCGCCGGCCTTGCGCTTGGATTCCTCTTCCTTCTTGAGGCGATCTTCCTCTTCGCGCTGGCGGGCTTCGGCCTTCTCGCGCTCGGCGCGCTCCGTCGCTTCGCGAATGGCGCGACGCTCGGCTTCTTCTTCTGCGATGCGGCGCTCTTCAGCGTCGCGCAGCCTGGAATCGGCAAGCGCAGCGGCGCGGGCATTGCGCTCTTCTTCGGTCAGCGTGCGCAGCACGACGCCGGAGGGTTTCGGCGCTGCTGCGGCTGGCGCGCTGGCGGCGCGCGGCGGCGCCTTCTTCGTCACCTCGACGGCGGCCTCCGGCTTGGGCGGACTGCCGACGCTGCGGCGCTTGACCGTCTCCACCACCACCTGCTTGCTGCGGCCATGACTGAAGCTCTGGCGGACGACGCCAGTTTCGGTGCGTGGCTTGAGCGTAAGCTTGCGGGGGGCGCTCAGCTTGTTCTCGCCAGGGGTCTTGCTCTCAGTCATTCCGTTTCTATTCCGATCCTGCAGTCTCAGGCGTCCGCGCGTGGCGCCTCGAATGAATTTTCGTCGGGCGCCCGAAAGCGCATCAGGCGCAGGGCGCGGGCCATGAACGTATTTGTCGCGGAGCCGGCAAGCAGCGCAGCATGTACCACATTTGATCGGCCTAGTGCCAAATCCAATTGTGCGCTGGTAAAGGCCTGAATCACCGAAATTTCGATGTCCCGGCCCCGTAAATAGGCATTTATCTTGCGCTTGCCATCCTCGGCCCCGTCGGCGGCATGGATGATGGCTACCGCCTCGCGGCGGTCGATGGCGGTTTCGACCTTGGCGTGCCCGTGCAGAGCCAAGCCCGCCTTGCCGGCTATCGCCAGCGCGTCGAGCGCCGCCCGCGCCATCAGATCGTCGGTTTGCGCCGCCAGCCCCGTCGGGGGCTGCAACTGGGCCTTGAAACCGCGGGCAAAAACGTTGCGTTTGATGCTGTCCTCGACCGCCTGCCGCGTCGCGGTGATCCAGAGCCCGCGTCCCGGCAGCTTGTGCTTGATATCGGGAACCACGTCGCCCTGCGGCGAGCGGACAAAGCGGACCATCTCGGTGGCCGGTTTCGATACGCGCGTCAGCGCGCACAGCCGCGTGGATGCGGGCCCCGAGCGGGGCCCGCGATCCAGGTCGCTGTCCGGCGGCGAGGCCGGCTTTTGCGTGCCGTCATGCGGTTGAGCGAGCATCGATATGAACGCCTCAGGCCGGGGTTCCCTCGGCTTCCTCCGCCGCCGCCGGCCCGGCGAGATCGGCTTCGGTGATCCAGCCGGCTTTCAGCCGTGCCTGCATGACGATCGCCTCGGCCTCGTCGCGCGACACGTCCTGGCCGTCGAGGAAGCCCTTGTGATGGACGGTCTCGCCGTCCTTGCGCTCGCTCCAGCCGACGAGGTCGTCGGTGGCGCAGCCGGCGAGGTCTTCCACCGTCTTGACCTCGTTCTCGCCGAAGGCGACCAGCATCTTCGTGGTGATGCCCGGAATCTCCTTCAGCGCCTCGTCGACGCCGAGTTCCTGGCGCCGGTTGTCGAGTTCGGCTTCCTGCTGTTCGAGATATTCGCGGGCGCGGGCCTGCAGCTCCTGCGCCGTCTCCTCGTCGAAGCCCTCGATGCTCGACACTTCCTTCTCGTCGACCATCGCCAGTTCCTCGATCGAGGTGAAGCCCTCCGAGGCCAGCAACTGGCCGACCACTTCGTCGAGGTTGAGCGCTTCGACGAAAGCCTTGGTGCGGTTCTCGAAGTCGGCGTGGCGGCGCTCGGACTCTTCCTGCTCGGTGAGGATGTCGATATCCCAGCCGGTGAGCTGCGAGGCCAGTCGCACGTTCTGGCCGCGGCGACCGATGGCCAGCGAGAGCTGCGCGTCCGGCACCACGACCTCGATGCGGTTCTTGTCCTCGTCGAGCACGACCTTGGCGACTTCCGCCGGCGCCAGCGCATTGACGACGAAGGTCGGCGTGTCCGCCGACCACGGAATGATGTCGATCTTCTCGCCCTGCAACTCGTTGACGACGGCCTGCACGCGCGAGCCGCGCATGCCGACGCAGGCGCCGACCGGATCGACGGAGGAATCGCGTGACACCACGGCGATCTTGGCGCGCGAGCCGGGATCGCGGGCCACCGCTTTCACCTCGACGATGCCGTCGTAGATTTCCGGCACCTCCTGCGCGAACAGCTTGGCGGTGAACTGCGGATGCGTGCGCGACAGGAAGATCTGCGGCCCGCGCGGCTCGCGGCGCACGTCGTAGATATAGGCGCGGATGCGGTCGCCGGTGCGCATCGTCTCGCGCGGCAGCATCTCGTCGCGCCGCACGATCGCTTCGCCGCGCCCGAGATCGACGACGACGTTGCCGTATTCGACGCGCTTGACCACGCCGTTGACGATCTCGCCGATGCGGTCCTTGTATTCCGCATATTGCCGGTCGCGCTCGGCTTCGCGGACCTTCTGCACGATCACCTGCTTGGCCGACTGCGCGGCGATGCGGCCGTATTCGAGCGGCGGCAGCGGATCGGCGATGACGTCGCCGACCTGCGCGGCGGGATGCCGGCGGCGCGCCTCTTCGAGGGTGATCTGGTTCGACGGGTTCTCTACCGCCTCGACCACCAGCATGTGGCGGGTGAGCCGCAGATCGCCGCTCTTCGGATCGATTTCCGCATGCACGTCGGTCTCGGCACCGTAGCGCGACCGCGCCGCCTTGGCGATGGCGTCCTCCATCGCGCCGATGACGATGGTGCGATCGATGCTTTTCTCGCGCGCGACCGCGTCGGCGATCTGCAACAATTCAAGCCGATTGGCGCTGACAGCCATTGCTCAGTCTCCTCGATGTCCCGGTGCCGGCTTCGGTTTTGCGGACCGGGATTGTTTGGAACGCTCGGAATACTTGGAATGTTTGGGGCGATTGGACGGCGAAGCCTTCTTTCCGGCTTTCGGCCTGCCGTGATTGTTTCGACCAGGATCGGATTCGGGTGTTTCGTCTTGTCCGTCTTGGTCTTGTCCGTCTTGCGCCCGTTCCTGTGCCTTGCCACGCCGCAAGGCCTCGGTGATCAGCGCGTCGGTGAGCACCAGCCGCGCCTCGGCGATGTCGGCGATGCGCACCAGCAGTTCGACGGTTTCTTCGGTTGCTTCGCCGGCGTCGGTAAGCTCGATCCGGGCGGCATCGCCCTCGGTCCCGAGTAATTGCCCCTTGAACCGGCGGCGCCCTTCCACCGCGACCGTTGTTTCGATCTTGACGAGATGACCGGCATAGCGGTCGAAGTCCGACTGGCGCACCAGCGGGCGGTCGATGCCCGGCGACGAGATTTCCAGCCGGTAGGCGCTCTCGACCGGATCGGTGGCATCGAACGCCAGCGACAGCGCACGCGATGCTGTCTCGCAATCCTCGACGGTCATGCTGCCGTCCGGCCGCTCGGCCATGATCTGCACGGTGCAGCCGGCCTCCCCGGTGACGCGCACGCGCACCAGCCGGAAGCCAAGCTCTTCCAATACCGGCGTGGCGATCGCGCCGATGCGCGCCGGCAGGCCGGTTTCGACGATCAGCCGCGGCTCCGCCCCGGTCTGCGGCGCCGATGTGCCGGCCGGTCCCGTCTGCGGGTCTGCCTGCGGCGTGTCGGTTGTGGTCCTGTTGGGCACAGCCATATTCAACAAAAAAGAGCGGGCCCCCGGAGGAACCCACTCTCAAATCCCGATTGGATTGTGAGAATGTCGCTAACGCTCGAAAATATAGCGGTTTGCCGTATCGGCGCAAGGGCTCTCTGACAACAAGCGGTCTCCGGGAGTGAGATGCCTGAAAATCAGCCTCTAAAAGTGGCCCGAAACAAGTTCCATAATATCGCCGGGAGAGCAGGCTCGACATCGGAGTACCGGCGGCCTGCGGCACCGGTATCGGACAGGTTGGCGGGAACTAACCCTTCGTTCAGACCTTCATGCCTAAATTTGCGTAAATCCGGCTCCTTTTCCCGGATTGTGCCGTTTTGGCGCATGTCATCGTTGTTTTGTGTCGCATGGCCTCGTCATCGTTGCTGCCCGAACTGGAAGACGTGGTGCAGAACGGCACGCCGGAGCGCCGCGCCGCGACGCTCGCGCGTATCACCTCACTGTTCCTCGACGGCGCGCCGCGATTCAGCGATGCGCATGTGGCGCTGTTCGACGATGTCATTCTCTATCTGATCGAGGAAATCGAATCCCAGGCGGTCGCGGAACTGGCGCGGCGGCTGGCGCCGGTCGACAATGCGCCGGCCGGCGTGGTGCGGCGGCTCGCCAATGACGATGACATCGCGATTGCCGGGCCGATCCTGGAGCAGTCGCGGCTCGATGAACCGGATCTCAAATTCATCGCCGAGACCAAGAGTCAGGCGCATCTGCTGGCGCTGTCGGCGCGCAAGACGCTGAGTGAGCGCATCAGCGACATCATCGTAAATCGCGGCGATCGCGACGTGTCGCGCAAGATGGCGGCCAATCCGGGCGCCAGGCTGTCCAATCAGGCTTTCGCCACGCTCGTCACCCGCGCCCATGACGACGACATGCTGGCGGAAAAGATCGGCTCGCGCGCCGATATTCCGCCGCGGCTGTTTCGCGAATTGCTGCTGCGGGCGACCGATGTCGTGCGGCAGCGTCTGCTTGCGACGGCACGTCCGGAGACGCAGGCGGAAATCCGCCGCGTGCTTGATCGGGTTTCTGCCGATATCGGCGCCAAAGCCGGTGTTGGAGCGGAGGCCAAGCCGCGCAATTACACCGCTGCGCTGGAGAAGGCGCGCGCGCTGCATGCGCAAGGGCAGCTCGCCGAGGCCGAGCTCGCATCCGCGGCGACCGCGCGTCGCTACGAGGACATGATCGCCACGCTTTCGGTGCTGTGCGACGTGCCGGTCGAGGTCGTGGATCGGCTGCTCGCCGGCGAACGTCCGGACCCGGTACTGATCCTCGGCCGCTGCAACGGATTCGCGTGGGACACGGTGCGGGCAATTGTCGTCGCCTGCGCCGGTGCGAAAGGACCGCCGGCACAGGCGATCGAGACGGCGCGTGAAAATTTCGAGAAGCTCACCGGCGCGACGGCCCAGCGTGTGGTCCGCTTCTGGCAGTTGCGCCCGGGCGCCTGATATTCGACTCTATCGGCCGCGCCGAAAGATGAAATAAGCGGGCGTGCGGCCTTCTCGCACCGCCTTGGCCTCGTAGCGGGTACGCACGAAGCCCGGCCACGGCAAACGCCAGTCGGCCGCGCATTCCGCCGTCCATGCAAAATCCGGCGAGCGCATGATCCGCGCCAGCGTCCAGGCAGCATAATGCGGAATATCGGTGGCGAAGCGGAATTCGCCGCCCTCGCGCAGCAGCCGCGCCAGTGCCTTCAGGCTCTCATCCTGCACGAAGCGTCGTTTCCAGTGCCGCCGCTTCGGCCAGGGATCGGGATAGAGCAGGTCGATGCGCGCCAGTGCCGCCGGCGGCAGCCAGTCGAGCAGCGCGACGGCGTCGTCGAAGTGCACGCGGATATTGCGCAGCCCCAGCGTGTCGATGGCGGTCAGCGCCTTGGCCATGCCGTTCACGAACGGCTCGACACCGATATAGCCGACATCCGGATGCTGCTGCGCCTGCGCAATCAGGTGTTCGGCGCCGCCGAAGCCGATCTCCATGCGGACCTCGCGCACCGGGACGGCGAACAGCGCCCGCAAGTCGTCAGGCGCAGGCTGCCCGAGCGGCAGCGCGAGCGTCGGCAGCAGCGTCGAAAACAGGGCCGCCTGCCGGTCGCGCAATGTGTGCCCCTTGCGGCGTCCGAAGAACGCACGCGGTTCACGCGGGGGAGAAGCGGCATTCATGACGGCCACCGGATCGAAAAAACGAATGGCCGGGCGTTGCTGCCCGGCCACCTTTTTGTTTGAGCATGATCTCTTCCGGGAACCGGTTCCCACGTTTGGAATCGTGCTCTGGCGTGACGGAAAATCAGAGGTTAGCGAACCGCGCTTCTGATCGCCGAGGCGAGATCGACCTTCTCCCAGGAGAAGCCGCCGTCCTTCTCCGGCGCCCGGCCGAAGTGACCGTAGGCGGCGGTGCGCCGGTAGATCGGCCGGTTGAGCTTGAGCGTGCGGCGGATATTGGTCGGCGTCAGGCGGAACAGTTCCGGCAGCACCTTCTCCAGCTTGCGTTCGTCAACCTTGCCGGTGCCATGCGTGTCGACCAGCAGCGACATCGGCTCGGCGACGCCGATCGCATAAGCGATCTGGATGGTGCAGCGTTCGGCGACGCCGGCAGCGACCACATTCTTGGCCAGATAACGCGCCGCATAGGCGGCCGAACGGTCGACCTTGGTCGGGTCCTTGCCGGAGAAGGCGCCGCCGCCATGCGGGGCATAGCCGCCATAGGTATCGACGATGATCTTGCGGCCGGTGAGGCCGCAGTCGCCGTCCGGTCCGCCGACGACGAAGTTGCCGGTCGGGTTGACCAGGAAATCGGACGGGCGCGTCGGCATCCAGCCTTTCGGCAATGCCGATTCGACCGCGCTGCCGATCATCTCGCGGATCAGGCCGGGCGTGTATTTCTTGCCGTTGCGGCTCTTTTCGTTGTGCTGGGTCGAGACCACCACCTTGGTGCAGCCGACCGGCTTGCCGTCGACATAGCGCACGGTCACCTGGCTCTTGGCGTCCGGCTGCAAATCGGCGAGCGATTTCGAGCGGCGCTTGTCGGAGAGCACCTTAAGAATCTTGTGCGCGAAGTAGATCGGCGCCGGCATGAACGAGTTCTTTTCGTAGACCTCGCTCTCGGTGCAGGCGAAGCCGAACATCATGCCCTGGTCGCCGGCGCCTTCTTCCTCGCCGGACTTTTTCTTCTTGGCGTCGACGCCCATTGCGATGTCGGGCGACTGGCCGTGCAACAGCACCTCGATATCGGCGCCGTGATAGGAGAAGCCGTCCTGGTCGTAGCCGATGTCCTTGACCACGCCGCGCGCGATTTCGCTGATCAGTTCGCGATCGACGACGGCGCTGTTGCCAATCTTGCGGAACAACTGGCCGCGGCCTTCACCGGCGATGACGATCTTGTTGGTCGTGCACAGCGTCTCGCAGCCGAGGCGGGTATTGACCAGGCTGTCATCGGCGATGCCCAGCTTGACGTCACGCTCGAGGAACGCGTCGAGGATCGCGTCGGAAATCTGATCGCTCACCTTGTCGGGATGTCCTTCCGACACAGACTCGCTCGTGAACAGGAAATTCTTGTGCGCCACGGTCGTGGTTCCCCCTTCTTGGCCAGGGCGCGGCATTGTCGCGCCGAACAAAGTTCGTGTGGTTTTTGCAGCGGACCCGCGCGAGGTCAAGATGCGGGCAATAGTGGGCGGCAGCCACGCCATCAGGTCATGGCACTAGGTCGTGGCGCTCGCAAAGCGATCGGGCGAGAAACAATGGCGTGGGCTGCTTCGCCAGTCGATGGGCAAGTTTCTCTCTCTCGCGCGCCCTCCGCCTTTCGTCGACTTCAATCCTTGTCTTCAGCGGCCATCTGTTCGACGAGATCGACGATGCGGCGACGCAGCTTGCTGTCCTTGATGTTCATGAAGGCGCGCGTCAGAGCCAGTCCGTCGGATGTCGCGAGAAAATCCGAGATGTAGCTCGGCGAGGGGGCTTCGCTCAGCCCGTTGCTGAATTCTCCCGAGACCGGCGCGCCCTCGAAGAAAAACGACACCGGGACCTGCAGGATCTGCGAGATCTGCTGCAACCGGCTGGCACCGATCCGGTTGGCGCCCTTCTCGTATTTCTGTACCTGCTGGAAGGTGAGCTGCAGCGCATCGCCGAGCTTTTCCTGGCTCATGCCCAACATCATGCGCCGCATGCGGACACGGCTGCCGACATGCTTGTCGATCGGATTGGGCGCCTTTTTTGTCATCGAGTTCCTTTCCCAGCGGCCCCGAGCGACGTTTTTACGGACACGGAAATACTCACATTGGGTAACAAACGCAATCGGTGATTTATTTCTCCAATGGCTCAACAGGAGCGGTAAATAAACCGATTATCAGAAATTCATCAGCAGTTTAAAGGATTTACCGCCGGTCTTCCAGCGGGAAGACGATTCGCGGCAAACGATCAAATTTCCTACGATACCGAGGCCAAAGGGAGGCGGAATGCCTGCTTTTTCACGCGGGCCGCCCACTTGTCCTCATTTCCTCGTTTTTCCCGGGCAACTCTGCGCTGTCTCGCGCAGCAGCAGATGGGAGCGCGGCAAGGTTTCCCTGCGACGAGCCGGTCAGGGCCGGCGCCGCAGACGCCGCCCGGCCAGCAGCAGCGTGATGACCATCGCCAGCGCCAGCGGGCCGTCGCCGAAACGGGAATAGACGGTCGGCGGCAGCGGCTGCGGCAGCCGCGCATCGAGGACGCCATCGGTACCGAGCGGTAGCGAGCCGACGATGCGGCCGGACGGGTCGACGACAGCAGAAATGCCGTTATTGGCGGCGCGCACCAGCGGCAGCCCTTCCTCGATGGCGCGGATGCGCGCCTGGTGGAAATGCTGGTAGGGGCCGGTGCTGATGCCGAACCACGCATCGTTGGTGAGGTTCAGCATCCAGCCCGGCCGCGGCTCGCTGGCGGGAAGCACGCCGGGGAATACGATCTCGTAGCAGATCAGCGGCAGCAGCGCCGGCGCACCCGGCACGTTCATGACACGGCGACGGTCGCCCTCGATGAACCCGCCGGCCACCTTGGTGAGCTGCATCAGGCCAAGTTTTTCGAGCAGCGTCTGGAACGGCAGATATTCGCCGAACGGAACAAGGTGGACCTTGTCGTAGATCGCCAGCACCGAGCCGTCATGGTCGATGGCGTAGATCGAATTATAGGCGCGCGTGATGCGTGCATTCGGCGCGGCAGTCTCCGGCGCGCGTACCGAGCCGGTGAGCAGCACCGTGCCCTTCGGTAGCATGTCGGCAATACGCGCCAGCGCGTCGGGCTCGCGCGTCAGGAAAAAGGGGAATGCCGATTCCGGCCAGATCAGATGGGTGGCGTCGCCGACGCCTGCCGATTGCGGTCCGGTGGACCGGTCCGACAGGCGGATATAGCGATCCAGCACCTGCTGCTTTGCCGAATAGTTGAACTTGTCGTCCTGCGGCAGGTTCGGCTGCATGATCCGCAGCCGGACCTTGTCGACGAAGCGCGTCGGATGCGCCCACAGCGACAATGTGCCGTAACCGGCCATGATCAGGACGACAAGCGCGGCGAGCGCCGGCGCGTGCCAGGGGTGCGGCGTGTCGTTGCGCTGGTCGGTGAGCACCGCGGGGCTGGCGAAGACGGCGATGGCGACGAAGGTCAGTCCCCATGCGCCAATCAGCGCTGCGCTCTGCGCCAGCACCAGCGGCTGCGTCAGCGCATAGCCGAACAGGTTCCAGGGAAAGCCGGTGAGCACATGGCCGCGCAGCCATTCGGCAGCGGTCAGCGTCAGCGCCAGCACCAGGATGCGCAGCGGCCCCCGCACCCACATCAGCCGGGCGGCAGCCGTTCCCGCCGCAGTGAACAGCGCCAGATAGGCCGGCAGGCCGCAGACCGCGACCGGCAGCAGCCAGCCGAAGGTCTTGGCGTCGACCAGAAACGCATAGCCGATCCAGTACAGGCCAGCGACGAAATAGCCGAAGCCGAAGCACCAGCCGGTGACGGCGGCGATCAGCGTGGCGCTGCGCCGGCCGGAGGCCGCGCCGTCGATCTGCCAGACCAGAACCGGAAACGTGACGAGCAGGATCGGCCAGGCGTTGAACGGCGCCATCGCCAGTGCCGATGCCGCGCCGGCGACGAGCGCGATTGCGGCGCGCCGCCAGCCCCAGGCCAGCACGATGGCATGATGCAGTCGCGTAATCGTCACGATGATCCGGCTCTCGGCGTCGCGGAGGAGGACGGCGATCTTGTGTCGGATGCCGCGTCGGATGTCACGTCGTGCGCTGTTGCCTCGCTGCCGGCAGGATCCGGGTCGATTGCCGGTCGCTCGCCGGTGCGCCGGCGCACCTGCCGGTCCCTGAGCTGGAAGATCTGTGCGCGCTTCACCCGTCGCGGATCGGCGTCGAGCACCTCGATCTCGAATTTGCCGGGGCCGGGGACGATCTCGCCGCGCACCGGCACGCGGCCGACGCGGGCGGTCAGGTAGCCGCCGAGCGTGTCGACGTCTTCGCCGGTCTCGCCGGGGTCGAAGTCGGACCCGACGATACGGATCACGTCGTCGAGATTGGCGCGGGCATCGGCGATGAATGAGCCGTCGTTCTGCCGGATCACCTGCGGCGCCTCGTCGTCGTCATGTTCGTCGGCGATATCGCCGACGATCTCCTCGACGATGTCCTCGATCGAGATCAGGCCTTCGGTGCCGCCATATTCGTCGACGACCAGCGCGAGATGGATACGCGTCGCCTGCATGCGCGCCAGCAGGTCGATGCAGCGCATCGACGGCGGCGTGAACAACATGTCGCGCACGATCTGCGTCGCGGATAACGGCGTCGACAGATCGACCGCCTTGAGATCGAGGCCGGCGACGAGCGGCTTGCTGCGGCGCTTCGGCTTGACGGCTTTCTCGGGGTCGGCAGGGGACGCAGCCTTTGCCGGTTTCGCCGGCGCCTTTGTCGGCGGCGCGGCGGCGCGCGCGGTGATGAAGGCGATCAGGTCGCGGATGTGAACCATGCCGATCGGATCGTCGAGCGTATCGTTGTAGACGACGAGGCGCGAATGTTCGGCCTTCTCGAAGACGCGGATCAGTTCGCCGAGCGAGATATCCTGCTGCACGGCGACGATGTCGGCGCGCGGCACGCGCACGTCGCTGATGCGGCGTTCGCGCAACGCCAGGATATTGGCGAGCATGGTGCGTTCCAGCGGTGAGAAACCGCTGGCGCCCTCATCTTCGAGAACATCCTTGAGGCCGGCGCGCAATGATTCCCGGCGCCATCCGAACAGGGTGCGCATCATCCGCTTCAGCCAGCCGTCGGCGGGAGGGGCGGCATCCGGGTCGATGATCACCGGCAGGTTTCGCGGCTCGTAGGCCGGGCCGGACGTATCGCTGGTACTGGTTGGTGTCTCAGGCATGGATCGATCGGTGGCCGCTCACGATGCGGCCGCATCGGCATAGGGATCGGGAATCGTCAGGCGCGCCAGTATCCGGCGCTCCATCCGCTCCATCGCCTCGGCCTCGTCATTCCGCTCGTGGTCGTAACCGAGGAGATGCAGGAAACCATGCACCGTCAGATGCGAGAGATGGTGCAGAAACGGTTTCTGCTCGCTCTTTGCTTCGCGCGCTACCGTTTCGTAGGCGATCACGATGTCGCCCAGCAATGCCGGTGCCGACATGCGCGGTGCCTTTGCTCGTCCGCGGCGGGGCGCAGGCTGCGGCAGCGCCGGGAACGACAGCACATTGGTTGCCTTGTCGAAGCCACGCCAGTCGCGATTGAGCACGCGGATCGAACGGTCGCCGGTCAGCATCACCGAGACTTCGAAGTCCTTGCACTTCAGCATGTCGGCGGCAGTGGTGACGGCCTTGACGATCGTCGATTTGGCGCGCGGCTGTGCCTGCCAGCGTGCCGACGTGACGTTGATGTCGATTATGCGTTTCATTCGGTCGGGCGCGGCGGCTTGGTTCGGCCGTTGGCACCGTCGTTAGCGCGATCATATGCGGCGACGATGCGCGAGACGAGTTCGTGGCGGATGACGTCGTCGGCAGTGAAGGCGGCATGGCCGATGCCCTCGACATCCTTGAGCAGTCGCAAGGCTTCCGACAGGCCGGAGGTCTGTCCGGACGGCAGGTCAATCTGCGACGGATCGCCGGTGACGATCATCCGGCTGTTCTCGCCGAGTCGTGTCAGGAACATCTTCATCTGCATCGAGGTGGTGTTCTGCGCCTCGTCGAGGATGATCGCGGCATTGGCCAGCGTGCGGCCGCGCATGAAGGCGAGCGGCGCGATCTCGATGTCGCCGTCTTCCAGCGCGCGGGTGGCGACGCGCGCATCCATCAAATCCGACAGCGCGTCGAAGATCGGGCGGAGATAAGGGTCGACCTTCTCGCGCAGATCGCCGGGCAGGAAGCCGAGGCGCTCGCCCGCTTCCACCGCCGGCCGCGAGAAGATGATGCGGTCGACTTCCTTGCGTTCGTAGAGCTGGAGCGCATAGGCGACGGCGAGCCAGGTCTTGCCGGTGCCGGCGGGACCGGTGCCGAAGGTGAGCTGATGGCGCTTGAGCGTGCGGATATAGTTGTCCTGCGCCGCGGTGCGTGCGCGCACCGGCCGCTTGCGCAGATTGATCTCCTCGAAGGCGGCGCGCGGTGCCTCGGTTTCGTAGTCGAACAGCGAGCCCTGTGCGATTGCCTGCCGGATCGCGCCCTCGACATCGCCGGAAAGGATATCCTGCCCGCGCTGCAGGCGGGCATAAAGGCCGACGAGGATGCGTCGCGCCTGTTCGCAGGCGGTGCGCGAGCCCTCGATGGTCACCTGGTTGCCGCGCTGTTCGGCAACGACGCCGAGCCGCCGTTCGATCAGCGCGAGGTTCTGGCCATATTGACCGAACAGGGCTGAGGCCAGCCGGTTGTCGTCGAAGCTGAGCACGGTGCTGGTCGTCGCGGTGTCATCCGCGGCGATGGCAGGGGGGATGGCAGAGCCCGGGGGCGGCAAACCTTCAATCTCCTGCTGGCGCCAGTTCCCGTGGCGCGGCGGTGTTGTCCGTCATGATATCGCCGAACAGGCTGTTGACGATCAGCGAGGTGGTGCGGACCCTGACAATATCGCCGATCCGTGACGGTTCTGCCACGACGTGCACCGGTTGCAGATATGGGGAGCGCCCGACCAACTGGCCAGGTTTTTTGCCGGGTTTTTCCAGCAGCACGTCGAAGGTCCGGCCGACGCAGCTCTCGTTAAAAGCGGCTTCGCACTGACGAATCCTGGCTTGCAGCGCGTGCAGGCGCTCGGCTTTCACCGTTGCGGGAACCTGATCCGGGCGATCCGCCGCCGGCGTTCCCGGGCGCTCCGAATAGGCGAAGGAATAGGAGGTGCTGTAGCCGACCGCGTCGACGAGCGACATCGTGTCGGCGAAATCCTCGTCGCTCTCTCCGGGAAAGCCGACGATGAAATCGGAAGTGAAGGCGAGGCGCGGTTGCGCGGCGCGTAGCCGCGCGATGACATCCAGATAATGCGCGCGGCTGTGCTTGCGGTTCATCGCCGTCAGGATGCGGTCGGAGCCCGACTGCACCGGCAGATGCAGTTGCGGCATCAGTTGCGGCAAGTCGCGATGCGCCGCGATCAGCGCGTCGTCGACATCGTTGGGATGGCTGGTGGTGTAGCGAAGCTGTGCGATGCCCGGCACGCGCGCGACGCGATAGAGCAGTTGCGCCAGATTGGCGCTGCCGCCGTGCTCCGCTTCGCCGTGATAGGCATTAACGTTCTGGCCGATCAGCGTGACGGCGCGCACGCCGGCCTCGGCAAGCCGCTCGACCTCGGCGACGATCTTGGTCACCGGCCGGGAGATTTCGCTGCCGCGCGTATAGGGTACGACGCAGAAGGCGCAGAACTTGTCGCAGCCTTCCTGCACGGTGACAAAAGCGGAGACGCCGCGGGTTCGAATGGCGCGACGCGAGGGCGGCGCCAGGGCGTCGAATTTGTCCTCGATCGGGAATTCGGTGTCGACCACCTGTTCGCCGGCGCGCGCGCGGGCAACCAGTTCGGGGAGCCGGTGGTAATTCTGCGAGCCGACGACGAGGCCGACGGCGTCGGCTCGCCGTACGATCTCGCGACCTTCCGCCTGCGCCAGGCAACCGGCGACAGCGATGGTCACCTCGCGGCCTTCGCGCGCGGCGGCATCCTTGAAGGCCCGCAGCCGGCCGATCTCGGAATAGACCTTGTCGCTGGCTTTTTCGCGGATATGGCAGGTGTTGAGGATGACGAGGTCGGCATCGTCCGGCCGGTCCGTCTCGACATAGCCCTCCGGCGCCAGCGTATCGGCCATACGATGCGAATCGTAGACGTTCATCTGGCAACCGAACGACTTGACGTGCAGCTTGCGTGGTTCGGTCATGCGGCGTCGGGTGTCATCTCAACCCGCTGATATACCTTTGAAAACAGGCCATTGGCCCGGCCGGGGCCGTTATTCCCGCCCGTCTTACCGGCTTTTGCGGCAAAAAGAAATGCCGGCGGCCGAAGCGCTCAGGCCGCCTGCTCCGGTTCCGGGCGGCCGCGCAGCGTATAGGCGGTGATCCGGCGCACCGTGTCCTCCAGACGCCGGGTGAGGCGCTTGCGGTCGGGCTCCGCCTCCGCGGCAAGCGGTTCGCCGAACGTCACCACGGCATCGATGCCGCCGCGGCGGATCAGCGCCGAGAGATGCGGCATCAGGTCGAGATCGCCGCACCAGGCGGTGAGATGGCGATGCTGGCGGCCGAGCGGCAGGCCCTGCACGCCCGTGTAGCAGATCGACAGCGGCTGGATGACGACGCGGTCTTTCAGCGCCGCATGGACGCCGGCGTCGCGCACGGCGCCGACCAGCGCCGAACGGAACGGCAGGACATGGTTGCCGTCGCTCGACGTGCCTTCGGCAAACAGCACGACCGGAACGTTCTCGCTCAGCCGCTGTACCATGTCGCCGATGGCATCGCCCGTCTGCTGGCGGCGTTGCCGGTCAACGAAGACCGTGCGCTGCAGGTGGGCGATGGTACCGATCACCGGCCACTTGCGAACCTCGCTCTTGGCGACGAAAGCGACCGGCGCCGTCGAGCCGATCGCGAGGATATCGGCCCACGACGTGTGATTGCTGATCATCAGCGCCGGACGGTCGAGCACCGGCGTGCCGACGACGCGCACGCGGATCCCGAGCAGCCGGCACAGAAAGCCGTAATAGGCGACTGCGATGCGGCCGCGTCCCGGCAGCTTGAAGGTTTTCAGCAGCCACTGGACGGTAGCGAGCATCGCCACCGTGGTGAAGAACACCACTCCGACAAACAGACTGCGTAACATCAGCTTGATTTTTTATCGTCGAGCGGAACGGCGTAAAGTTCGAGCCGGTGATCAATCAGACGATAACCGAGCTTGCGGGCGATTTCCCGCTGCAGAACCTCGATCTCTTCGGACTGGAATTCAACGACCTCGCCGTTGCGCAGGTTGATGAGGTGATCGTGATGCGATTCCGGGCTCTGCTCGTAGCGCGCCCGTCCGTCGCGGAAATCGTGGCGCTCGATGATGCCGGAATCCTCGAACAGCTTCACCGTTCGATAGACGGTTGAAATCGAAATGCGATCGTCGACGGCGATGCAGCGCCGATAGAGTTCCTCGACATCGGGATGGTCGTCGGCTGCCGCGAGCACGCGCGCGATGACGCGACGCTGCTCGGTCATGCGCATGCCCTTGGCGGCGCACAAGGCCTCGATATTCTGCTTCTCTGACACCGGACTCGACAGGTCTGATCTGGCTTTCTGCGATGCGCTTAGCGCACGGTTCTATTGATGGCTATCATATAGCGTTTTCGCGCGGTGTGGCTACTGCTACAGCAACCGCGCTCAGGCAAGATCGCGGCGCAGGACGAGTGCATGCGTACCGCGGCCGTCAGGCCCCGGATAATAGTTGGGGCGGCGGCCGACCTCGCTGAAGCCCGCGCGGCGATAAAGCCTGCCGGCGGGCATGTTGGTCTCGTCGACTTCGAGGTAGACGGTGCGCACGCCGCGTCCCGAGAGCCGGCGCAGGTGCAGAGCCAACAGCTCGCGCCCGAGGCCGCGCGCGCGAGCATGCGGCGCGACCGCGACGGAGAGGATCTCCGCCTCGTCGCCCGCCTGCCGCGACACGATGAAGCCGGCGAGCCTTCGCCCGCGCGTCGCACGATGCGCAACGACCGCGCGATCGACGAGCAGCGATTCGATTTCCTGTTCGCTCCAGCCGCGTCGGAACGACAGGCCATGCAGCGCTGCGATCGCGGCCGCATCGGCAACGCTCGCCTCGGCGATTGCCGGTTTGCGACCTGGCAGGAAACGCGCGAGACGGCCGATCATCCGGGCGATCATCGAAAGCGACTATCGGCGTGCCAGTTGCGCAGCATTCTGCGGCTGCGCATCCGGAGCGCGCAGATAGAGCGGTTTCGGCGATGTCGTGGTGTCGGTCGCGGCGGCGCCGAGCCGCGCCACCCAGTCGATGTCGGGCGCGCGCCGGTCGTCGACGATCGATGGCGGCTTTTCACCGCCGAACCAGTTCGCCGCCAGCATCGGCGCGCCGGTGCCGACAAGCCGCGGAGCACCCCCGGCGGCGACCCGCAGCGCCTCGCGCAGCGGGCTGATGCGCGGCGATACCAGCGTGCGGCCGCCGGCGCCGAACACCTGGAGATAGAGATGATCGTGCCGCGCATCGATGGCGGCGACCACCGGCCGGGTCTTGTCGGCGGCGATATAGGGAGCGGCATAGGCGGCCAGCGTCGACAGGCCGACAGCCGGCTTGCCGGAGGCGAGCGCGATGCCGCGTGCCGCGGCGATGCCGACACGCAGCCCGGTGAAACTGCCCGGCCCGACGGTCACGGCAATGCGGTCCAGATCTCTAAAGTCGATCTGAGCGCGATCCATCACCTGCGCGATCAGCGGCATCAGTGCTTCCGCGTGGCCACGCACCATCGGGATTTGCTCGCTGGCGAGCATCGCCGCCTGCGCGGTGTCGAGCACCGCGGCCGAGCAGCATTCCAATGCAGTGTCGATGGCGAGGACGCGCATGATTCGGGACTATAGCAAGACGACCGGTGAGGCGCGCCACCCAGCCGGTAGCAGGCGCCTGCTGTTACACCGATTGCACGTCGACGACGTCGGGTACGAAGTGTCGCAGCAGATTGTGGATGCCGTGCTTGAGCGTCGCGGTTGATGACGGACAGCCGGAGCACGCGCCCTTCATCGTCAGGAAGACGACGCCATCCTTGAAGCCCTTGAAGGTGATGTCGCCGCCGTCATTGGCGACCGCCGGGCGCACGCGCGTCTCGATCAACTCTTTGATCGTGGCGACCGTCTCGGCATCCTTGTCGTCGAAGAACTCGTCGCCGGCGTCATCGCCCTCGGCGCTGCCGTCGGCCAGCAGCGGCTCGCCGGAGATGAAATGCTCCATGATCGCGCCGAGCACCGCCGGCTTGATCTCCTGCCACTCGCCGGCGGTCTTGGTGACGGTGATGAAATCGCTGCCGTAGAATACGCCGCCGATATTCGGGATGTCGAACAGCTTGGCGGCGAGCGGCGATTGTGCGGCGGCTTCGCGGCTCGGCATGTCGAGCGCGCCGCCGGCCAGCACGTCGCGGCCAGGCAGGAATTTCAAGGTGGCGGGGTTCGGGGTCGCTTCGGTCTGGATGAACATCAGGTCTGGCTCCTCGCCCAAATGAGAACAGGACGCGGGTTCAAGGCCCGCGGGGCTTGCGGCTCGTTTATACCAGATATGGCGACTTTGTCGTGCAGTCGCAACTGCGGCGCGAAAACGTCGACCCTGCTGGTGTTCTGCGCGCCCGGGGGCGTTCAGGACATGGCGTCGAGTTCGTCGTCGGACAGGTGCCCGGGAACGATCGCCACGGGGATAGGGAAGGAACCGGCCATCTTGCCGATATTCGACACCAGCGGCCCCGGACCGTCCTTGCCGGTTCCGGCGGCCAGCACCAGGATGCCGATGTCGGCGTCCTCATCGATCAGTTTGAGGATTTCCTCGGTAACGATGCCTTCCCGGATAATGCGTTCGGGCGTGATGCCGGCGATGCCGTTGGCGCGGCCGGAATATTTGTCGAGCGCGATATTGGCGGCGTCGGCGGCTTCCTGCCGCATGATATCGGCGACGCCGAGCCACTGCTGGTTGCGGCCCTCGGTTTCGATGACGCGCAGCATCACCACGCCGGATTTGGTCCGCGCAGCGCGCCGTGCCGCCCAATAGACAGCGCGGTCACATTCTTCCGTATCGTCGACGACGATCAGATATTTGCGCTGATGCCCGCTTTCGAAACTGCGGCGCTTGTTGCTCATGGTCGCTCCCTGGAATGAACGAGCACTGGCGTGATATCGGGCGTGAGCCCGTCAATGGTGGCACGGCCGCCCCGGCGGCGACAAGACGCAACAATACCGCCGGATGACGGTGACGCGCACATGACCGGCATGTGCGCGGCGCGGATGTCTAGGGACGGCACACGCCGCAATCGGCGCGGCGCGCTCAGGCATGTTGTCGCGACACCGTTGTGCAGATTATTTTTTCTGCACGAAGCCGACAATGTCGCGCACGGCGCGCATCGTGTCCTCGGCAAGAACACGGGCACGGCCGGCGCCGTCGATCAGCACCGAATCGATATAGGCCGGATCCTGCGTCAGTCGCTTCATCTCGGCGCCGATCGGTCCGAGCCTGGCGACGGCGAGATCGACGAGCGCCGTCTTGAAGGTCGAGAACTGCGCGCCGCCAAACTCCTGCAACACGTCGGCCTTCTTCACGTCCTTCAGCGCGGCGAAGATGCCGACCAGATTCTCGGCCTCCGGTCGTTTCGCCAGGCCGGCTTCCTCGCTCGGCAGCGGTTCGGGATCGGTCTTGGCCTTGCGCACCTTCTGGGCGATGGCGTCGGCGTCGTCGCTGAGATTGATGCGCGAATAGTCGCTCGGATCGGACTTCGACATTTTCTTCGCGCCGTCGCGCAGCGACATCACCCGCGTCGCCGGTCCCTGGATCAGCGGTTCCGGCAGCGGGAAGAAGGCGTCGCCGAAACCGTTGTCGCGGATCGACGCGGCGAAGTCGTTGTTGAACTTCTGCGCCACGTCGCGCGTCAGTTCGAGGTGCTGCTTCTGGTCTTCGCCGACCGGCACATGGGTGGCTCGATAGACGAGGATATCGGCGGCCATCAGGTCCGGATAGGTGAACAGGCCGACGGAGGCGTTCTCGCGGTCCTTGCCGGCCTTCTCCTTGAACTGGGTCATGCGATTGAGCCAGCCCATGCGCGCGACGCAGTTGACCACCCAGGCGAGCTCGGCATGGCCGGACACCTGACTCTGGTTGAACACAATATGCTTCTTCGGATCGATGCCGCAGGCGAGGAACGCGGCGGTGACCTCGCGTGTCGCCGTCTTCAGTTCCACCGGGTCCTGCGCGACGGTGATCGCATGCAGATCGACGACGCAATAGATGCAGTCGTAGTGTTCCTGCAGCGCGACGAATTTGGTGATCGCACCGAGATAGTTGCCGAGATGCAGGTTTCCCGTCGGCTGGACGCCGGAGAACACCAGGGGTTTGAACGCCGATTGGGTCACGTCGCGCGCTTTCGCTGTTAGGGCCGCCGAGCTTTCCGCTCCGGAGGCGTGATGCCTGGGCGTAATGCTTGGGTGGAATGCTTGGGCGTGGTGCTTGCCATGTCCGCGCTGCCGGATGCAAGGGGGGAAGCCATAGGGGGAGTGCTGTGCGCTTATCGGGCCTTGTCGCGCAGTGCCGCCCACAGGTCGGGGAGGCGGATCACCCGCAGGCGCTGCAGAAGGCCGACATAGACGGCGATGCCGATGCCGACCAACAGGACGACAGTTGCCAGCGGCGGGGCGGTCGCAATCTGCGCCATGCCGGCGCGTCCGGCGATCACGGTCGCCGCCATGATCGCCGTCGCCAGTACGATCAGCGTCAGACGGCGCATGAGTGCCGAATCAAGATGCAGCCAGCCGCGCTTCGCGAGCACGATCATCATGCCGGTGGCGCCGACCCAGCCGGAGATGGCGATTGCGGCGGCAACGCCGGTGACGCCGGCCAGGGGAAACAGCAGCAGGCCGCCGCTCACCGCGACGGCAAGGCCGGCCAGCGCCGCCAGCATCGGCGTGCGGGTGTCCTCGTGGGCGAAGGAGATGGCGCCGCCGATCTTCTCGATGACGTGGCCCGGCAGGCCGGCGCAGATTGCGGTCAGCGCTGCGGCGACGGCGGCGCTATCGCTGGCGGTGAAAGCGCCGCGCTCGAACAGGCCGACGGCGATCGGCCCGGCAAGCGTGGCGAAACCGACGGCTGCCGGCAGGGTGACGCCGAGCGCGATCTCGAAGGCACGCGACTGGGCGCGCCGCATCGCGGCGGCATCGCCGGAGAGGATACTGGCGGCGATGCGCGGCGCGATGACGCTGGCGATGACGATCGAGGCGACGCCGAGCGGCAATTCGTAGAGGCGGTTGGCGTAATAGAGCCACGACACGCCGGCCTGTGTCGTCGAGGCGATCATCGCGCCAACGATCAGCTTGAGCTGCGGGATGCCGGCGGCCACCAGGCCGGGAAAGGCGAGCAACAGGAAACGGCCGGTTTCCACTGAAATGGCGATGCCGCCGCCGATGACCGGCGGGCGCAGGCGCAGGAACCCGGCAAAGATCACCGCGAACTGGGCGAGGCCGCCACCGACGATGGCCTGCGCCAGCACGGTGCCGGCATGTTGGGTCAGTTGCGCGCCGCTCAGCAGCACCCAGCCGAGCGCGGCGAGCACGACGATGTTGAAGACGACGATGCCGAATGCCACCGCGCGCACCCGGTGCTCGGCGTTGAGGACCGCGGCGAACACGGCGATGACGGCCGCGAGCGCGATATAGGGCGCAGCGATGTGCAGATAATCCGACGCGACGGCAGCGCGGGCCGCGTCGAAGCCTGGCGCCACCAGCGCGACGATCGTCGAAGCGAAGACCACGCAAAGCAGCGACACGGCCGCGGCGATGAGCGCCATCGCTTCGAAGACGCCTCGGAAGAAGCGGCCGGCCCGGGCGTCGCCTTCCGTCGCCCGGATGCGCAGCCACATCGGCACGAAGGCGGCATTCAGCGCGCCTTCCGCCAACAGACGGCGGAAGAAGTTGACCACCTGCAGCACGACGAAGAAGGCGTCGGCGAACACGCCGGTGCCCAGCATCGCGGCGATGCCGACGTCGCGCAGGAAACCGAGCAGTCGCGAGACCAGCGTCGCCGAGCCGACGGTGGCGACGGCGCGGGTCAGCGGTTCAGGTGATGGAGCAGGCGATGGAACGGGCATGCGCTGGC
>DATMEV010000076.1:0-13412 GCA_035556795.1 Pseudolabrys sp. | reverse complement strand
TCGAGAAGCCCGAACGAAAAACGCGAGCCGGCAGGCTCGCGTTTTTTGTTTATCCGTAGTGTTTCGTGCCGATCCCGATCAGGGCGAATCCAGGTCGCACAAGGCGACTCGGAGCCCTGAACCGAAGGGCATCACGGCGCTGGCGTGTAAACCCGGCAGCCCGTCGTCTTGCCCGGAAAGATCGTCGGGAAATATTAGCGCGCGCCGCCGACAGTGGCCGTGCCGCCAGCCGCCGGTCGTCCACCGCCGGCGCCCGGGCGTCCGCCGCGGCCAAAGGCCGGCTTCGGCTTCATCGGCAGCAGACCTTCGCGCTGCAGCTTCTTGCGCGCGAGCTTGCGGGCGCGGCGAATCGCTTCCGCCTTTTCCCGTGCCTTCTTCTCGGAGGGCTTTTCAAAATGACCGCGCAGCTTCATCTCGCGGAAGATACCCTCGCGCTGCATTTTCTTCTTGAGCGCCTTGAGGGCCTGATCGACGTTGTTGTCGCGAACGAGAACTTGCACCTGTGCTCCTTGCTCGGGGTCGTTGAACGACGGTTCGTTGTCCGGGTCGTTAGGTTTCGGGTAACTGAAATAGGTTCGGGACCGCGCTGACGACGGTACCCAAGTCGCGCGGCTGTAGCAGATTGGAACGCATGAGTCCATGCCAGCCGGTCTTTAGTCGTGAAAAATCCGCGTGATATGGCCCATTTTGCGGCCGGGGCGGGGATTTGCCTTGCCGTAGAGATGCAGGCAGGTGCCGGGCTCGGTCAGCCAATCTCCAAGGTCGGCCGCCTCGGCGCCGATCAGGTTGGTCATCTCCACCCGGCCGTGCCGGACCGGGACACCCAGCGGCCAACCGGCGACCGCACGGATATGCTGCTCGAACTGCGAGACGCTCGCTCCATCGATGGTCCAGTGGCCGGAATTGTGGACCCGCGGGGCGATTTCGTTGACCAGCAGAACCTCCGTACCGTTGTTCTTCGGCCGGACGAACATCTCCACGGCCAGCACCCCGACATAGTCGAAGGCGCTGGCGATCCGGCCGGCGATGTCGATCGCGGCGGTCGCGAGTGCCGGCGATATGTTCGCCGGCACGCTCGAGCGGTAGAGAATGTGGTTGCGGTGCTCGTTCTCGGTGACGTCGAAGCACGACACGGTTCCGTCCTGGGCGCGGGCGGCGATCACCGACACTTCGCGCTCGAATGGCACGAAGCCCTCCAGGATGCATTCGGCTTTGCCAAGTTCCGTCCAGGCGGCGGCGATGTCGTCGTCCGGGCCGATCTTGACCTGCCCTTTGCCGTCATAGCCGAGGCGCCGCGTCTTCAGGACCGCCGGGCGGCCGATCTGCCGGACGGCGGCTTCGGCTTCTTCGGCGGTGCCGACCGGGGCGAACGGCGCGGTGGCGATGCCGAGCGAGGTGACGAACTGTTTCTCGATCAGCCGGTCCTGGGTCTTTGCCAGCACCGCCGGGTCCGGGAACACCTTGTGCTGGGTGGCGAGGATCGCGGCCGTGCGCGCCGGCACGTTCTCGAATTCGTAGGTGACGACATCGACGCTTGCGGCAAAGCGCGCCAGCGCCGCCGCGTCGTCGTAGCGGGCGACGGTTGTTGCATGGGCGACGTCGAAGGCGCAGGAATTGGCCTCCGGCGAATAGATGTGGCAACGCAGGCCGAGCCGGGCAGCGGCCATGGCCAGCATGCGGCCGAGCTGCCCGCCGCCCAGAATGCCGATGGTCGCCAGCGGTTTCAGCACGGGATGTCCTCGTGGGTGGGGATGATCCGCCGCCCGTAGCATGTCTTGATCCGCTCAGGCATCGTTTTTCGGCTTGCGGCCGACGGCGGCCGTCTGGCCGGCGCGGAAGGCATCGAGGCGCTTGGCAACGCGCGCGTCGCCCAGCGACAGCACCGCTGCGGCGAGCAGCGCGGCGTTGATCGCCCCCGGCTTGCCGATCGCCAGTGTGCCGACCGGGACCCCGGCCGGCATCTGCAGGATCGACAGCAGGCTGTCCTTGCCCTCCAGTGCCGTGGTGTGCATCGGCACTCCGAACACCGGCAGCGAGGTCATCGACGCCGCCATGCCCGGCAGATGCGCGGCGCCGCCAGCGCCGGCAATGATGACCTTGTAACCCTTGCGGCGAGCCGATTTGGCGAAGCGGTAAAGGCGGTCGGGCGTGCGGTGAGCCGAGACGATCAGCGCATCGTAGCCGATCGATAGCGTGTCCAGCGTCTGGGCGGCGTGTTGCATCGCGCCCCAGTCCGACTGGCTGCCCATGATGATCGCGACAGGTTTTTTCGCCATTTGCCCCCCGGCATGCAGGCTATCGCCGGACGGGAAATGCGCCCAACTGGAAAGCGCCGGATTATAGATTCCGGCGGCGGCGGGGCAAGGGCAGGGCAGGCGCGCACCCGCATGCCTGTGCATGGCCACATTGTGAGCGGCGACAGTGGCAAATGGCGAAGCCGCCGTGGTCGGGGGCGCGGCGGGGAGCAAGTGATTAAAAACAGGCGGAGAGCTCGATCGTCGTTACCGTCGTGACGGTTATCGTATCGCCAGGATGTGCTGGCTGGCGAGATGGCGGTCGCATCGGCGGACCGCTCAGGCGATGATGTCGGGCGTCAACTGGTCTTCGATGTAACCGATGCGGTCTTTCAACGCCAGCTTGCGCTTTTTCAAACGCTGCACTTGCAGGAGGTCAGCGCCCGGCGATTCCTGCAGCGCGGTGATCGCGGCATCGAGATCGCGGTGTTCCTGCTGCAGGCGGTCGAGCAGTACCTGCAAATCCTCACGTTCATTGTCGTTCGTTGCGACCAAGACCGGCCACCGCTTCTGAGAGAGCCACGGGAAAGCGACCCGCTGCCCGGTTCCATGCGCCGCGCAAGCGTTTGAGAATTATTACGTTTTCTGGCGCATGGCGCAAGTTGCGACATGCGGCATGGCACCGCTATTCGACAGTCCGCCGAATTGCTGTACACTTGCAAACGTCTGACGATCACAGATTGAGGAGACATGGCTGAATGTCGATGCAATCACACCTTGCTGAACTCGAGAAGAAGCACAAAGCACTGGACGCCGAAATTCGCGAAGCGCAATCCCACCCCGGCACGGACGATCTGGAGATCGCCGAACTCAAGCGGAAAAAACTGCAGGTGAAAGAGGAGATCGTGCGGCTTCAGCACTGACACGGCGCGCGTTTCTCTCTCCCTTTGTCCGAATCGAAAAAAGCCATTGGCTCGCAGCCGCGAGGCGATGGCTTTTTGCATGTATATGCGGCTGCAACAGATGACTGCGACCCGTGACTGTGTGGCCGCGTGGCTGCAGCACGCGGCGCGCCGTGCTTCCAAGGCCGATGCACTCGGGGTAAAGCTAGCCAGATGAATCGCCTCGCCCGACGGTCGAATGTCCGGCTCTATTATCTGCTGATGTTCACGGCGGTGGTCGTCCCCGCCGCTATTTTTGCGATCGCTGCTTATTACAATCGCGTCGACGTGATGCGTGAAGGACGCGAGTCGATCGTGCGTACCACGGCGATCATGCACGAACATGCGCGCAAGGTACTCGACAGCGTCGACCTGCTGCTCGATCGTGTCGACGACCGGATCGGCAATGCCGGCAACGAACAGATCGGAAATCCTCAGACCAGCGCTTTCCTGGCGCGTCTGAAGGACCGTTTCGATCAGGTCGCGTCGATCTGGATTGCCGACGAGAGCGGTAATGTGCTCGCCGGCAGCAGTAGCTGGAATCCCGGTGAGACCATTGCCGGCCGTGACTTCTTCGAAGTGCATCGCGACAAGAATGTCGACACTTATATCAGTCCGGCCTTCGTCGGCCGCGCGACCAGTATCGTGTCGTTTGCGGTCAGCCGCCGGCGGCCGTCGCCGGATGGCGCCTTCGTTGGCACCGTGCATGTCTCGCTCAAACCGGTCTATTTCGAGAATTTCTTTCGTGGGGCGTCGCCGGAGCCGCGTCACGTCGCTGCTCTGATCCGCGGCGACGGCCGCTATCTGGCACGCGAACCGCACTTCGATATCAACTACGCGCTCGGTCCCGATACGCCGTTCATGCGGGCGATCGCTACCGGCGATCGCGGCGTCTTCGTCACTCATTCGGGGCTTGATCAGCGTGAGCGCTACTATGCCTACCGGCGGGTCGCGCCCTATCCGGTCTATGTCACTTATGGTCTTGACCGTGAAGTGATGCTGGAGCGCTGGCATCGGCACCTGATCATGTATGGCGCGATGCTGGCTGCCGCGTCGCTGATCCTGCTCTATGTGTCGTGGCTGGCGATGCGGCATGCGCGTAACGAGCGCTTTGTGATGGCCCAGCTGCAGGACGAGGTCGATCAGCGGCAGGCGGCGGAAGAGCGGTTGCGTCGCGCGCAGCGACTGGAGGCGATCGGCCAGATCACCGGCGGCATCGCGCATGACTTCAACAATCTGCTGATGGTCATTACCGGCAACGCCGACCGGCTGCGCCGCTTCGTCAGCGGCCAGAGGCCGGAACGCTATGTCTCCGCCATTGAAACGGCGGCGCGCCGCGGCGAGCGGCTGACGCGGCAGTTGCTTGCCTTCTCGCGCCAGCAGACGGTGACGCCGGTGGTGCTGCGGCTTGACGAGATGCTGCCGAAATTTCCCGAAATGCTGCAGAGCTCGCTGCGTGGGGATATCGAGATCCGCATCGACGTGGGGCAGAATCTCTGGCCGGTGAAAGTCGATCCGGGCGAGCTCGAACTCGCTTTGCTCAATCTGGCGGTCAATGCCCGCGACGCCATGCCGGATGGTGGCAAGCTGACCATGTCGGCGCGCAACGTGGCGCTGGCCGACAATGCCGCGACCGATCACCTGGAGGGCGATTTTGTCGCCGTGGCGGTACAGGATACCGGCCTCGGCATCGCGCCAGACGTGCTGCCGAAGATCTTCGAGCCGTTCTTCACCACCAAGGAGGTCGGCAAGGGCACCGGGCTCGGTCTGAGCCAGGTCTATGGCTTCGCGCATCAGGCTGGCGGCAGCGCAACGGTGACCTCGACGCTCGGCAGTGGCACGACATTCACCCTGTATCTGCCGCGCACGGAGGAACAGCCGGGCGCCGGCGAGGGCGACGACATGTCGGTGCCGAACCGCGGCAGCGGCACCATCCTGTTCGTCGAGGACAACAAGGACATCGCCGAGGTCACCAAGGTCAATCTCGAGGAGCTCGGTTATCGCGTCATCGCCGTGGCCAATGCCGACACCGCGCTCGACATTCTGAAAGCCAATGCCGAGATCGACCTGGTATTTTCCGACATCGTCATGCCGGGCCAGCTCAACGGCGTCGATCTGGCGCGCGAACTGCGCGTCATCCGGCCGAATCTCCCGGTGGTATTGACCACGGGCTACAGCGCTGCGGCGCAGGAGGCGGCCCCGGACGGTTTCACCATCATCCCGAAGCCGTATCAGCTCGACAGGCTGCACCAGATTTTGTCCGCGGCGCTGCGGCAGCGTCAGAACGCCGAGGCGGCCGAGGGATGATCGTGCACGATAAAGACAGGATCGCTGTGAAGAGTGGATATCTGACCGCGATCATCGGCGCGATGCTGGTCTGGCTGCCGGCTGCCGGCGCGCAGGACATTCGTGGTCTGGAAGTCTGCACGGCCGAAAAACAGATGGAGCGCCGCACCGGTTGTCTACAGGCCAATGTCGAGTTCCTGCAGCAGACCCTCAATCGCACGACGCGCGAAACGCAGGGCAAGCTCGCGGCTGCCGCACGTGACATCGCTGCGGCGCAGGCGGAGGTCGCGGCTCTGCGCGCGGCGGTGGCGAAGTTGCAGGTGGAAATCGAAACGCTGCGCAAGGCCGCGCCGCCTGCCCGGAGCGACACGAATAAAAGCAACGGCAAATAGGGATGCGCCGGCGCTCGCCCGGCCGCCAGCCGGCGTCAATAATGCGGCGGTGGCTCGTTGCCGGGCGGGGCAGCGGCCTGACTGGCCGTCTGGCGCACCGTTTCGGCCAGCCGTGTCATCTCACGGGTCAGGCTGTCGATCTGCGCCCACTGCGCGGCGACCACGCCGTTGAGATCCTCCAGCGCGCGTTCCTGATGCGCCACGTGCATCTCCAGCGCGTCGATCCGTTCGCGCAGCGCCGTAACGTCGCTCATGCCGACACATCCTTGGTTATTTCCTTGGCCATCTCGCGCAGCCGGAATTTCTGGATCTTGCCGGTCGAGGTTTTCGGGATATCGGCGAAGACGACATAGCGCGGACATTTATATGCAGCGAGATTCTGCCGGCACCATTGTACGAGCTCGTCGGCGCTTGCCTGTGCGCCCGGCCTGAGCTCGACGAAGGCGCAGGGCGTCTCGCCCCATTTGTCGTCCGGCTTCGCCACCACCGCAGCGGCAGCGACGGCGGGGTGCTTGTAGAGTGCGTCCTCTACCTCGATCGAGGAGATGTTCTCGCCGCCGGAGATGATGATGTCCTTGGATCGGTCCTTGAGCTGGATATAGCCGTCGGCATGCATCACGCCGAGATCGCCGGTGTGGAACCAGCCGCCGGCGAAAGCCTTGTCGGTCGATGCCTTGTTCTTGAGATAGCCCTTCATCACCACATTGCCGCGCATCATCACTTCGCCGAGGGTTTCGCCGTCGCGCGGCACCGGTTGCATGGTGTCCGGATCGAGAACGTCAAGCGCTTCGAGCACCGGATAGCGCACGCCTTGCCGCGATTTGAGCGCCGCCTGTTCGGGGCCGGAGAGCGCGTCCCAGCCGCTGTGCCATTCGTTGACGACGGCCGGGCCGTAGCATTCGGTCAGGCCATAGACATGGGTGACGTTGAAGCCGGCGGTCTTCATCGCCGCCAGCACTGCTTCCGGCGGCGGTGCCGCGGCGGTGGCGAAGTTCACCACATGCGGCAGAGGCTGTTTCTCATCATCGGCCGCGCCGAGCAGCGTCGCCATGACAATCGGCGCGCCGCACAGATGCGTCACCTTCTCGCTGGCGATGGCGTCGTACATCGCCTTGGCGCGTACCTGGCGCAGGCAGACATGCGTGCCGGCGACGATCGACAGCGTCCACGGGAAGCACCAGCCATTGCAGTGAAACATCGGCAGCGTCCACAGATAGACCGGATGTGCGCCCATGCCGCAGGTGATGACATTGCCCATGGCCAGGAGATGCGCGCCGCGGTGATGATAGACGACGCCCTTCGGGTCGCCGGTGGTTCCGCTCGTATAATTGAGCGTGATCGCGTCCCATTCGTCGTGCGGCATCGCCCAGACATAATCGGGATCGCCGCCGGCAATGAAATCCTCGTATTCGATGCTGCCGATGCGCTCGCCGTTCTGGCCGGCATATTCAGGGTCGTCATAGTCGATGACCAGCGGCTTGACCTTCGCGCGCGCCAGCGCCTCTTTCATCACCCCGGAGAACTCGTGGTCGACGATCAGAACCTTGGCGTCGGCGTGATCGAGCGTGAAGGCAAGGATCGCGGCATCGAGCCGTGTGTTCAGCGAATTGAGCACGGCACCGCACATCGGTACGCCATAATGCGCTTCCAGCATCGCCGGCGTGTTCGGCAGCATCACCGATACGGTGTCGCCGCGGCTGATGCCGTGGCGGGCGAGCGCCGAAGCGAGGCGGCGGGCGCGGGCGTAGAACTCCGCGTAGCTGCGGCGGATTCTCCCATGCACGATGGCGGTGTGTGCCGGGTGGATGCTCGCCGCGCGTTCGAGGAAGCCGAGCGGCGTCAGCGGCTGGAAATTCGCCGGGTTGCGGTCAAGGCCGGTGTCGTAAGGCGTGGTCGCCATGGTCGTCTCCCAAGATGGCAAGAAACTAGCTGCCGCGATGGGAGTTGTCATCGCTGATGCCGTCACAGGTCGCGGCCGGCGATCCTACAGATGCGGGACGATAAGATGGCTCGCGCCCTGCCATAACAGCACCGCGCCGAGAATGAACAGCAGTACATAGGCGATATCGTAGAACAGCTTTGTCGGCATGACGCGCACCAGCCAGATGCCGAGAGCATTCGCCAGAACGGCAATCGGCAGCAGGGCGACCGAGGTGGCGATGTTTTTCGCCGAAAACTGCCCGAGCATCGCGTAAGGGACGATCTTCATGGCGTTGACCGCGGCGAAAAACAGCGTGGTGGTGCCGACGAAGACCAGCTTCGGCAGTTGCTGCGGCAACATGTGCACCTGAAAGGGCGGTCCGCCACCCTGGCTGGCGAAGGAGGCGAAGCCGCAAACGGCACCCCAGAACATCCCGCTGCCTGCAGTGCGTCGTTGCGGCTCCGTCGGCGCCGTCCGCAGCCAGGCATTGAGCACGAAAGACAACGCGACGACGCCGATCAACACGCGGATGGCGTCGTCGGAGACATAGGCAGCGAACAGCCAGCCGAGCCCCATGCCGATTGCCGCGCCCGGCAGCATTACTTTCAGGTTCCAGGCATCCCAGTGGCGGCGATAGACATAGATCGAGATCAGGTCCTGGGTGATGAGGATCGGCAGCAGCAACGCCGCCGCCTCCAGTGCCGGGAGGTACAGTGCCAACAGCGGCGTTGCCGCGGTGCCGACGCCGGTAATGCCGCCCTTGGCAAGACCGAGGAAAATCACCGCCGGAATGGCGACGACGTAGAACAGCGGCTCGGTAATGATCGAGGCGACGGTCATGGTGCGGAGCATCATCCGAAAGAAGGGGCCGGACCTATAGCTGCGGGCTTTGCAAAAAGCGACACACCGCGACACAATCCTGCTCCGCAGAAAGATCGACAGGGCTGCCGGCGAACCGGGCATCCTGCGCCGGGCACGGCCTGAGGGCGGCCCGCAAAAAAAGACACCGAAAACAGGCCGAGGATTCGTCATGGACAGTCAGACCAGCCGCTACCCGGAAACCTATGCGCGATCGCTGCGCGACCCGGAGGGCTTCTGGGCCGAAGCGGCGCGCGAGATCGACTGGTTCGAGCCGGCGCAGCAGGTCCTCGATCCGTCCGAAGGCATCTACGGGCGCTGGTTTGTCGGTGCCGTCTGCAACACGTGTTACAACGCGCTCGACCGTCACGTCGCCAATGGCCGTGCCGACCAGACGGCGCTGATCCACGATTCTCCGCTCACCGGTACGGTCAGCCGCTTCAGTTATGCCGAATTGCTCGACGAGGTGAAGACGCTCGCTGCGGTGCTGCGCGACTTCGGCGTCGGCAAGGGCGACCGCGTCGTCATTTATATGCCGCTGGTGCCGGAGGCGGTGATCGGTATGCTGGCCTGCGCGCGCCTCGGCGCCGTGCATTCGGTGGTGTTCGGCGGCTTCGCGGCGAAGGAGCTCGCCACCCGCATCGACGACAGCCAGCCGAAGGTGATCCTGTCCGCGAGCTGCGGCATCGAGCCCGGCCGTATCGTCAGATACAAGCCGCTGCTGGATGAAGCGATCACGCTCGCCAAGGCCAAGCCCCTCGCCAGCATCATCCTGCAGCGCCGGCAGGAGACTTGCGAACTGATCGACGGCCGCGATTACGACTGGGCGGCGTTGCGCAGTGCCGCGAGAGCCGCGAACAAGACCACGGAGTGCGTGCCGGTGCTCGCCACCGACCCGCTCTATATCCTCTACACGTCGGGGACGACCGGCGTGCCGAAGGGTGTGGTGCGCGACAATGGCGGCCACATGGTCGCGGTGAAATGGTCGATGTTCAACCTTTATGGCGTCAAGCCGGGCGAGGTGTGGTGGTGCGGCTCCGACATCGGCTGGGTTGTCGGCCACAGCTACATCGTTTACGGCCCGCTGCTGCACGGCGCCACCTCGATCATGTATGAGGGCAAGCCGGTCGGCACGCCGGATGCCGGCGCCTTCTGGCGCGTCATATCCGAGCATGGCGCGGTTGCCTTCTTCACCGCGCCGACGGCGTTCCGCGCCATCAAGAAGGAAGACCCGGACGGCACCTTCATTCCGAAATACGACCTGTCGAAATTCCGCGCGCTGTTTCTCGCGGGCGAGCGTGGCGATCCGCCGACGGTTGCCTGGGCGGAGCAGCAGCTGCATCGCCCGGTGATCGACCACTGGTGGCAGACGGAAACCGGCTGGTGCATCGCCGGCGATCCGATCGGCCTTGGCATGCTGCCGGTGAAGCACGGCTCGCCGGGTGTCGCGATGCCGGGCTATGTCGTCGATGTCGTCGACGAGGCGAACCGGAAAGTGCCTGCCGGCACGATGGGCTCGATCGTCATCAAGCTGCCGATGCCGCCGGGCTGTCTGCCGACGCTGTGGCAGAACGACGAGCGTTTCAAGGACGCCTATCTCACCGAGTTCCCTGGCTACTACAAGACATCCGATGCCGGCTATATCGACGGGGACGGCTATGTGTGGGTGATGGGCCGCACTGACGACATCATCAATGTCGCCGGCCATCGGCTGTCGACCGGTGGTATGGAGGAGGTGCTCGCTTCGCATCCCGATGTCGCCGAGTGTGCCGTGCTCGGCATCAAGGATGCGCTGAAAGGCGAGGTGCCGTGCGGCCTGCTGGTGCTGAAAGCCGGCGTCACCAAATCGCCGGCCGATGTCGAGAAGGACGTCGTGGCCTTGGTGCGCGAGAAGATCGGGCCGGTCGCGGCGTTCAAGCTGGCGATCACCGTCGGGCGCCTGCCGAAGACGCGCTCCGGCAAGATCCTGCGCGGCACCATCAAGAAGATCGCCGACGGTGATGCCTGGACGATGCCGGCGACGATCGAAGATCCGAAAGTGTTGGACGAGATCGCCGACGCGCTGAAGGACAAGGGCATCGCGACGGCCGGGTAGCGGTTGCTGCGACGCAGATTTTACAATCACAGGCTGTTCCGCCATATTTTCCTCTGCGATGTTCCTGCAAGGAGAGGCGCAGATGGCTGGGAAATTCGTTTTGAAGAAATCTTCGAACGGAAAGTTCTACTTCCGTTTGCAGGCCGGCAACGGCGAGACGTTATTGATGAGCGAAATGTATAATGCGAAGCCGTCGGCGGAGAACGGTATCGCATCGGTCAAGACGAATGCGCCGGATGACGACCGCTACGAGCGCAAGGCCGCGAAGAACGGTCAGGCGATGTTCAATCTGAAAGCCGCGAACGGTCAGGTGATCGGCACGAGCGAATCCTATTCGTCGGAAGCCGCGCGGGAGAAGGGCATTGCCTCGGTGAAGGCCAATGCCCCCGACGCAAAGACCGACGATCAGACGGCTGCCTGACCCCCAGCTCGGTCGGCGGCGATGCGTATCCCCTGTTAGCAGCGGGTGACCGGACAACAGGCGGGAGACGGCGGGGCGGACGGCCGCCGGCAGACAGGCCGGGGCCGGGCCACGCCATCCGGATGTCGTCCTGAAAAAGCGCCGCCCGGGTCGGTTGGAGTCGTCAGGCTATTCTCGGTATAGTCGACGGTGGCCGGACTGCTGTCTGGCGCTGCTCGTTTCGCGACGCGCGGGCGATCCGCCGGTTTCGGGCATGTCTTGCAAGATCGCGTTTGTTGGTCGTTGATGGCGATACAGTTCTGCGTTCCGCCGGCCCTGCGTTCTGCATTGCCTGTTCGACGCCGCCTCGCGTTCGTCGCAGCGGGGTTGTGCGTGGCGCTGGCGCTTGCCGGCTGCGCGTCGCTTGCTCCGCGCGACGCGCTACCCGAACAGCTTGCCGATTCCGCCTCGCTCGGCCTCTCCGGTCCCGTGCGGCTGTGGGGCGATGTCGCCGGCGAGAAAGCCAATGCGATCGTGCGCACCGCCGTGACGCAGATGCGGCAGGATCTTGCCGCCAACGGACGACGATCCAAGCCGGCCGCCAATTATCTGGCGATTTCCGGCGGCGGCGAGGACGGTGCTTTCGGCGCCGGACTGCTGGTCGGCTGGAGCGAGCGCGGCACGCGCCCGGATTTCGACCTCGTCACCGGTGTCAGCGCCGGCGCGCTGATCGCGCCTTTCGCCTTCCTTGGTCGCGCCCGCGACGCGGAACTGTCGCAGGTGTTCACGCACATCAAGCAGCGCGATATCCTGAAGATGAACATCGTCGAGGGGCTGCTCGGCGGTCCGGCGCTGGCCGACAGCGCGCCGCTGGCGAATCTCCTGGAATTCTATATCGACGATGAATTTCTGCGCGACATCGCGCGCGAACGCGACAAGGGTCGCATCCTGCTGATCGGCACGACCAATCTCGACGCGCAGCGGCCGGTGCTGTGGGACATGGGGTTGATCGCCAAGAGCCGCGACCCGCGGGCGCCGGCGCTGTTCCGCAGGGTCCTGCTGGCTTCGGCGTCCATTCCCGGCGTGTTTCCGCCGGTGCGCATCCAGGTTGAGGCTGACGGTCGCAGCTATGACGAGATCCATGTCGATGGCGGCGTCACCCAGCAGGTGTTCCTTGCGCCCGCGGCCTTCGCGTTCAGGGACATGGACCGGCTGCTCGGCCGTGCGGTGACGCGGCGCCTTTATGTGATCCGCAATGGCAAGGTGACGCCGGAATGGGACGCGATCGACGAAAAGGTGCTGCCGGTGGCGCAGCGCTCGATCCTGACGCTGACCAAGAACCAGAGCATCGGCGATATCTACCGCATCTATCTGATGACGCGGCGCGACAACATCGACTTCAATCTCGCGACCATTCCGGCGAGCTTTACCGACAAGGCGCCGGAGCCGTTCGACCAGCAATATATGCAGAAGCTCTACCAGGTCGGCTATGAACTTGGTCGCAAGGGCTATACTTGGGCGAAAGAGCCGCCGGGCCTCACGGCGCGCCGGGAAGCCAGCCGCTAGATCTCCCGCTATTCCATGGAAACGCCGTGGCGGCGTCGCGTCTTTCGCCGCATCTGATTTCCGATCCGGCGATTCCTGCTCTGGCTCCATCGGCCGGCTGAGCGCGGCCAGACGCCCATGCCGACGCGCGGTCGGCCTGTATCTTCGTAGATCATAGCCGCTGATCCTCGCAGTTTGTGGTCGTCTTTTACCTGCATCGACGATATTCCATTTAGAATAACAATATATTTAGGAAATTCTATTGAATATATAAATGTAATTACTACATGAATATTAGCTGAGGAGACGATTTTATCTTCAGCGTATTCTCTAAGACGGAGTTTTTCATATGACCAACCAGAATCAGACTGCGAATCCGACACAAGGCAGCACCACGCCGAACCCGGTGGGCAATCCGCAGACCCCGGTGGAGAAGCAGGACGACAGCAAGCCCGCATCTGCCGCGGCCGATCAGAAGTAAGCGGTTCGCGTTCATCCGATGGAGCCCGGCATCTTGCCGGGCTCGCTGCGCAGGTGTGTTGTCGATAATAGGAAAATAGTCATATTAATGCCATTTTCCTGTCGCTCATTGCGACGTCGCTTTCGTTGTGCCGCGTGATCGGCGGCACGACGAAGGAGTTGGACTGCGAAGTTTCGGGTGGAGCGCGGGGAGGCGCAGCGCCTGTTGCTTTTGCAGGCGCGTCCGCCTCTCAAGCGCAGGGGCGGGCAGGCGGGCCGTG
>DATMEV010000075.1:0-41625 GCA_035556795.1 Pseudolabrys sp. | reverse complement strand
CTTGGCCTTGCCGGCCAGTTCCTTGAGCGCGGTCTCGGCCGGCGCGGTCGGACGGCCGACGCTGGCGTGGTCGATGCCGGTGGCGACCACCGACACGCGGATGATGCCTTCCAGCGTCTCGTCGAAGGTCGCGCCGACGATGATATTGGCGTCCTGATCGACCTCCTCGCGGATACGGGTGGCGGCCTCGTCGACCTCGAACAGGGTCAGATCCTTGCCGCCGGTGATCGAGATCAGCAGGCCGCGGGCGCCCTTCATCGAAGAATCGTCGATCAGCGGGTTGGCGATGGCCGCCTCGGCAGCGGTCAGCGCGCGCTTCTCGCCGGTCGCCTCGCCGGTGCCCATCATCGCCTTGCCCATCTCGCGCATCACCGCGCGCACGTCGGCGAAGTCGAGATTGATCAGGCCTTCCTTGACCATCAGGTCGGTGATGCAGGCGACGCCCGAATAGAGCACCTGGTCGGCCATCGCGAAGGCGTCGGCGAAGGTGGTCTTCTCGTTGGCGACCCGGAACAGATTCTGGTTCGGGATCACCAGCAGCGTATCGACGACCTTGTGCAGCTCGGCGATGCCCATCTCGGCGAAGCGCATGCGGCGCTGGCCCTCGAAATGGAACGGCTTGGTGACGACGCCGACGGTGAGAATACCGAGCTCCTTCGCCACCCGTGCGATTACCGGCGCGGCGCCGGTGCCGGTGCCGCCGCCCATGCCGGCGGTGACGAACACCATGTGAACCCCGGAGAGATGGTCGCGAATCTCGTCCATCACCTCTTCGGCGGCGGCGCGGCCGACTTCCGGCTGCGAGCCGGCGCCCAGCCCCTCGGTGACTTGCAGGCCCATCTGCACGACGCGCTCGGCCTTCGACGAGCTCAGCGCCTGCGCATCGGTATTGGCGACGACGAAGTCGACACCCTGCAACCCGGCGGTGATCATGTTGTTGACGGCATTGCCGCCAGCGCCACCGACGCCGAACACGATGATCCGCGGCTTCAGCTCCTGGATGTCCGGAATCTGCAGATTGATGGTCATGTTTGCCTCATTCAGTCGCGGCGCCGAGCCACGTTTTCATTTCGGTTGCAGGGAGAGTCAGAAGCCTTCGCGCAGCCATTGTCCGACCCGTGAGATGTAGCCGCCCGTTCCAGTCATCAGTTGCCGCGTTCGCCGCGGTTCGAAGTGTTCGAGGTGAGCGGCTTGCGGATAGACGAGAAGCCCCGCCGCCACCGCGAAAGCTGGCCCCTTCGCCGCCTCGCGCAGCCCGGCGACACCCAGCGGCCGGCCGATCCGCACATTGCGCCCGAGGATGCGCGCCGCGAGATCCGGCAGACCGACAAGCTGACTAGCGCCACCGGTCAACACCACGCGCGCGCGCGGCTCCGCCGCGAGCGGCGACGCGGCGAGACGGTCGCGCACCATTTCGAGAATTTCTTCGACGCGCGGGCGGATAACGCGCACCAGCGAGGCGCGCGATACGAATTGCGGCGGCTCACGCTCGTCTTCGCCGATCGGCGGGACGGTGATCATGTCGCGCTCGTCCGATCCCCCGGCATGGACAGTGCCATAGAACGTCTTGATTCGCTCGGCGTCCGACACGCGCGCATTGAGGCCGCGCGCCAGGTCCATGGTGACGTGATAGCCGCCGATGGCGAAGCCGTCGGCATGCACGAAACGGCCGCCCGAGAACACCGCCATGGCGGTCGTGCCGGCGCCCAGATCGACGACGGCAGCGCCGATATCGGCCTCGTCGTCGGCCAGCACCGCCAGCGCCGAAACGTAAGGCGAAGCGACCATCGCCTCGACGCCGAGATGGCAGCGCTCGACGATCAGCATCAGGTTGCGCGCCGCCGAGACGTCGGCGGTGACCATGTGCATGTCGACGCCGAGCCGGCGACCGAGCATGGCGCGCGGATCGCGGATGCCCCTGGCCGCGTCGATGGCAAACCCCATCGGGATCGAGTGCAGCACGGCCCGGCCGTCGCGAGCCGAATGGCGACTGGTCGCCGCCAGCACGCGGGCGATGTCGTCGTCGGTCACCGCGCCGGTGAGATCGACGGTGGAATTGAAGCGCTCGCTGCCGATGCGGCCGGACGACAGCGATACGACGACCGATTCAAGCTCGACGCCGGCGGTCTTCTCGGCGATGTCGATCGCCTGACGCACCGCCGTTTCCGCCGCATCGAGATCGGCGATGACGCCGCATTTCATGCCGCGCGCCGCGACATGGCCGAAGCCGAGAATCTCCACGCAATGGCTGCGCCGGCGCAGGACCTCCTGCGGCGACTGCGGCTTCAGCCGCGCGATCAGGCAGACGACCTTGTCGGTGCCGATATCGAGCGCCGCCGCGACGGTCGTGCGCCGCGTCGAGACCGGCTTCATCTTCGGCGTGAGGCCGAACCGGAGAACGCTCATGCGTCGCCCCCCTTGCGCGGCTTCTTCTTGTCCTTGAGCGCATCGGCGCGTGCCTGCGCCGCGGCATCCGACAGGCGGACGCTGACGCGGTCGGGCAACCGCAGATCAACCACGGTGATGTCGCGCGACATCAGGTTACGCTCGGCATCGAGTCTGACGAGCGTATCCAGCGCCTGCGCCACGCCGTCTTCCGGCAGACGCACGATGACGCCGTTCTTGAGATAGAGGTTCCAGCGGCGCTCCGCCACCAGCACCGCGGCGCGCATCTCCGGGGCAATCTGCGGATTGTGTTCGATCAGCGCGAGGAAATCCTGCGCACGCTTGGCAGCGCCGATCCCGACCACCAGCGGCAGCCGGTCGAAACGCACGCTGTCATAAGGCTGGAGCACGGCACCGTCGGCAGCGATGACAAACACCTTGCCGTCGCGCTGCCAGCGCGCGAACGCCTCGCGTTCCTTGATCTCGATCTCGAGCTTGCCCGGATAGAACTTGCGCAGCGTCGCATCGGCGATCCACGGCACTGCCAGCAGCCGCTCGCGCGCCGCCGCAACATCGAAGAACGGCAGCGATGAGGATTCGGTGAGCCCGGCGGCCGCGAACACCTCGCTGCGGCTGAGCTGCCGGTCGCCGGTGAGCGCGATCTCGGAAATCCGGAAGCCGATGGCGCTTGCTCCGGCATCGCAGAACTGATGCCACTGCCCGGCGAGCGTCTCGATATGGTCACCCTTGACGGCGCCATAGATGCCGGTGCCGGCCAGCAGCAGCGCCACCGCAAGCACGCCGCAGCCGCGGCAGGGCCGCCGCTCCGCAAGGCCGGCGCCCGCCGCGTAGACCTGGCGCCCGAACCGGGTCGAGCGCAGACGCGCGCGCACGGCGCGCATCAGGCGCCCTTCGGCGTCGTCGGCCCGTTTCAGCGGTTGAGCGAGGCGTCCTCGACCATCCATCCAACCAGCTCTTCAAACGTTATGCCCGCGTGGGCTGCGAGCTCCGGCACGAGCGATGTCTCGGTCATGCCGGGTTGGGTGTTCACTTCGAGGCAGTACAGGCCTGCCGTCCCCTCGATCGTGTCGTCGTAGCGAAAGTCAGCGCGTGTCACCCCACGGCAGCCCAGCGCTCGATGGGCCGCGAGCGCTAGTCTTCTGACCTCTTGGTAAACAAATGGTAAAATGGGCGCGGGCAGAATGTGTTTTGATCCGCCGGGTGCGTATTTTGCCTCATAGTCATAGAAACGCACCGCCGGAACGATCTCGATGACGCCGAGCGGTTCCTCGCGGACCACCGCGCAGGTGAGCTCCTTGCCCGGAATGAACGGCTCGACCATCACCCGCTCGCCATAGGCCCAGTCCTCGCGGGTCAGTTCCTGCGGCGGATGCGCGTGATCCTTCTGCACGATGAACACGCCGACGCTCGAACCTTCGGCGATCGGCTTGATGACATAAGGCGGCGGCAGGACATGGGCGCGGGCGACATCGCGCCGGTCGAACACGCCGCCGCCCGGCACCGGCACGTCGCCGGCCTTGAGCAGCGACTTCGCCATGTCCTTCTGCATCGCCACCGCAGAAGCGGCCACGCCGGAATGACTGTAGGGAATGCCGAGGATTTCAAGCAGGCCCTGCAGCGTCCCGTCCTCGCCGGGCCGCCCGTGCAGGACGTTCAGCGCCACGTCCGGCTTGAGCAAGGTCAGCACATTGGCAATGTCGCGACCGACATCGATCCGGGTGACGCGATGGCCGAGACGCTCGAGCGCATCGGCGCAGGCCTTGCCCGAGCGCAGCGACACCTCCCGCTCGGCCGACCAGCCGCCGTTGAGCACGGCGATGTTCTTCGGACCGGGTTTGCGACCTATCATGGCGATCTCCGAATCAGTCGCTAACATCGCTGATTTGCGGGATGCGTCCTAGAGTCTGTCGCGGGAAATGTCGCGTGATTTGTCTGCGATTTGCCTTGCGATTTACGCTGCGATGCAGCCGATCTGTGTGCCGACATTTGTCCCGGAGAATGTTCGTACCGGAGAACGTTTGTATCCGTGTCCGCGCGCGACGCCGTCTGTCCGATCGGGCTGCGCGTCCGGCCGGGCTCGCCAGCCTGTTCAACCAGCAACCGGCCTTGCAACAATCCCTGCAACGATCCCTGCAACGATAAAGAAGGCTCCCGATGTCTCACTGGTTCGAGCTCGCCTCGCCGACCGTCTTCATCCTGCTGTCGCTGCTCTATGTCGGCAGCGGATTACTGCTGTTCTGGGTGGTCTTTCATTCGCCGTTGCGCCGCCATATCGCCGGCAGCGCCGGCATCACCGGCCTCGACACCACCGTTGCCGTCCTGTTCGCGCTGCTGACCGGCTTCCTCGCCAGCGATATCGGCGAGCGCAACAAGCAGGCGGTGCGCGCGGTGCAGACCGAGGTCAGCGAATTGCGCAACATCTACACGCTGAGCATCGCGTCCAAATCCGACATGCAGGCGATCCGCGCGCTCCTGCGCCGCTATGTCGAAAGCACCGCGACGCAGGAATGGCCGGCGATGGCACGGCAGACAAGCGCGCCGGAAACCAGCGCCATCTACGACCAACTGCTGCGCGAGATCAGCGACCCCGCCATCGCCCAGGGATCGGGCGAAGCCGTGCATCTGGCGCTGCTGCAGGCAACGGTGCGCGCCGGCACCGCCCGCTCGGAGCGGCTGACGCTCGCCTCCGACAGAACCAATACGCTGAAATGGATCACCGTGCTGGCGCTCGGCTTGATCACGCAGATCGCCATCGGCGTCATGGATCTCGAACGGCCGCGCGCGCATGTCACCGCGCTGGTGGTGTTCTCGACCGCCGCGGTCGTCGCGCTCGGACTGATCGCGTTGCAGGAGCATCCGTTCGACGGCGTGTTCCGGATATCGCCGGCGCCGCTGCTCGACCTGCTGAAGGTGATGGCGCCGCCGGGATAGACCGGCAGGCTCTAGGCGACGCCGACGCGCTTGATCTCCCAGTCGAGCACGACGCCGGACGTCTCCTTCACCCGCGCGCGCACCGTCTCGCCCAGCGTCTCGATATCGCCGGCGGTCGCGCCGCCGCGGTTGATCAGGAAGTTGCAGTGCAGCTCGGAGACCTGCGCGTCGCCGACGACAAGCCCGCGACAGCCGGCGGCGTCGATGAGCTGCCAGGCCTTGCCGCCCGGCGGATTCTTGAAGGTGGAGCCGCCGGTGCGGCTCTTCACCGGCTGCGTCGTCTCGCGCGAGCTGGTGATCGTCTCCATCTCGGCGGCGATGGCGGCGCGCTCGCCCGGCGTCCCGGCATAGACCGCCCGGGTGAAGATGAAATCCTCCGGCACGCCGGAGTGCCGATAGGTGAAGCCCATGTCGGCGTTCGACAATACGTGCACCGTGCCGGCGCGGTCGACGGCGCGCGCTTCGACCAGCGCATCCCTGGTCTCGCGGCCATAGGCGCCGGCATTCATCCGCAGCGCCCCGCCGATCGAACCGGGAATGCCGCGATAGAAGGCGAGCCCGGCCAGCCCGGCATCCTGCGCGGCGCGCGCCACCTTGACGTCCGGCACGCCGGCGCCGGCGATCACCCGCTCGCCCTCGACGCGGATGTCGTTGAAGCCGCGGCCGAGCCGGATCACCACGCCCGGCACGCCCTTGTCGCGGACGATCAGGTTGGAGCCGGCGCCCATCGCCATCACCGGAATCTCCGCCGGCAGGCGGCGCAGGAAATAGGCGAGGTCGTCCTCGCTCTCCGGCATGAAAAAGATCTGCGCCGGTCCGCCGACCCGGAACCAGGTCAGTTCGCCGAGCGGCTGCGCGGCGATCAGCCGGCCGCGCAGATCGGGCATCAGCGCGCGCAGGTCGGGCGTGATATCGGCGAAGCTCATGACGCGACACCTGCCTGTGTGAGCCACGCGGAAAGCACCTCGCGTCCGGCCGACGCGGTGCGCGCGCCGAACGTGGCGGCTTGCTGCCGGATCGTCCGCGGGTCGACACCCGCCTTGCCAAGCTCGACCGTGTGCCCGACAAGCCATTGTTCGATCCGCGCGGGATCGGCCTCGATGTGGAACTGCAAAGCAAGAATGGTTTTGCCGACAGCAAAAGCCTGATGCGGACAGGCCGCCGTCGAGGCGAGCGTGACCGCGCCGGCCGCAAGCGCGGCGTTGTCGCCATGCCAATGCAAAACGGGCACGTCCGCCAGCGCGTTCAGCACGGATTTCCGCCCTGCTTCGCTCAATGTCACCGGCGCCCAGCCGATCTCCTTCCGCGGTCCCGGCGCGACGTCGGCGCCGAGCGCCCTGGCGATCAGTTGCGCGCCAAGACAGATACCGAGCGTCGCCTTGCGCTCATCGAGGCGCGCGCAGATCGCCGCAAGCTCGTCCCGCAGGAACGGATACTGCTCGACCTCATAGACGCCGATCGGACCGCCCAGGATGACCAGCAGATCGGCCGCGACGACCGCCGCGGGATCGAGCCGATCGACGCCGGCCTCGATATAGCGCAAGGAAAATCCACGCTCCGCAAGCAGGCCCGACAGTAATCCGGCATCCTCGAACGCAACATGGCGGATGGCGAGGCAGGTGCTCATGAGGCGGCCAGTTCGCCGGGCAGCGCATAGGCCCACTGGGTGATGTTGCCGGCGCCGAGCAGCACGACATAGTCGCCCGGCTTCGCCAGCCCGCGGACGAGACCCTCGAGTTTGTCCGGCCCGTCGAGGGCGATCACCTGCTTGTGGCCGCGCGCGCGCAGCGCCGCGACGAGATGATCGCGGTCGACCCCCGCGATCGGCGCCTCGCCGGCGGGATAGACATCGGCGACGATCACCACGTCGGCATCGTTGAAGCAGGTCGAGAACGCCTCGAACAGCGACTGCAACCGCGTATAGCGGTGCGGCTGCACCACGGCGATCACCTGCCCGGCGGTCGATTCGCGCGCCGCCTTCAGCACCGCCGCGATCTCCACCGGGTGATGGCCGTAATCGTCGATGATGGTGACACCGTTCCACTCGCCGACGCGGGTGAAGCGGCGCTTGACGCCGCCGAAACGGTGGAGCGCCGCGCGGATGACGTCGTCGGATATACCCAGTTCGTGGGCGACCGCCACCGCGGCGGTGGCGTTGAGCGCATTGTGACGGCCCGGCATCGGCAATTTGAGATCGCCGATCGTATGCAGCGTCCTGCCGTCGCGATCGCGGAACGCCACGGTGAACGTCGACACCCCGCCGGCATTCTTCAGATCGACGAGACGGACATCGGCCTGCGGGTTCTCGCCATAGGTGATAACCCGGCGGTCGGTGACGCGGCCGACGATGCGCTGCACGATCGGATGATCGGTGCACATCACCGCGAAGCCATAGAAGGGCACGTTCTCGACGAAGGCGACGAAGGCGTCCTGCACCGCCTGAAAGGTCTTGAAATGATCCAGGTGCTCGGCATCGACATTGGTGACGATGGCGATGTCGGCCGGCAGCTTGAGAAAAGTGCCGTCGGATTCGTCGGCCTCGACCACCATATAGTCGCCGCCACCGAGCCGCGCATTGGTGCCATAGGCGTTGATGATGCCGCCGTTGATCACGGTCGGATCGAGATTGCCACCATCGAGCAGCGCCGCCACCATCGACGTCGTCGTGGTCTTGCCATGCGTGCCGGCGATCGCCACGCAACGCTTGAGCCGCATCAGCTCGGCAAGCATCTCGGCCCGGCGCACCACCGGCAGCCGCCTGGCACGCGCGGCGACGAGTTCCGGATTGTCGGGACGGATCGCCGACGACACGACGAGCACGTCGGCGCCGTCGATATTCTCTGCCCGGTGTCCGACCGCGACGGCGATACCCTTGTCGCGCAGCCGCTTGACATTGGCGCTGTCGGCGACGTCGGAACCGGTCACCGTATAATCGAGATTGGCGAGCACCTCGGCGATGCCGCTCATGCCGATCCCGCCGATGCCGACGAAATGCACCGGTCCGATATCGCGCGGCAGTTTCATCTGAATGTTCCTCTTAACCGGCGTCCGGCCGTCAGCGGCGGACGACGCGCAGCACCAAATCCGCCAATCGCCCGGCGGCGTCAACCGCACCGGCCGATTTCGCCGCGGCCGCCATCGTCGCAAGCCGTTCCGGCGCCTCGATCAGCGCGCCGATCTCCGCCGCGAGCCGCTCGGGCGTGAAATCCAACTGGTTGATGCGAATCGCGCCGCCGAGGCGCTCCAGCACCCCGGCATTGGCGAGTTGGTCCTGATCGAGCGCATGCGGCAACGGCACGAAGATCGCCGGCCGGCCGATCGCCGCCATTTCCGCGACGGTGCTGGCGCCCGAGCGCGAGACGACGAGGTGGGCCTGCGCGATGCGCGCCGGCAGATCGTTGAAGAACGGCGCCACCTCGGCGATGACGCCGAGGCGCGCATAGAACACGCGCACCGTCTCGACATCTTCCGGGCGCGCCTGCTGGGTCACCGCCAGCCGGGCACGGACCGCCGAGTCGAAACGGGCAATTGCCGCCGGAACGACCCGGCTCATCACCTGCGCGCCCTGGCTGCCGCCGAACACGACAAGCCGCACCATGCCGGCATCGCCGGGACCGATGAACGGCTTGCCGGCCGCAGCAAGCACCGCCGGCCGCAGCGGATTGCCGGTGAAGGTCGCCTTCTCGCGCCATGCCGGCTTCATCTTGGCGACCTCGCCGAACCCGGTGGCGATGGCGCTCACCCGCGGCGCCAGGAAACGGTTGGCGCGGCCCATCACGCTGTTCTGCTCGTGCAGCACCGTCGGCACGCCGCGCAGGGTCGCGGCATAGAGCGGCGGCACCGTCGGATAGCCGCCGAAACCGACGACGACATCCGGCCTGAGCTTGCCGATCATCAACCACGCCTTGATCGTGCCGATGCCCAGAGTGCCGAAGGTCCGCGCCAGTGCCAGCGGATTGCGCCCGCGCAACGTGGCGCTCGGAATGACATGCACGCTCTGGGCGGAAAACTGATAGTGCGCCGCCCGCCGGTCGGTCGCCAGCGCAACGGCAACGCCGCGCTTGGCCAGCGTCAGCGCCAGCGCCTCTGCCGGAAACAGGTGACCGCCGGTGCCGCCCGCGACAAGCAGCGCCAACGGCTCTCGGGTCTGCGTATCCATCAGATGACCATCCAGCCGATGCCCACCTACGAATTTCCCATGCCGGCGAGTTGCTGCGGCAGCATCGCCGCCCGCGGCCGCTCGCGAGTCAGCGCAAACAGCATGCCCATCCCGTAGGCCATCGCGATCAGCGACGAGCCGCCATAGGAAACGAACGGCAGGGTCATGCCCTTGGCCGGCATCAGATGCAGGTTAACCGCCATGTTGATCGCCGACTGCAGGCCGAACTGCATCGTCAGACCGGCGGCGGCAAAGCGCAGGAACGGATCGTCCTGCCGCATCGCCCGCAGCAGCGAACGCACGACGACGAAGCAGAACAGCGACACCAGCACCAGACAGAAGACGATGCCGAACTCCTCGGCGGTGACCGCAAAAACGAAGTCGGTATGGCTTTCCGGCAGCATGCGCTTGACGGTGCCTTCGCCGGGACCACGGCCGAGCCACCCGCCCTGCAGGAAGGATTCGGTGGCGATGTCGATATTGAAGGTGTCGCCGGACGCCGGATCCATGAAGCGCTTGATGCGCGAAGCAACGTGCGGAATGGCCGAATAGGCAACCAGCAGGCCGGCGGCGCCGGCCGCGGCCAGCCCGAACACCCAGACGATCCGCATGCCGGCGAGGAAGAACAGCGCGCACCAGACCAGCGCCACCAGCATCGTCTGGCCGAAGTCGGGCTGCATCACCAGCAGCGCCATCACCAGCACCAGGGTGAGAAAGGCGAACATCGTCGACGGCATTTCCGGACGCCGTGCCGATTCTCCGAACAGCCAGGCGATGATGATGATGAAAGACGGTTTGAGGAATTCCGACGGCTGCACCGAAACGCCGAACACAACGAGCCAGCGGCGCGCGCCCTTGATTTCGGCGGCGAGATACGGCGTCAGCGCCACCATCACCAGACTGACGGCAAAGACGATCAGCGCCAGCCGCCGGACCTGATGCGGCGTCAGGAAAGAGACGGCGACCATCACCGCCGCGGCGGGAATGGTGAAGACGATCTGCCGGTTGACGAAATGAAACGGGTCGAGCCCGAGCCGCGCCGCCACCGGCGGACTGGCCGCCAGCGACATGACGATGCCGGTCAGCATCAGGGCGCCGCAGGCGACGAGCGACAACCGGTCGACCGTCCACCACCATTCGCCGAAAGCCGTTCGTTCCGCGCGCGAAACCATAGGGGGTCCCCGTCCGGGAGCACGATCCGGCGGCATGAAGCCGCGCCGCGCCCCCGCGTCCTTATCCGGTCGCGTTTTCCGCGGCGAACCGGTCCCCACTTCGCCGGAAAACGCTCTAGTCCTGACCTGCTATGGTTGCCAACTGCTTAACAAGCGATGCCGGGGCAGCAATTCTGCCTCTACGCGTCTTCCCCCGTGTCTACGGCAGCGCCGCGACGAGTTCCTTGAAACGCTCGCCGCGCACCTCGAAATTCGGAAACTGATCGAAGGAGGCGCAGGCCGGCGACAGCAGCACCACCGGTTGCGGCGCGCCGGATGCGGCCGCATCGCGCGCCGCCATCCGCGTCGCGGCATCGAGCGTGCCGACGATCTCGGCCGGCGCCTTGCCGGCCAGCGTCCCGGCGAAATCGGCTGCCGCCTCGCCGATCAGATAGGCTTTGCGGATGCGCGGGAAGAATTCCGTCAGGCCGGCGATGCCGCCGGTCTTCGGCTTGCCGCCGGCGATCCAGAAGATGTCGTCGAAACAGGCAAGCGCCCGCGCCGCGCTGTCGGCATTGGTCGCTTTCGAATCGTTGACGAACAGCACGTCGCCGCGCCGCGCCACTTCTTCCATGCGATGCGCCAGGCCGGGAAACGACGCAAGGCCGCGCTGGATGACATCCATCCGCAGGCCGAGCGCCAGCGTTGCGGCGATCGCGCAGGCCGCATTCTGCGCATTATGCATGCCGCGCAGCGAACCGATGCCGCCCAGATCGGCAAGCGGCGTGGCGATGCCGCCGCGCGCGCGCAGGATCTGCGTGCCATGTGGAGTACCATGTGGAGCGCTTTGCGGAGCGCTTTGCGCATAGATGCCGTCGGCGAGCGGATGCCCGGCGGAAATGCGGATCACGGTCTTGCCGAACCGTTCGGCATTGTCGGCGATCTCCCGGCACCACTCGTCGTCGACGCCGACGATCGCGGCGCCATCCTCCGTCACCCCGGCGATCAGCCGCTGCTTGACCTCCGCGTAATGCTCCATCGAGCCGTGGCGATCGAGATGGTCTTCCGACAGGTTGATCAATACGCCGACGGTCGGTGCCAGCGATGGCGCCAGATCGATCTGATAGGAGGAGCACTCGACGACGAATGCCTGATTGTCGGCGAACGGATCGAGCGCCAGGATCGGCGTGCCGATATTGCCGCCCATCTGCACATCCATGCCGGCCTCGCGCAACAGATGCGCGATCAGCGCCGTGGTCGTCGACTTGCCGTTGGTGCCGGTGATCGCCACCAGCGGCACGCCGGGCCCGTAGAGCGCGCGTTCGCGCGCGAACAGTTCGATATCGCCGATCACCGGCACGCCGGCGGCCTGCGCCAGCAGCGCCGACCAGTGCGGCTGCGGATGCGTCAGCGGCACGCCGGGCGACAGCACCAGCGCGGCGATCCGCGGCCAGTCGAGCGTGCGCAGGTCGCGCACGTCGAAGCCGTCCGCCTGCGCCTTGGCGATCTTCCCGGCATCATCGTCGAAGGCGATGACATGCGCGCCGCCGGCTTCGAGCGCGATGCAGGTGGCGAGACCCGAACCGCCGAGGCCGAAGACGGCAACCCGCGCGCCGTCGAATATCGTGATCGGAATCATCTCGCAGCACCCCCGTCGCCGCGCATCCCGGGTTCATCGGCCGGAGAGCGGCAGCGACACAACCTGAATTGTTCACCGCAACTTCAGCGAGGCAAGCCCGGCGAGCGCCAGCACCACCGAGATGATCCAGAAGCGGATGACGATCTGCGGCTCCGTCCAGCCGAGCTGCTCGAAGTGATGATGGATCGGCGCCATCTTGAACACGCGCTTGCCGGTCAGCTTGAACGAGACGACCTGCACGATCACCGAGATCGCCTCGATGACGAACAGGCCGCCGACCACCGCCAGCACAATCTCGTGCTTGGTCGCCACCGCGATGGTGCCGAGCATGCCGCCCAGCGCCAGCGAGCCGGTGTCGCCCATGAAGATCGACGCCGGCGGCGCGTTGAACCAGAGAAAGCCGAGGCCGGCGCCGATCACCGCTCCGCACAGCACCGCCAGTTCGCCGGTGCCGGCGACATAGTGGATCTGCAGATAATCGGCGAACACCGCATTGCCGGCGAGATAGGCGACGAGGCCGAAGCTCGCCGAGGCGATCATCACCGGTACGATGGCGAGGCCGTCGAGGCCGTCGGTGAGATTGACCGAATTGCCGGCGCCGGCGATGACGAAAGCGCCGAGCACGACGAACATCCAGCCGAGATTGAACACCAGGTCCTTGAAGAACGGAAACACCAGCGACGTGGAGATCGGCGGCCGGCCAAGCTGGGTGAGCGCGATGCAGGCGACGATCGCGATACCGATCTCGATCGCCAGCCGCGAGCGGCCGGAAAAGCCGGCATGGCTCTGCTTGGTGACCTTCAGATAGTCGTCGTAGAAACCGATCATGCCGTAGCTCAGCGTCACGCCGAGCACGATCCAGACATAGGGATTGTGCGGATTGGCCCACAGCAGCGTCGAGACGACGAGACCCATCAGGATCATCAGACCGCCCATCGTCGGCGTGCCTTTCTTGCTGACCAGATGCGAGCGCGGCCCGTCCTCGCGGATCGGCTGGCCCTTACCCTGCTTGATGCGTAGCAGCTTGATCAGCGGTCCGCCGAACAGAAAAACGAACACCAGCGCGGTGACGATGGCGCCGCCGGTGCGGAAGGTGATGTAGCGGAAGACGTTGAAGAAGGAGACTTTGTCGGACAGTTCCGTCAGCCAGTAGAACATCGGATCTATACCTATGCCGGCGCGTCTTCGGCGGCCGCCGAAACCGGAAATGCCCGCGTCAGCGCCTTGACCACCGGCCCCATCTTCGAACCGAGCGAGCCCTTGATCATCACCACGTCACCAGCGCGCAAGGTGCTCACCAGAACCGATTCGAGCCCGGCGGAAGTTTCGGCATAGCCGCCCTGCCGTATCGAGGGAAGCGTCTCGAACAGCGCCCGCATCAGCGGTCCGGCGCAGAACACCAGATCGATATTCGCCTCGACCAGCGCCGCGGCAAGGCCGGCATGCAGCGCCGGGCTTTGCGGGCCGAGTTCGAGCATGTCGCCGAGCACTGCGATACGGCGGCCGCGCAGCCCCACCGACGCCTGCGCGAGCAGCGCGATCGCCGCCCGCATCGAGGCCGGATTGGCATTGTAGCTCTCGTCGATCAGCAGGGCGGAACCGCCCCCCGGCATCTCCAGCGACAGGCGGGCGCCGCGTCCGACCGGCGGCTGGAGTTGCGCCAGCGCCAGAGCGGCCAGCGCCAGATCGGCGCCACTGAGCACCACCGCCGCCAGCACCGCCAGCGAATTGGTGGCCTGATGCCGCCCCGGCGCGCCCAGCTTGTAGGTGATCTCCTCGCCGAGGATCACCGCATCGACGACGCTGCCGTCGGGATGCAGGTGGATCCGGCGGGCGTGGACGTCCGCCGACGGATGTTCGCCGAACGAGACGATGCGCCCGACGCCGGCCGCGACCGCGGCGGCGGCCAGCCGCTCGAACTGCGCATTGTCGCGATTGAGCACCGCGGCGCCGCCCGGCTCCAGACCGGTGAAAATCTCTGCCTTGGCATCGGCAATCGCCTCGAGCGAGCCGAAATATTCCAGATGCACCGGCTCGATCGTGGTGACGATCGCCACATGCGGCCGCACCATCTGCGTCAGCGGCGTGATCTCGCCGGCATGGTTCATGCCGATCTCGAACACGCCGTATTTCGCGCCCGCCGGAAACCGCGCCAGCGTCAGCGGCACGCCCCAGTGATTGTTGTAGGAGGCGACGGAGGCATGCGTTTCGCCATCGGCGGACAGGGCAAGCCGCAGCGCTTCCTTGGTGCCGGTCTTGCCGACCGAGCCGGTGACCGCGACGATGCGCGCCTGGCTGCGCGCGCGCGCCGCCCGCCCCAGATCGCGCAGGCCGTCGAGCACATCGTCGACCAGCAGCAGCGGCGCATCGGCCGCGAACTGCGCGTGACGGTCGCGGGCGATGACGGCGATGCCGTCAGAGGCCAGCGCCGCATCGACGAAATCGTGCCCGTCACGGCTGTCGCCCTTGATGGCGAAGAACGCCTCGCCCGGCACGATGCTGCGGGTATCAATGGAAATGCCGTGCACGCTGGCCGGCAGCGCGCCCTGACGCCCGGCGCGCATCGCCGCCGCCATCGTCTCGACGGTCCACAACGGTTTCGGTTCTTCTGCGGGATTCATCCCGACGCCCCCTTCAGCGCCGCGGCGACCGCCTCGTGGTCGCTGAACGGCACAGTCCGATCGCCGACGATCTGGCCGGTTTCATGACCTTTTCCGGCAATCAGCAATACATCGCCAGCGGCAAGGGAGCCGATGGCCCGCCGGATCGCTTCGGCCCGGTCGCCGATTTCCACCGCGCCCGGCGCGGCGGCGAGGATCGCGGCGCGGATCGCCGCCGGCTCCTCGCTGCGCGGATTGTCGTCGGTGACGATCACCCGGTCGGCCTGCGCGGCCGCAATCGCACCCATGATCGGCCGTTTGCCGGCATCGCGGTCGCCGCCCGCCCCGAAGACGACGGTCAACCGGCCGCTCGCATAGGGCCGCAGCGCCGCCAGCGCCTTGGCCAGCGCATCCGGCTTGTGTGCGTAATCGATGAAGATGGGCGCACCGTTTGGTGCACCGACCAGTTCGAGGCGTCCCTTTGCGCCTTGCAGATGTTCGAGCGCGGCCAGCACCGCTGCCGGATCGCCGCCGGTCGCGATGGCAAGGCCGGCTGCGACCAGCGCATTCTCGACCTGAAACGCGCCGACCAGCGGCAGCCGCACGCTGACGTCGCGCCCCGCACAAGTCAGCGCCAGCCGCTGGGCGAAGCCATCGACCGCAACATCACGCAGGCGGATCGCCTCGCCGACGCTGCCGACCGTCAGCACCCGCAGGCCACGCCGCGCCGCCGCGGCCACGACCTGCACCGTTTCCTCGTGATCGGCGGCAATCACCGCCGCTCCGTCCGGCCGCACCAGATCGGTGAACAGCCGCAGCTTGGCAGCGAGATAGGCTTCGAGCGTCGGGTGATAGTCGAGATGGTCGCGCGACAGATTGGTGAAAGCGCCGGCGGCCACCCGCACGCCGTCGAGGCGATACTGGTCGAGACCGTGCGACGAGGCTTCGAGCGCCAGATGCGTGACGCCCTCTCCTGCCAGCGCGTCCAGCGTGCGATGCAGATCCACCGGATCGGGCGTCGTCAGCGAGCCGTAGACCTCGCCTTGCGGCGAGACGACGCCGACGGTGCCGACGCTGGCTGCCGGATGACCGAGCCGCGTCCAGATCTGCCGCGTGAACGCCGCCACCGAGGTCTTGCCGCTGGTGCCGGTGACCGCGGCGACCGTCGCCGGCTGGCGCGGATAGAAGCGCGCCGCCGCCAGCGCCAGATCGCGGCGCACATGATCGCTGGCGACGAAGACCACTCCCGGCGGCAACCCGGGCGGTCGCTCGCCCGCCAGCACCGCGACGGCACCGGCGGCAACCGCCCTGCCGACGAATTGCAGGCCATCGGCCTTGTTGCCGGGGATCGCGACGAAGAGAAAGCCCGGCTTCACCTTGCGGCTGTCGGCGGTGAGGCCCGTGACCTCGATCTCTCCGCTGGCGGTATCGGGCGTCCGCAGCAGATCGCTGAGCTTCACCGGTTCGCCTTGATGCTTGAGGTGAGCCCGAGAATCAGCTGATCGGCCGGCGGCAGATCGAAGCGCGGCGCGACGCCGAGCAACGGTGCGATCCGTTCGATCACCTTGCCACCCGCCGGCACGGCGTTCCAGCCGGAGGTGATGAAGCCGTGCGTCTCGGGCAGCGGTTGCGGTTCGTCGAGCATGATCAGGACAAGATAGCGCGGATCGTCGGCCGGCAGGATGGCCGTGAAGCTGTTGAGCACCTGCTTCTTCGAATAGCGCCCGTTGACCACCTTTTCCGCGGTTCCGGTCTTGCCGCCGATATAATAGCCGGGAACATCGGCCTTTCTGGCGGTTCCCTTCTCCGCATTGAGCCGCATCAGATAGCGCATGCGGTCGCTGGTCGCCGTGCTCACCACCTTGGTGGCGAGTTTCATCGCCTCGTCCTGCGACCGCTTGATGAAGGTCGGCGGAACCAGGTAGCCGCCGTTGACCACCGCGTTGATGCCCATCACCGCCTGCAGCGGCGCCACCGACAGGCCGTGGCCGAAGGCGATGGTGATGGTGTTGAGCTCCCCCCAGCGCTTGGGAACGATCGGCTCGGCGCTCTCCGGCAGTTCGGTACGCAGCCGGTCGAGCTGGCCCAGCTTCTTCAGGAACGCCTTGTGCGCATCGACGCCCATCGACAGCGCCACGCGCGCGGCGCCGATATTCGACGAATAGGTGAACACCTCCGACAGGGTGATGAAGCGATGCAGCGGGTGGGTGTCGTTGATGTTGAACCGGCCGTAGCGCAGCGAGGTTCGCGCATCATAGGTGGTGTTCAGCCCCGCCTTGCCGGAATCGAGCGCCATCGCGAGCGTCAGCGCCTTGAATGTCGAGCCCATCTCGAACACGCCGGTGGTCAGCCGGTTGATGCGGGTCGGGTCGTTGGCTTCCTTCGGATTGTTCGGGTCGAAATCCGGCTCCGACACCATGGCGACAATCTCGCCGGTGCGCACGTCGGAGACGATGCCGGCGGCCGCCTTCGCCTTGAACTTCTCCCGGGCCGCCACGAGTTCCTCGCGCATCGCATGCTGAACGCGCAGGTCGATCGACATCTCCACCGGCTTCTGCAGCCGGTCGGTGGCGAAGCCGGCGAGATGCAAATCGGCAAGCCCGCGCGTGTCGATCCATTTCTCGATGCCGGCAATGCCCTGGTTGTCGATGTTGACGAAGCCCAGCGCGTGCGAAACCACCGGGCCGTTCGGATAGATCCGCCGGTTCTCGGTCAGAAAGCCGATGCCGGGAATGCCGAGACGATGGATGTCGCGCTGCTGCTGCGGCGTAATCTCGCGCTTGAGCCAGACGAAACCGCGCTTCGACGACAAACGTTCGCGGACTTCGTTGGCATCGAGATCGGGCAGAACGGCGGTGAGCAATTCCACCGCCTCGTCGACGTCGATGATCTTGCGCGGCTCGCCGTAAAGCGACGGCCCCTTGATGTCGGTCGCCAGAATCTTGCCCCGCCGGTCGAGGATATCGGGACGCGCCGTCGCCACCGCGTCCTGACCCGAGCCGCGGCGGGCGCTGTGCTCGTCGTGAACCAGCGCGAACAGCACCAGCCGGCCGGCGATCACCAGATAGACGGTGGCAAAGGCGAGGATGGCGAGCCCGATGCGCGCCTTGGCCTTCACCTCGCGGTTGACGTCGCGGCCATAGACCAGGCCACGCACGAAGCGCTGCCAGCGCTGGTAGCGGGTTTCGGGATTGCGGGCGAGCATCGGCTACCGGCCTCCCATCGGACTGGTGACCGGGACGCGGCCGATGCCTTCATCGATCAGATCGCCGATCCGGTCCGGCAGCGGCGCCACCGTCTCCGGCGGGCGCTCCGGCAAGTGATCGAAGGAGCGGAACTGCTGCGGCGTCAGCGGCTGCAGCGGCAGGTGACGCTGCGCCAGAGCCTGGACGCGGCCGGGCGCTTCGAGCTGCGCGAGCTTGGCGCGCAGCACCGCGATGGTGTCCTGCTCGCGGCGGATCTCGGTGCGCAGCTTCGCCGCCCGCTCGACGCGCTGCGTCGATTCAAACTTGATCTTGTAGACATAGGACGCCGCCAGCACGAGTACGCCGATGATCAACGCATTGAGAATCCGCATGCTCATCCGCGCATCACCTCTGCAAGCGACGGCAGCAGGCTCTCATGATCGCCGGCACGCGGCGGCGCGGCGGTGCGCTCGGCCGCCCGCAGTTTGGCGGAGCGGGCGCGCGGATTGCGCGCCACCTCGCCGGCATCGGCGACGACCGGACGCCCGGTCACCGCGACAAAGCTCGGCGGGGCTGCCTGCATTTCCGGCCGGTGCCGCGAACCGCCGCCGCTGCGGCTGCGCTCGTTGATGAAGGTCTTGACGATCCGGTCTTCCAGCGAATGGAACGACACGACGACGAGGCGCCCCTGCGGCCGCAGAATGCGCTCGGCCGCCGACAGCGCTTGCGCCAGTTCCTGCAGCTCCTCGTTGATGAAGATGCGCAGCGCCTGGAAAGTGCGGGTCGCCGGATGGATTTCGCCGAAACGCGCATGCACGACGCCGGCGATGATGTCGGACAGCGCCGCGGTGGTGCGGATCGGCGCCGCCGCGCGCGCCTCGACGATCGCCCGCGCGATCGGCCGGGCGAATTTCTCCTCGCCCAGCGTCGCGATGATCGCCGCCAGATCGCGCGCCGAAGCCACCGCCACGAGATCCGCCGCGCTCGGCCCGTCCGATCCCATGCGCATGTCGAGAGGACCGTCGTGACGGAACGAGAAACCGCGCCCCGCCTCGTCGAGCTGCATGGAGGATACGCCGATGTCGAGAACGACTCCGTCCACCGCTTCGGCGCCGCAGTCGCGCGCCACCTGGTCGAGCGCGGAGAAACGCTCCTCGATCACCGTCAGGCGGCCGGCGGATTGCTCCACCAGCGCCATGCCGCGCGCCACCGCGCTTTGATCGCGGTCGACGGCGATGACCCGGCAATCGGCAGCGTCGAGGATCGCGCGGCTGTAGCCGCCGGCGCCGAAGGTGCCGTCGATATAAATGCCGCCCTCGCGCACATTGAGGAATTCCGCGATCCGCCCGCCGAGGACCGGAATATGCGGCCCGGCGCCGCCGGCGCCGACCTGCCCCGAATCACCCGCCGCCGACGGATCGACCGGCGGGCAACCGGCGGCAACGAATGGAAATGCGGTCGATTTCATCGAATTGCGGGCCGTGACGGAGAGGCGACAGCGAGCGGCGGACCCTTCGCCCGCCGCATCGCCTTAACTCCTCATTAAGCCTGCTTCATCTTAAGGATTGGTTGCCGATCGGTGCGATCCAAAAAACAGATCCCGAAGAACAGATCCAAACAGGTCACGTTGCCGCGACAAAATCCCGGCAAGAAAGACCGGAACGTCACCTTGCGCCGGGCGTTGACCTGCCAGACGGACGGAATGTGCATTTCGCCCGCGGCTATTTCTTTTGTTCGCAAGGAGGAACCATGAAAAAAATCGTACTCGGGACAGCCATTGCAAGTCTGATGCTGTCGACAGCATTGGCGCAGGCGCCCTCGACGCCGGATACGAGTTCCCCCTCGCCTTCGGCGACATCCCCGTCGACGCCGTCAACACCATCGCCGTCGACATCCGCATCGTCTCCGGCTGCATCGGCAGGCGCGACGACATTCGTGTCGACGCAACAGCCGGACCAGTTGCTGGCGTCCAAATTCAAGGGCACCAACGTGGTCGGCGCCGATAACGCCAAGATCGGCGACGTGAGCGACATGCTGTTCGACAAGGACGGCAAGATCGAAGCCTATATCGTCAGCGTCGGCGGCTTCCTCGGCGTCGGCTCGAAGAGCGTGGCGATCCCGCCGCAAGCCTTCGAGATCGTCAAGGGCACAAACGGCGAAGCCGACCAGCTCAAGCTCGCCGCCACCAAGGACCAGTTGAAGGAGGCGCAGGCGTTCGAACCCTACAACCCGCCGCGCGTCACCACTGGCTCGGGCGCAGGCGGAATGGGTGCAACGCGGCCGGCGACGCCGCCGGCAACCAGCCGCTGACGCAGCGATCCGGTGAAGCGACTGCGGGTTTGTCCCGCTCGCGATCCCGCCTGATGATAAAGAAAGCCCGGCCCGGACAGTCCCGCGGCCGGGCTTTCCACGTCGAATCGGCCACGATCCGCCCATCCCCCCCGACACGCAGGCGTTGGCATGGCGTGATTTTACAATCGGCGACACCCTCGCCGCGGACGGATACAGGCTTTTCGGAACTTTCAGGCGGGTGCCGGCTTGTGCCGTTACCGCAGCTTGGCTAAGCGGTCCTCCGGGCCCGGCTCCGGTCGCGCATTCCATCCCGGTGATCTGTCCAGACGTCCATGTTCCTGTTTCAGCCGGATTCCTTCGTCGTCTCCGACGTCGTTGCCTCGCCGAATTTCGACGACCGCCGCGACGGCATCGAGCCGGACATGATCATCCTGCATTACACCGGCATGCAGGACGAGGGGGCGGCGCTCGCGCGCCTGTGTGCGCCCGACAGCAAGGTGTCGTCGCATTATGTCGTCTTTGCCGACGGGCGCGTGGTGCAATGCGTGCCGGAAAAAGCGCGGGCCTGGCACGCCGGCGTGTCGCGCTGGGACAACGCCACCGACATCAACTCCCGCTCGATCGGCATCGAAATCACCAATCCCGGCCATGATTTCGACTATCCGGCCTTCCCGCTGCGGCAGACCGCGGCGGTGATCGCCGTCTGCAAGGGCATCATGACGCGCCGACCGGCGGTGCGGACCGAGCGGGTGCTGGCGCATTCCGACGTCGCGCCGGAACGCAAGCAGGACCCGGGCGAGAAATTCCCGTGGGCGCTGCTCGCCGATTCCGGCGTCGGCCACTGGGTGCGCCCGGCGCCGCTGGCGCTCGAGGGCCCGCGCATGCGGGCTGGCGACAAGGGCAGCGACGTCTCCGACCTGCAGACGATGCTCGCCGAATATGGCTACGGGATCGCCGTCACCGGCGACTACGACGAAGCAACGGCCCAGGTCGTGACCGCTTTCCAGCGGCATTTCCGTCCGGAACGGGTCGACGGCATCGCCGACACCTCGACACGGATGACGTTGCGCGCCCTGCTCGAAACCCGCCCGGCCCGCAGCGCCTGATCGCCGCGCTTGACGCGGCGCGGGCAGCCCCTCATCTGTCTTCGGTCAGTCGGCCGGACGGCCGCTCCGGCAATCCCGAAAGGGCGCCGGGGAGGAAAGTCCGGGCTCCACGGACGAACGGTGCCGGATAACGTCCGGCGGGGGCAACCCCAGGGACAGTGCCACAGAGAATGAGACCGCCGGCCTGCGCAGCAGACACCGGCAAGGGTGAAAAGGTGCGGTAAGAGCGCACCGCGTTCGCGGCAACGGGAACGGCACGGCAAACCCCACCGGGAGCAACACCGAATAGGAGTGACGCGGCGCATGCGCCAGGCTCGTCCGGGCCAGTCATTCGGGTAGGTGGCTAGAGCCGCCGGGCAACCGGCGGCACAGAGGAATGGTCGTCACGCGGAAGGGAGTGTTCGCGTCTTCCGCGCACAGAACCCGGCTTACAGGCCGTCTGGCACATCGAAGGGGCATTCGGCGCCAGCCGCCGGATGCCCCGCCAATGTCGGCGCTTCCCTTGCCGCCGGCTGCCTTGCTTGCATGCGCTGACCTGCCGGCCTCGCCGCCTTGCCTCGATGCATTTGCGTGATAGACGCCATCGTCCCGGCGCGCTGGTCTTCGCATCGCGCCCGGGATAGCGTCCGCCGCCTGCTGTTTTGTTTTCATGTCCACATCACCAAAAAAAGTTCTCAGCGACAAAGTCGGGCTGCTGCTCGGCGGCATCGGCATCGTTCTGTTCGCCGGCACGCTGCCGGGCACGCGGCTTGCCGTCGTCGATATCGAGCCGCTGTTCCTCACCGCAGCGCGGGCGTCGATTGCCGGCTGCGCCGGCGTGCTGGTGCTGATGGTGATGCGGCGGTCGCTGCCTTCGCGCGCCAATCTTCTCCGCTGCCTGATCGCGGGCGTGTTCACCGTATTGCTGTTTCCGCTGTTCGCGGCGCTGGCGATGATGACGGTGCCGGCGTCGCATGGCGGCGTCGTGCTCGGCATTTTGCCGCTCGCCACGACAGCCGCCGCAACCGTGCTCGCCGACGAACGTCCGAGCCCCGGCTTCTGGCTGGCGAGCGCCGCCGGCGCGGTGCTGGTGCTGATCTTCATGATCCGGCATTCCGGCGTCGAAGCCGTCGGCTGGGGAGACCTCTTCCTGCTGTGCACCGTGATCGCCGGCGCCGCCGGCTACACCTATTCGGCGCGCGCCACCGCCCACCTGCCGGGCTGGGAGGTGATCAGCTGGTCGGTGGTGATCTTCCTGCCGCTCAGCCTCGTCTGCGCCGTCCTGCTGTGGCCGGCCGATATCGCCGCGATCCGCTGGCCGTCATGGAGCGGGCTGCTCTATGTCGGGCTGGTCAGCCAGTATTTCTCGTTCTTCGTCTACAACGCCGCGATGGCGATCACCGGCGTCGCACGCATCGCGCAGCTTCTGCTGCTCCAGCCCTTCGTCATCGTCGGCCTCGCCTTTCTGGTGAACGGCGAACCCATCGAACTCGAAACGCTGGCCTTCGCCGGCGGCGTCGTGGCGATCGTGGTCATCGGCCAGCGCATGCGGGTGACGCGCGGCACGAGCATGCTGCAGCGGCGCTGAGAGATCGCGCGGCCGGCCGGCTTGTCTTCGGCGCGACCGCCCGCCCATAGTGCGGGCCCGATCCGCCTCAGCCAGCCACCTGTTCTTCCGACTGACCGTCCGATGCCGACATCCAGGCCGAAAGCCAGACGACCTTCCGCACGGGCCGCCAGAGCGCGGAACGCGGCAGCGTCGCGCGCGACATCCGACACCGCGGGACAGTGGGAATTCTGGATCGACCGCGGCGGCACCTTCACCGACATCGTCGGCCGCCGGCCCGATGGGACGCTCGTCTCGCACAAGCTGCTGTCGGAGAATCCGGAAGCCTATGCCGACGCGGCGGTGCAAGGCATCCGCGATCTGATCGGCCTGCGGCACGGCGAGCCGCTGCCGCCCGGGCGCGTCGGCGCGGTGAAGATGGGGACCACGGTTGCCACCAATGCGCTGCTGGAGCGCAAGGGCGAGCGTACGGCATTGCTCATTACCCGGGGATTCCGCGACGCCCTGCGCATCGGCTATCAGGCGCGGCCGAACATCTTCGCCAAGCACATCGTCAAACCCGACATGCTCTATGAGCGCGTCGTCGAAATCGACGAGCGCGTGCGTGCCGACGGCACGGTGGAGATGGCGCCCGACGACGGCGCCGTTCGCGAAGCACTGCAGCGCCTGCGCGCCGATGGCATCGACGCCCTCGCCATCGTCTTCATGCACGCCTATCGCTATCCGGCGCACGAACGGCAGGTTGCGGCAATCGCCCGGGCAATGGGCTTCACGCAGGTTTCGGTTAGCCACGAAGTCTCGCCGCTGATCAAGCTGGTCGGACGCGGCGACACCACCATGGTCGATGCCTATCTGTCGCCGATCCTGCGAAGATATGTGCAGCAGGTCGCCAGCGAATTGCACGGCAACGGCGCGGCGGAAACCATCCGCCTGATGTTCATGATGTCGTCGGGCGGGCTGACCGCGGCGCGGCTGTTCCAGGGCAAGGATGCCATCCTCTCCGGCCCGGCCGGCGGCGTGGTCGGAATGGCGCGCACCGGCCGCGAAGCCAGCTTCGACCGGCTGATCGGCTTCGACATGGGCGGCACCTCGACCGATGTCTCGCACTACGACGGCGAATTCGAGCGCGCCTTCGAGACCGAGGTCGCCGGCGTGCGCATGCGCGCGCCGATGATGCTGATCCATACCGTCGCGGCCGGCGGCGGCTCGATCCTGCATTACGACGGCGCGCGTTTGCGCGTCGGTCCCGATAGCGCCGGCGCCAGTCCGGGGCCCGCCTGCTATCGCCGCGGCGGCCCGCTTGCCGTCACCGACGCCAATGTGATGGTCGGCAAGCTGATGCCGGACTTCTTCCCGGCGATCTTCGGCCCGCGGCAGGACCAGCCGCTCGACGCAAACGCGGTGCGCGCCGGCTTCGCCGCGCTGGCGAAGAACGTCGGCAACAGCCGCAAGCCTGAAGACATCGCCGATGGCTTCATCCGCATCGCCGTGGAGAACATGGCGAATGCGATCAAAAAAATCTCGGTGCAGCGCGGCTACGACATCACCCGCTATGCGCTCAACTGTTTCGGCGGCGCCGGCGGCCAGCATGCCTGTCTGGTCGCCGATGCGCTCGGCATCACCCATGTGCTGATCCATCCGTTCTCGTCGCTGCTGTCGGCTTACGGCATGGGGCTCGCCGATATCCGCGCCACAAGACAGCAGGCGATCGAGGCGCCGCTCGACACGAAAACGCTCGCCATGCTCGAACGCACGGCAAAGACGCTCGGCGCGGAAACCGGCGCCGAAGTCGCCGGACAAGGCGTGGCAGCGGACAGGATCAGGATCGTCGTGCGCGCGCATATCCGTTACGCCGGCACCGATACGGCACTGATCGTCGATGCGGGGACGGTCGTCCTGGCCCCTCGCCGGCGACCCGCGGCAAGACTGGCTTCGCCGGCGGCCATGACCCGCGCCTTCGAGAAGGCCCACAAGGCGCGCTTCGGCTTCATCGACCGCGGCAAGCGGATCGTGGTCGAGGCGGTGTCGGTGGAAGCGATCGGCGGCGGCGGCGCGTTTCGCGAACCGCGGCTGAAGACCTGCCGCGCGCGGCTGCCCGCGCCGGCGCGCAAGACGCGGTTCTTCTCCGGCGGCAGGTGGCACCGCGCGGCTGTCTATACGCGCGACCAGCTCAGGCCCGGCGCGCGCATCAAGGGCGCGGCGATCATCATCGAGCCGCACCAGACCGTCGTCGTCGAACCCGGCTGGCAGGCGCGGCTCACCGACAAGAACCACCTGCTGCTGTCGCGCGCGACGAAGCTCAGGCGTCGGCACGCCATCGGCACCAGAGCCGATCCGGTGATGCTGGAAATCTTCAACAACCTGTTCATGTCGATTGCCGAGCAGATGGGCGTGTCGCTGCAGAACACCGCCTATTCGGTCAACATCAAGGAGCGGCTCGATTTCTCCTGCGCGGTGTTCGCGCACGACGGCACGCTGGTCGCCAACGCGCCGCACATGCCGGTGCATCTGGGCTCGATGGACCGCGCCGTCGAAACCATCATTCGCGAGAACAAGGGCCGCATCCGCCACGGCGACGTCTATGCGATCAATGCGCCCTATAACGGCGGCACGCATCTGCCCGACATCACCGTCTGCACGCCGGTGTTCGACGACGGGAAGAAAGCGATCCTGTTCTGGGTCGCCTCGCGCGGCCACCACGCCGATGTCGGCGGCGTCTCGCCCGGCTCGATGTCGCCGAACGCGACGACGATCGAGGAGGAAGGCGTCTATCTCGACAATTTCAAGCTCGTCGACCGTGGCCGTTTCCGCGAAGCCGCGCTGATGGCGGCGCTCACCGGCGCGAAATATCCGGCACGCAACCCGGTGCAGAATGTCAACGACATCAAGGCGCAGATCGCCGCCAACGAGAAAGGCGTGCAGGAACTGCGCAAGATGGTGACGCAATTCTCGCTGCCGGTGGTGAAGGCCTATATGCGGCACGTGCAGGACAATGCCGCCGAAAGCGTGCGGCGCGTCGTCGACCGGCTGCACGACAGCGCGTTTTCCTACGAGATGGACCAGGGCACCGTGATCAAGGCAAAGATCACGGTGGACAGGAAGAAGCGCGAGGCGACCGTGGACTTCACCGGCACCTCGCCGCAGCAGCCGACCAATTTCAATGCGCCGGAGCCGGTGACGCGCGCCGCGGTGCTCTACGTGTTCCGGGTGATGGTCGACGATGCCATTCCGATGAATGCCGGCTGCCTGCGACCGATCCGGATCGTCATCCCGAAAAACACCATGCTGACGCCGGACTATCCCGCTGCCGTCGTCGCCGGCAATGTGGAGGTCTCGCAGGCGGTCACCGACACGCTGTTCGGCGCGCTTGGCGCCATGGCCGCGGCGCAGGGGACGATGAACAATCTCAACTTCGGCAACGCCAGATATCAGTATTACGAAACCATCTGTTCCGGCTCGCCCGCCGGGCCGGGCTTTCCCGGCACCGATGCGGTGCAGACGCATATGACCAATACCCGGCTCACCGATCCGGAGATTCTGGAGTTCCGCTATCCGGTGGTGCTGGAGGATTTCCACATCCGCAAGGGCGCCGGGGGCCGCGGCCAATGGAATGCCGGCGACGGCGTGCGCCGCACCATCCGGTTCCTCGAGCGGATGGAGTGCACGATCCTCTCCGGTCACCGCCGCGTGCCGCCCTTCGGTCTTGCCGGCGGCGGCAACGGCGAGGTCGGCGAGAACAGCGTGCGCCGCAAGGACGGCTCGATCGAGATATTGCAGGGCTGCGACGCCACGGTGCTCGAAGACGGCGAGGCGATCATCATCCAGACACCGACCGCCGGCGGTTACGGCAGGCCGAAACGATCCTGACCGGTCCGGCCGCACCCGTGACGCGGCGGTGTCATTGCGCTAACCATGCCGCGGACCGGCATTGGTCAAACGCCGGCGATTGCGGTTGTCTGGACAAGACATCGTTTGCATCCCGCAGGAGAGCATGTCGATGAAACATCATGTCAGCCTGATCGCCGTTTTCTCACGCGTCGCATTCGCGCTTGCCGCGGCCGCACTGCTGCCCGTCGCCGGCGCGACATCGGCATCCGCCGCCGCTTATCCCGTGCAGGGCAAGTGGGGTCAGAGCGCCAGCACCGACAAGCAGCCGGTGGACTGCGCGCATCTGCGCACCATCGATTTCCGTGGCGAGCGGCGGTTCGATTCCGGCGGCGGCGTGCCGGACTTCCGCGCCATTTCGGTCGAGCCGCAGGGCCAGAACAGCTGGCGTGTCGTCGAGGAATTCCGCACCGGGCAGATCAACGCCCGCAACCAGTTGACGCTGCAGGTGGCGAGCGATCCGGACCGTGTCGAACTGCAACTGACGCGCGGCGGCACCATCAAGCTGCGCAAGTGTAAATGAGCCAGGCCGGCACGCCGCGCCGGTCCTCACGGCCGCGACGGATCAACGCCGCGCGATGATCTCGCGCTCGCCCTGATGCACCGTCGGCATCTCCGATAATCCCCGGCCGCTCTTGCGCCGCATCAGGATCGACGGACGCCGGTGACGCAGCGTGCTGCGCCGTCGGCGCCGGACGAAGGGCCGCTCGACGCGCAATGCGCCGAGCCGTTCGAACGCCTCGCGCACATCGCCCGCGAGTTCGCCGATCAATTGCGGCACGCCGAGAATGCTCGACCAGGATTGCCATTGCGCCAGCAGGTCGTCGGCATCGCACGCGACGTGGAGCGGCAGCCGCAATGACGGATCCTTGTGCTCCAGCACCAGCGCGACGGCTGCCTGCGCGTCGCCGTCAGGCGGCAGCATATGCAGCGCGACGCCGAGAAACGCCGATACCGGCATATTGACCGCCATCCGTACGCCGTTCACCGCACGCCGCACGACGATCCGCTCGCGATGGATTTCGATGTCCCGCTCGTTCCCGTCCGCCCTCGCATCTTCCGCGCAATAGCGGACAGGCAGGGCGTAAGGGTCGAGCCGCAGCGCGCGGCTCGACCCGGCGGGCATGCCGCCACTTCCCATTTTGACGCCTCAAATTCTCCCGCGCCGGGTTTTCCCGGTCGCACGCGCATCATGGCAGCGCCGGACGCGGAATCGCTTAAGAAGCGCGGTTAATCAGTGGTATCGCGCCCGCCTTCGGCGCGGATGCTTGATGAGGGGTTGCCGGACATGCTTGACAGGATGTTGCCGCGCCTCGGAAAATTTGCGCGAAGCCATTGAACCGGCGTGCTATTCGGGCCATCTGAAAGGTCTTTCCGAGAGGTCCCCATGGCGGCGCCGACCACATCCCTGTTCGATCAGACATCGTTGACCACGCTGGCAGAGCAACTCGTCGCGGCGGCCCGCAAAGCCGGCGCCGATGCAGCCGACGCGGTCGCCATGCGCTCGATCTCGCTGTCGGTCGAGGTGCGCGACGGCGCCGTCGAGGAATCCGAACGTGCCGAGGGCGACGATGTCGGCTTGCGCGTGCTGGTCGGACGCAAGCAGGCGGTGGTCTCCACCAACGATATCGGCGGCGCGCAACCCGACGAACTCGCGGCACGGGCGGTGGCGATGGCGCGCGCCGCGCCCGAAGATCGCTATGCCGGGCTCGCCGATCGCGAGCGACTGGCGCATGACGTTCCCGATCTCGATCTGCTCGATCCCGATCTGCCGGATGTCGCAACGCTGGAGCAGCGGGCGCGCGCCGCGGAAACCGCCGGCCTTGCCGTCAAGGGCGTCAGCAAATCTGGCGGCGCCTCCGCGGCAGCCGGCATCGGCGGCATGGTGCTGGTCACCAGCGATGGTTTTGTCGGCTCCTATCTCGGCTCGCGGCATTCGATCTCGATGACGGCGATCGCCGGCGAAGGCACCGGCATGGAGCGCGACTATGACTTCTCGTCCGCCTTGCATGCTGCCGACCTCGACAGCCCGGAGCGGATCGGCCGCACTGCCGGCGAGCGCGCGGTGGCGCGACTCAATCCGCGCAAGATGCCGACGCAAAAGCTGCCGGTGGTGTTCGACCGGCGCGTCGCCAACACGCTGGTCGCGCATCTTGCCGGCGCGGTGAACGGCAGCGCCATCGCCCGCAAATCGAGTTTCCTGAAGGACAGGCTGGGCACGGCGCTGTTCGCCGCCGGCATCCGCATCGTCGACGATCCGCTGCGCCGGCGCGGCCAGCGCTCGCGGCCGTTCGACGGCGAAGGCGTGGCGACGCGGCCGCTGACGCTGATCGACGGCGGCGTTCTGCAATCGTGGCTGCTCGACAGCGCCACAGCGCGCGAACTCGGCCTCGTCAGCACCGGACATGCCAGCCGCGGCGTCTCCGGGCCGCCCTCGCCCGGCGCCACCAACCTGCATCTGGAAGCCGGCGCGCTGACGCCCGCACAACTGATCGCCGATATCGCCGACGGCTTCTACGTCACCGACCTGATCGGCTCCGGCGTCAACGGCGTCACCGGCGACTACAGCCGCGGCGCTTCCGGTTTTCGCATCGAGAACGGCGAGAAGACCTTTGCGGTCAGCGAAGTGACGATCGCCGGAAATCTCATCGACATGTATCGCAGCCTGACGCCGGCGAACGATCTGGAGTTCCGCTACGGCATCAACGCGCCGACGGTGCGGATGGAGGGCATGACGCTTGCCGGTCAGTGAGCAGCAGGCGCAGGCATTGCGGCAACCGCTGGCGACGGCGATGCGGGAAGCGGGCGCGCTGGCGATGCGCACCTACCGATCGGCCTCTCTCAAGAGCTGGACCAAAAGCGGCACCTCGCCGGTGAGCGAAGCCGACATCGCCGTCGACCACCTGCTGCGCGCGCGGCTCGGCACGCTGGTGCCCGACGCCGCCTGGCTGTCGGAGGAAACCGACGACGACAGGGCGCGGCTCGCGGTGCCCGACGTCTGGGTGGTCGATCCGATCGACGGCACGCGCGCCTATATCGCCGGCCTGGAGGACTGGACCATCTCGGTCGCCCTGGTGCGCGACGGCCACCCGGTGCTGGCGGCACTCTATGCGCCGGTCAGCGACGAAATGTTCCTGGCGAGCCGCGGCAATGGCGCGCACCTCAACGACCGCCCGCTTGCCGTCACGCCGGCCGCGACCATCGCCGGCGCCAGCTTCGCCGGACCGCAGCGCTATCTCGACTGGGTGACCGGCATCAAGGCAGGCACCACCACGGTGCCGAAGATCCATTCGCTGGCGCTGCGGCTGGCGCGCGTCGCCGACGGCACCATCGACGCCGCTTTCACCGGCGGCAACAGCCACGACTGGGACCTTGCGGCAGCAGACCTTTTGGTGCACGAAGCCGGCGGCGCGCTGACCGACTTCCACGGGCGAAGCCTGACCTATAATGCCGCCAAACCCGTCCACGGCGCGCTGGTCGCTGCCGGCACGGCGCGCCATGCGGCACTGGTCGCCCTCGCGCAGGCGCGCGATTCCGGGCCGTGATCTGCCCGCATCAGATAGGATGGTGGAACCGATGAGCGATCAAACTCCCGGCCCGCAATTGCTGCATCTGGTCATCGGCGGCGAGACCCTGACGCTCGGCAGCCACGAATTCAAGGATCTCAATGCCGTCGATATCGTCGGCGTCTATCCGAACTATGCCAGCGCCTATGCGGCATGGAAGGCGAAGGCGCAGCAGACCGTCGACAACGCGCTGATGCGCTATTTCATCGTGCATCTGCACCGGCTGCTCGATCCGGCGACCATCGCCGATCCGGCGCGGAAGAACTAGAAGCGGACGCAAGCGGCAATGCGCTGGTCGAAACGCCTGTTGCGAAAGCCGTTCATGCTGGCATCCGCCGGCAGCCTCGCGGCCGCCTATCTGCGCTTCGTCCGCCGCACCAACACGATGACGCTCGAGCCGGCCGATATCTATGACCGCATCGCGCCCGATCTGCCGGTGATCATCGCGCTGTGGCACGGCGAGCATCTGGTCAGCGCCTTCTTCCGCCGGCCGGAGCGGCCGGGGCATCAGACCAAGGTGCTGATCTCCCGCCACGCCGACGGCGAGATCAATGCCATCGCGGCGGAAAAGCTCGGTATCGGCCTGATCCGCGGCTCCGGCGCGCATGGATCGGACTTCCGCCGCAAGGGCGGGGTGCCGGCGTTCAAGGACATGCTGGCGGCGCTGGCCGACGGCTACAACATCGTACTGACCGCCGACGTGCCGAAAGTGTCGCGCGTCGCCGGCCTCGGCATCGTCAAGCTGGCGCAGCATTCGGGACGCCCGATCTATCCGCTGTCGATGAATACCAGCCGCCGCCGGCAACTCGACAACTGGGACCGCACGGTGATCAATCTGCCGTTCGGACGCATGGTCGCCGTCGTCGGCGAGCCGATCCGCGTTCCCCCGGATGCCGACGACGCCACGCTCGAAGCCGCTCGGCTGCAGGTCCAGCAGCAACTCGATGCAGTGAGCGCCCGGGCGCTGGCACTCGCAGACGGTGGAGCGGCAGCGTGATCGACAGCACGCCAGTGACGTTGCGGATGTATCGCGGCCTGTCGGCTTTCGCTGCGCCGCTGGCGCCGGTGTTGCTGAACTATCGCCTGCGCCGCGGCAAGGAACACCCCGACCGTCTGACCGAGCGTTACGGCGAGAGCCGCATCGCGCGGCCGCGCGGCCCGCTCGTCTGGGTGCACGGCGCCAGCGTCGGCGAGTTCAACACGGTGCTGCCGCTGATCGAGCGCATCCGCCGGCAGTCGATCAATGTGCTGGTCACCACCGGCACGGTGACCGCCGCGAAGAATGCCGCGGAGCGGCTGCACCCGCAGGTGATCCATCAGTTCGTGCCGCTCGACGTGCCGCATTTCGTCGGACGCTTTCTCGATCACTGGCGGCCCGATCTCGGCGTGTTCGTCGAATCCGATCTGTGGCCGAACATGATCATGGAAGCCACGGAACGCGGCACGCCGCTGATCCTGGTGAACGGCCGCCTGTCGGAACGTTCGTTCCAGCGCTGGCGCACCGTGCCCGGCACGATCGGCGGACTGCTCGGACGCTTCAGCCTGTGCCTGGTGCGCACACCGGCCGACGCCGAACGTTACGGCGCGCTGGGCGCGCCGCATCCGCTGACCACCGGCAACCTGAAACTCGACGTGCCGCCGCCGCCGGCGGATGCCGGTGAGGTCGAGGCGCTCAAGACCGCGATCGGCGCACGCCCGGTCTTCGCCGCGGCTTCGACGCATGCCGGCGAGGAGACGGTCGTCGTCGATGCGCACCGGCTGCTGCGGCAGAGCTTCCCCGATCTGATCACGCTGCTGGCGCCACGCCATCCGGAGCGCGGCGCGGCGATCGCCGAGATGATCGCGGCCGCCGGCCTGCGCGCCCGGATGCGTTCGCGCGGCGACAGCCCCGATGCGGAAACCGACATCTATATCGCCGACACGCTGGGCGAGATGGGACTGCTCTACCGGATCGCCCCGATTGTCTTCATGGGCGGCTCGCTGATCCCGCACGGCGGACAGAATCCGATCGAGCCGGCGAAGCTGAGCACGGCCATCGTCCATGGTCCGCATGTCGCCAATTTCGCCGACATCTATGCGGCGCTCGACAAGGCGCATGGCGCCGCCGTCGTCACCGATGCCGCCAAGCTGGCCTTGCGCGTCGGCGCCTGGCTCGGCGACGATGAACTGCGGCAAGGCGTCGCCGATGCCGCACGCAGGACCGTCGATGCGCTCGGCGGCGCACTTGAAAGAACCGCTGCGGCGCTCGATCCTTATCTGATGCAACTGCGGCAGGACTACCGCAACGCCAATGCGTGATCCGGCTTTCTGGTGGCGCCGAAGCGCGGCCGGCACGCTGCTCGCCCCGGCCGGCGCGCTCTATGGCCTGTTCACCGCCGCGCGCATGCGGCAGCCCGGCATGCGCGCTGCCGTTCCGGTGATCTGCGTCGGCAATCTGACGCTCGGCGGCAGCGGCAAGACGCCGACCGCCATCGCCATCGCGCAATTGCTGAAGCAGGCAGGGCACGCACCGGTGATGCTGACGCGCGGTTATGGCGGTCGCGAGCACGGGCCGCTACGGGTCGCGCCGGACGCGCATGCGCAGGCAGTCGGCGACGAACCGCTGCTGCTGGCGCGTGCGGCACCGACCATCGTCGCTGCCGACCGGCCGGCCGGCGCCGCAGTGGCGGTCGAGCACGGCGCCAGCATCATCGTCATGGACGACGGCCTGCAGAACCCGTCGCTGCACAAGGATCTGGCGCTGGCGGTCGTCGACGGCCGGCGCGGCATCGGCAATGCCCGCGTCTTCCCCGCAGGGCCGCTGCGCGCTCCGCTCGTCGCACAGCTTGACCATATCGACGCCGCGCTGGTTGTCGGCGAACCCGCCGGCGCCACGCCGGTCATCGCCGCGACGCTGGCGCATCATCGGCCGGTATTTCACGCCACGCTGATGCCAGACCTCGCAACGGTCGAACATTGGCGCACCCGCCGGGTATTGGCCTTTGCCGGCATCGGCGATCCGCAGAAATTCTTCGACACGCTTGCGCAAGCGGGCATCGACACGGTGACGTGTCGCGCCTTTCCGGACCATCATCGCTACACGGCGCAGGACGCAGCCGATCTGGTTGCCGCAGCGGAGCACGACAACCTGCACCTCATCACCACCGAGAAGGATCTGGTCCGCATCGCCGGCGATCCCGGCCTCGCCGCGCTGGCGCGACGGGCGGCGGCGCTGCCGGTCACGCTGGTGCTGCAGGAGCCGCAGGCGTTCGCGAATTTCGTGCTCGCAGCCCTCAACCGCCGCGCTTCATGAGAGCAACGGCGTTTACACCGTCAGTCGCCGGCTTGCTGGCGCCGCTGCAGCACCGCTTCCGGCGAGACATAGGCTTCCTGCCGGTCGACATCCCAGTATTTCAGCTCTTCGAGCGGGATCGGAACGCCGGTGACGGCACAGCGGACGAATGCGCCCGGCCGGATCACGCGGAAATCGCCATCGAGGAATTTCACCTCGGCTTCGCCGCTGGCGTTGAACCGTTCCGAGCGATTGAGCACGCAGACCTCCATACCGGCGCCGATGCCGAAAGGCCGGCATGGACTGGCGTTGCCCCTACCATACAAAGCAGCAGCCGCCGACGCAAAAGCCCCGCCACGCAGGCCGATAACAGGGCTGTTACGCCGCCGGCCCCGCACCTCGTGCTAACGTCGCGGCGATGATTTCCGGTAGGTGCGGATGCGACGACTGATTCTCATGGCTGCCGCCATCGTGCTGACGATGACCGCGGCGCAGGCACAGATACGTGCCCCGGAGCAGATCGAGATTCCGCTCAACGACGTCCGGTTGCGGGCGACCCTGTTCAAGCCGGACGGCACCGGCCCGTTTCCGGCGATCATCGCCCTGCACGGCTGCGAGGGCCTCAAGGACGGCGCCGGCGAGATCCTGCCGCAATACCGCGAATGGGGCGAACGGCTGCAACGGCTCGGCTATGCCGTGCTGTTTCCCGACAGTTTCGGCTCGCGCGGCCACGGATCGCAATGCCGCGTGCGCGAGCGGCCGATCCGCGCATCGCGGACCCGCATGGGCGACGCCAATGCGGCCCGCCGCTGGATGCAGGTCCAGCAATGGTCGAACGCCGAGCGCGTTTCGCTGGTCGGCTGGTCGCACGGCGCGACCGCCGCGCTCTACACCATCCGGCGGCGCGCCGAGGTCCGCGACGGCACGCCGGATTTCCGCTCCGCCATCGCCTTCTATCCGAGCTGCAAACGCCTCGGCCTGACCGCCTGGAGCGGCCGGGTACCGACATTGATCCTGATCGGCAAGGCCGACGACTGGGCCGCCGCGACAAGCTGCGAACAGATGGTCGCCGGCGCGCGCGGCCGCAGTGCCCAGGTGCAGATCAGTGTCTATCCCGGCGCCTATCATCATTTCGACCGCAGCAACGAGCCGCTGCATGAATTGACTGGCATCGCCAATAGCGCGAGCCCGAACGGCCGGGTCCATGTCGGGACCAATCTCGCCGCCCGCGACGACTCGATCCGCCGCGTGCAGGAGTTCCTGGCGCGCTGACGCAGGGGACAGCGAGTGCGCTCCTGTCGCCGCTCCGTCCACCCTTCTTTCCCTGGCCCGGCTTGACCGGGATCGGGCACGCCCGTAATGTAACATTATTACATTCTCGGTGGGAACGGCTGACCCGATGGGCTGGTTGCGGGCGAAGCAGCGATGGGCGGCTGGGCTGGCGCTGTTTGCGCTGGCGCTGCAATTCGCGCTCGCCTTCGGGCACGCACACCCGCTGCCGACAGCCGAGGCGGCAGCCGCCATCGTTGCGAACGCCACGCCGCCGGGCGGCGATTCCCCGCAGCACCTGCCGGACGACTGCGCGATCTGTGCCGTCATCCACCTGGCCGGGACGCTCGCCCTGCCGGCCCCCGCGGCGCTGCCGCTGGCGGTCCACCTCGTCTGGGACGATACACCGTCCCTCCAGCATGTCGCTGCGCCGGCGGCCGCCTTCCAGGCGCGCGCGCCACCCCTGAGCTGACGCCACCACCGATCGTCATTCGCGGAACCATGCGCCGACGACACGGCGCGCCGCAATGCTCTTTTGCGTCATATCAGGATTACCCATGCTGCCTCATCGCACACTGCTGCTGGCGGGCGCCGCGCTCGCACCCTTGCTGCTGCCCGCATCGGCTCTCGCACAGATCGCCCTGCCCGAAGTCGTCGTCCGCGCCCCGAGCCCGATCGCCCAACCGGCGCCATCGAACGCAACAACGCCAGCCGATGACACGGCGCTGCGCGGCACGTTGCCGATCGTCACCGATCAATTTGCCACCGTCACCGTGGTGCCGAAGCAGGAGTTGGAGCGCGCCGGCGGCGGAACGCTCGGGGATGCACTGTTCGACAAGCCCGGCATCACCGGCTCGTCCTTCGCACCGGGCGCCGCCAGCCGGCCGATCATTCGCGGCCTCGACAACTACCGCGTCCGCATTCAGGAGAACGGCCTCGGCGTCAACGACATGTCCGATGTCGGCGAGGATCACGGTGTCTCGGTCGATCCGCTCGCCGCGCAGCAGATCGAGGTGATCCGCGGGCCGGCGACGCTGCGCTACGGCTCGCAGGCGATCGGCGGCGTCGTCAATGTCGACAACAACCGCATCCCGACAGTGCTGCCACCGCGCGGCTTTGCCGCCGAGATCAACGGCGCCTTCAATTCCGTCGACCGCGGCGTGGAAGGCGGCATATTGCTCGACGCCGGCAAGGGAAATTTCGCGTTCCATGCCGACGCCTACGGCCGCAGGACCAGCGACTATGCCATTCCCGGCTACCCCTACCTGTTTCCGGAAACGCCGGCGCCCGTCGTTGACGGGCGGCAGCCGAATTCGGCAACGCGCGGCTACGGCCAGGCGATCGGCGGCTCCTATCTGTTCGATGGCGGCTTCATCGGCCTTGCCGTGTCGCAATCCGGCAACCGCTACAATGTGCCGGGCCAGGAAGCGACGGAGACGCGCACCTCCATCGACATGAGGCAGACGCGGATCACCAGCAAAGGTGAATTCCACCCACAATCCGCCGCCGTCGATGCGGTGCGCTTCTGGCTCAGCGCCACCGACTACAGGCACAACGAGATCGCCGACGAGGGCGGCTTCTACGGCATCCAGCAGACCTTCACCAATCGCGCGCAGGAGGCCCGCGTCGAGACGCAATTCGTGCCGTTCGATCTTCGCTTTGCGGCGCTGACCACCGCCGTCGGCGTGCAGGCATCGAACCAGAATCTCGACGCGCCGGGCATCGAAGGCGGATTGTTCGATCCGAACCGCACGCGCAGCGTCGCCGGCTATGTCTTCAATGAACTGGTCTTCACCGACACGCTGAAAGCGCAGCTCTCAGGCCGCGTCGAGCAGGTCAATGTGAGCGGTTCGATTCCGGATCTGTTTATCGATCCCGATACGACGATCGCCCGCAACCGCAGCTTCACGCCGGCGAGCGGCGCCGTCGGCATCATCAAACAATTGCCGTTCGGCCTCACCGCCAGCCTGACCGGGCAATATGTGGAGCGGGCGCCGCGCGGACCGGAATTGTTCTCGCGCGGCGTTCACGAGGCGACGGGCACTTTCGACATCGGCAATCCCGATCTCGGTATCGAGACGGCCAAATCGGTCGAGTTCGGATTGCGTCGCGCCGATGGACCGTTCCGCTTCGAGGCGACGGCCTATTACACGCGCTTCAACAACTTCATTTACCGCAATCTCACCGGCGAAAAATGCGATGAGGATTTCGCCAGCTGCGGTGCCGGCGGCGGCACCGAGTTGAACCAGGCGATCTATTCGCAGCGCAATGCGACATTCAAGGGTGCTGAATTTCAGGCGCAATGGGACATCGCGCCGGCGGCAGGCGGCATGGTCGGCCTCGACGGACAGTACGACATCGTCCAGGCGACCTTCGACGACGGTTCCTACGTGCCGCGCATTCCGCCGCAACGGCTCGGCGGCGGCGTCTATTTCCGCAGCGCCGAATGGTTCGCCCGCGTCGGGCTGCTCCACGCATTCGCACAGAACCGCATCGCGGCGGTGGAGACGCCGACCGACGGCTACAATCTCTTGAAGGCGGAACTGTCCTATACGCGCAAGTTCAAGAATGCCCCCGTCGGCGAGCCGCGCGAATTCACGGTCGGCATCGTCGGCAACAATCTGCTGAACGAGAACATCCGCAACGCGGTGTCGTTCAAGAAAGATGAGGTGCTGATGCCTGGCCGCACCGTGCGGCTGTTCGCCAGCGTCAAGTTCTGACCCTGCCGTGCCGCGGCGGCCGGCGAGATTGCCGGCCGCTGCCGCCTCAGTCCGCCGTCTCCTCGCAGGAGGCCGGCGCGACCCGTCCGCCGCTCTGCGGGGAGGATCAGCGGCGCTTCGTCGTCTCGCCTGTCGCCACGGTACGGCCGTTTCTTGACCGCCATTGCTTGTCCGCCGGCCGTTGTCTGCCTGCCGTTTCGCCGCCGGTCGCTGTTCGGCACAGGAGCGGCAGCGGCCCGATACGTCGTCATCCCATCAAGCGCCCCGCTGCCCATCGTTCCGTGTCGCAGCGTCTCGTATCCGGCCGCCCTCCGGTGCGCGCCAACCAGCGTCCGTCGCGTCCACCTGGGAATCCTTCATGACGGGGCGGGATACCGGCGGATGCGCCAGCAAACACCTTGCGCGACAGACGTCCTGCGTCCCGCCGGGCAACCTGCCGCACCATCGGAAACCATGATTTCCACTCTGTCGCTTGACACTTCGGGTTTTCATATGAGTTATTTGCGAATAATTCGCATTAGCATTAGCACCAGAAAGACCCATCATGAGCGACGAGACGGTCGGGAACCGGTACGACAGCGCGAACGACCGGAAGCGGCGCGACAAGGCTACAGATCGGAGCCGAAGCATCAGGCCTGGTGGCCACGACTGGCGTTTCCCGACGGCCGCGCCGACGGTCACGCTCGTGGCCACCCTCCTGGCCACGCTCATGGCTACCAAACCGGGGCTGGTGGGACTGGCGCCGGCGGCGGCGCAGGAACTCCTGCCGGAGATCGTCGTCGCCGCCCCGGCCGCAAGCAGCGGCGACCTGCAACCGGTCACCGAACTCGGCCGCGACGACATTGAGCGCGGCGATTCCGCCTCGCTTGCCGACACGCTGGCGACGCAGCCGGGAATCGCCGCATCCACCTTCGCGCCCGGTGCCAGCCGGCCGATCATCCGCGGGCTCGGCGACTATCGCGTGCGGGTACAGGAGAATGGCGTTGGCGCCCACGACGCCTCCGACTTCAGTCCCGATCACGGCGTGCCGATCGATCCGCTGATCACCGACCGCATCGAGGTGATCCGCGGCCCGGCGACGCTGCGCTACGGCTCGCAGGCGATCGGCGGCGTCGTCAACGCTACCAACAACCGGATTCCCGAGGCCGCGCCGACGAATGGCTTCAGCGGTCGCGTCAGCGGCACGCTCAATTCCGTGAACAACGGCGCCGACGCCGCCATCGTGCTCGATGCCGGCCATGGCGCCTTCGCCGTGCATGCCGACGCCAACCGCCGCAGAGCAAGCGATTACCGCATTCCGGGCGGACGGCAGAGCAACAGCGCGCTGCGCGCGCAAAGCCAGGCGCTCGGCGGCTCATACATTTTCGACGGCGGCTATGCCGGCCTGTCGGTGTCGCACGCCACGAGCCTCTACCACATACCCGGCATCGCCGAGACGCAGGACAATACCCGCATCGATCTGCGGCAGACCAATCTCGCCGGCAAAGGCGAATGGCGCGCGCCGTTCGCCGCACTCGATGCGATCCGCTACACATTCGGCGTCAGCGACTATGTGCACTACGAACTCGGGCGCAACGTGACCGGGATCGACAGCGTGCAGAACACCATCCGCAATCGCGAGCAGGAAGGCCGGATCGAGATCGATCACGCGCCGCTGACCACCGCCTTCGGCCCCCTCACCGGGAACTGGGGCGTGCAGATGCTGCATCGCCAGCTCGGCACCGAAGGCAGCCTCGGTGGTCTGCTGGCGCCGACCGACACGCTGTCTTTTGCCGGCTATGTCTTCGAGCAGATGCAGTTCACCGACACGCTGGCGGTGCAAGGCGCGCTGCGGGTCGAAAGCGCCACCGTCGCCGGCACCGCGGCGGTGTTTCCGTCGAACTTCCTGCCGCCGCCGGCACTCGTGCCGCAGAGCGATGCGCGGCGGCGTTTCACGCCGACGAGCGCCGCCATCGGCCTGACGCAGGCGCTGCCGCTCGACATCACCGCGACGCTGAGCGCGAATTATGCCCAGCGCGCGCCTGCCGCGCCGGAGTTATATTCGCGCGGCTCCGACGATGCCTCCGGCACCTTCGTCATCGGAAATCCGAACCTGAAGATGGAAACGGCCAAGAGCATCGAACTGGGATTGAAGCGCCGCAACGGCACTTTCCGCTTCGACGCCAGCCTCTATGCGACGCGCTACGACGATTTCATCTTCAAGCAGCTCACCGGCAATTTCTGCACCGACGTATTCTCCACCTGTGGCGCCACCGGCCCGCTGATCCAGGTGATCTACGGCCAGCGCGATGCGCTGTTTCGCGGCGGCGAATTTTCGGCGCAACTCGACGTTGCGCCGCTCGCCGGCGGCACCTTCGGCATCGACATGCAGTTCGACGCGGTGCGCGCTACCTTCACCGACGGCAGCAACGTGCCGCGCATCCCGCCGATGCGCATCGGCGGCGGCCTGTGGTGGCGCAGTGCCGAATGGCAGGCCCGCCTCGGCCTGCTGCACGCCTTCGCGCAGACGCGGACCGGTCTGAATGAAACGCCGACGGACGGCTATAATCTGCTGAAGGCGGAAATCAGCCGCACGCAGCAGCTTGATGCGACGACCCTCGGCGTGCGCGAAATCACCTACGGCATCGTCGGCGACAATCTGCTGGACGAGAACATGCGCAACCACGTCTCATTCAAGAAGGACGAGGTGCTGCTGCCTGGCCGCACCGTCCGCCTGTTCGCGACGGCAAGGTTCTGAGCGGCGACGGCACAGTCAGAACAGATCGCCCTGCCCGGATTCGGGCGGGCGCTTCGGCCGCAACGGCGCAACCTTTGCCGACGGCGCAGGCTTTGCCGATGGCTCGGCTGCGGCCGGCTGGTTTGCCGGCCCGGCTTCGCTGCTCGTCCCGTCGGCGACGGCATCGATGCGGCCGTCGGCGAATTCGATGCCGAGCCGCATGCCCGACGTAACCGAGGCGGCGGTGCGCAGCGGCCGGCCATCCGCATCGCGCACCAGCGCGAAGCCACGCGCCAGCACGCCGCGATAGGAGAAGGCCTTCAGCAATTCGCTGGCGCGCGAGAGCTGGCCACCGCGACGCTCCTGGCACACCGCGAAGGCGCGCGCCGCGCGTTTGTCGAAATCGACGCGCCGATAGGCGTCCCGACGCCGCGACACCAGCACCGCGACCGAGCGCTGCGCCCGGCCGGCCAGCACGCCGACACGCTCGCGGCAGATATCGAGCCGCCCGCGCAGGACTTGCGGCGACAAGCGCGCTGCCACCCGGTCAAGCTGCCGATGGTGCACATGCGCATTGGCGCGAAGCGCGCGTGGCAATCGTTCTGCAAGATTGTCGAGATGCTGACGCTGCGTCTCGAACAGGCGGTCGCGCTTCGGCATTGCGCGTTCCAGCGCCCGCAAGTCCTTGCGCCGCTGTTCGATGCCGCGCTGCCAGCAGGCAATGCGGCGCGCCTGCAGCGCCGCGAGCTGGGTCAAAAGATCGGCGCGCACCGGCACCGCCATCTCCGCCGCCGCTGTGGGCGTCGGCGCGCGCTTGTCGGCGGCGAAATCGATCAACGTCACGTCGGTCTCGTGGCCGACGGCGGAAATCAGCGGGATCAGGCTCGCCGCTGCCGCGCGAACCACGATCTCCTCGTTGAACGACCAAAGGTCTTCGAGCGATCCACCACCCCGAGCGACGATCAGCAAATCCGGCCGCGGCAGCGGGCCGTCGACCGGAAAGGCGTTGAACCCCTCGATCGCCGCCGCCACCTCGGCCGCGGAGGTCTCGCCCTGCACGCGCACCGGCCAGACGATGACGCGCCGCGCGAAACGGTCGGTGAGCCGGTGCAGAATATCGCGGATGACGGCGCCGGTCGGCGAGGTGACGACGCCGATCACCGTCGGCAGGAACGGCAGCAAC
>DATMEV010000074.1:0-47475 GCA_035556795.1 Pseudolabrys sp. | reverse complement strand
AAGTCGAGATTTTACAGGGATAAGTGCCGCGCCTACGCCTTTGGGTGCAAAATACCGCTGAATGCACCGAAATCGACGAATCCCTGCATCGCGGCCAGCGCGATTGTGCCGATATGGAGGTGCAGGGTGAATTCGCCGGTGTGGATCATGCCGGCCAGTTCCGGGCCCGAAACCAGCCGGACGGTGATGCCGGCTTCGCTTTGTGCGCCAGGTTGCAACTCGCCGGTCTCGACGAAAAACGAGTGGATGCGGTTGGAGAGCCGGGCCGTGCAGGGGGCGTAGTTGCCAAGCGGATGCACGCTGCGGGCCGGATAGCCGGTCTCCTCGAGCAGTTCGCGTGCGCAGGTGGCGGCGGGTTCTTCGTCGGCATCGACCATGCCGGCCGGCAATTCCCAGCTATAGGCTTCGATCGCTGGGCGGTATTGCCGCACGACCGGAAACCGGCCGTCCGGCGTGCGCGCCAGGATGGCGATATAATCCGTCTGCGCGATTGCGTGATAGGTCTCCGGCGCTGCACCGGGCGCGAACTCTACCTCGCGTGCGACGATCTCCACCCACGGCGAGAGCCGCGTGGTCTTACGAGAGCGGATGCGCGGCGGGTCGCCCATCGTCGGGTCAGATGCTCGTCGTTGCGTCAGATAAATGTCGGCACGGGCAGCGGCGTGATCAGTTTGCCACGATAGCCCTTGCTGCGCAGCTTCGGCGCCAGTTCGTCGGCGATATGCCAGGAGAAGATGATCGCCGCCTCCGGCTGATCCTCGAACAGCTTCGCCTCGTCGACCACCGGAATGGTGGTCCCGGGCATGCATTTGCCGATTTTCAGCGAGCCCTGGATCTCGCAGATATAGTCAATCAGTCCGTCGTCGAGGCCGACATAATTGAACAGCGTCGAGGCGCGCGACGGGGCGCTGATGCCGGCGATGCGCGCGCCGTCTTCCTTCAGGTCACGGAGCAAAGCGAGCAGTCGCAGTTTCGACAGCATCACGTCGTGACGGAACTGCTTGAGCCGCTCGCTCATTGCCGTGCCGTGCGGCTCCGCCGCCAGCATCGAGGCGACGCTGTCCTGCACCGGATAGACGCCCTTGCGCGCGGCGTAGACGCGGATCGAGCCGCCATGCGAGGGAATCGGCCGCGCGTGAAAGACTTCGAGGCCATGCATCTCCAGAAGGTGCTTCAGGCTGGCCAGCGAATAGTAGCGCAGATGTTCGTGATAGACGGTGTCGTATTGCAGGGTATCGAGCAGCGGGATCAGATAGTGCGATTCCGAGATGAAGGCGCCGTCGTCGGCCAGCATCTCGACAATGCCGTCGACGATCGCATGCACGTCCTCGATATGGGCGAAGCAGTTGGCGGCGGTGATGACCTTCGCCGGACCATGCGCGGTCTTCACGTCGCGAGCCGTATCCGCGCCGAAATAGCGCTTGATTGTCGGGATGCCGCGGCTGTTGGCGATATCGCCGACATCCGTCGGCTCGATACCGAGGATGCGGTGCCCGCCTTTCTGATAGTTGGCGATCAGCGTGCCGTCGTTGGAGCCGATATCGACGCAGAAGTCGTCCGGCTTCAGCGACAGCAGCGCTGCGGATTCGCGATAGAGGTCGGCGAAATTGTCGCGCAGCACGCGTGTCGTGCCGCTGGTGTAGGGATATTCCGGAGGGAAGATGATCACCGGATCCACGGCCAGCCCGAGCTGCACGAGATCGCAGTTGCGGCAATGCAGGAGATCGGTCGGAAACCAAGGCTGCTGGCGCGGCACCGCGCCGATCGGCACCATCTGGTTGACCGGCGGCATGTAGCCGAGCGACAGCACGCGGTCGAGCCGGGTATCGCCGCAGATCTGGCATTCCTCGACCGGCACGCTGGCGCCGGTACCGGCGCCGCGGGCAATTTTCTTCGGTCCCAAAGTCATCAGCTCTCGCTCTCGGTTCGACGCTTGTCGTGCGACGGTCAGTTTTTCTTCGGCGCCAATGCGGCGTTGTCCCAGTACCACGCGACCGTCGGCGGCAGGCCGTCGGCAAGCGGTACGCGCGGCTTATAGCCGAGCGCCGACAGTTTCGAAATGTCGGGGCAGCGCCGCGCCGTGCTGCCGGGCTGCACCGGGCCGGTCTGCAGATCGAGGCTGCGCCCCGCATGCGCGGCGATGCGCCGGGCGAGGTCGGCGATCGACACCTCCTCGGCCGTGCCGACATGATAGATGCCGAGATGTTCGCCATGCTCGCGCATGGTCATGACGCCGGCGACCAGATCGTCGATGTGGCAGAAGCTGCGCGTTTCGCGACCGTTGCCCTGAATGGCGAAGGGAACAGCGCCTTCGGGATGCGCCGCGATCGCTTCGTGCAGGCGCAGCGCGAATTGCGGGATGACATGCTCGAAGCCCATATCCGGTCCATAAATATTGTGTGGCCGGAAAATCAGCACCCGCTCGAAGCCGGTGCGGCCGTAATTGATGGCCAGCAGTTCGCTGATGATCTTGCCGCCGCCGTAGGAATAGCGCGGATTGAGCACGTCCGGCACGATCAGCGGCGCGTCCTCGCCGGTCGGGATCCGCGGCGGCGTTTGATAGACCTCCGAGCTCGATGCGAGGATCAGCCGCCCGATGCCGTGCCGCCGGCAGGCGTCGAGCACATTGATCATGCCTTTGACGCCGACTTCCAGCACTAGTTCGGGTCGGCTGTAGAAGAATTCGGTGCCGTTGACATAGGCGAGGTGGTGCACCTCCTCCATGCCGCGCGCGGCGTTCTCCACCGCCTGCGGGTCCCGTACGTCGCCGCCGATGAATTCGATGTCCGCCTCGACCTCAGCCAGGCGGCGTGGCCGGCCGCGCGAATTGTCGTCGAGCACCCGCACGCGGTGGCCGGCTTTCACCAGCGCCTTGACCAGTCCCGAGCCGATAAAGCCGGAACCGCCGGTGACCAGGATGCGTGCGCTCATCTCGTTCGTACTCTCGTCGTTACAGGCCGTGTGTGGTCGGCGGCTTTGCGGCTTTTGCCTTCCGCCGTCGGAGTGCTGTACATACGCGGCGATTTCCGACGCAGCAAATTCCAGCCCCGGCCTTCCCTGGATCGCGATGCCGCAACCCACAACTGCACCTGACCGGTCGTCGGCCATCGCCGGGCCCGGCGCCAATGACGTCATCCGCCCGGATGCGCCGGCCGATCATGGCAGTGCGGGCCACGCCATCGGCGGGGTGCGGCCGCGCCTTGCGGTGCTGGCGCTGGGCGTCGTCGCCGTCGGGTTGCCGGTCAACGACCTGCTGACCTATGCGCTTCTCGTCCTGACGGCGCTTGTCGCCTTTACCGGCCGGATGGTGATGCGCCGCGCCGCCTGGCTCGCGGCGCTGGCTGTCGTCGTTGCTGCCGTCATCGCGCGCGTGCTGCTGGCACCGGCACCGATCGAGGAAGGCCACAATGTCTTTCTCCCGGAAGAGCAGGCCAGCGTCCTGTCCGCCGCATTGCCGCCGCCGGTCTACAAGGCCATGAGGGCGGCCTTCGACGCGCAATATCCGGTGGCGAAGCGATGCCATGCGGAGCAGGTCGGCTGCTGGCGCGCATCGCGGATCGCGGGTCCCTATGCGTTCGCGGCGGACGGCATCTGGACCGGCGCGCCGTTATCGCGCTCCGTCACCGGCATTCGTTTTGACAATCCGGTCTGGCATCGTCTCGGCTTCGTCAACGATGGCGCTTTCAACTGGTATTCCGACGCCAGCGATCTGCAGCGCGTGCTGCGTGATCGCCGTTTCTGGAAGGGTTACGACCGCTGGCGGTTCGATATGCCGTGGTTTGCTGCGTATCGTTTCCCCGCCGGTTATGCCGGCGCGCAATTGTGCTGGCGCGGCACGCTGTTCTGGCCGCAGGCGGATGGCGGTTTCACCACGCTGCGGCATGAGACAGATACCTGTCGCGCCATTGCCGGCGCCGACGTCGGCAAGCTGATCTATGCGATGGCGATCGCGCCGTCGTCGCTGGCGATGAGCCTGTCGCCGCCGGCGTCGGTGGAAGCGCGTCTGGTTTTGCAGCGCGTTGTCGCCATTGCCGCCATTCTTGCCGTGTTGCTGCTGCTGGTACGCATCGATGCGCGCGCGCTGCTGCGGCCATCGTTGCTGATCGGTCTTGCGCTTGTCGTGATTGCCGTCGACGATGCCAGCTTCATCGGCGGCCTGCGCCCGTTCGACGGCGGCGACGACGGATTGTTCTATACCGGCGTTGGGCGCGATCTGTTGCAGAGCCTGCTCGCCGGCGATCTCCGCAGCGTGCTGATCGGCGGCGAGCCGATCTATTATTACGGCGGTCCGGGCCTTCGCTATTTCCGCATGCTGGAAATGCTCATCTTCGGCGATAGCAATCTCGGTTATCTGTCGGTGCTCCTGATGCTGCCGGTCGTCGTCTATTGGCTGTTCCGGCGCTTCTTCCCGGATCGGCTGGCGTGGCCGTTCGCTCTGGCTTTCACGGCGCTGCCGGTCGGCGAGGTGTTCGGCACCAGCTTCTTCCATTATGCGAAATGGGCGGCGCGCGGTTTTGCCGACCCGCTGTCGCAGGTGCTGTTCGTCGCCGGCATCGCGGTGCTGCTGGCGGCGCCGGCGCGCGGCCGGTTGCAGCGTGCGGAGCCGCTGTTCTGGGGATCGCTGCTGCTGACGCTGGCGATATTCGTCAAGCCGATCATCGCGCCAATGGTCGGCATGGCGCTGCTCGGCGTCGGTCTGATGGCGCTGGCGCAACGTCAATGGCTGGCTTTCGTCGCGCTATGCGCCGGCTTCCTGCCCTTCTTCTGGATGCCGTTCCACAACTGGTATTTCGGCAATGCCTTCGTTCTGACGAGCAGCAATGCCGATCATCCGCAGATCTTCACGATGCCACCCTCGGCTTATGTTGCGGCGTTGCGTGAACTGGCGCATCTGGATTTCGGCACGCATGTCAAAATGGGGGCGAAGCAGATTTCCCTGTGGCTGAGCGGCCCGGGCGCGCTCGCCGCGACCATTCCGCTGCATGCGGCCGCCGTCGTCATTCTCGTCTATGTCGCCTGCTGCGGTCGCCGCTTCGAGATCTGGGTGCGGTGGCTGGCGGCGTGCGCGCTCGCCGGCCATGTGCCGGCGCTGTTCTATCTGCCGACGCCCCGCTATTTCTACGCCGTGTGGTTCACGACCGCGATCGTGGTCGGTGTGTTCCTGATCGATGCGGCGACGCGCGCCGCGCTCGCGCGATGGCTGCCGGCGCGGTTTTCCAGGTTCGTGTCCGCCGCCGCGAAGTCCTGATCGGGGCCCGCGCCATCGGCGAGGGATTTTCACCTGCTGCAATGTTTCGATGCCGGTGGCGTCTGCGCCGGCGATGCTTGCGTCATGACACCGCGATCTGCCAAGAATGACGATCAGCATGGCGGCGGCATAACGAAAACGAAATGAATGATCGCATGACGGACAAGACGGCAGGTATCGCCCACGGCCTCACCAATTACGGCGACAAGGATTTCTCGATCTATCTGCGCCGCTCCTTCGCACAGTCGATGGGTTATTCCCGCGACATGCTGAAAAAACCGGTGGTCGGCATCGCTTACACACCGTCAGGCTTCAACAACTGTCATCGCCACTTTCCGGAACTGCTGCAGGCGGTGAAGCGCGGCGTGCTCGCGTCGGGCGCGCTGCCGCTGGAATTTCCGACAATTTCACTGGGTGAAGTTTTTCTCAGCCCGACCAGTCTCAAGTTCCGCAACCTGATGTCGATGGACACGGAAGAGATGGTGCGCGCGCAGCCGATGGATGCCGTCGTGCTGATGGGCGGCTGCGACAAGACCGTCCCGGCGCAACTGATGGGCGCGGTGTCGGCGGGCCGCCCGTCCGTCATGCTGATCGGCGGGCCGATGATGACCGGACGGCATCGCGGCGAGCGGCTCGGCGCCTGCACCGATTGCCGTCGCTTCTGGGCGAAGTATCGCGCCGGCGAGGTCGACGACGAGGAAATCTCGGTGGTCGAGAGCCGGCTTGCCACCACCGCCGGCACCTGCGCGGTGATGGGCACCGCTTCGACCATGGCCTGCATTGCCGAGGCACTCGGCATGACGTTGCCGGGCACTGCCGCTATTCCCGCCGTCCATGCCGACCGGCTGCGCGCGGCGGAGGCGACCGGCATTGCCGCGGTACGGATGATCGGTTCGACGACGCTGACGGCCGACCGCATCGTCAACGAGAAGTCGGTGGAGAACGCGCTGCGGGTGCTGCTGGCGCTCGGCGGTTCGACCAATGCGGTGATCCATCTCACCGCCATCGCCGGACGCGCCGGGGTCAAGGTTTCGCTCAAGCGCCTCAACGAATTGTCGGAAACCACCCCGGTGCTGGTCAATCTCAAGCCGGTCGGCAATGGCTATATGGAAGACTTTTACGCCGCCGGCGGCATGGGTGCGCTGCTGCGTGAACTTAAAGACCTGCTGCATCTCGACGCGATGACGGTGACCGGCGAGACGCTGGGCGAGCGACTTGCGGCGCCGCACGAGGACTACGTCGACCGAACCATCATCGCGGCGCGCAGCGAGCCGCTGGAGCCGCAGGGCGGATTGGTGGCGCTATTCGGCAATCTGGCGCCGCGCGGCGCCATCCTGAAACGCTCCGCCGCCGATGCACGGCTGTTCGAGCATGAGGGGCGGGCGGTGGTGTTCTCCTCGCTTGCCGATCTCGCCGCGCGTATCGACGATCCGGCGCTCGACGTCGAGGCACATGATATTCTGGTGTTGCAGAATGCCGGCCCGAACGCGCCGGAGGCGATGCCGGAGGCCGGCTATCTGCCGATCCCGAAGAAACTCGCGGCCAAGGGCGTCAAGGACATGATCCGCATCTCCGATGCGCGGATGAGCGGCACCGCTTTCGGCACCATCGTGCTGCATGTGACGCCGGACAGCGCCTCCGGCGGACCCCTCGGGCTGGTGCGCACCGGCGACCGCATCCGGCTCTCGGTGAAGGAAGGGCGTGTCGACCTGCTGGTCGACGACGCCGAACTGGCGAAGCGGGCGGGCGTCGCGCGGCCCGCGGTCGAAACGCCGGCACGCGGCTATTCGAAACTCTATGTGCGCGAGATTCTCGGCGCCGACGAGGGTTGCGACTTCCGCTTCCTGCGGCCCGAGTGAGCGCCCGGCCGCCGGGCCGGTTTACGGCGGTTGCCGACATGCCCATTTGCGGCGCGCGGGGCTGCGGCAAGATCGACCGCGTCTTGCTGCCGCCGTGATCCTTTGATCGATTGTCGTTCCCGCTTGGCATGTGCTGAACGGACCGCTGTCCTTGCGGACCCGACGAGGAGGTCGACATGATCAGCCGCCGACATCTGCTGGCCGGAATGGCCGTTCTGCCGTTTGCCGGCCAACCGGGATTTGCCCAGTCGCCTGCTCAGTCGCGTGTGCAGCCTCCTGCCGGCGGCGCGTTGCGCACGGTCCGCATCCCCGGCGCAGATGTGCAGGTTCCGGCGATCGGTATCGGCACGGCGCGCCGCTATGACAATCCGCGCGGCGAGGGTGAGTTTGCGCCGCTGCGCGCCACCATTGCCCGCTTCGCCGAACTGGGCGGCAGCATCATCGATACAGCGCCGTCCTATGGACGGGCCGAGGCGGTGGTCGGGGACCTCGTCGCCGAACTCGGCGTGCGCGACAAGCTGTTCCTGGCGACCAAGGTCGGCGCATCCAGCCGCCAGGAAGGTCTTGCGCAGATCGAGCAGTCGTTCCGCAATCTGCGCACCGGCAAAATCGACCTGATCGCGGTTCACAATCTCCGTGACGTGACCGATCAGCTTGCTATCCTGCGGGATCTGAAGGCGAAGGGGCGCATCCGCGCGCTCGGCATCACCACCTCGTTCGACAGCCAGTACGCGGCCTTCGAGGCGACGTTGCGGCGCGAGGCGCTCGACACGATCCAGATCGACTATGCGCTCGACAATCGCGGTGCCGCCGACCGCATCCTGCCGTTGGCGCAAGAGAAGGGCGTTGCGGTGATGATCAATCTGCCGTTCGGCCGCGGCCGGCTGTTCACTGCCACCAAGGACCGGCCGCTGCCGGACTGGGCGGCGGAGATCGACGCTGCGAGCTGGGCGCAGGTGTTCCTGAAATATGTGCTCTCGCATCCCTGCCGGCCGATCGCCATTCCCGGCATGGCGCAGGCGCGCTATGTCGACGACAATCTCGGCGCGGCGCGCGGCGCCTTGCCCGATGCGGCGCTGCGGGCGCGGATGGAGCGCTTCATCGATGACCTCTGAGGCGCAGCCGGGGAGTTTCCTTCTCGGCCGCCTGATTGCAGCGGAACGCCGGGAGGTGCCGGCGGTCGTTGCCGGTTTCCTGCTGTTCTTCCTGCTGTTCGCCGCCTATTTCATGCTCCGGCCGGTGCGCGAAACCTTCGGTATCGCCGGCGGCGTGAAGAACCTGCAATGGCTGTTCACCGGCACCTTCGTCGCGACACTCGCGGTCGTGCCGCTCTATGGCTGGGTCGCGGCGAGCGTGCCGCGCCGCCGGCTGTTGCCGATCCTGTATGGTTTTTCGGCGCTGGTCATGGCCGGCTTCGCCGTCAGTCTGGCGACGGATCCGAAAAATGTCTGGATCGCGCGCGCCTTCTATATCTGGCTGTCGGTGATGAATCTGTTCGTCATCTCGATCGCCTGGAGCCTGATGGCGGACCTGTTCGAGCCGGAGCGGGCGCATCGCCTGTTCGGGCAGATCGCCGCCGGCGCCAGCCTCGGCGGCATTGCCGGACCGCTGCTCTCCGGCGTGCTCGTCGCGCCGCTGGGCGAGGCGGGACTGCTGTTCCTCTCGGCGGCGCTGCTGCTGTCGACGCTTGCCTGCGTCCGCTTTCTGCTCGGCTGGCGCGACCGGATGGGGCCGCGCCACGACGGGCCGCAGCCGGAGCGCATCGGCGGCTCGATCTGGGCGGGCCTGACGCTGATCCTTCGTTCGCCTTACCTGATCGCGATTTCCGGCTTCATCCTGCTGCTGACCGCTGCTTCCACCTTCCTGTATTTCGAGCAGGCGCGCATCGTTGCCGCCACGTTTCCGGACCGCACCGCGCAGACGCAGATATTCGCGGCGATCGATGTGGCGGTGCAGTCGCTGACCATCGTCATCCAGATTTTCCTCACCGGCCGGCTGGCGAAGCGGCTTGGCGTCACGGTTTTGCTGGCCGCAGTGCCGGTGGCGATGCTGTTCGGCTTCGGCCTGCTGGCACTGGTCGCAACCTTCCCGGTTCTGGCTTTCGTGATGATCGTGCGGCGCGTCGGCGAATATGCGCTGGTGCGGCCGGGCCGCGAAATGCTGTTCGCCTCGCTCGATGCCGAAACCAAATACAAGGCGAAGAACGCCATCGACACCTTCGTCTATCGCGGCGGCGATGCGGGGGCGGGCTGGGTCTATGCCGGCCTCGCCGCGGCGGCGACGACCGGCGCCGTTGCGCTCGCCGGGGCCGTGCTCGCGGGCGTGTGGGCGCTGCTCGGTTACGCCATCGGCCGCGCGCATGATCGCGAGGGCGATGGCAGCGCGGCGCGGGCGGCATGACGTTCGCGAGCCAATCTCCGGCTCGCTTTCTCCGATGCTTTGGATGTTGATGATTCCGCCGCCTGCGGTGTCGCGGGTTGCTGCTCTGCCGGTTATGTGGTCTCAAACGGCAGAGCTTGTCCGACGAGATTTGCCGAGAGGGAGATATTGGATGAACAGATTGCTTCTGGCTTCGGTTGCCGTGGTCGCCCTGGCTGCGCCGTCATTCGCGGCCGACCTTCCCGCGCGACCCTATACCAAGGCGCCGGTCGCGGCACCCGTGGCCTACAACTGGACCGGATTCTATGTCGGCGGTTTCGGCGGCTATAGCTGGGGCGGAAAGGTCCGGGGCGACAATACGGATTTCGACAATGACGGTGCGGACGAGGTTGCCGCGGCTCCGACGATCAAGGGCGGCTTCGGCGGCGGTACGCTGGGCTACAACTGGCAGATGCCCGGCAGCCAGTTTGTCGTCGGTCTCGAAGGTGAACTCGCCGGCGCCGGCATCAAGCTCTCCTTCGCCGATCCGGCGGATGGCAGCAGCATGTCGTACAAGGTCAACATGTTCGGCAGCGTCACCGGCCGCCTCGGCTTTGCCGTCAACGACCTGCTGATCTACGCCAAGGGCGGTTATGCCTGGGCGCGGACGAAGCTGTCGGTCGAGGATGGTGCCGATACATTCAGCGCCAGTGCCACGCATTCCGGCTACACGATCGGCGGCGGTCTCGAATACCGGATCGCGCAGAGCTGGTCCGCCAAGGTCGAATATCTCTATGCCGACTATGGCAACGCCACCTACGGCCCGGCGCCCGATGGCGACACCGGCCGGATCGGCTTGCGGAATCATACGGTCAAGGTTGGTCTCAACTATCACTTCAACTGATCGGCAGACCTTTCATTGCTGGTTCTCGGAAGCCCGGCCGCGCGCCGGGCTTTTGATTCGCGGGCTGTCCGCCCTCTGAACCCCCCGAGATTCCTTGGAACTTTGCAGAATCTTACAATCCGCGGGCCTTGGGCCGTTGTGGCGTCGGCCAAGGCCGTGGCGCCCATCGCGGGGCAATCTGCGCGGAGATTGATCTGCAACAACGCGCGCCGCTGCCGGAGGGATAGCCTGTCATGGCAACGGCGAGGAGCTTGTCATGCAGAATGCGTCTCTGTCGGCTGTGAAACACTGGGTCAGCGAATATCGGAGGCGGCGCGCGGCGGCTTGCGAACTCCGCGACGACGCTGAGGTCGATCGTATGGCCCGCGAACTTGGCATGTCGCCGCGGGAGTTGCGCAGTCTGGCGGCGAAGGGGCCGGAGGCGACACAATTGCTCAATGCGCGCATCGCCGCGCTCGGTCTCGGCGACACCGATCTTATCTCGGCGGGGCTGGAAACGACCCGCGATCTGCAGCGATCGTGCTCGCTGTGCAAGGACCATCAGCGGTGCCGTCGCGACCTTGACCGGCATGATCGTTCCGACGCATGGCTGAGCTATTGCCTGAACGCGCCGACGCTGCAGGCTCTGCTTGCGATGCGCCCGAAGTCGTCGGCCCGGTCGTCCTTGACGTGGCCTCCGAGTTTTATCCAGCAGCGAGCCTACCGCTGACGGTCAAGGAGCTTATGACCTTATCAGCGGCATTCTCACTCTGTAGCGCGGTCATCGAGGGGGTGAACCGGCAGCGCCGATCGGTCGACTGGCGCTGCTGCATGTCCGGTGATCTCATCGCGATATGGAGTTCTTATGGACGTTTCCGTCCTTCATGATCACCACGAAGTTCTTCGCGGGATCCGTGATCAGTTGGATATTCTGGAGTGGGTTGCCGTCGACTAGCAGCAAGTCCGCCAATGCGCCTTGCTCGACAACGCCGAGCTTCCCTGGATAAGGATTGCGTTCGCCGGAGAGCGCGAGGAGTTCTGCGTTCGTGCTGGTTGCCATGATCAGCGCTTCGGCTGGCGTGTACCAGCGGGTGAGCGATGCGAGGATGGCTCCCTGATGCTGCGCCAGCGCGCGGGAGAACAGAACATCGGTCCCCCAGGCCGTCTTGAGTTTGTATTTCTTCGCCAGTTCATAGGTTTTCGCAATTCCGGGCCAGACCTTGTCCGCCTTGCTGCGCTGGACAGTCCCGGGCGGGAAACCGAGGCGCATCTCTTCCGGAAGCGGCTGGGTACTCAGCCAGATCCCTTTGTCGGCCATCAGCTTCGCGGTGGCTTCGTCCATCAGGAAGCCGTGCTCGATGCACTTCACGCCGGCGGCGATGGAGCGCTGGATTGCGGCCGACGTGAAGGCATGGACGGTTACATACGTGCCCCAGTTTTCGGCGGCTTCGACGGCGGCGTGAAGCTCCGTCTCCGTAAAGGTCGAGACGTCGATCGGGCTGAAGGGTGACGACACGCCGCCACCGGCCGTCAGTTTGATCTGGGATGCGCCCTGCATGAGCTGTTCGCGAACGCGCAGGCGGACCTCGTCCGGACTGTCGGCGAGCATGCTGCCGCCAACCCGCTCCATGCGCGCCAACATGCCGCCGATCGTGCGCGGCAATTCGGAGAGCTGGCGAAAATCTCCATGCCCGCTCGTCACCGTAATGATCGCGCCCGAAGGGTAGATGCGCGGGCCCTTGACGATCCCCTCGTCGATCGCCTGTTTGAGGCCGAATGCAGGTCCGCCGACATCGCGAACGGTCGTGAAGCCACGCATCAGCGTATCGGTGGCTTCGTCCGCCGCAGCGATATTGTTGTAGCCGACGTCGCCATTGATCGCCTGTGCAGGATTGGCCCGTATCATCATCGCGTGCCAGTGCGCATCGATCAGCCCCGGCATCAGGGTGCGGCCGCCACCCTCGATTCGCGTCAGCGTCACGTCCGGCGGGTCGGCGATCGGTGCTGTGGAGATCGTCCTGATCGTGTTGCCGACGACAAGCACATTGGATGACGGCTTCAGTTCGCTCGACGTCCCGTCGAAGATGCGCACATTCTGGAACAGCACAGCCGATTGCGGTTGCTGCTGGGTATTTCCGGATGTGGGGACGCCGGCTATCGCCAGACCGGCGATCACGGCCACACCGGCCGCAAAGCGATGCCGGCGCGCCCATGGGGCAGTCCGTGTTTTGTGTTGCAGCGTATCGGGGTCGAAGGTCTTCAGCTTGCGGTCGAGGAGAAGGGTCATGAACGTCTCCCGCTCGTTTTTGATCTGCTCGACAATTGTGAGCCATTCCTGCCTGAGCCAGTGAGCCGGATTGTAGGCGCTGCCGGTGCTCGAGGCGAGCCTGCGGATAAGGGGCTGTCTGTTGCTCGCGGATCATTCGGACTGGAAATTGTGGCGACGCACAATTCATCGTTCCGGCATTTGAATATGGAATAGCTCGCATTCATGCCGCGCAGGCGAGCATAGCGAGAGAATTTGACTCATTTTCGAATCGAGCGTTAGCTTGTCTTGTTACGGCCGCTTAAGAACTTAGGCCGGTTTCTTGTGTCCACATCTTCGGCTTGTTGTTGAATAGGCAGACTTGAACCCGAGGAGTGATCCGATGGATTTGCCATCGCTCACCGACGTGGCTGCTGCTCCCTATGTCTCGACAGGTCATCTGCCGCAGCAGGAGGTGGTGCAAGCATTGGTCGGGGACGCTCACCGTCGTTTCCAGGCGAACACGGATGGTGAAAATTCGCAGGTCTATCCTGCGCTTGCGCGTGTCCCCAGCGATCTGTTCGGAATTTGTGTCGTCGGTACATCCGGTAACGTCTATGCGGCCGGTGATGTCGATTACGAATTCTCGATCATGAGCGTGTCGAAGCCGTTTCTTTTTGCGCTGGTCTGCGAAACGCTGGGTCCAGAGGAAACGCGCTCGAAACTCGGCGCCAACGCCACGGGACTCCCCTTCAATTCGCTGAGTGCAATCGAGAATGGGTCGGGCCTCACCAACCCGATGGTGAATGCCGGAGCCATTGCGGCCACAAGCCTTGCGTCTGGAAAAACCGCCGAGGAACAATGGAATTTTATTTATGACGGCTTGTCTCGATTTGCGGGACGGAAACTCTCGTTGAACGAGGAGGTCTACGAGTCCGCGTCGAAAACCAATTTTCGTAATCGCAGCATTGCGCGTCTGCTGGAAAGCTATGACCGCATCTACTGCGATACCAGACAGGCCACCGACCTCTACACCCGGCAGTGCTCGTTGAATGTAAACGCGAGAGACCTGGCGGTGATGGGGGCTACGCTTGCCGACGGCGGTGTCAATCCCGTTACCAAACAGCGCGTTGTCGGCGCATCTGTCTGCCACTACGCGCTCGTGGTTATGGCCACTGCCGGCCTTTACGAGACATCCGGCGACTGGCTCTACGATATTGGCGTTCCCGGCAAGAGCGGAATAGGCGGCGGCATCGTCGCCGTGTCTCCCGGCAAGGGTGGTTACGGATCGTTCGCGCCGCGGCTCGATGCGGCAGGCAACAGCGTCAAGGGGCAACTGGCGGCAAAGTTCCTGTCGCAGCAACTGGGCATGGACTTGTTCGTGTCGCAACCGGAGCCATGAACGCGACGACGGGGGATGCCTGACGCTTATTCTGTCGACCACATCGGAGGACGCCATGACGACGCAGGCTATTTCGAGCAATGATCTCCGTGCCGAGCCGCGTACGTCGTGGGTGCCGATGATCGCGATTGCGCTCGGCCAGATGATCATGTCCTTCAACGTCGCGTCGTTGCCGGTCGCGATGGGTGGCATGGTCAAGAGTTTCGGTGTGCCGCCGACGACGGTCGCAACCGGCATCGTCACCTATTCCATGCTGGTGGCCGGTTTCGTGATGCTTGGCGCAAAGCTCGCGCAGCGATTTGGCGCGTTGCGCGTGTTTCGCGCGGCGGTCGTGTTGTTCTTTGTCTCTCAGCTCATGATGACGTTCAGCCCCTCCGCGTCTGTCATGATTGCAGCGCAGGCCCTGTGCGGTGCCGCCGGCGCCGTGATCGTCCCGTCGCTGGTGGCGCTGATCGCCGAAAACTATGCCGGCCAGCAGCAGGCCACCGCCCTCGGCGCGCTCGGCTCCGCTCGCGCGGCCGCCGGCGTGCTCGCCTTTGTGATCGGCGGCGTGCTCGGCACGTATATCGGCTGGCGTCCGGTCTTCGGTATTCTTATCGCGGTGTCGGCGCTGGTGTTTGTCCTGAGCTTCCGTTTGCGGCCCGATCATGGCAGGCCCGATGTTCAGATCGATCTGTTCGGGGTCGTCCTTGCTGCAAGCGCGATCGTGCTGATCAGTTTCGGATTCAACAACCTCAACGGCTGGGGCGTGGTGCTGGCGACCGCCAGCGCACCGTTCACGCTGTTTGGCGCGTCGCCGGCGCCGGTCCTGATCGTGCTGGGTGTCGTCATCGGGCAAGGATTCATGATGTGGACGCGCCGCCGGCAGAGCGCCGGCAGGACGCCGCTGCTTGCATTGTCGGTTGTCGAATCGGCGCAGGAGCGCTGCGCGGTTTACGCTCTGTTCGTGGTCGTGGCGCTGGAAGCGGCGTTGAACTTCTCGGTGCCGCTCTATATCCAGATCGTGCAGGGACGCTCGCCGCTCGCCACGGCTATCGCGATGATGCCGTTCAACCTGACGGTGTTCTTCTCGGCGATGTTGATCGTCCGCTTCTACGAGAAACTTACGCCACGGCAGATCGGCCGCTATGGCTTCGCGCTTTGTACGGTGGCGCTGCTGTGGCTCGCTTTCGTTGTCCGCAACGACTGGAGCGAAATGCCCGTGTTGTTCGGGCTTATCCTGTTCGGGATCGGGCAGGGTTCGCTGGTGACGTTGCTGTTCAACGTATTGGTCACGGCCTCTCCCAAGGAGCTTGCCGGCGATGTCGGTTCGCTGCGGGGCACCACGCAAAATCTTGCCGCGGCGGTGGGCACCGCGCTGGCCGGGGCACTGCTTGTCGGCCTTCTGAGCACCATCGTGTTTTCCAATTTGGCGGCCAACCCGACCCTGCCGAAAGAGCTTCAAAGCCAGCTCGATCTCGGCAGCATCACTTTCGTCAGCAACGATCAGTTGCGCAACGTGATGGAGCGCACCACGGCGACGCCGGAGCAGGTCGAGGAGGCCGTGCAACTGAACACCACGGCACGTTTGCGGGCCTTGAAGATCGGTTTGCTGATCATGGCGGCGTTCGCCTTTCTTGCCGTCATTCCAGCCGGCCGGCTTCCTGGCTATTTGCCCGGCGAGATCCCGGCGGAGGAGCCGCCGATCCGAGGTGCGAGCAAACCTTGAGATCACCGGAAAACGAAATGTGAGCGGATCACGAAACAGGAGGCGACCATGACGATCCATGCAAGCACTGCATCTCCACAACCTGCCGGATTGACCGCGCCGCCGCGATGGGTCTGTGTTCTGCTCGGCCTTGTCATGATTGTCGCGGGCGCGCTGGTTCTCAGTGATGTCGCCCTGTTCACCGTCGTCAGCGCCATCTTTATCGGCTGGATGGCCATCGCGGTCGGTGCCTTCGAGGTGGTCCACGCTTTCTGGACCAAGGGTTGGGGCGGCTTCGCCTGGCAGATCATACTCGGTCTTCTGTATGTCGCCTTCGGTCTGGCGCTGGTGACGCAGCCTTTGGCGAGTGCGCTGATCCTGACCTATGTCCTCGGCCTGGCGCTTCTGGTGTCCGGGATCGTGCGCATCGTCATCGGCCTCGGCTATTGGAACCAGCTCGGCTGGATCATGGTCCTGTCCGGTCTCTTCGGTGTTGCCGCGGGCCTCATCATCCTCACCGGATTTCCGAGAAGCGGACTCTGGGTGCTGGGATTGCTCCTGAGCATTGACCTCCTCTCGCATGGCGTCAGCTGGCTCAGCTATGCGTGGCGCAAGCCGGCGGTTAAAGTCGGCTGATGCGTCCACCTGCCGATGACGAGCCGCAGCAACGCTCCAGCCTGACGGCATCAATGCCGGGTCCGTCAGGCCTGCTCGCCACCGGCCTCTGCCTCCTTGCCGCCTGCATTGTCGTCATTCTGGTTTGGAAAACGGCGGCGGGCCTGCTGCTGATCTTCGCCGGCGTTCTGTTCGCGGCGTTGCTCGATGCGTCGACGCGTGCCCTCGGCACGATCCTCCCGCTGCGGCGCGGATGGCGATTGACGATCGTCATCGTGCTGTTCGCCGTCGTGTGTGGCCTGGGCCTTCTCTGGGGCATTCAGAAACTGCCCGGGCAGACACGCCTGCTTTTCGCCGTGATGGAAACGCAACTCGACGTCGTACAGCAGCATCTGCTGTCCTATGGCGTCGATCTGCTTGGCCCGGAAGGCGGACGCAGTTTCGCGCAATGGCTGTTTTCCGACCAGAGTCGGCTGTTCAGTCAGGCGCAGATGGTGCTGGGCGGCGCTTCCAGCATGCTGACCAGCATATTCATCGTGCTGTTCCTCGGGATTTTCTTCGCCGCCGATCCGGTCGTCTACCGCGAGAGTCTGGTGATGCTGGTCACGCCCGCGCATCGCGGCCGGGTTCGCGCCGTGCTCGATGAGATGGGCGCCATTCTCCGCCTGTGGTTTGTCGGCCAGGTTATCCGCGTCGCGATCATGACGCTTTGCGTCTGGCTGCTGCTTTATCTTCTCGGCTTGCCGGGCCCGTTCCTGCTCGGGCTTCAGGCTGGCGTGTCGAATTTTATCCCGTTCTTCGGTCCGATCGTCGCTGCCATTCCGATCGGACTTGTGGCCATGCCGTATGGTCACTCGGTGCTGATCTGGTCCGTCGTCATTTATGCGGCGATCCAGTCGATCGAGGGCTATGTGATCGGCCCATTGATCCAGCGTCAGGCGGTCGAGACGCCGCCGGCCTGGACACTTGCGGCGTTGGTTGTGCTCGGCGCTCTCTTCGGCGTTCTTGGCATCGCACTTGCCATGCCGTTGGTCGCGGTTGCCCGGGTCGCGGTGGTTCGTTTCTACGTCGAGGGATATCTCGGCGACCGTTGAATCGGGCCGGCCGGTGCCGGTCTCCGTATCTTGCGAGCCGTTTCGGGTATGGGGGCAAGGATCTGGGGGCGGAATAGTGCGTTGAATATCAGCGGTCAGATCCGCTCCGATCCGCTTGGCAGGCGCAGAATGCCTGACTTATCAATTTCTTATTGGATATCAGTGACTTAAAATGGTGCTGCCGGACAGGATTGAACTGTCGACCTCTTCATTACCAATGTTGTCAGGCGGAGTTTTCTAGCCTTTGCACAACTTTGCCGCCTTTAGCTACGGCTTTCTATCGAATTGATTTTACTAAGGTAATTATATGATCTGAGCTTTCCGACGTTTTCTGCGGACTTCCATCGTTTCCGATTTCGTGGTGAGTATGTGGTGAGTAAAATGGCCAGCGAAGACGTTATTTGGCCAATGAAGAGGTCGGATGCCAAAACTCACCAAGTCCGTCGTCGATGCCGCAGAGGCGCGGGCCAAGCAGTGGACCGTTTGGTGCTCTGAACTCAAGGGATTCGGCGTCTGTGTCAATCCGTCCGGTGCCAAGTCCTACGTGGTCGATTATCGGACGAAAGATGGAAGCCGGCGCCGCATGACGATCGGTCGACACGGGGCCCTAAGCACCGAGAAGGCCCGCAAACTCGCCATCAGCACCCTCGGCAGCACCTTCCATGGCGAGGACCCGCAGCTCGAGCGTCGCACCCGACGCAAGTCACTTACGGTCGCAGAGCTCTGTGACCGCTATTTCGGCGCCGCCGAGAGGGGGTTGATCCTCGGTCGCCGTGGCCTCCCGAAGAAGGCGAGCACGCTCGCAATCGACAAGGGATTGGCGAACGCTCATATCAAGCCTGTGCTCGGCACAAAGCTGGTGATCGACCTGAGGCGATCGGATGTCGTCAAGTTCATTCGAGACGTGCAGGGCGGCCAGACGGCAAAAAAGCCGAAGCCTTCCGGAAAGCTCCGCGGTCGAACGCGGGCACTGGGTGGGCCAGCGACGGCTGCACGCTCAACTGCGGCGCTCGGAGCGATACTGTCGTACGCGGTCGCCGATGGCGTCATCGATGCCAACCCGACCTTCGGCGTCAAGAAGCCGGCGAGCCAGCGGCGCGAGCGTCGATTGAGCAAAGAAGAATATCGGGCATTTCAGTGGGCGCTCGTCGAAGCAGAAGCGGATGAGACCAAGCCATGGCAGGGCATCGCCATGCTTCGTTTTGCTGCGTTGACGGGGTGCCGGATCGGGGAGGTCGAGAACCTGCAATGGTCAGAAGTCGACTTCGATGCTCAGGTTATTCGCCTCAGCGACAGTAAGACCGGAAAATCGGTGAGGCCGCTACCGACTGTCGCGTCAGATATTCTTAAAGCCATCGAGCGGAGCGACAGCAATCCCTACGTCTTTCCGGCCGCGCGGCTTGAACGGCGGCCATTTGCCGGTGTCACCAGGTTTTACCGACATGTTTTCAAATCGGCTGGACTTGCTGGAGTGACCCCGCATGTCCTGCGTCACTCATTCGCAAGCGTCGGCGCAGATCTTGGCTTTGCGGATTCGACGATAGGGGCGTGCCTTGGGCACGTCGGAACGGGGATCACCTCAAGATATACGCATCGGCTGGACTCAGTATTGGTTGCTGCGGCGAATAAGATTGCTGGTGAGGTGAGCCTACAAATGACGGGACGAAGCGGCAGAGGCGATCGTCCTGAGGAAGTAGACTAATTATCGATAAATATTCCAAACGGATTTTAAGAGAGTCTCAGTCATTTCAAATTCGCGCTTTAGATCAGCAACATTCTTGCCGCCCACTTGATCTTCCATGATCTCAACAAGATGCTTCACTGCCACAAGATATCCCTCTAACGCCTTTAGTAATATTTTGGTCGGAAGCACTTTCTTTCGAATCAAACCATACAGTGCACGAAGCTCGATTATGTGAGTGAGAGTGGAGCTGCCCGCTTGATTTGCTAGGCTGCGAACGTTTGTCCGTTTTCCCGCGTCCGGAGCGCCCACGATAAGACTGCGTATGAATTCTTCATCGCTAATTTTCTCGTCTATAAATGTCTTTAGCCGTTCGATCGCACGGCTTACGAACATTAATTGACGATCTGCACCTTCAACAAGTGCATCATCAAAAAAGGACGCTTCGAGGCGCGCGACGATCTCGGCATTCATTGAGCGATTGTTCTTTTCTGCAGCAGCGGCAACACGTTCGCGAAGGTTTGCTGGCATCCTGAACGTGATGCGGACTTCAGCGTCGGCGGCCATCAGACTTCCCCAGTTTACCCAGGTCGATTAGCACCATTTTAGTGTCATGTCTTGACACCAGCATGGTGTCGACACTATAACGGTGTCATAGTTAATGGTTCGAGGCTTAAATGAGATGAGCCGAGTTGCGCTACAGTTACGCCTTCCCGCCGATGCCAAAGCCTTCATTGAGGCTGAGGCCCGGGAGAACGCCAGTTCCCAAAATTCCGAGATTGTTCGCGCCATTCGGGAGCGGATGAAAGCAAAAGGCGCGGTGCCCGTTGCAGCGGACCCGCGCCTTGAAACCAGCCAACCCTCGTGAGGAAAGCCGATGAAGAGGACGCACTATAGCACCGTGCCTGCCGCTGGGGCAACCGCGGTATCCAGTGACTCGCTAGCCCCCAGTGGATCGCTAGCATGTCATATCGACATGAACGCACTCCGGGCTCTGACGGTGAGCGAACTTCGGTCGTTGCGCGACGTGATGCATACCACTCAACAGATACTCTGTGGTTTCACTTGCCAACCGAGGTTCATAGTCGAAGGGGAGGACACGGCTAACGGTGCGGGCACTATTCTGGAAACCCTTTGCGACTGGCTCGCTGGTTATGAGCAAGCGGTGATCAACGTCGCTGAGGCAGCTACGCCGACTTCGGCGCTAGAAGAGGAATGGCGCAATTGGCTGTTGATCGGCTTCGCTGCCGATATGGCCGATGACCTCACCGATTTTGCGGTGATGGCAAGCAAAGCTGTGCAGAGCGTCAACAAAGTCCGATTCCGTGAGAAATACAACGCCCACCGAGGTGCGGCATGAGTACCCCGGACCTCGATAGCATTGAATCCAACGTCGGCCATCTGCATTGCCAGTTGAAAGTACTGGCGGATTTCATCCTTGATAACTGCGAGTTCGTCCGCGACGGCAAGCCTAACCTCGGAACGGAAACCGCGTTTTCGCTGGCTTGGATCGCTCGCAATCTCGCAGCGCAGATTGTTGCGGAGTTCGAAGCAATTCCTGGCAACCGCTCGGAGCTTGCCGCGAAACACTATGGGGATACAGCATGATCAGTCCCCGTCTCCGCCGCAAGGATGTGCCGGCCTATCTGGCCGAGAAACACGGCATTCCTATCGCTCTTGCCACGCTGAACAAGCTCGCCACCATCGGTGGCGGGCCTTTGATGCAGTATGTCGGCCGAATTCCACTCTATAGCACCGACGACCTTGATGCCTGGGCAGCCGAGCGGCTGTCCAAACCTGTCCGGTCAACTGCTGAACGAGGTGTAGCGTGAACAAAAGCGAAGAAATGCAGAAAGCGCGTGCCGACGATGCCAGCGTTTACGGCTTCGTCCTAATGCACCGGGCGCTAGCCCGTGCGGCCATATATCTGAGGGAGGAGCCGGCGGCGCTGCGTGTACTGTGTGTTGCTGTTGAGTACATGAACCAGGAAGGAGGGTGCCGAGTCGGTCAGGACACGATCGCGGCCCGCCTTGGCATTTCCCGGCAGGCCGTCAACAAGCATCTTGCCACCCTTGAGGACTGGGGGATCATCGAATCCATCCTTCCGAAAGGCGGGGTAACGAAACGGTATACGCTTGTCCTCGATGAGAAGCTCAAGCATGAGCGGTACGGGCAATTCAATGTCGACCAGAGACGAAAAAAGAAGCGTGAGAAAAAGAAGGCTCAGGTAGCAGCGCCATTGTCAGCGCCCGAGGCCACCTCCGGAGAGCCGGAAGATACTAACAAGCAACAAACCCCAGAAGTTGTTGACTCTGCGCCAGAGCCGACATCGCCTTCGAGCCAGTTCAGCGTGATCCAGGGTGGGGTTACTCAGCGCAGCCGAGACGACCTCGCGGAACTGGAGGGGATGTTCGGATGAGCATCAGCGTGAGCCACGGTCTGGCAGCAGAACGTGCAACCTCAGAAGTTGCAGGGGAGGTGCAACCTCAGAAGTTGCAGGGTGGGTGCAACCTAATAGGGTTGCACCGGGTGCAACCTCAGAAGTTGCACGAAGAAACCTCTTAAGAAATCTCCTAAGAGATTTCTTTAAGAGAGGCGCCGCTGCGCGCCGCCGCTCCCTTGTGGTCGCGGCGCGCGCGCGGCTTGAAGTGGTGGCAGGAACCTCATGGTGGTTCGGCCATGCGTGAAATCTATCTCCACGCCAAGACGACCCGATCGCTGCGTCTGGCTGGTGAGGAGCTCGACGAGCTCTACTACGCGACGACCGAGCTGCCGACGCCGGAGATGCTTGGCTACGACGTGAACCGTCCGCTTTGGCGCGATGGCCTTTCGCTGCGGTGGCGCGTCAATGCCGAGATTGATGACGTTGTGGCGGAACTCAGGCCAGCGCTCGAGACCTTCGCGGATTGGGCTGTCACTGATCGTGAAGGCTGCCGCCGCTCGCCACGCGAGGAGCTGTTCGGAAACGGTCACGCCGAAAGCCCGTCACCGTTCTCTCAAATCTTCCTGGTGGATCGTCGGCGCCGTCCAGATGACCGAATGGCCGCGTTCAAGGACATACTGCCGGGAGCGGTGTCTTCCGAGTTGATGCTAACCGACGGCGCTGTCCTGTCGTTCGGCTCGCCGGAGCCGTGCGGCGTAACGCGTCGTCGAGCATTCGGCGCGCTCAAGCAAGTCGATGCGTGGGCAATCTGCGATGCCAGTGGCTGGTTTGTATCCGGCCCTGACATCGGTGTTGCGTGGATTGAGCAGCGAATGGAGGAACTCGATTGCGGAGCATTGAATGACTGACCACCGCGCTCACAGGAGGCGTTCTCGACGTCGTAAGAGCGACGCGGTTACCGCACAGGTCCGTATGCGCAACCCGATGGGGCTTGTCGAGCCAGCATCAAAGGATCATCGCGGCGACTGGTACGCACCAGGCGAGCCTCGGCAGCTTGTGACGATCGCCATTCGTGACGATCACTTGGCCCGGCTATGGGCTCGTCATCAGATCAGCGAGGTTTGCTTCCGCGCCGGGAGGTTGTTTCAGGCGCTTCTTGAGGCTGCGGAGATCGCGGGCGCCCGATCGGTCGACACGTCTCAAACCCCGGTCGATGGCGGTGGCGGTGTGCCCGAGATGATTTCTGACCGCAATCTTCGAGCTGTCAAACAACTGGCGGAGATCCGGACGAAGCTGGGAACGGAGGGCTACCGAATTTGCACCGACGTACTTGGTCGCCGAATGCGCATGGATGCCGTTGCGGTGGCGCGCGGTGATGGCTCGCGCGGAGCCGTTGAGTATTACGGCCGACGTCTGCGCGAGTGCCTTCAGACGCTGTCTTTTCACTTCCGACTCGCGGGGAAGTCTGCGGGTGGCAGCCGGCCGGTCAGGTCGGAGAACGCAGGGGTTCTATCGTGAGGATTATTTTGTTGCGTGGCGAGCGTGGGGCTTTGTTGTGTGGCGTTCGTGGTGTTCGCTGCGTGGTATTCGTTGCGTGGTGTTTGGCGGTCTTCATGTCCTTGTAGATGTCGGTGTCGCTCGAAAAGCTTAGCGTCGAAGTCGACCTTTTGGTGGATCGAACCAGGGCTCATATAGCGCGAGACGTGACCGTAGAGCCGGGAAAAGGTCAGAATGATCGATGATCGCGTGCGAGAGATCGCGCCCAGCAATGACCTAATCGCATTTGCAATCCAGGATTCACTTGGCGAGCGCTGCGCCAGCTTCGATCCTGATTGCTACACCTGCCGAGCCTGGCAGCAGTATGACCGCGCCGTCGCCTCACTTTTCGCGCTGCGCCAGTCAGCCGAGATCGAGGCGCGGAGTGTCATGCTTCGGCAGCCAAATTCGGGAGAATGCGAACTTGTTGTTTGCTCGAGCGCGGGCGTGCAGGTTTACAGGCTGACGTCGGATCAGGTGAGATTGCTTGCGGTCAGGTCTGTGTCAGCGGCATTCAATCTGACTGCATGCGCTACGCCGTCCGAAGAGAAGGTCTCATCCACACCGTCTGTGGACAGCGTGCGCGGGTAGCATTGGCACTTGACCCCGGGGGCAAAGTACCCCTAAATCACCACACTGCCGATTTGTGATTTGGTTCGACCCGCGCGGAGCAATCCGGTGCGGGTTTTGTTTTGCTACTGGATAGCGGAACTTCCTCGCTATATCCCGTGTTGCCTTGCCACATCCCTAGTGACGAGGACAAACCACATGAAATGCCTGGCCCTTACGCTGGCTCTGGCTACGGCGCTGGTCGTGCCAGCGCTGGCTCAGAACGCACCACCGGCGCCAACGGCGACAACAACTCACACTTACGTTGCCGCCAAGCCCTCGGACGTCCTGGCTCGGAGCCTTATCGGCTTGAACATCACCAACCCCAATCGCGAAACGATCGGTGAAATCGAGGACCTCCTTATCTCATCGGACGGGAAGTTCTCCGGTTACATCGTTTCGGTCGGCGGCTTTTTGGGAATGGGCGAGCGCTATGTTGTCGTCTCGCCTCCGTCGTTGCGGGTAAATTATTCTGAGAACGACAAGAAGTGGACCGCTGAAATGGATGCGACAAAGGACAACCTGAAGACGGCACCAGAGTTTAAATATGAAGGGAAGTGGGCGAAGTAGCCGAACGTGAAAACTGAAGAGCGAGCTCGGCCCGGTGTGGGGCCGAGCTCTTGTTCTTTAATAGCCGATCCACGGTGCGCCGTAATAGTCCGATACCATTCGGCTTCTTTCGCGGTCGTCCCAGTCCCAGTTACCTGAGTACTTCGGAGCATTTTCCAGCTGTTCTTTGGTCAGGTTCACTCGGTAGCCTCCGAGTTCGGTATCGTAGTTGAGCTGTTGGCATGGCAGGGGGTAGTGATCGTCGCCGATTCCGAGGAAGCCGCCGAAGCTTAAGATTGCGTAGGCGACTCGGCCGTCCGTCTTGCCGATCATGACACTCTCAATAGAGGCGATTTTTTCGCCATCCATTCCATAGACGTTGGTGCCATCGACTTTATCGCTCGCGATAAGGCCGGCTGTCTCTCGCGTTTCTGTCGCCATTTGGACCTCCTTAAAAGGGAGGTAACAACCGTGAGCTATCCAAGTTCCCCGCGCGCACTTAGCGTCGCAAAATAAGCCCGCCTTGCGGCGGGCTTACTTGCGTGGGACTAGCTCTGTCCGCCTTTGCGGCCGGCTTCGCTAGCTTTCTCTCGGTCGTTTGCGAAATTGCCAGGGTTGCCGCTTCCACCCTGCTGCCCATGCGAACCGCCGCCTTGCTGCTGCTGTCCGCCGTGGCTGTGGTGGCCACCTTTCTGGCCGGCCTCCGATGCGCGTTGAGGGTCGTTGGCAAAGTTACCTGATCCACCGCGTTGTTCCTGTGCCATTCTGCGTCCTCCGTTTTCGAGTGAGTATCGGTTGTCCAACGCGCGACGGGCGAGCTTAGTTGATGCAGGAACCGACTTTCTTGATAAATCCCAACACACGGAACCGGCTTCAACGTTTTGTTCAGTTGCAGCGCCCTGCGCGCTTGTGGAGCACTTGGTACAAGGGCAGCCGATGGCGACGCCTAAGGGCTGCTCAACTTGTTAAGCAGCCCTTGTGCGAGCGTTGTCTCGCTCAGGGTAAAGTCACTGCTGCAAACGTGGTGAACCACCGAAGGCCGCACAAAGGCGACTGGAGCCTATTCGTTGATCCCGCCAACTTTGAAAGCGTCTGCAAAGAGCACCATGACGCACTCATTCAGCGTGAGGAGGCGAGGGGCCATCTGATTGGATCGGATATCCATGGCAGGCCGGTAGACCCAGATCATCCGTGGAATTCCGTTTTGCGCCAGATAGCCAGGCTATAACTTCACACGCTCCAACGCCTTGGCCATCTTAGCTCGCCAGTCCTTCCCCGCTGCCATGAACTTCTCGATAGTGTCGGGAGATACGTGAAGGGTAACCGCCTCCTTGGGGCTCTCGACATTCGGACTGCTGCAGGTCTGCTGGATGTTGTCGTGCAGTTTCGGAGCGTCCTCATTGAAGGGGGAGCCCTTCGCAGTTTGCTTGTCGGTCGGTTCTGGGCGGTCTGCGGTCATATCAGGGGTCCTTTCCTTTCTTTTCGGCTTTCCGGTCGCATCGAGATTACAGCGATTGCCTCAGTGGAGATCGGCTACAAGACTACAGCGGGAACCTGCTGGTTGCCCAGCGGCCAATGAAATGGCGTTCTCTGGCCAGGAAGGCCGGGGCGCTTAAAGTCGGTTTCGAGAATTGTCGAATGAGTGCCACGGGGCTCCAAACTGACGAGTTTCGTTCTGTTCCGCTCGTTAGAATTTGAAGATTAAACGGCCGTTGTATGTGAAATCTCGGCCTGAAAAATGCGGCCCCTGTGAATTCCCGCTCGAAAAAATCCTGCCATGGGGTGAGGGGGAGGGCAAAAAGTTGCCTTGCATGGCCCATAAGCCTGCGGCCCCCCTCCGTTTTCGCCGAGACCAGTTTCAGAACAAAAAGTTGGGGCCATCCCCCGTAGGGGGATGAGGTGTCATGAACGTTATCGAAGGCAGCGGCGCGATCGTCCCGGAGCCGGATTGGGAATCCCTGTTCTCCGATCCGCTGGAGATCGAGGCCGCCCGCGAACACTGGCGCGTCATCACGATCGAGATGCGCGACCGGCAGTTGCTTGCTGCAGCGAATGGTCACTCGATTCAGCGCCTCGTCTGCGCCTACCTGATGTTCGACCGGATGTATCGGCAGGTCGCCGAGAACGGGGTTGTGACCAAGCCGCGCCGCGGCAACAGCAAGGCGATTGCGCGGATCAGCCCGTTTTTCACGGCGATGCGCGAGGCCGGCGCCGATGCGGCAACGCTGGAATCCGAGCTTGGCATTTCGCCGCGACGGCGCGGCTCGGCTGTGAAGGCAGAGCGGAAGCAGCGTCGGGAGCGTCCATCTGATGCGTATCTCGGCAAAGCCAGCGGCTAACGACCCGGCGACGCGCTACGCCTGCCAGGCGCTGGATGGAAAGATTGTCGCTGGCGAGTTGGTGAAGGCAGCGTGTGCCCGCCATCTCAAAGACCTCGACAGTGGTTCGGCGCGAGGCCTGCGCTTCGATGTGGGGAAGGCAAAGCACCATTGCGGGTTCTTCCCGGCGGTTCTGACTGTTACGGAAGGCTCAGCAGCCGGGAAGCCATTCAACCTATTGCCCTGGCACGCCTTCACGGTGGCATCGCTGTTCGGCTGGCAGCGAGCGGATGGGCTCAGGCGTTTTCGGATGGCCTGGCTGGAAACGGGTAAGGGGCAGGCAAAAGCTTTAGCACTCGATACACCCATACCGACGCCGACCGGCTGGACCACGATGGGAGAAATCCAGACCGGCGATGCTGTGCTGGACGAGAACGGCAAGCCGTGCCGGGTTCTGAAGGCCCATGAAATTCTGACGGATCGCGAGTGCTACCGCGTCACCTTCGATGACGGCTCTACGGTTGTCGCTGATGCTGGTCATCTGTGGCAGACGGAAATGCGCAAGTCCGGCAATGGTGGACACGGAGATGCAACCCGCAGGGTTCCTCTGGCGCAGCGGGGCAAATGGCGCAAAGGCATCCGAACGACGGCAGAGATTGCGGCGACGCTCCGCTATCGAAACGGCCAATACCTATCCGCAAATCATAGCGTCGCTCTCGCTGGCGCGCTCGATTTGCCGGAAGCGGGCTTGTCTATACCGCCGTATCTGCTTGGCTTCTGGCTTGGAGACGGGGACAGCGACTGTCCGCGCGTTACCATTTCCGACGCTGACGCAGCGGAGTCGATCGCGGCGCTCCGGTCTGCCGGGGCCATCGTCGGTGAGCGGAAAGGACAGGGCGACCGCGCTGGTCGTTATCGGATTGGAATTGAAGCGGCTAGTCGAACCGGGTTGCAGTCTCGGCTGAATCGCCTTGGCCTCATCCGAAACAAGCACATTCCGGCAATCTACCTGCGCGCATCGAGAGCGCAGCGGCTTGCTCTTTTGCAAGGCCTGATGGACACCGATGGCACCGTAAGCGGCGGCCAGTGTTCATTCTGCAACACGAACGAGGCGTTGACGAAGGGCGTTCATGAGCTTGCTCTGTCGCTCGGTCTTAAGGCCACACTGATCACAAAGCGGGCGACGCTCAACGGTCAGCATGTTGGCGCAAGCTATCATGTAAATTTCTACGCGTCGGGAACGCAGGTGTTCCGGCTGGCACGAAAGCAGGGGCGCGTTGCGCATGTTCACGGCCGCCGCCGTCTATCAGGTGACCGGAAGATCGTAGGATGCGAAAGGATCGCGCCGATCCCCGTCAGGTGTATTTCGGTGGATTCGCCGTCGCAAATGTTTCTGTGCGGCCAGAGCATGATCCCGACGCACAATAGCCCGCTAATGGCCGGTATCGGCATCGACATGATGGGCTTCGCCGCCAAGGAGCGGTCGGAGGTTTACGCGATCGCCGGCGACAAGGATCAGGCCAACGTTCTTTTCAAGGACGCAGTGGCGATGTGCCGCGCGAACCTGCCGGGTCGGGATGAGGATGAGTTTGAGTCGCTGGAAAGCCGCGGCGACGTCGTGATCCGCGGCACCGGTGACCATGCGTGGAAGATCGAGCACCCCGCGACCAGCTCGAAATTCATGTCGATGGCGTCGGTGGATTCCATTTCCGGTCCGCGGCCCTATGCGGTGCTGGCCGACGAGATCCATGAGTTCAAGACTGCTTACGCGCTGCAGATCTGGAAAGCGGCCATCGACAAGATGTCCGGCGACCCGCTGATGGTGCTAGGCACGAATACGCCGGCGTCAAACCAGATCGTTGGGACCGAATATTCGGAACTGTTTCAGAAAGTCGTGACCGACCAGGCCGAAGACGACAGTTTGTTCGGCTTCATCGCTCGCGTGGATAAAAACGATCGCGAGACCGTGTTCGATAACGAGGCGGTGTGGGAGAAGGCGCTGCCAGCGCTCGGTGTCACCTATCCGATCGACAATATCCGCAAAAGGGTTGCGACAGCCAAGTTGATGTTATCCGAGGCGCTGGCGACGAAGCGCCTCTATTTCGGCATCCCGGTCGGTACGGAAGGCTTCTGGACGACGCAGGAGGCGTGGGAAAGTTGTCTGGGCACATTTGACGAGGCCGATCTGCTTGGCGCGCCGTGCTGGCTCGGACTCGACCTGTCGAAGAAGAATGACCTGACGGCGCTGACGGCCTGCTGGCGCAAGGACGATAAGCTCTACGTCAAGACGTGGTACTTCACGACCAAGAGCGGCATCCATGATCGCGCGCGTGACGATAACGCGCCTTATGACCAATGGGCCGATCAAGGTTTCCTTGCGGCGGTGCCGGGCGCGACAATCGATTACGAGTTCGTCGCCAACAAGGTGAAGGGGCTGGTTGATGCCGGCCATGATGTGCGATTTCTAGCCTTCGATCCGGCGAAGATAGACGACTTCATCGACGCCTGCGGCCGTATCGACTTCGCGGTGTGGAAATTTGAGGGGCCGGACGAATCGGCCGGCGACGGCCTGATGCTGGTGCGGCACGGCCAGGGCACGCGCATCGTATTCGTCGAACGCGCGCTGTGCATGCCGAAGTCGATTGAGAAGCTGGAGGACGCCATCCTCAACGGCTCTATCATCATCGACAAGAATCCGGTGACGACGATGTGCGCGTCGAATGCAATCATCGTTGCGGACCCGATGAACAACCGGGCGTTCGATAAGCGCCGGAGCCGTGGCCGCATTGATGGCATGGTGTCGATCGCGCAGGCTGTCGGCGCCGCGCATAACGAGTTCGAGGCCGTCGAGCCGACCTCGCCGTGGGATGATCCTGCATTTTCGCTGGTGGGCGCATGAAAATCGGTTTCGAGATCAGCCGATCTGGCGGCGAAACGCGCGCCAGCATCGAAAATCCGACCGTTCCGGTGTCGCAGACGTCCGAGTTCATGGCGTTCTTCGGGCTGGAATCGGCGCAGCTGCCGAATGTCACGATCGACAGCGCGCTGACGGTGCCGGCTGTGGCCTGCGCAGTCGCGTTCCTGTCGCGCACTATGGCGACGCTGCCGATGCACGCCTACCGCGACACGAAGGGCGGGCCCATCCGTCTGACCGGGAAGACGGCTGTTACGATTCACGAAGCTCCCAACGAAATTATGGGGGCGGCGAAGTTCTGGCAGTATTTCTGGCAGCAGGTGTTTACCGGCGGGCGGGGGCTTGGGTGGATTGAGCGCAACGGCCCGCACATCGAGGCGCTTTGGCCGATGGATCCTCGCAGAACGACGGTCAAGCGCAGCGGCTTCGATCTGACATACAAGTTTGAGAACAAGGAATATCCCGCTGCCGACGTAATCGACATCCCGTTCATGTTGCGGGCCGATCAGGTCTCGCATTACGGTCCAATCAAGTTGGCGTCGAAGGCGATCCAGCTTGCGCTGGCGATGAACGACTACGGCAGTACGTTCTTTGCCGGCGGCGGTGTGCCGCCGCTGGCCCTGGTCGGGCCTCTCCCGACGGGCGCGGAGGCGGTAAAGCGAGCACTGGCAGACACGCAGCGAGCCATCGATACGGCGCGCGAAAGCGGCAAGCCGATTGTCACGATTCCGTCAGGTTACGAACTGAAGCCGATCGGCTTCGACCCCGAGAAGGGGCAAATGACCGAGGCGCGTCTCTATCAGGTGCAAGAGATTGGGCGTGCATGGCAGTTGCCGCCGGCCTTCCTGCAGGATCTGTCAAAGGGCACCTTCGCCAATGTCGAGCAGCAGGACTTGCATCTGGTCAAGCATTTGGTCGGCCAGTGGGCACGGCTGCTTGAGGACGAGTTGAATCTGAAGCTGTTCGGGCGATCCAAGGCTGGACGCTATGTCGAACTGAACCTCGACGGCCTGATGAGAGGCGACTTCAAGTCTCGGATTGAGGGCATTGCTCGAGCGATTCAGACCGCGCAGATGACGCCAAATGAGGGGCGCGCGTTGGAGAACCGGCCGAAACACATCAATCCGGCCGCAGACGAACTGCTTGTTCAAGGTGCGACGGTGGTGCTGGGGCAGCAGCCCGTGGCGGGCATTGGTCACAATGGCGGGCCTGCGCTCGACAATGGAGAAAAGAATGACGACGAAGCCTGATGGGGTGGAGCTGCGCTCGCTGGTTCGGCCGGTCGAATTTCGCGCGAATGAGAATGGCCCTGCGACGGTCGTCGGTTACGCGGCCATTTTCGGCGAAGTAGCCGACATTGGCGGTTATTTTCAGGAAGTAGTTTCGCGGGGGGCGTTTACGAGAACGCTGCGCACTGCGGATGTCAGGGCATACTTCGACCATGACCGCGGGCGCGTGCTGGGCCGAACGTCCTCCGGGACTTTGCGGCTTGGAGAGGATGACAAAGGACTTCGGGTTGAAATCGACCTTCCGGATACGTCGGATGGTCGTGACGTCACGACGCTTATCGAACGTGGTGACATTTCCGGGATGTCCATCGGCGTCGTTGTCTCAAGGCAGGAATGGGACGAAACCGCCGATCCGACAAAACGCACCATTTTGGAAGTCGATCTGTACGAAGTAAGCATTGTTTCGGAGCCTGCTTACGAAGGCACAAGCATCGCGCTTCGCTCGCTGGAGAACGCTCGCAAGGAGCGCCGCCAGCAGAATTTCAGCGCAGCCGCAAAGCGGATCGGCATGAAAATTTCCATCGACCTGCGCACGCGGGCGATGAGTAAAGCCTAGGCCCGCGCGCCGAAGCCCAATCCCACACCACTTCGTTGAAAGGATGAACCGATGAGCAATCGGATCAAGGAACTGCGCGAGAAGCAGACGACCATCGTTGCTGAGGCTCGCGAACGACTCGATCAGATCACGGCCGCGACCGACGAGACGCGCGCCAAGGAGTTGGAGACCCAGCACGACGCCGCAATGGCCGAGTACGATCGGCTTGAAAAGCAGATCGAGCGCGAAGAGCGGGTTGCCGCGGCCGAAAAGAAGGCCGAAGAGTCTCGCGCCAAGCAGCGGCCGATTCCGGCCGACGGCGAGGGGAGCGGCCAGGACGATGGCGACAAGATCGACTATCGCCACGCCTTCCACCGTTATGTGCAGGTGGCCGGCGACCTGTCGGCCCTGACCGCCGAGGAGCGCGCCGCGTTGCAGGGGGGCTCGGCGCCGAAGGAAATCCGCGCGCAGACCGTCGGTACGCCGGCGGCGGGCGGCTACACGGTCCCGACCGAACTGAGCAACCAGCTCATTCGGACCATGAAAATGTGGGGGCCGATGTACGACGAGGATATCTGCACGGTGATGAATACCGCCAGCGGCAATCCCATCGACATTCCGACCAACGACGACACGACGACGGCGGTTGCCCAGCACACCGAGGCTGGGGCTGTCACGGATGACGGCAGTGCTGATGCCGTCTTCGGCAAGAAGACTCTCAACGCCTACGCCTACGACACCAAGTGGGTGAAGTTTTCGTGGGAACTGGCGCAGGATTCAATCTTCAATTTTGAGACCCTTCTCGGCGACCTGCTCGGCCAGCGCCTCGGTCGCCGCGCCAACGCCGAGTTGACCACCGGTGACGGCACCGGCGATCCGAGCGGGATTGTCACCGGCTCCAGCCTTGGCAAGACCGCCACGGCGACGGCCGCGATCACGTATGACGAGGTGATTGACCTCGTGCATTCGGTCGATCCAGCCTATCGCCAGTCGCCGAAGGTGCGGTTCATGTTCAACGACAGCATCCTTGGCGCGCTGCGCAAGCTTAAGGACGCTGAAAACCGTTACATCTGGACCGCTGGCGACGTGCAGAACGGCGTGCCAGGCAGTATTCTCGGCTACCGCTACTCCATCAACCAGGCGATGGACTCGCTGGCGGCTGCCAAGAAGGTCATGCTGTTCGGCGACTTCGGCAAGTACTTCGTCCGCAAGGTCGGCGGCGTCGTGATGTTCGTCGCGCGCGAGCGGTTTGCGCCGGATATTGGCCTGTTGGGCCTGATCCGTCTCGATGGCAAGCTCGGCGACAATGCCGCGGTCAAGCATCTGATCACCGCCGCTACCTAAGCGGTCTGAGCGGGCGGCTTCGGCCGCCCGTTCCTTTCTAAGGAGATTGCCATGAAAATCAGGATGCTCGTCAGTATGGCCGGCGCAGACTTCGCGTTGTCTGTGGGCGACGAGACCGAGCGGTTCTCCAAAAGCGAGGCCATTCGGATGATCGAGGCGGGCTACGCCGTGCCAGCGCTCGCGGACGAGATCGAGACGACCGATGCGCACCCGGCGCAGGAAACCCGCCGCCGCGGCCGGCCGAGGAAAGACGATTGATGTGGTATCCGGCGTCTGTCGACACGCCACCCTCCGGCGAGCCGGTCACGGCTGCCGAGGTCAAGGCGCAAGCGATTGTCGATCATTCAGATGACGACGCGCTGATTGCCCGGCTGATCGAGGCAGCACGGTCCTATGTCGAGGCGTATTGCGGCATCCAGCTCGCCGAGCGCGTCCTGACGCTGCGTTGCGACAGCTTTGGCGATTTCGACCGACTGCCCGAGGCGCCCGTGCAGGAGATCGTCTCCATCGGATACGTCGATCCGGCCGGTGATGAGCAGACGCTATCTGATACGGTCTATGAGTTGCGGCAGTGCGGCGATGGCCTGGAAGCAGCAATCGTTCTGAAGGCGGGGCAACGCTGGCCAGCGATCCTGTCCCGGTCGCGCGTCACCGTCACGATGCTCGTTGGCTACGATACTGTCCCGGCGGCTATCAGACACGCGATGCTGCTGTGGATTGCTGACGCCTATGCAAAACGCGAAAATGATGCGCAGGGCGGTTGGACCGCTTTTGATGCTCTGCTGTGCAACTTCCGCCGGGGCGCGTGATGGCGGAAATCACCGCAGGCGATCTACGTTACAAGATCCACTGCCAAAAGCGGGTCCAGATCGACGACGGCGCCGGAAATACCGTCGGCGACTTCGCCACGCAATTCACGGTTCGCGCCGCTTACCGCCACCTGCGTGGCGGCGAAACCGTCATCGCCTCACGTCTCGAAAATAGGCATCCAATCATCATCACCGTGCGGGCGTCGAGCCAAACGCGCCAGCTCAATTCCGATTGGCGGCTAGTCGATGCGCATGATGGTACCGCGTGGGCCGTGCGCGACGTGACGTGCGAAACCGATCGGCAGTGGATCTCGTTGCTTTGTGAGCGCGGCGTGGCGGCCTGATGGCGACCAAGGCCAAATTTCGAGGGCGCGAGGCCGTCATGCTCAAGCTCAACCGCATGGTGCCCGATGCCGAGCGCGAGCTGGCGCAAACTCAGATGGAGGTTGCGCAGGAAGCGGCGCGCCGGATCGCTGCGCGGGCACCGCGCGGCGCGACCGGAGATTACGCGGGCAGTATCGAGGCCGACCGCATCGCCAACCGGCCCCGTCAGCAGCTGATCGGGCTTCGTGACTCGAAGGACAAGAACGCCACCGGGGTCTTTGCCAAATTCATCTGGCGCTTTCTTGAGTTTGGCACGGTGCATATGACGAAACGTCCACATATTTTCCCGACGTGGCGGGCCTATCGCAAGGTAGCGCGCCGTAAGTTGGCGGCAGCGGTCAACAAGGCCGTGAAACGGGCGAAGTCCTGATGGCATCACCGTCCTATGAATTGCAGGGAGCCATCGTGACGCGACTGAAGGCGGATGACGCCGTCGTGGCGCTGGTTGGTGAACGTGTCTATGACCATGTGCCGCGAGGCAGCAATGGCGCGGTGACAGCAGATTTTCCCTTCGTGGGAATCGCCGACAGCGACGAACTGCAGGATGACGTGCAGTGCCTTGCCGGCGTCGAGATCGCATTCAATTTGGACGTCTGGTCGCGAAAGCCCGGATTCGTTGAAACCAGGCAGATTGCTCATGCGATCGTTTCGTCACTGCACAATTGGGATGCGCCGCTCCCGACGAACCGGCTGGTCACGCTCCAGCATCGCCAGACGCGGGTATTTCGGGACCCGGACGGCCTGACGAGTCATGGCGTGATCGAGCTGGTCGCGCACGTCACCGAGTAGTTCGCACACAAATTCTCAGTCTATCAGCCCTGCACGCTGCGGGGCCTTTGTCATGAAAGGATGACGAAAATGGCGAAGGAAAAAGGCCGTCTGTTGCTGTTTAAGATCGGCAACGCGGGAGAGTACGATAACCTTTGCGGGCTGAAGACGCGTAGCTTCAACCTGTCGGCCAATGAGGTCGATACGACGACGCCCGACTGCGAGAATCCGGGTGGCCCCGTTCAGAAGACGGCGGAGCCGGGCATCGTGAATCGATCGTTCGCAGGGTCCGGCACGTTCATTTCGGGCGAGGTCGCCGCGCGGTTGATGTCGCACGTCCGGGCGGGTTCGATCTTCGATGGGCAGGCCGTTGTGCCTGGCGACGGTACCTATACCGGGCCATGGATGGTGTCGGACTTCGAGTACTCGGGCGAGATGGAAGGAACGCTGGAGTTCTCAGGTACATTCACCGCTGCCGGGCCGCTGATCTTCACGCCGGAGGCCGGAGCGCCCGCCAATACCTTGCTGCCGTCGATTGCCGGTATCGCCCAGGAAGGCCAGACGCTCACGGTGCGCACGGGCACCTGGTCGGGCTCTCCCGTCTTCACCTATCAGTGGAAACTGGATGGCGCGAACATCGCCGGCGCGACCAGTCAGACCTATGAGGTGGTCGTCGGCGACGTCGGCAAGACCATCACCGTGGCGGTCACCGGCACCAACAGTTCCGGCAACGTAACCGTCAGCTCGGGTGGCACCGCCGACGTGATCGCGGCTTAAGCCATGGGTTTGCCAGTCAACGAGGCGCGGGGCGAGGCGCCTTTGTCCGTCGGGTCGGTCGATCTGGTGATTGCGGCCGAGATGAGCCGTCTGTCGGCCGTCTCGACCGCGATTGGGTGCAAGTCCTTTACTGACCTCTATCAGCGCCTGCTCGGCGTCGAGGTCGCGGCAACTTTGGCGGCGGTGCAGCATCTGGCCGTCAAGGGCGACGGTGAGCGTGCGGCGAAAGAGCTATCACTGAGCGACTTTCCGGCGTGCGCCAAGGCGTTCGCTGCGGCGCTCAGTCATCACCTGAAGGTCAGCGAGGGAAAAGCCGAAGCCGTCGAGGAAGGCGCGGCGGCGCCGGTGACGATGAGCCCTTCCCATTCATCGACTGGCTGAAATCGGCAGTCGGCCCGCTGGGCTGGCGGCCGGCCGAGTTCTGGTCTGCGACGGTGACGGAGTTTTTCGCAGCGGTGGATGCGTTCCACGAAATGCATCCGGACGTGTTGAAGACCGAAGCGCCGGACGATGACGAGATGGCGAAGCTGCTGGAGAGATATGGCTGATGGCTGACGACCTCGAGCAGATGGTCCTCTCGATTTCAGCGGACACGCGCCAGATCATGCGTGCGCTGAAAAAGCTGGAGGCGGACAGCGGCGCCAGCACCAAGAAGATCGAGAAGCAGTTCGACGATCTTGGCAAAAAGGTCGACGGGACTTTCGCCGGTCTCGGAAAGCGGGTGTCTGCCGGGCTCGCGGGTGCGTTTTCGATCCGGGAGGCGCAACGGCTGATCGATTCCGCGACGCGCATCGACAACGCGTTGAAGGTCGCGGGCCTCTCCGGCGAAGAACTGTCGAAGGTCTATGACGGTTTGTTCCGTTCGGCCCAAAAGAACGCGGCACCGCTTGAGGCGCTGGTAACGCTCTATGGGCGTGCCGCGATGGTGCAGAAGGACCTCGGGGTGTCTACCGAGGAACTGCTGCGTTTCACCGACAATATCTCGACGGCACTTCGTGTCTCGGGGCGGTCGGCTCAGGAATCGTCAGGCGCATTGCTGCAGCTATCGCAGGCCCTGGGCTCAGGCGTCGTTCGTGCGCAAGAGTTCAATTCGATGCTGGAAGGCGCACTGCCGATCGTGCAGGCGGCTGCCGCCGGTATCGAGGAGGCGGGGGGTTCGGTGTCGAAGCTGCGCCAGCTCGTGAACGACGGAAAGGTGTCGTCCGCCGCGTTCTTCCGCGGCTTCGAGGCTGGCGCGGTTTTGCTCAATACGCAGGTGGCGGGCGCGTCGCTGACCGTCGCGCAGGGGTTTGAACGCCTTCAGAATGCGGCGGTCGACGCCGCCAAGCGCATTAACGAGACGACCGGGGCAAGCCGGTCGGCCACGGATATCCTCGATACGCTCGCGTTTGTGGTCATGAAGTTGGCCGGCGCGTTCGAACAGCTTGGGAAATCGCGCGGCGGTACCGACAGGATCGATGAGCTGGGCGCGGCGGCGCGGAATCTCTGGAACGACCCGTCGTTTCAGAATTTGTATGAATTTCTTTTCGACGCTTCGAAATCGCCTGCAAAGTCCGCAGCGCGCGATGCGATCGATGCGCGGGTCCAGGGTATCGAGGCCCTGGCCGACGCGATGCGCAAGGCCAATGTCGAGGTGACGGCGGCGAAGAAGGCGACCGGAGCGAGCAAGTTCGACGACGCCTTCGCCGCTTTTTCCTCGAAGAAGATCAGCCTCAATGACTTCGCTGTTCCCGACAAGGACAAAGACAAGAAAAATACGGTTGGCGTCGATTCCTTTGAGCGTGCCGTAGCCGCCGCGCAAAAGCGGATCGAGGTGCAGAAGGCAGAAACCGCGGTCATCGACCAGGGTGTTGCGGCGCGCGAGCGCGCCAAGCTGGTCGCTGAACTGGAGACTGCGGCCAAGGCTGCGAATACCGCCGCCGGCATGAAGAATGCGGAGGTGACCGCCCAGCAGCGCGCCACGATTGATCAAATGGCCGATGCGATGTTTCGGTCGGCGCAGGCTGCGGAGGCTGCAAATTCTCCCTTGCGGGCATTCGCACGCGAGGCGGCCGACACGAACAAGCAGCTTGAGAATGCAGCCGTGTCCGGGTTGCGGGAATTCGAGGACTCCCTGATGTCCGTCATCGATGGGTCGAAAAGTGCAGAAGATGCCTTCCGACAGATGACGGCGTCGATCCTCAACGATATTGCGCGCATCATTCTGCGCGCGACGGTTCTGGGGCCGATTGCCAAGGGGATGAGCGGCCTGTTTGGCTTCTCGGAAGGCGGCCCGGTGCCCGGCTTCGATGCTGGCGGATTTACCGGCGTCGGCGGCAAATATCAGCCGGCTGGCGTCGTCCACAAAGGCGAGTATGTGTTCGACGCTGACGCGACACGCCGGATTGGCGTGCCGAATCTCGAGCGGCTGCGGCGCAGCTTCGCCACCGGCGGCTATGTCGGCAATACGCCGTCGATCGTGCCGAGCGGCGCCGTCAGCATCAGCTACAGCCCTGTCTATAACGTCGCGCAGGGAGCAGACCCGAAAGCGATCGACGAATTGCGCCGGGCGCAGGCGGAGGACCGGGCTGCGTTCAAGGTCCGGGCCGTGCAGGCGATCAAGGAAGCGCAGTCGCGGCGGGGGATGTGATGGCGATCATTTATCCCCTCGACATCCTCGCCGGCTTCCCCGGCACCACCACGCGCTTTGAGTTGCAATACCTGCAGGAGGTTTCACCACTGCGCGGAGGCCGTCAGGTAGTCGCCGATCTGGGGCCGGCGTTGTGGGCGATGGACGTCAGAAGCCGCTCGCTGCAACCGAACGAATTGAAAGCGTGGAAGGCGCGGTTGGCGGCGCTGGAGAATGGCGGGCGGCAGCTCATCGGCTACGACATGACCGCGTGCTACCCGATAGCCTATCCGCGCGGTTCGTGGCCGACGGGCGGCGAGTTCGATGGCCTCGCCAGCCTGCGGTCAGTCACCGGCAGTAAGACCGTGACACTTGGCGGTTTGCTTGAAGGCTACAAGGTTTCGACGGGCGACTATATTTCGTTCGGATATGGCGGTAACCGCGCGCTGCACCAGGCGATGGAAGATGCCGTTGCCGACGAGTTCGGTGTCAGCTCTGCTTTCGAGGTCCGGCCCTATATCCGCCCAGGCTATGTGCTCGACGTCGACGTCGCTCTGACCAGGCCGCACGCGGTGATGCTGATCGTGCCCGGCAGCGTGTCGGCGCCATCGGCGCCAGATACCGGCCGCGGCACAGTTTCCTTTTCAGCAATCCAGACGCTCTGATGCTTGCTTTCACCCAACCGCAGCTCGACGCGCTGGCGCATTGGCGCGTGGTGCGCCGCACCTTCATCTGGTGCGAGGCGCGCAACCCGGAGACCGGCTTGGCCGATCCGGCCGGTTTCTGGGATGACGCCGGCACGATCGAGCATGAGGGGCGGACCTATCACGGCTACGGCACCGTCGCGCGCGTCTCGACGCTGACGGCGACCGCCGAGATGAGCATTCCGGGGCTGGAGATCGTGCTGAACGGAGTGTCGCCGGAGGTTGTGTCGTTGGTGCGCGGCAGCACCGTCGGGCAGGCGCCGATCACCATGTCGATCGGGCTTTTCGATCCGGATACGCGGGCGCTGATCGGGCCACTGATCCGCCGCTTCGTCGGATTCGTCGACACTATCGGCGTCACCCTGCCGGGCGTCAGCGGCGAGAGCACGGTGACGCTGACCTGTGAATCCACCTCGCGCGCGCTGACGATCAAGCAGACCGGCACGCGCTCGCCGTCGACGCAGTCGCAACGCGACGTCAACGATCGGTTCTTCGACTACGCCGGCGGACAGCGCGAACAGACCGTGTATTTCGGAAGGAAGGGTCCGTGATGGGGCTTGGCACAATCACAGGTCGCCTTCTTCGAACGTCCCTTCCTGCCGCACACTCTCGAAGATTGCCTTTGCGGTATTTAGACAGAGGTTGAGTGCCTTCACCTCCTGTTCGATGGGCATGCCAGACACTTCGGTGCTTTTGATATTGAGCGTGACCTCTGTCTCAATCTCGTCGAGCCACGGGCCGGCATAGCCATCGTGCTCTTCAAGGAGCTCCGCGAGTGATGTGCGGCTGAGCAGCATCAGCGCCAAAATCATGGCGCCTGCTTCCGACATGTTTTCCGGCGCCGGCAGCGTGAGGCCTTTTTTGCGAGCCGTTCCAGGCGTCAATTTCGCGTCCTCTCTCTGTATTCCCAAAATCATGAAACCTTCAATGCCGGATAGGTTGGAACCGTGAACGCCCGTTCGATCATCCATGCGGAATATACGCGGCAGAGGACCATCTCGTTCCAGTGGGGCGTCTCGGATTGCGCGTTGACCGCCGCCGACTTTGCGCTGGTGCTGACCGGCCGTGACCCGCTGGCGCGGTTCCGGGGTGTCTATGACAGCGAGACGGGCGCCAGGCGTCATATGCTGGCGAATGGCTGGCGGGACATGGGTGACCTCGCCGCCGCGCATTTCGCGGAGATCCCGCTAGGTCGGGCGCGCTCAGGCGATTGGGCGCACGTCGTCAATGAGGATGGCACGGATACGCTCGGCGTCGTCATTGGCGCCCAGATCGTCGCGCGCGGGCAGGGTGGCTTGATGACCGTGCCGCTCTCGCGCGCCAACAGGGCCTTCCGGGTCGAATGATGCTGCTGACACTTCTGGCCTCGATAGCGCTGCTGCTGGCGGCGAGCGACACCGCGCATGCCGGTTTCCTGATCGCACCGGTTGTCGCGTTGGTCGGATTGACGGGTGCCGCGGCAACGATCGCGACGGCGGTTATCGGCGTCGCGCTGTCGGTCGGCATCAGCTATGTCGCATCGAAACTGCTGGCCAAAACGCCGGACGCGCCGGACGCGACCTCGGTTCAGTCGGTCGGCGGCATCCAGCTAGACCTGCGCGTCGATCCGGATATCCCGCAGTCGCTGATCGTCGGCCGCGCGGTGACCGCGGGTTCGCTCGCCTATGCGAATACCTTCGGCAAGCGGGGCGACATCGATAACTCTGACATGATCGAGGTCATCGCGCTCGCCGATCACCCCTGCGAGAAGCTGCACTCGGCCTTTGTCGAGGGTGTTGAGTGTATATTGCGCGACAGCGGCAGCGATCGCGGCATGCTGGTGGACGGCTACACCGGCGCGGTCGACAAGGTGACGCTGGACCAGTTTCAGGCGGCCTTCGGGCAGAGCCTGTTCGGCGGCGCGCTCGCCGGCGCCTTCTACAACCAGCTCGACGCGCAGAACGACCTGAAGAAATACGGTGATCTGCTGGCCCTGCGGTTCTTCGACGGCCGCCAGACCACGGCCGACAACTTCACAGTCGCCAATCTGGGCGCTGCGCAGCGGCCGTGGACGCAGAACCACGTCGGCACCGGCATCACCTATGTGCGCACCCACTCGATCTACGAGCGCGAGCGGGTGCCGGGGCGGCTGGCGTGGAAGTTCGTCGTCGACGGCATCCGGCTCTATGATCCGCGCAAGGATTCGACCGTGCCGGGCGGTGACGGCCCGCACCGGTTCGATGATCTGTCGACCCACGAATGGACCGACAATCTGGCGGTGATCGCCTACAATGTTTGCCGTGGCATCTATGTCGCGGACGCTGCTGGAAACCGCCAGTTTTTCTACGGTCTTGAAAACACGTCGGCCGAACAGTTGCCGCTCGACGTCTGGTTCGCCGCCATGAACGAGGCCGACGTCCTCGTCGAGCGCGGTGACGGTGACTTCGAGAAGCAGTTCTGCGGCGGCGCCGAGATCAGCATCGATACCGAGCCGCGCGAGATGATTCAGGGCCTGCTGCGGGCCTGCGGCGGCCGGTTCGTCGAGATCGGTGGCATCTACAAGCTGTATCTCGGCGCGCCCGGCCTGCCGGTGCTGAGCATCACCGACGACGCCATCGTCGCGAACCGCGAGGAACAGTACCGCCCGGTGCTCGGGCTCGAGCAGCGCGTCAATTACCTGACGGGCACCTACACCTCGCCGGATGACGGCTGGATCACCAAGGTGGCGCCGCCGCGCGAGAACCTCGCCTGGCGCGCCGAGGATCGCCGCCGACTGCCGGCCGATCTGACGGCGCCGATGGTGCAGTCTGATACCCAGATGCAGCGCCTGATGCTGCAACTGCTTAATCGAGCGCGCCGCCAGCGCAAGCACGTCCTGACGCTGCCGCCGTCGGCGATGGTGCTGGAGCCCGGCGACGGTTTTGCATGGGGCAGTGCACGCAACGGCTATGTCGACAAGCTGTTCGAGATCGACAGCGTCGATTACGAGCCGAACCTAAATGTCACCGTGTCGTGCACCGAGGTCGACCCGAATGATTACGATTGGTCGAGCGACGACGAGCTTCCCGTGGTCGACGGACGGCTGGTCACGCTGCTGCCGGCCGCCAAGGTCATCACCGGATTTCAGGCGGAGGGCTTCATCTGGAAGGGCGACCTCGGCCAGACCCTGCCGGCGATCAAGCTGACCTGGGACCCGCCGGAAGATGACGACGTCCACGCGGTGCGCTGGCAGATCAGGCTCGCGGCCGATCCGACTGACAACACCTCGGGCCTGACCGATCGGGACGACGTGACCGCCGGCCAGATCGTCATCGCCGCTGGCCTGCAATCGGTGACGCAGTATCAGGTCCGGGCGCGCTTCGAGAGCTGGAACGGCTACACTACGGAATGGTCGCTATGGATCTTGGTCACCATGCCGGACGGGCGCACCACATTCGATCTTGCCAAGGCGGTGAGCGAGGAGTTTCGGCGCGTCAACGAGGCTGTGGCGCGGGTCGAAGAGGCAATCGCCACGGTGGCGCGGCAGGACGCCGCCAACTGGACCGACAAGCTGGAAAGCCGGCGGCTGCTCAGTGTCGTCCGCGGCGCGCTGAGCGCGGCGGTCGAGCATATCGAGGCGGTGCAAGCCAACGACCGGGAAGCTTTCGCCAGCTACCAGACGACGGTCGAGGCCCGTTTCGGCGATACGGCCGCCTCGATCATGCAGACCTCGGAGGCCATCGCCGGCATCGATGGGAAGCTGGCCGCTCAGTACACGATCGAGGTCGCAGCCGACACCAATGTCGCATCGCTGAAAGGCTATGCCGACGGCGAGACGGCCGGCTGGGTGTTCAATGGCAACTTCCTTCAAATCACGTTTCCCGGTATCGAGGGGGGCGACCCGCAAAGCGTGTTCCAGATTGCAAACGTCAATGGCGCCGCACGGATCGTGTTTCGTGGCGACATGTTCGGCGACGGAATGATCCGGGCGCAGGCGATCGATGCTGACAGCCTGTCCGCGATCAACGCGAATATCGGAGAGGTTACTGCCGGGCGAATGGTGTCGCCCGATGAGCTATTCGAGATCAATCTGAGCGAGCGCTATCTGCTGGTGTGGGGTCCGTAAGTGACTGTCCCGCGCGTCTTGATGGGGCCGGATGGCATGCGCATCTCCCGGCCCGGTATCGATGTGACCAACCCGCCGTCATTGACGGAGGCACATCTTGTGATGGACTGGTCATGGCCGCGGGTCGAGCGGTTGATGGCGTCGGGCATCGTGCGCGGTAGCTCGATCGCGCCGGGGGCTAACTACTTCGACTTTCCGTTCGCAAGCGTCGGGATCGATCCCTTTGCCGCGGTAGTTCCTATTCAGCAGGGCACGACAACGCATTTGGACGAGCAAATCTATCTGGATTACACACAGTTTTGGAATGTCGGCGGCGTCATTGGCACATTTTACTCTTACGCGACCGCATTTCGCTGGGTGACATATCCGCATCTCGTTCGGGTTCTGGCTATTAAGAGCACGGGCGCCGCGACTGGATTCCCCTTGTGGAATTATGATTGGGCAATAATGGTGTTTAGGCCGTTCTGATGGTTGTACCGCGCGTTCTATTCGGCCATCGGGCGGCTATGGGTGACGAGGGGCTATTCGTATCCAGGCCGGGTGTCGATGTCCGCACCGCACTTCCTGACGATCTTCTGGTTTCGCCGGAGTTCAAGAACCTTCAGTTTTTGCATCAGGGATTTGTCTATTGCCCCTACAACACATGGACTCCGTCATACTTCCCGATCGCTTGCGTGAGTCCGCCTCTGGTCTTGTTCAGCGTCATGAGTGACCTGGGTAGCTATTCTCTGCCGTCAATGTCGTGGCACACGCATGCATTGAGTTATGGTAGCCGTGCGTATGTGGCGAGCTATACCGATAGAATTGAAGTGTTCAACGGAGCATCGCCGGCAGGTGGGGCCACGCCATTCTGGTTACGCTTCTTTGTGACGGGTAATTCAAGTGGCTAACGTCCGTCGCGCGATCATCAGTACCAATCGAGCAGTCGTCTCTAAGCCTGGTATCGACGTAAACTCGGCATTGCTTGACCAACTTGCCTTTGACTCCAACTTCGCAACAGTCCGCAATATCCAGCGCGGCTCAATAACCTTGTGGGGCAGCTTTATCGTTGACTCTGGGCCTTCCGGCGTCGTTTACAACCCACGATCAAGTTGGATCACCTTCCCGACTCCATTTGCGCAACCTCCTACAGTCATTTTCGGAATAATGAACTACATCACAGGTGAGTTGATGCATCCGTTTGTATATGACGGGCTATATGCAACACTCACGGAGGCATGGGTATATCGATACAATCGGTATGCGTGGGCAATTGTAAATGGCTCGGGAATGCAGCTCTGGAATAACTATCTTGGTGACACCGGTTCAGGTTCGTCACCAGGACAGTACAATTCGACGCAATATATGAATGAGTTTCGCTGGATGGCGATGGGCTAAATGAAATGCTGATCGTATATGACGAGATCGGGCGCATCACGCAGGCGCTGCTGAACGTGTGCACCGAAGAAACGGTTGATCTTTACAAGCAGAACGGGCATCCGCGCGTGTTCATCTATCGCAAGGAATTGCCAAACATCCGGGATTATTTCGTCATCGAAACGGATGGTGTCCCGGAGATCGTGCAGAGACCATTGCTTGATCTGGTCCTGTCGAGGGCGTCCATCATCGCCGATGGCGCGGATGCCGCGGTTCTCACAGGAGTGCCGGCGGGCGCCTCGGGAACGATCGACGACGGCACGTCGCGTTCGCAGTTCGTCGGCGATGGAGAGCCGATCGAGGTTCAGGCGGATCACCCGGGCACGTATCGTGTCTTCGTCGAATGCTGGCCCTACATGTCCAACAGCGTGGCGATCGAGGCCCGGGCATGAAGCTGACTCTCTGCGCCGATGTGGACGAGCTACGGTCGCGCGCGATCGCCGGCCTCGATGCGTACTTCAACAGCATCGCCATTCAGAATGCACATCGGGACCTGGTGCACGCGCTGAAGCGGCAAATGGCGCGGGAGATTATCGAGGGTGGCGAGCCGAATCCGTGGATCGAACAGGAAGCGGCTGAGGCAGAGACGGCATTGGTCGCCTATGCGCGGCTGATCGATGGCAGGTCCGACGCTCTGGCAGAGCGTGAGCTGCTGCGGCGGCGGCTCAAGGCAAAGATACGTGTCGGCACGGTTCAGGAGATCCGCGAGATCATGAGCCAGTACAACGGCGCAGCGCCGAGCGCCTGACTCCTAGCGAGCTTCTGATGACCTGGAACGCGACCTATAGCGTCGGCACCATTTCGGTTGCCGATGGCGACACCGCTTTGACCGGCCACGGTACCGGCTGGGCGCTGGCCGGACTCGACAAGCAGGCCAATCTCCTGTTCGCGGACGGCCGCGTCGCCATTGTCGCCAGCTTCGAAGGCGACGCAGCGGCGACGCTGGCGCAGCCGTGGGCCGGCGCGGCACTGACCGAAGCGTCGTACACATTGGTCCATCTTCCGCTCGACGTCGTCACCACGACGAAGGAGTTGCGGGACTTCCTAGCCAAACTGATGGGCGTCGGCGTGATCTACTACGTCGTCGGGGATGCGCCCGACCCGGCAGTCGGGGAGGATGGCAACTTCGCGCTCAAGATTAACGCCAGCGATGGGAGCGGCTGGCATGCCTGGCGCCGGACAGGCGGCGTCTGGGTGGCGGAGGGCGCCCCGGCCGGTATCCGCTGGGCGCGGCAGTGGAGCGCCGAAGATGACTATGCCGGCAACGACATCGTGGCGTTCGCGGGCAAACTCTACATTGCGCGGCGCGCCAATACGGACAAGCAGCCCGATCTCAATGCCGACGATTGGGACCTGTTTCTTACCGGCGGCGATCGCTACGACATCACGATGTACGACACCGACCGTCCGGCCTCCGGCGAGCAGATCGTCAAATGGACGGCTCCAGCGGACGTCGTGTTTTCCGCCGGCCTTGCCGACAGTATTGGGCAGGCTGACGTCGCCGCGACGCTGTCGGCCGTGTTCTCGATCCGTCGCGCGTTGGCCGGTGACCCCGATAACCCGGTCGAGTTCGCGACAATGACTTTCGCGCCGGGCGATCGTGTCCCGACCTTCGCCGCCGCCGATACCGTCGCATTTCAGCGCGGCGATGTCCTGACCGTCATCGCGCCGTTTCCGCGCGACCCGACGCTAAGCGGGCTTGCTGCGACCATCGTCGGTTATCGCGGCTAACCACTAACCCAACCCTCCAATTTCAATTGTCACCGTTTCAACGGAGCCTTTGCCATGGCCGTTACTTCGCACATCTACAACCACACCACGGCTCTGCTGGCCGGGCAGGCAATCAACCTGACGACGCTGCGGGTGATGCTGCTCAAGGATACGGCGGCCTTCGACGCAACGCATATCAGCGTCGACCAGGTGGCTGGTGCATTGACCGGGGACCCGGCCGAGCGGCTGCACGAGGTCTACGGTAGCGGCTGGGATCAGGGCGGGGAGTCGGTCGCCGCCGTGACCGCTACGACGATCACCACCAACGACGCGCGGTTGAGCGGCGGGCAGGTGTCCAAGACAGCGACTGGCGGCAATATCGGCCCGTGTCGCTATGTGCTGCTCTACGACGCAACGTCGATGAAGCCGATCCAGATTTATGACCTGGGCCAGAACGAATATGCCGGCGATACGACGGACTTCAAGCTGACCTTCGATCTGCTCGGCGTGCCGGGAACCATCTACACGCTGACGGTGGATTGATCCGTGCTCGGTTTTGGCCCGCTCGCCGGGCAGGCGATCGCCGAGATTGACTATTCGCCCGGCACATATCTGTCGCTGCCGGCGCTCGCCCTGACAATGACGCCGCGTTCAGCGGCGGCGCGGGCTGGCCGCAATGTCGGCTTGCCATCAGCGCCGATCACGATTGCGCCGGCTTTCCTCGGCATGCGGGCCGGGCGCAATGTCGGCTTGCCCCATGTGGTGCTATCGCTGGAGCGGCCACGCATCGGCATTCTGGCAGGCCGGTATCTCGGCCTGCCGGCAACCGCCATCACCTTCAGCTATGGCGCGGTGATCGCGCGAACCGGTCGCATCTTCAATCTGGCGAACACGGTCGAGATCGTCTCGACCACGGCTAGCCTGGCTGAAACAGCGTTGGGGACGTTCGCTCTGTGCGAGGGGCCGGAAGTGACGGCCGAGCACACCATCGCGTTCCGCCTCAAGTTGAAGACGTCAATCGCTCAGACGCTCGCCGGTCGCAACCTGCCGCTGACCGCGACGGTGCTCACCGTGATCGATCCCGTTCCCGAGATTTACGCACGACACCGCAAGGTGAAGGTGCAGGCCATTTTGCACTGACGAGGACACCATGAAATATTTCGACCGCGTGAAGATCAATATCGAGACCGTCGGCACCGGCGAGGTGACCTTCGGCTCGGTTGCGTCTGACGCGTTTCTGACGCCAGCCGAAGCTGGCGCGCTCGACGGCGATCAGACGCCGTATGTCATCATGGATGGATCGAACTTCGAGACCGGCGTCATGACGATCGGCGGCAGCGTCACCGTTGGCGCACGCGCTGTCTCGCAGTCGAAGATCGGCGGCACGGTCGGGGTTACGCCGCTGACGTTGAGCGGCACGGCGGTGCTGGCCTTCACCGCGCGCGGTGTTGACTTTGCGGGTATGGCGACTGCCGCGGACCTGGGTGCGCTACTTTCCAGTCTTGGCACCGGCGCTTTGCTCGAACTGGCTGACAAGGAAGCGGCAGAAGCCGGCGTTGCCGATGACCTGCTGATGACGCCTGCGCGCACGCGGGACGCTGTCGATCTCACGTTCGCGCTCTTGCAGATGCAGGCGGCCGACAGTGCTGCCCTGCCGATGTTCTGG
>DATMEV010000073.1:0-60005 GCA_035556795.1 Pseudolabrys sp. | reverse complement strand
GATCTTCGCGCAGAATCGTCATGCCCGGATCGGGTCCGGGCATGACCAATACCTTTAGAAAGAGAGCGTGTTTTTTCAGATGCTGCGGCTGACGGCGAGCGGCCGGAGGCTGCGTGGCGAAACGGCCGTGGTGCGGCCGGCGGCACCGTAGGTGGAGGGCGTCGATTTACGCGCCAGTTCGTCGGAGACGCCGCGGATGATGCCTTCCGATACCGCATGCGCGGTGGCGAGCACGGTCATGTTGAGCTTGAGCCGCCCCTGCAATTCGCGGTGCAAATCGGCCAGCACTCGCAATTCGTTCGGCGCGGTCGCCGCCATATGCTGGCGCCCGGCGGCGACGCGGGCGCTGTCGGCGGCGTAGCTGCGCGCCAGGTCACCCTTGCGTGCATCGAGCGCCGCCGCCTGCCGGACTTGTCCGGCGTGCAGCAGTGCCGTCTCCTGGTCGATCAGCGTCAACAGCGCGCCGATGGTGCTGGCGAGCTGGGCGGTTGCCGTCTGCGCGTCGATGACCTCACCTGACGTCGATTGAGTTGGCGTCGAAGCACTCACTTGTTGGTCCCCCCGGAGATTTCCTGCTGCGCGAGCAGCGAACTGTAAACCTGATCGCCGATGCCGACGCCGCCGGATTTGGCGAAGCTCCTGGCGTATTCATCGGTGAGGAACGATCGCCAGACGCCGACCGCGCCCTGACCGCCCATCGGCCCGTCGCCGGTCACACCGGCGAACATCTGCTGAAACATGCTGTTGAGGAACACCGCCTCGAAATCCTGCGCGGCGGTCTGTGCCTTGGCGTTCTTGTCGAGCGGCTTGCCGGATCGAATGCCGGTGCCGGAATTCGTCTGCAGCGATTTATCGAGCGCTGTAGAAACGGCGTCGAGCACCCCAAGCCCAACGGCGGCAATCACCGGAGCAACCATCACATCACCTCGATATCGGCTTGAATGGCGCCTGACGCCTTGATCGCCTGCAGGATGGAGATCAGATCGCGCGGGCCGATGCCGAGGGTGTTGAGACCGTCGACAAGCTGTTGCAGGGATACGCCTTCATTGACGACGGCGAGCTTCTTGCCTTCTTCCTGCACCCCGACGCGGGTGCGTGGCACCACCTCCGTATTGCCGCCGCGCGAGAACGGCAGCGGCTGGCTGACCTGCGGCGTCTCGGTGATGGTGACGGTGAGGTTGCCCTGTGCCACGGCGACCATCGACACGCGGACGTCGCGGCCCATGACAATGATGCCGGAGCGCTCGTCGATGACGATCTTGGCCGGCAGATCGGGTTCCACCTGCAATTGCTCGATCTCGGTGAGCAGCGCGATGACGTTGCCGCGGAACCGCGGCGGGATGGTGAGCTGGATGCTTGACGGGTCGAGCGGCTCGGCCGTCGGCGCGCCGATGAAATCGTTGACCGCGGCGGCGATGCGCTTGGCGGTGGTGAAATCCGGGTTGCGCAGCGCCATGCGCACCTGGCTCAGCCGGTTGAGGTTGAAATCGATCTCGCGTTCGATCAGCCCGCCATTGGCGATGCGGCCGACGGTTGGCACGCCGCGCGTGATCTTCGCCGCTTCGCCTTCCGCCTGGAAACCGCCGATCGCCAGCGAGCCTTGCGCCACCGCATAGACATTGCCGTCGGCACCCAGCAGCGGCGTCACCAGCAGGGTGCCGCCCTGCAGGCTCTTCGCGTCGCCCATCGCCGAGACGGTGACGTCGATGCGCGTGCCCTGGCTGCCGAAGGCCGGCAGATTGGCGGTGACCATCACCGCGGCGACGTTGCCGGTACGGATCGCCTGACCGCGGATATTGACGCCGAGCCGTTCCAGCATCGCCGTCAGCGACTGCCGGGTGAACGGGATATTGTTGAGCGTGTCGCCCGTGCCGTTGAGGCCGACGACGAGCCCGTAACCGATCAACTGGTTCTGGCGCACGCCCTCGACGCTCGCCAGATCCTTGATCCGCGAGGTGGCCGCCGCTGGCGTCAGCAGCATCGCCGTGACCGCAATCGCGGCCGCAAATGCTGCAGCAAAAGTCCTCGACATCATTCTCCCCAATGACAGGTCGGGCCCGATGCCGCCTGCATTGCGAATGCCGTGCCAGTTGATGCCTTTTGCAAGGCCTTGAAATATAAGTGTTTTTATAAGGGAGCCCGAGCCCGGTTGGGCGGCATGAAGCGCCGGGCGGCAAGTTTTGCCGAGCATTTACCGGGTATTAACCATAACCGGCCCAGGGTTCCCGCATGCGCATCCAGGGACCCCATGGCACGGCAGTGGCGGCAAGTCCGTCGGCGCCGCGCCGTCCGGCGGCCGGCGGTTTCAGCCTGCCGGGCGCGACGAGCGGTTCCGGGCTGGCCGCCGGGACCGGGTTGCATGCGGTCGGCGGCCTCGATGCGCTCATGGCCTTGCAAGCCTTTGACGATCCCACGGAAAAGCGCCGGCGTAGCGTCAAACATGGTCGCCACGCGCTGGATATGCTGGAGAGCCTGAAACTCGGTCTGCTCGACGGTACGCTCGATCCGGCGATGCTGATGCGGCTGAAATCGCTATCCAGCGGCTTCCGGGAATCCTCGGGCGACCCCGGCCTCGACGCGGTCATGGCGGAGATCGAGCTGCGCGTGGAAGTGGAACTCGCCAAAGCCGGCATCCGCTAGCACCTTCCGGGCTGCCGACGCTGTTCGGGGAAACTCCCAACCCCTTATCTTAGAAAGACTTTTCATGCCGTCTGCGGATACGGCGCACGGCCCGCGCGCTGCGTGTCGCAGGTTCTCGGCTGATCCCGCACCGCGACCACTTGATTTTTCCTAACCCGTTACAAACTCGTAATTTATCCGGCCGGGTTGTGAAGCGCCGAGGCCATTGTCGATACCCGGGCAGGCGTATATAAGGCTCGCCCGCGTGCTCTGCTTGCAGGGTCCGCGACTCGCTGCCAAACGCACGAGAATGCAGAGACATAATGTCAGGGTGGGGTTCAAGGTCACGATGCTAGCCAAGAACAAGCCTTATAAGCCGACCGACAAAGAGCCGTTCATGAACGAGCGGCAGCGCGAATATTTCCGCACCAAGCTTACCGCCTGGAAGGAAGAGATCCTCAAGGAAGCCAAGGAAACGCTGCAGCATCTGCAGGAAGAAAATCAGAACCATCCCGACCTTGCCGATCGCGCCTCATCAGAAACCGACCGCGCGATCGAACTGCGGGCACGCGACCGTCAGCGCAAGCTGATCTCCAAGATCGACGAAGCGCTCGGCCGCATCGAGGACGGCAGCTACGGCTATTGCGAGGAAACCGGCGAGCCGATTTCGCTTCGGCGGCTGGAAGCGCGGCCGATCGCGACGCTGTCGGTCGAAGCGCAGGAGCGCCACGAACGGCGCGAGCGCGTCTATCGCGACGAATAAAGCCGGCGCAGCCCAGTGGACGGCTGCGATCAGGTGGCCTGCATCTGCAATGCCGTCCTGGCGAAATCGAGTTCGGCGAACGGTCGCGGCCGGCTGAACAGATAGCCTTGCGCATGCGTGCAGCCGGCGGTGCGCAACAGCAACAATTGTTCTTCGGTTTCGACACCTTCGGCGGTGGTCTCGATGTCGAGATTGTGCGCGAGGCCGGTGATGGCGCAGACGATCGCCGCGCAATCCGCACGATTGGGCATTTCCGCGACGAACGACTGGTCGATCTTGATCTTGTCGAATGGGAACATGCGCAGATAGTGCAGCGACGAATATCCCGTGCCGAAGTCGTCGAGCACGATGCCGACGCCCATCTTCTTGAGCCGGTGCAGCGTCTCGATGGCGCCGGCGCTTCTTTCGAGCAGCACAGACTCCGTCACCTCAAGTTCGAGCCGGTGCGTCGGCAGCCTCGTTTCCCTCAGCACGTCGGCCACCATGCTGGCGAGATTCGGATCGTGGAATTGCACCGGTGAGAGATTGACCGACAGTTTGATGTGGCTTGGCCATTGCGTGGCGGCGGCGCAGGCCTGCCGGAGAACCCATTCGCCGATCGGGACGATCATCCCGGTTTCCTCCGCCAGCGGAATGAACTTGTCCGGCGTCACCAGGCCGCGCAGCGAATGCCGCCAGCGCAGCAGCGCCTCGGCGCCATCGGGCTTGCCGCTGGCGACGTCGATCACCGGCTGATAGTGGATTTCGAACTCCTCGCGGGCGAGCGCGTGGCGCAGATCGATCTCCAGCGAACGGCGCAGCCGCAGCGCCGAATCCATCTGCGCTTCGAAGAACCGGTAATCCTTGCGGCCTTCAGACTTGGCGCGATAAAGCGCAAGGTCGGCATTTTTCAGCAATTCGTCGACATTCGATCCGTCGGCAGGCGCCATGGCGATTCCGATGCTGGTGCCGATGACGATCTCGTGGCCGTCTATCTGGTAGGGCGCGCTGACGATCGCCAGCACGCGGCGTGCCAGCGCTACGGCGGCGCTCCGTTGATCGCCGTCGCAGAGTTGCAGGATCGCGAATTCGTCGCCGCCGAGGCGACCGACCGTGTCGCAAGGGCGGATCACGCCGAGCAGACGCTGCGCCACCACCTTGAGCAACGTGTCGCCGACCGGATGGCCGAGTGAATCGTTGACCGCCTTGAACATGTCGAGATCGAAGACGAAGACCGAGAACGGCTTGCCCTCGCTTTGCAGCCGTGCGAGTGCGTCCTCCATGCACTCGCGGAACAGGACGCGGTTGGCGAGATCCGTCAGCGCGTCATGCCGCGCCATATGGGCGACGCGTGCTGCGGCGCGCATGCGCTCGGTCACGTCCTCATGTGTTGCGACCCAGCCGCCGTCGGCGGCGGCGCGATTATGGACGGCGACGCTGCGTCCATCGCCGAGATGGGTAACCGTATAGTTGATCTCGCCACGCTCGATCTGCTGGTGCAGGGTTTCGATATACTGGTCGATATCGAAGGCGAATGTGGCGTTGGCGGTGCGATGCTGGAGAATGTCCCTGAGCGTGCAGCCGGGTCTCACAATTTCTGGCGAGAGTCCGTAAAGTTCGAGGTAACGCTCGTTGCAGAGCATCAGCACTTCGTTCCGGTCGAACATTGCCAATCCCTGCGACATATGATGCAGGGCGGAATCGAGCAGCGCATTTGTATGCACCAGCGCTGCGGAATTCTCCGCCAGCCTGGATTCCCGTTCGGCCAGCGACGCTTCCGAATCGATCAGCCGGCGCACATGGGTATTGAGCATCCGCAGCAGAAAGGCTGAGCACAGAATGGCGATCGCGGTGCCGAGCCCGATCAGCATTGCACGATGACGCCATCGCTCAAGCGCGCTGTCTTCCGAGGTCGCGACGTTGACGGCGAGCGGATAGTCGCGCAACTGGCGCGTCGCGACGAGACGCGCCCTGCCGTCGAAATAGCCGGGCGAACGATACTGCCCGCCGCCGTCCGAGATCACATCGTACCAGGGTGAGTCGGGCGGGATTTTCGCGCCGGCGCGGTCGAAGTTGTCGGGATGGCGGATCAGCACCGTGCCGTTGCGGCGCAACAGCATGAACGATTGGTTCGGCAGCGACGAGATCGAGCTGTAGAGATGCTGAAAGTAGGTAAGCGGCATGCCGACCAGGACCATGCCGAGAAATGTGTTGCCGACGGCGATCCGCTTGCCGAAGAACAGGGTCCGCGTGCCGGAGATGCGATTGACGGCAACGCCGGAAATAAACAGCGCGTCGGTGCCGCCGCTGAGACTCTTGAAATGCTGGAAGTAGTCGCGGTCCGACAGATCCGCCGGAGGCGTCGGCCACATCCGGGATGTTGTCGCGAGCTTGCCGTTAACGTCCACCAGCGCCACGAAATCCGCCTGACGGACCCTCGTGCGACGCTCGCTCAGCAGCGTATATGCCCGGCTTGAATGCAGCAGCGTTTGCAACGTGGCGATATCGCCGCGGCTCACCCGCAGCAATTCATCCTTCAGCTCGGTGGCGATGATGTCGATGGATTGAACCGAGCTCGCGCCTTCTTCGGCGAGCACGGTGGCAATATTGCCGGCGTCCCGCGCGGCGTCCGACAGCGCGTCGTTACGCAATGCAAGGACCGTCAACCCGATCGCGATCACCGCGGCGCCGATCAGCGCAACGGCAATCGTCATCAGATTCCGGAATGAAATAAGGCGCCCTGGCATTTCCGCGACGATCGTTAACCTTGCCGACCGTAGCGGAGGACTGTTTTAACAACGTCTAAGATACGGGCGCGATCATGCGCTACGCTGAATACAAGCTTAACCGGTGTTTGAAAGCCCGGCCCTGCGGCAGTGCGGAGGAAAAGCCGCGGCCTCCGGCGGGGAGAGCCGGAGGCCGCGTCGGATCGCTTAACCATGCGGGCGAGATGGACACGCACGACATGGCCAAGCGCGGGAGCCGTTGTCGCGAACCGCCGGCCGCGGATGAGACCGGCGGTTCGGAATTCCTAGAAGGGCAGCAGGATGTCGAGCACCTGCTGGCCGTAGCGGGGCTGCTGCACGTCGGTGATCTGACCGCGGCCGCCATAGGCGATGCGGGCCTGCGCGATCTTGCTGGAGTCGATCGTGTTGTCGCTCTGGATATCCTCCGGGCGGACGATGCCGGCGACGATCAGTTCGCGAATCTCGAAGTTGACGCGGATTTCCTGCTTGCCTTCGACGACGAGATTGCCGTTCGGCAGCACCTGGGTGACGACCGCGGCGACGCTGGTCTGCAGCGCTTCCGAGCGGGCAACCGAGCCCTTGCCGTCGCTCGACGCGGTGGAATCGCCGGTGAAGATCTTGGTCGGCACCGCGGCATTGAGGATCGGCACCTTCGATTTTCCGAAGAAATTGTCGATGCCGGAATCCTCTTTGTTGGTGCGGCTGCGCTGCGTCTCGTTGGCGATGGCTGCCTTGTCGGCGAAGTTGACGATCACCGTCAGGATGTCGCCGACGATATGGGCGCGCTGGTCCTTGAAGAAGGCGCGCGAGCCGGCGCGCCACAGCGAGTTCGGGCCGTAGGAGGCAACCTGCGTCGGCGGCATCGGCATCTGCACCGGCTTGTAACCGGGCCGCGTCGTCGGGTTCTCGATTTCGGCCAGCGCCGGCTGTTCGCCGATATTCTTCAGCCGGTCGATCGCCGAGCAGCCGCCGAGCCAGGAAGCCGACAGGACAAGGGCGAGGGCGCTGAGCCAGCGCCGCGACGATGATGACGGATAACGGATCATGATGCTCATCGGGACCTCGCTTCTGGCCTGTCTTACTGCGCGTCCGGCGCGGAGGGTTCGAGATTGGCGATGATGCGCGGGCCGTGGCCGCCGACGATGATCGAACCATCGCCGGCGACGGTGCCCTGCACCACGCGCTTGGATTGCAGATTGGTGGCGGTGACGAGATCGCCTTCCGAGCCTGATTCATTGGCCTTGCCGCGCACGGTCAGCATGACGCCGGGTACGCGATAGACGAGGGTCACCGCGGCGTCGCGCTGCACCAGCGCGGGGCGCATGACGTCGTCGTTGCGCAGCACCTGGCCGGCGCGCAGCGCCTGGCGGGCGGCATGTCCGACGGCTTCCGTGGTGGATTTGAGGATATCGCGGCCAGCCTGGCGTTTCGGACGGCGCTCGATGGCGACGTCGGCCGAGCGGATGATGTCGCCGCGCGCCACCGAGCGGATCATCGTCACCGCGGCGACGGTGGCAACCGCGGTGCCCGTGAAGCGTAGCGGCCGCATGCCGGAAAATTCCAGCAGTGCGTCGAAGCGGGTATTGTGCGTGTCATAGCGCAGATGCAGCACGTGTGGCTTCGCGGCGGCCGTCGGCTCGATATTGAGCGTGCGCAGTTCGCGCTCGAAAGTGACGGCGACATCGGCCGCCTCTCCAAGGCCGTAGCGCTCGGCGAGCAGGGCGGCGATCTCGCGCTCGACCTCCTTGCCGCTGATCGTGCGGCTTGGCCGCGTCACCGTCACTTCGGTGATGCCGCGGGTGTCGAGACCGATGATCGCATGCGCGCGCACCGCCTCGATGACGCTCGTTGCGCGCACCGTGCCGGCTTCGCCGAGGTCGGGAGCGCGGAAGATGGCGACGTCGGCGACGATGCCGGCATTCTCGATCAGATCGCCGATGCGCACCAGGTCGCCGGAGACGACGGCGCTGCGCTTGAGGGCGGGGCGCGCAGGCTCGGCCTGCGCGGTGGTGCCGGCAAGAGCGATGATGTGGCTCAGAGCGACGGCGACGATGGCTGCGGTGCGGATCATGAGGGCCTCAACGCATCAGTTGCGCGGTGGACTGCAGCATCTGGTCGGCGGCCGAGATCACCTTGGCGTTCATCTCGTAGGCGCGCTGCGCGGCGATCAGGTCGGAGATTTCGCTGACGGCTTCGACGTTGGCCTGTTCGAGATTGCCTTGCAGCAGGTTGCCGAAGCCCTCGACATTCGGCTGGCCGTTCTGCGGCGCGCCGGAAGCGGGCGTTTCCAGATAGAGATTGTCGCCGATGCCCTGCAGGCCGGCCTTGTTGACGAACATCGACAGTTCGATCTGGCCGAGCACGCTCGGCGCCGTCTGTCCCGGCAGCGTGGCGGAGACCTGTCCCTGCTGGTTGATGGTGATCGCCTGCGCGTTCTGCGGAATGGTGATCGCCGGCTGCACCAGATTGCCTTGCGCCGTCACCAGCCGACCTTGCGAGTCGAGTTCGAACGAGCCGTCGCGGCTATAGGCGGTGCGCCCGTCGGGCAGCAGGATCTTGAAGAAGCCTTCGCCGCGGATGGCGACGTCGTACTCCTTGCCGGTCTGTACCATGGCGCCCTGCGTCATCAGCCGCGGGGTGCCGACGGTCTTGACGCCGGATCCGAGTTCGAGGCCGACGGGAAGCTGATTGCCCTGGTCGGAGGTTTGCGTGCCGACACGCCGGACGTGCTCGTAGAGCAGATCCTGGAATTCCGCACGCTGGCGCTTGTAGCCGGTGGTGCGCATGTTGGCGATATTGTTGGAGATGACCTGGACGTTGAGTTCCTGGGCCATCATCCCGGTCGCGGCGGTGTGGAGTGCGCGCATGGCGGTTCGTTCCCTCGGTCTCAGGCCGGTACGTCGGCGAGTTTTTGCAGCGCCGATTGCCGCATGTCGCTTTGCTGCTGCAGCAGCGTCGCCATCTGCGTGTAGCTGCGGGTGACTTCGATCAGCCGGCTCATTTCGGCGATGCTGCGAACGTTGGATTTTTCAATCGAACCTTGCAGCACGCGCGACTCCGGCTCCGGCCGCGCCGCATTGTTGGCGGCGGCGGAGAAGGTGCCGTCGCCGTCCTTCTGCAACTGATGCGGGCGCGCGAAGCCGACGATGCGCAGGCGGCCGCGCAGCGAACTGGTCTGCGTCTGCGTGCCTTCGCGGACGCTGATCGTGCCGTCCTGCGCGATCGAGATGTCGCGATCGGTCGATTGGAAGCGGATCGGGCCGTTCTCGCCGAGCACCGGCAGGCCGCCGGCGGTGACGAGTTCGCCGGTGGCATTGAGTTGCAACGCGCCGTTGCGCGTATAGCGCTCGCCGCGCGGCGTCTGCACGACGAAGAAGCCGTTGCCCTGGATGGCGATGTCCAGCGGGTTGCCGGTCTGCTCGACGGTGCCCTGGCTCATATTGTGCCAGGTGGCGCGGTCGTGGACGAAGGACACGCGCGCCGACGTCATTGCCGCGCGGGCGACCGGCGACAGAAATTCCTCGAACACCGCGCCGTCGGCCTTGTAGCCGGAGGTGTTCATGTTCGCGACATTGTTGGAAATCACATCGAGCTCGCGCTGCAACGCGGCCTGACGCGACAATCCGATAAGCAGAGTGTTCTGCATCGCGCTTGTCTCCCCGATCCGGCTGCGGCGCCCTCCCGAGGCGAACCACCTGCCGTCTTGCGTGGCTGCCAGCTCTCCCAAACCGGCCGCCACCAAGGGCTTAGCAGGTCGCGTGCCAACATAAAAATTATAGATAAATCATCTACTTAATAAAAATGATCGCGAAACCGACCGGGCAAATTCCGCCTGACGCTCACCTCTGACCCGGCAGAAACTGCCGGGTGGAAAGGAACTGTTAACCATAACCGCCTAGGTTGAAGTCGGACGGGCAGGGGGCGCGTCCGCGGCGCCGGTCGCAGCGCCGCCGGGGATTTTCCGCACCAGTCAGGCCGACGCATCGTCAGGCCCGGAGAGCGAAGGGCAGCCATGGCCGCGAATGCTCAGACCGCCGATGCGGCGGAAGTCGACGACGGCGCGCCGGAGACGGGCGGCAAGGCGGGGAACGGCAAGGCAGGCAAGGCGGGTAAGTTCGGGTTGCCGTCGAAAAAGATCATGATCATCGCCGCTGCGGCGCTGCTGCTGATCGGTGGCGGCTTCGGTGCCTATCTCAAGTTCTTCGCCGCCGGTCACGAGGCCAAGCCCGAAGCGGCGGTAGCCAAGCCGGTCACCTTCGTCGACATGCCGGAAGTGCTGGTCAATCTCAACAATCCGAATGCCGATCGATCGCAATATCTCAAGGTCAAGGTGGTTCTCGAACTGCCGGATGCCGAACTGATCGCCAAGGTCCAGCCGCTGATGCCGCGGGTGGTGGATCAATTCCAGACCTATCTGCGCGAGTTGCGGCCGACCGACCTGGAAGGCTCCGCCGGCCTCTACCGCTTGCGGGAGGAACTGACCCGCAGAGTCAACATGGCGATCGCGCCGCATCACATCAACGCGGTGCTGTTCAAGGAAATCGTCGTCCAGTGAGCGGCTGAACCCGCAGCGCGAGACGGCCTTCCGCCGCTCCGTGACACCTCATCGAGCATCACTCCAGAAAACAGTCCATGGCGCATAAGGAACAGATCGATCAGGACGCGCTGGCGGCGGAGTGGGGGCTGGCGCTGGAGGCCGACACCGGCGGCCAGGCCGATTCCGACGTCGCGGTGACCATGGGCGACGACGTCGCCGCGGCGCAGTGGACGGCGATGGTCGAGGACGGCGGCCAGTTCGGCCGCAACAACGGCGGTGCCGAGCGCATTCTCAATCAGGACGAGATCGACAGCCTGCTCGGTTTCAGCCTGTCCGACGTCAACATCAACGATAATTCCGGCATCCGCGCGATCATCGATTCGGCGATGGTCTCCTACGAGCGGTTGCCGATGCTGGAGATCGTCTTCGACCGCCTGGTGCGGTTGATGACGACGAGCCTGCGCAATTTCACCTCCGACAACGTTGAGGTGTCGCTCGACCGCATCACCTCGGTGCGCTTCGGCGACTATCTCAACTCGATCCCGCTGCCGGCGATTCTTGCCGTGTTCAAGGCCGAGGAGTGGGAGAATTTCGGCCTGTGCACGGTCAATTCCAGTCTGATCTATTCGATCATCGACGTACTGCTCGGCGGCCGGCGCGGCCAGCCGTCGATCCGCGTCGAGGGGCGCCCCTATACGACGATCGAAACCAATCTGGTGAAGCGGCTGATCGAGATCGTGCTTGCCGACGCGGAATTGGCGTTCAAGCCGCTGTCGCCGGTGACCCTGCATATCGACCGGCTGGAGACCAATCCACGCTTCGCTGCGATTTCGCGCCCGGCCAATGCCGCGATTCTGGTGCGGCTGCGCATCGACATGGAAGACCGCGGCGGCAATATCGAACTGCTGCTGCCCTATGCGACGATCGAGCCGATCCGCGCCGTACTGCTGCAGATGTTCATGGGCGAGAAGTTCGGCCGCGACCCGATCTGGGAAGGCCATCTCGCCACCGAGATCGGGCAGGCGAATATCGACGTCGATGCGGTGCTTTACGAAGCCAAGCTGCCGCTGCGGCAAATGATGAATCTGAAGGTCGGCGATACGCTGCCGCTGGAGATCAAGTCGGATTCGCTTGTCACCGTGCGTTGCGGCGACGTTCCCCTGACGGAAGGGCGCATGGGTCGTGTCGGCGACCGTGTCGCGGTGCGCGTCGCCAAGCCGTTGCGCCGGTCGAAGACGACATTCGCAATGTTCGAGAAAGCCGACGAAACCAATCGGATGGAAACGCAATGACACATGTCCTCGGACTTGCCATTGAAAGCATGGTCGCGGTCCTGCTGCTGCTGACGATTCTCTATTGCGTGCGTCTCAACAAGCAGATTCGTCTGCTCAAGGCAGACGAACAGTCGCTGCGCGGCACGATCGGCGAACTGGTGACGGCGACCGAGATTGCCGAGCGGGCGATCAACGACCTCAAGCTCACCGCCAGCAAGACCGACCAGACGCTGGTGCAGCATCTTGCGCAGGGCGAAGTGCTGACGGTCGAACTGGAGAAGCAGATCGAGGCCGCCGATCTCCTGATGCGCAAGCTCGCGGGCATTGTTGCTGTGTCGCGGCCATTGACCAGAACGCTGGAAGCGCCGGCGGCGAGCGATACCAGCGGCATGGTTGCGGCTGCTGCAGCTTTCGCGGAACGGGCCCGGATGCGGCTGGCGACGGGCAGCAAGGCGGCCTGATGTTACGATTTCTGCCCGATGTCCGGCTGCTGCCGATCGTCCTGCTGGCGACCGGCGCGCTGTTCGTCCTCAAGACGATGGGCATCGTGCTCGACGGCGGCTATACGCTCGGCGAACGTCTGGCGAGCCGCGGGCAGGACACGCTGACGGTCACCACCGCACCGCCTGCGGGCACGCGCCTCACCGGCGCGGGCGAACGGCAACAGCAGTCATGGGCGGCGCAGGCCTTCAATTTTCCCGACGTGACCGGCTCGGTGCCGGATACGAAGAAGCAGGACGACAAGAAGCCGGACGATAAGAAAAAGGACCCGGCCGCTGATCTTCCGCTCAAGGTGAGCAAGGAGCCGCCGCCGCCTCAACCGGTGCCGGACGCTTCCGGCGTCATTCCCAACCAGCCGCCGTCGCCCGGCGAACGCGCCATTCTCGAACGGCTGGGGGATCGGCGGCATGCGCTGGAAGAGCGCAACCGCGAGATCGAGATGCGCGAGAGCCTGCTGAAAGCGGCCGAGCAGCGCATGGAATCGCGCGCCAACGAGTTGAAGAGTATCGAAACGCGCATCAATGCGACGCTGAAGCAGCGCGACGAGGCCGACACGGCCCGCTTCAAGTCATTGGTAACGATGTACGAAAACATGAAGGCCAAGGATGCGGCGCGGATTTTCGACCGCCTCGATATGCGCATCCTGGTCGACGTGGCGACGCAGATGAACCCGCGCCGCCTGGCGGATGTCCTCGCGGCGATGACCTCGGAGGCAGCCGAGAAGCTCACCGTCGAGCTGGCGCGCCGCGCCGGGGGCAGCGCCTCGGCCAGTTCGGCCGATCTGCCGAAGATCGAGGGCCGGCCGGCGGAGCGCTGAAAAAGCCCGCGCCGCATATGGCGGCCGGTCGTGCACGGTTAAGCCGCCATTAAACGCAACAATCTAGGGTGGGTGTCGTAGCGGCCAGAAAGGCCGTCGTGAGTAGGCGTATGCGTGCGTTTCTCGACTGTTTCCGCGCGGCGGACCGGCGCGCTTTGTGTCTAGCGGCGACGCTCGCCGTGGCGCTGCCTTGCGGGTCGCCGGCGGCGGCCCAGACGCAAGGCGAGGGGGCATCCGGTCCGTTGGCGATGCGCTCCGGCCCGGTCAACGCCGGGGACGTTCCCGGACAATTGTCGGTCTCCACCGCCGGCGGCTATGCCCGCCTGGTGTTCCACATGGCCGAGGCGCTCGACGCCGAGGCACAGATTTCCGGCAATATCCTGATCATCGGCTTCTCGAGGCCGGTCGCGGTGCCGCTTGATGCGCTCGGTGCCGCGCGCGACTATCTCAGTGTCTCGCGCCGCGACCCGGATGGCACCGGCATCCGCATTGCGCTCACCCGCAAGCTGCGCCTCAACCGCCAGATGGCGGGCGAACGGATTTATATCGACCTGCTGCCCGCCGACTGGACGGGGCCGCTGCCCAGCCTGCCGCAGGAGGTCGTCGAGGAATTGGCCCGGCGCGCCCGCGAGGCGGAACGCAAATTGCGGGCGCTGGAGCCTGCGGCACCGCCGGTGCCGACAGTGCGCGTCAAGGTCGGGGTGCAGCCGACCTTCACGCGTTATGTCTTCGGCCTGCCACGGGGAGTGCCGGTCAGCACCGAGCGGACGGCGGACATGCTGACGCTCAAATTCGGCACGCCGATCAGTTTCGATCTCGGCGACACGCGCGACAGTCTGCCGGCTATGGTCGCGAGCATCGACAGCGAACTCGACAAGAGTCACGCCGCCGTCTCCTTCCGCTTCGGCAAGCCGGCGGAGATCCGCACCTTCCGCGAGGACCAAGCCTATATCGTCGATGTCAGCGCGCCGCAGCAGACTGATGCCAAGGACAAGAGCGCGAAGGATGCGAGTACCAACGACAGCAGTGCCGAAGATAAAGGCGCGAAGGATCAGGCCGACAAGAGTGCTGCCGCTCGGGATGGAACTGCTCGGGAGAAGGCGCCGCCTGCCGGCCTGAAAGCGCCGGAGACCGTACCGGCTGCCGGTGCGCCGCGCGCCGCTCGCCAGCCGGCGCCGGTCGCGCCGAACGAGAATCCCCGCGTTGACGCCGATGCCGCACCGGCGAAGAGCGATGTCGCCGCCGCAGCGGCGAAACCCGAACCGACGCCAGCACCAACGCCGGCACCGGCGGCCGTGCCGAGCGTTGCGGCTGCAGCGGCCGATCGGCCGCAGGACGCGTCTGCGTCGCGTCCGCAGGCGGCAACGCCATCCACCACCGCCGCGCCGTCGTTCGTTGCTGCGTCGCCGGACGGGGCGCTGAAGGTTGCGATGCGCCGCCAGGACGAGGCGGTGACCCTCGCATTCCCGTTTGCCGCGGCGACCCCGGCGGCGGCTTTCAGGCGCGCCGATACGGTTTGGCTGGTGTTCGATACGACCCGCGCGATCGACCTGTCGGCGTTGCTGGCGGTTGAGCCCGGCAGCGAGCCGGTTTTCCGCGACGCGATCCTGACCCGACCTGCGCCCGGCCTCGCGGTGGTGCGGTTCAAACTCGACCGGCCGCGCCTCACCGCGCTCGTGCCGCAGGCGCAGGGCTGGCTGATGACGCTCGGCGACCGCTCTGCCGCCGCGTCGCCTGCCACTATATCGCCTGCCAATACGCCGCCGCATGACCTGGTGGTGGCGCGCAATGTCGCCAATCCGCAACGCGCGGCGATCATCGTGCCATTCGACGCGTCGCGTGCGGTGCATCGGCTCGTCGATCCGGATCAGCACGACGAACTGCTGGTCACCACCGCGCTCGGTCCTCCGCGCGGTGTGGCGCGCCTGCAATCTTTCGTCGATTTGACCATGCTGCCGACGATGCACGGCGTGGTTGCCCGGCCGCTGGCCGATGACGTCACCGCCGAGATCGATGCCGGCCGCGTCGTGCTGAGCCGTCCGGGCGGGTTGACGCTGTCGAACGCGGTCAATCCGGCGACCGCAGCGCTGTCGCGCAGCGCGCCGCTCGATACGCAGGTCTGGGGCTTCGACCAGCAGGCAGATTTCCGCACCCGGCAAACCGAACTGATCGCCAGAGCGGCGGCCTCGTCGGCCGACAAGCGGCTGTCGGCGCGGCTGGACTTGGCGCGTTTCTATCTGGCGCGCGACATGTATCCGGAAGCCAAGGCGGTGCTCGATGTCGTTCTCGCCGGGGACGGGTCGTCCAGCGACGACGCCGGCGCGCTGGTGCTGCGTGCTATCGCCAATGTCATGCTCAACCGTCCGGCGGCGGCGCTGCGCGATCTCGCCGATCCGCTGATCGGCAAGCAATATGATGCGCCGGTGTGGCGTGCGGTGGCGCGTGCGGATCAAGGGCACTTCGCGGATGCGCGCGAGGGCTTTCGCGATGCGCAGGTGATGGTGGCGAGCCTGCCGGTCGAACTGCAGCGCTTCGCGTTGCGGCAGTCGGCGCGTTCGTCGATCGCGCTGCAGGACTTCGCCGGCGCGCAACGGCAGTTGAATGAGTTCGAGACGATCGGCGTACCGGCCGGGTTTGAGCCGACACTGGCGGTGCTCAACGGCCGCGTCGCGGAAGGGCTCGGGCAGCCGACGGAGGCGCTGCGGCAATATCGCATCGCCACGGACTCCGACGATCGCATTGCCGCAGCGCAGGGCCGGTTGCGCGAACTGGTGATGCGCCATGCCAAGGGCGAGATCAGTCGCCCCGACATGATCGCGGCGCTGGAAACGCTGACCGCAGTCTGGCGCGGCGACGAGACGGAATCGGAAGGGCAGTTGCTGCTGGCGCAGCTCTACACGCAGGATGCCCGCTATCGCGACGCCTTCCGGGTGATGCGGGCGGCGCTGCTGGCGCATCCGAATTCGGCGACGACGCGCAAGATTCACGACGATGCCGCGACGACCTTCGAGAGCCTGTTCCTGGCCGGCGGCAGCGACGCGATGCCGCCGGTGGAAGCTCTCGGCTTGTTCTATGACTATCGCGAACTGACGCCGATCGGCCGTCGCGGCGACGAGATGATTCGGCGTCTTGCCGAGCGGCTCGCGGCAGTCGACCTGCTCGATCAGGCGGCCGAACTGCTGCAGCACCAGGTCGATCATCGTCTGCAGGGCGCGGCGCGGGCGCAGGTGGCGACGCGGCTGGCGGTCATTTATCTGATGAACCGCAAGCCGGATCGTGCGCTGGCTGCGTTGCGCACGACGCGGACCGGCGACCTGTCGAACGAACTGCGTGCCCAGCGCCTGCTGCTCGAGGCGCGCGCGCTCGCCGATCGCGGGCGCGGTCCGCTGGCGCTGGAAATCATCGAGAAGGATGCGAGCCGCGAGGCGACGCGGCTGCGCGCCGATATTCTCTGGCAGGCAAAGGACTGGAGCGCCGCCGCCGGGCAGTTCGAGAAGCTCTACGGCAACCGCTGGAAGGACTTCGCGCCGCTGACTGCGGCCGAGCGCGCCGACATCCTGCGCGCGGCGGTCGGCTATGCGCTGACCGACGATGCGATTGATCTGGCGCGGCTACGCGAGCGCTATGCCGCGAAGATGGCGGACGGGCCTGAGCGCGACGCCTTCGATCTGGTGACCGGACCGGCCGGAGCCGCCAATGTGCAGTTCCCGACGATCGCCAGCAATGTCGGCTCCTATGATGCGCTCGACGGGCTGCTGCGGCTGATGCGCGAGCGCTATCCGGAAACCGGTGCGATATCGCGGCCGGTTTCGCTGACACCGGAACGGCAGGCGGCGCTGCTGTCGCGGGCGCGTGTGGCGGCCGGGACGACCGGCTCCATCGCGCGGCGCTAGAGCTTCGCTTCTGCCGGAAGCAGAAGCGAAGCTGCGCCGGCGTTACTTCTTCTGGGCCTTGCTGAATAGTTCGCCGAACCTGGCTGTATCGGCTTTGACGACGGCGTCGAAGCGCTCCGGTGTCGACCATACCGTATCCACGCCCTGCGACGCGAAACGCTTCTGTATGTCGGGCATCTGCAGGACTTTGCCGATATCGCTGCTGATCTTCTGCAGCACGGCCGGCGGGGTGCCGGTGGGCGCCAGCATTCCGAACCACGCGTCGTAAACGAATTCAGGCAGCCCGGCTTCTGCAAAGGTCGGGACATCCGGGAGGCTGTCGAGGCGTTTGGTACCCGACACCGCCAGTGCGCGCAGCTTGCCGCTCTGGATCAGGTCCTGGCCGACGGCCGACGGCGCGAAGAACATCGCCGTATCGCCACGCATGACGCTGGTCTGGGCGTCCGGCGTTCCCTTATAGGGAACGTGCTGCATGTCCACCTTGGCGATGTGCATGAACAGCACCGTCGCAATGTTGGTGGTCGTGCCCAGACCGGGCGATGCGTAGTTCAGTTTCCCGGGATTCGCCTGGGCAAGCGCGATGAGTTCCTTGAGGGTCTTTGCCGGCGAATCGGGTGGAACGGTCACGATCAGCGGCATCGATGCCACATGGGTGACGCCGACGAAGTCCTTGATCGGATCGAACGGCAGGTTGGCCGAGATATTGTTGATGATGGTATGACCGTTGGAGTTCAGCAGGATGGTGTGGCCATCCGCAGGACTCTTGGCGACGCTGCCGATGCCGGCGAGCCCGGGACGGTTCTCGACAATGATCTGCTGCGGCCACATCTGGCCCAGCTTGTCAGCAAGAGCGCGTGCAAGGGTGTCGCTGTTGCTGCCGGCCAGAACCGGCACAACGATCCGCACCAGTTGGGTCGGGTAGGCATCTGCGGATTTCTGGGCGTAAGCCTGACTCGCGGCGCCCGCGAACGCCGCCACCGAAACGCCGAACAGTATGCGATGCAGAAACCTGCCAGCCATCGAAGTCCTCCCGTTGGTCTTGCTGAGCCCATTAGGCAATCGTTTGCCTGAACGCTCGCATGCGCCATTTGAGCCGTCAATATCTTTCGGTGCGGCGAGAGGGCGGGCCTCGGCCGGTGAAGGCCTGGTCTGAGTCGGACAGCCGAGGGGGGAAGGCTGTTTTGACCGGAGCGAGCAGCTACTTGTTCGCCAGGCTCAGGCTCAGGCTCAGGCTCAGGCTATGGCGAGGGGCGTGGCGGGGGGATCCGGCGGCCTGCTGCAGTATTCCTTTGGCGTCGATGCGCGAGGCTGAGGCGCCATCCCGGTGACGGCGGTAGCGGCGGCACCCGAGCCTGTCCGATGGGGGCTGCGGCGAACCGTTTCCGAAACGACGCGCTCTATCCAGTGTAGCTCTGGATCAGCGAGCCGGCGACCAAGCTCCAGCCGTCGACCAGCACGAAGAAGATCAGCTTGAACGGCAGGGACACCACCACCGGCGGCAGCATCATCATGCCCATCGACATCAGCACCGAGGCGACGACGAGGTCGATGACCAGAAACGGAAGGAACAGCAGGAAGCCGATCTCGAAGGCGCGCTTGAGCTCGGAGATCATGAATGCCGGCACCAGCACCCGCAGCGACACCTCTTCCGGCGTGGTCGCCGCCGTATCGCCAGCCATATCGACGAACAGCTTGAGGTCCTTCTCGCGGACGTTCTTCTGCATGAAGGCGCGCAGCGGCCCGGACGCGCGCTCGAAGGCCTGCTCCAGCGTGATCTCGTTGTTGGCGAGCGGCCGCAGGCCGACGTCATAGGCCTGTTGCAGCGCCGGCCCCATGACAAAGGCGGTGAGAAACAACGCTAGCGAGACGATGACCGAGTTCGGCGGCGCCGTCTGGGTGCCGAGTGCGGTGCGCAGCAGAGACAGCACGACGACGATCCGCGTGAACGACGTCATCATCACCAGAATCGACGGCGCAAGCGACAGCACCGTCAGCAGCGCGATCATCTGGATCGCGCGCTCGGTGACGCCGGAGCCCTGTCCGAAGTTGATCGAAATGTCCTGGGCAGCAGCCGGGGCCGCGGTCAGGAGCAGCGCTGCGGCGGCTGCCGCAAGGCAGCCGGCGGCGCAATGTCGACGAGTCATTATTTATTGGCGGGACGCCCTAACAAACTCGCCATCTCCTGTTCGAGGTTATCGTAGATCGACTTCGAGGCCGGCTTCGGCGCCTGAGTCGTCGGAATCTTGGTCGTCGGGATGTTGCCGGTCTCGGCGGCATGGCGTTCCGGCGCAACCGACGGTGCTGCGGCCGGCCTGATCTCGGGCGCGGCGGTGCCGGGTGTACTGCTGTCCCTGGTCTGCTGAGCCTTGACCTCTTGAACCTTGGTCTCTTGCGCCTTGATCTCGGGCGCCGTGATTTCCGGTGACTTGTTCTCCGGCATCGGTGCTTCCGGCGCCCTGACCTCGGCAATCCTGCCCGGCGCCTTTACGTCGGGGACTTTCGGCCGGGGTGCCGCCGGTTTGGGGGCGACGGCGCGCGCGTCGGTGACCGGTGGCCGGCCTTCCGGCGGTGGCGGCGGACGCCGCAGGGCCGCTTCGAGCCGTGAGGCCATTTCCGCCAGATTGCGGTCGCTGCGGCGGCTGTCAAATTCCGATTCCGGCGGATGACGGCGCACCGGCTCGACCGGCGGCGCCGCTTGCGGTGCTGACGTTGCGGGCGGCTCTGACGGAGCATGGCGGCCGAATGACGGTTCGGTCGACGGGGTGGGCGGCGGATTGAGCCTTGCGGAGACGTCCGCGGCCAGGCCTGCCGGCTTGCCGGCCGGCGATTCCGTGCGGGCTTTTGCCGGCTCATGATGGGTTGAGAGGTCGTCATGCGCCGCTTCCGCCAGCGGGCTGTTGCCGTTCCAGTGCGTCTCTTCGCCGAAGGTGGCGCGCAGATGCCGGGCCGGAGCGGCCACAGCCGGTTCCACAGAAGGCTGCAGCGGCCAGGACGTGCCGAGGTCGGCCGTCTGTCCGCGGCCGATGCTGTCCGGTGTGGCGAGGCGGGCGTCCCGGGTCGTGTCGCGCGTGCTGGCGCGCACGATATTCGGCTCGATGACGATGTCGCTCGGCCCGCCGATCATCAACAGGTGTTCGATATTGTCGCGGCGGATCAGCACCAGCCGACGACGACCGTCGACCGAGGCGGCGTCGATCACGGCAAGGCGGGGCTGGCGGCCGCGCGTCGCTCCATTGCCGAGCCGCGAGGCGCCGAACCGGCGCACCAGCCAGGCGGCGAGCGCAATCAGCGCGATCACCACGACGAACGCGATGACGAATTTTGCGACGCTTGGCTCCGAGCCGAACAGGCTATCGAACATGAACGCTCTCCGGAGTTTGTACGACGGCCGCGGATCAGCCGTGTGAGCCAAATGGTTAACACTTTGCGGCAACATTTGCCGCTCCGCGCCCTAACAAACAATTAATAATGTCATGCCGTTCCCTTGGCAAAGCCCCATTCGCCCCGATGGCGCCGGCCGATATGGGTACACCCGCGGTTGCGTCGGCGGAGGGCGCTCGCACCGCATTTTAACCGCCCATTAACCATACGCCCGGCAAAGTCTGCCTAGCGCCGGTTGGCGCGCCCGCCGCCGGATGGCGCGGGGGAACCGGGAGCTGGGAAACAGGCCATGGGATTAGCCGATCTGCCCATCCTGTCGATGCTGAAATCCCGGATGCTCTGGCAGCAGGACCGCCAGCGCGTCCTCGCGGAGAACGTGTCCAACGCGGACACTCCCGGTTATCGGGCGCGCGATCTCTCGGCGCTGCGCTTCGACGAGCAGATGGTGCAGGTGGCGCGGCCCGTCACATCGGTGGCGCTGCAGCAGACGGCGAGTAGCCATCTCGCCGGCATGGCGGGCAGCGGCGATTCGCAATTCCGCAGCGAGGCGGGGCGCGGCTACGAGATCCGACCCGCCGGCAATGTCGTCAGCCTCGAAGACGAGATGATGAAGGTTGCATCCAACCAGATGGACTACCAGGCGGCCACCGCGCTCTACAGCCGCAGCCTGGCGCTGCTCAAGACGGCGATGGGCAAACGCTGACGCCGCGGCAAGGGAGGCTGGACCGGCATGGATTTCCTCAAGAGCATGAGCATCGCGGCCTCCGGCCTGCGCGCGCAGGCGAGCCGCATGCGGATCATCTCCGAGAACCTCGCCAACGCCGATTCGACGCCGCAGCGGCCGGGTGCCGACCCCTATCGTCGCAAGGTTCTCACCTTCCGCTCGGAAATGGATCGCACGCTCGGCGCGCAGGTGGTTGCCGTCGGCCGCACGCGCACCGACCAGTCGGATTTCCGGATCAAATACGAGCCGGGCCATCCCTCGGCGGACGCCAGCGGCAATGTCCGCTATCCGAACGTCAATCCGCTGATCGAGGTCGCCGACATGCGCGAGGCGCAGCGATCCTATGAAGCCAACGTCAATGTCATCGGCGCCACCCGCCGGATGATCCAGCGCACTATCGACATTCTGAAAGCCTGAGGCAGCGCCGGACGACCGGCGGGGGAGAGCGAGCCATGACGTCACCTTTGTCCGCCACCAGTGCCTATGCCGCGATGGCGCGGCTCGCCGATCCGTCCGGCGCCGCCGGCGTCGCCAAGACCAGCCTCGGCGGCGGGGATGGCGGCTTCGGGCAGATGCTCAAGGAGGCGCTGCATTCGGTCGCCGAGACCGGCCGCAAGTCCGATGCGCAGATGCAGGGCATGGCGAAAGGCAATGCCGACATCGTCAATGTCGTCACCGCCGTCTCGGAAACCGAGGTGGCGATCGATGCCGTGGTCGCGGTGCGCGACCGGGTGATCCAGGCCTATGAAGACATCATGCGGATGCCGATCTAGGCCGGTCCGCATCGCCGAACAGCCGCAACAGGATTGAACGCAGCATGACCGGTCCCGAAGTGCTCGACGTGGCGCGCGACGCCATCGTCACGTTGATCCTGGTGTCGGCGCCGATCATGCTCGTCGGGCTTGCCGTCGGCGTCGCCATCTCGCTGTTGCAGGCGCTGACCCAGATTCAGGAGATGACGCTCGCCTTCGTGCCGAAGATCCTGGCGATCTTCGTCACCATGCTGGTCGCCTTGCCGTTCATGGCGCAGGCGCTGCAGGGGCAGATGACGCGCATTGCGGCGCGCATCGTCGCCGGCGGCTGAGGCCAATGCGCATCGATATTTCCTTCCTGCCGGCGCTGGCGGGCGCCTTCATTCTGATCTTCGCCCGTATCGGCACGATGGTGATGCTGCTGCCGGCGATCGGCGAAAGTTCGGTGCCGGCGCGCATGCGGCTGACGCTCGCGCTGGTGCTGACGGCGATCCTGCTGCCGCTGCATCGCGCCGACTATGCCGTCGATCTCTCCGCCTGGGGGGCGCTGCTGGTCATGCTCGGCAAGGAATTGCTGATCGGCTTCGTGCTCGGCCTCACCGCGCGGCTTGCCATCTCGGCCTTGCAGGTCGCCGGCACCGTGGTGGCGCAGCAGCTCGGCCTTGGCTTTGTCACCGCCGTCGATCCGACGCAGGGCCAGCAGGGCGTCATCGTCGGCAACTTTCTCACCGTGCTGGCGATCACCCTGATCTTCGCCACCGACATGCATCATCTGGTGATCGCCGCCCTCAACGACAGCTACCGGCTGTTCCGTCCGGGCGAAATGCCGATCCCCGGCGACATCGCCGAACTGATCACCCGCACGGTGGCGGCTGCCTTCCGCATCGGCATCCAGCTTGCGGCGCCGTTCCTGGTGTTCGGCATCCTGTTCAATCTCGGTCTGGGCGTGCTGGCGCGGCTGATGCCGCAGATGCAGGTCTATTTCGTCGCCCTGCCGCTGTCGATCATGCTCGGTCTTGCGCTGCTCGTGCTGGTGATGAGCGCGATGATGGGTTCGTTCCTCGACTATCTGCAGGGCGTGCTCGGCGAACTGACGCCGCGCTGAGCAAGCACAAGGGGATCCGGAATGGCCGAGGGCCAGGACGATACCGAGAAAACAGAAGACCCTACCCAGAAACGGCTGGACGATGCGCTCAAGCGCGGCGACGTCGCCAAGAGCCAGGAGGTCAATACCTGGTTCATCTTTGCCGGCGCGACGCTGGCGCTGTCGATCTTTTCCGGCAGCATGGGGGCGGGCCTTACTTCGACCTTCCGCGGGCTGCTTGCCAATTCCTACAGTCTGCGCACCGACGGCGCCGGCCTCATCGCCCTTTCCCAGCGTCTGGGGCTGGAAGTGCTGGCGGCGATCGCCATCCCGATCCTGCTGGTGATGCTGGCGGCGCTCGGCGCCAATCTCATCCAGCATCGCTTCGTGTTTTCCACCGAGGCGATCACGCCGAAACTGTCGAAGATCTCGCCGCTTGCCGGGCTCAAGCGACTGTTCTCGAAAGTGGCGCTCGCCAATTTCATCAAGGGCATTCTCAAACTGGCGCTGGTCGGCACCGTGCTCACGGTGCTGATGTGGCCGGAACGCAACCGGATGGAGCATCTGGTGTGGACCGATCCGGCGGCGCTGATGCCGCTGATCGTCTCGCTGTCGCTGAAGCTGATGGGGGCGGTGGTTGCCATTCTGGCATTCGTCGCCGCCGCCGATTTCTTCTTCCAGTACCGGCAGTGGTACCAGAAGCAGAAGATGTCGCTGCAGGAGATCAAGGACGAGTTCAAGCAGACCGACGGCGACCCGGCGATCAAGAGTAAGATCCGGCAATTGCGCCAGAAACGGATGGCGAAGCGGATGATGGCCGCCGTGCCGAAGGCCACCGTGGTGGTCACCAACCCGACGCACTATGCCGTCGCCCTGCATTATGAGCGCGGCATGGACGCGCCGGTCTGCGTCGCCAAGGGCGTCGACGTGCTGGCTCAGAAGATCAAGGCGGTCGCCGCCGAACATTCGGTGCCGATGGTGGAGAACGTGCCGCTGGCGCGCGCACTCTATGCGACGGTCGATATCGACGAGGCCATTCCGCCGGAGCACTACAAGGCGGTTGCCGAGGTGATCGGCTTCGTCATGCGGCTGCGCGGAGCGATGCGGTGACGGAACGGGAAGGGCAACGCCCGTGGCCGCGGCATCGGAGCGGAAGCCGATGCCGCCAGCCTCTTGCGCGAACCGCCCGGCCTGGGGCACTGAGGATCGCAACCAGGACGAATCAGGGCGCGCCCGGCGGCGCTGCCCCGCGAGGCGCTCTCCAGCGATGACGGCGCAAGATCACGGACGCCAGGATCACGGACGCGACGGCGTTGAGCCTGTAGCTTCCGGCGATCCGCAGACCAGCCGGCCGGCTTTCGACCGCACCGACCGCGCGCCGCGCAGCGGCAGCGTCGGCATGGTGCTGGCGATCGCCGTTGCGCTGGTGGGAACCGCGGCCGGGCTCGTCTTCATCGGGCGCACCCATGCCGAGCCCTATATCATGGCGGTGCTGGCCTTCCTGGCGACGATCGGCGTGTTCTCGCTGTTTGCCATGGCGGCCGGCATGCTGCAGATGCAGGGACAGTCCGGCTCGCATCCGGTCGCCAAGGCGCTGGTCGACGGCGCGGATGTCGGCATGGTGGTCACCGACCACAACGGCCGTGTGTTCTATGCCAACGCCGCCTATCTCGATCTGATCCGCTCGTCGGGGCCGGATGACGTGCGGCCGATCGAGCGCGCCTTTTCCGGCGATCCCGACGTCTCGGAGGCGATCTACCGGCTGCTGAAGGCGGGGCGCGACGGCCAGCGTCTGCAGGAGGAGGTCCGCCTCGGCGGCGTCGGTGATGCGCCGGCGCGCTGGCTGCGATTGCGGGTGCGACCGCTCGGCGACAGCAAGCAGGACCGCAAACTCACCGTCTGGTCGGTCGCCGACGTGACGCGCGACCGCGCCCGGCAGGAAAACGTCTTCCAGGAATTGCAGCACGCCATCGACTATCTCGACCACGCGCCGGCCGGCTTCTTCTCCGTCGATGCGGCGGGCAGCATCGTTTATCTCAATGCGACGCTTGCCAACTGGCTCGACCACGATCTCGCGCATGTCGGCACCGGGGCGCTGCGGCTCGATGACATCGTCGCCGGTGATGGCGCGGCGCTGCTGACTGCGTTCCGTGCGACGCCGGGCGAGGTGAAGACCGAAACCGTCGACCTCGATCTCAAGACTCGTACCGGCAAGCCGTTGCCGGCTAGGCTGTTCCACAAGGTTGCTTTCGGCGCCGACGGCAGCGCCGGCCTGTCGCGCACGCTGGTGATCAACCGCGCGCGCGAGGGCGCCGATCCGTTGCGCGCCGCGGAAGTGCGCTTCATGCGCTTTTTCCAGAATACGCCGCTGGCGATCGCCACGGTCGATCGCGCCGGCCGTATCGCGCGCTCCAATGCGCTGTTCGCGCGGCTGTTCCAGAACAGCCTGACCGACGATCGTTCGATCCTGACGGTGGTGACGCCGCGCGAGCGCGGCGCGCTCGAAGCGATGATCGCGCGGGCTGCGGACGGGCAGGGCGATCTGACGCCGGTTGATGCCGGACTCGAAGGGCCGGGCGAGCGTTCGGCGACCTTCTTCGTCTCCGCGGTCGACGACGCCGACCGCGACGGCGAGGCGGCGATCGTCTACGTGCTGGAAACCACGGCGCAGCGGGCGCTGGAAATCCGCGCCAACCAGCAGCAGAAGATGGACACCGTCGGCCAGCTCGCCGGCGGCATCGCGCACGACTTCAACAACGTGCTCTCCGCCATCATGATGGCGACCGATTTCCTGCTCAACGCTCACAAGCCGACCGATCCGTCGTTTGCCGATATCATGCAGATCAAGCAGAACGCCAACCGGGCGGCGAGCCTGGTGCGGCATCTGCTGGCGTTCTCGCGTCGGCAGACGCTGCGGCCGCAGGTGCTCGATCTCGGCGAGCGGCTCAGCGATCTCGGCATGCTGCTCAAGCGGCTGCTCGGCGAGAAGGTCTCGCTCGACGTCGTGCACGGACGCGATCTGTGGCCGGTGAGGGCGGATCTGTCGCAATTCGAGCAGGTGATCGTCAATCTGGCGGTTAATGCACGCGATGCGATGCCGGAGGGCGGCAAGCTCACCGTGCGCACCGGCAATGTCGCGACGGACGAGAGCGCCCGGCTGCCGTACAAGGGATTGCCCCCGGCCGATTATGTCCGCATCGAGGTGACCGATACCGGCACCGGCATCCCGGCCGATATCGTCGACAAGATTTTCGAGCCGTTTTTCTCCACCAAGGAGGTCGGCAAGGGCACCGGTCTCGGTCTGTCCACTGTCTACGGCATCGTCAAGCAGACGGGCGGCTTCGTCTATGTCGATTCCGAGCCCGGCCGCGGCACCGTGTTCAGCATCTTCCTGCCGCGCTTCGTGCCTACGGAAGCGCTACAGGAGGTGCCGCCGGCCGCCGAGGCGGCATCGGCGCATGTCATCGCCGCTGCCGAGGACGTGAAGCGCGCCGCCGTCGATCTCACCGGGCAGGGGACGGTACTGCTGGTCGAGGATGAGGAGGGGCTGCGCGCGCTCAATGCCCGCGGCCTTGCGTCGCGGGGCTATACCGTTCTGCAGGCTGCCAACGGGCTGGAAGCGCTGGAAATCTTCGACGAGGAGTCCGGCGTCGATCTCGTCGTCTCCGACGTGGTGATGCCGGAGATGGACGGGCCGACGCTGTTGCGCGAACTGCGGCAGCGCAACCCGAAACTGAAGGTCATCTTCGTGTCGGGCTATGCGGAAGAGGCTTTCCAGAAAAGCCTGCCGGAGGGCGAGCAGTTCTCCTTCCTGGCCAAGCCGTTTACGCTGAAACAGCTCGTCGCCCAGGTGAAGGAGACGATGGCCTCCTGAGCCGCGGTTTGATGCGGCGCATGATGGCCAAACCCTGCTGCCTCGGGCAGACTAGGTCGTTCACCGGCCTTTTCCGGAGGCGTGCGATGTCACCGAAATCGGAAGAACTGCGCAGGAAGGCGGCGGAACATCTCAAACTGGCCCGCCTGTCGAAGTCGCTCGAGGAACGGCGTGGCCACCGCACGATTGCCCGCAGCTACGAGGTGCTGGCGGACAACGAATTGTGGCTGGCCGGTGAGGCCGGCCGCAAGAAGCGGTCCGGCCGTGGCGCCGTGCTTCGCCCGAAGCCGGATGCGACGTTTTGATCACCGGTTTCCGGTGAGGCGTGGCATCCTGCGACCCTGACGCCTCTTACCAGCGGAACGGGACCGCACCATATTCCATCGCTGCCGCCTCTTGGCGGCCATGGAACAAAGGGATGCTTATGCGAATCTCCCGGCTGCTTTTTCTGCTTGGCGTCGTTGCCACGGCATTGACCTTCATCGCCGTTGAAGTTGCCGATGCGCGCCCGCGCGGTGGCGGCAGCCGCGGTATGCGGACCTTCTCGACCCCGGCGGCGACGCCGACCGCGCCCGGCAATATCGCGCCGACCCAGCGCACGATGACGCAGCCGTCCAAGCCGACCGCCGCGGCGGCGCAGGGCGCCGGTGCGACCGGCGGGCTGTTCAGTCGCCCGGGCCTGCTCGGCGGCCTTGCTGCCGGCTTCCTCGGCGCCGGCCTGTTCGGGCTGCTGTTCGGCCAGGGCCTGTTCGGCAATATGGCCGGCTTCGCCTCGATACTCGGGCTGTTGTTGCAGATCGGCCTGATCGTCATTGTCGCACGTCTTGCCTGGGCCTGGTGGCAGCGGCGCAACGGCAACGGTCTAGCATTTGCCGGGCCGAACGAGCGCCAGCCGCAGGCGAATTCGTTCCAGGGACTCGGTAGCGCCCTCGGTGGCGGCGCAGGTGGTGCCGCAGCGTCCGCGAGCGCAACCGCTCAGCCGGTCGACGACGTGACCATCGGTCCGGAAGACTATGACGCCTTCGAGGACATGCTCGGCCAGATCCAGACCGCCTATGGTCGCGAGGACCTGGTGGCGCTGCGCGCGCTGGTGACGCCGGAGATGCTCTCCTATTTCGCGCAGGATCTCGCCGACAATGTCAGTCGCGGCGTCCGCAACGAGATTTCCGACGTCAAGCTCCTGCAGGGCGATCTGTCGGAAGCGTGGAGCGAAGGCGCGACGCAATACGCGACCCTGGCGATGCGGTTCTCGCTCACCGACCGGATGGTCGAGCGCGACAGCGGTCGGGTCGTCGAAGGCGGCCCGACCGAAGCGGTGGAGGTGTGGACCTTCACCCGCGCGCGAGGCGGTCACTGGGTGCTGTCGGCGATCCAGACCGCCTGATCGGGCGGCATTTGAGAGACGATCGACGGGTCGGCGGCAACGCCGGCCCGTTTGCGTTCGTGCCGGGCGCATAGCGGTGCCGCGGCAGGCAATCACCACGAAATGACCTTATTTCACCGGGGGCGGTCGATTGACCGGCGCGGCGATCCCGTTTAAGTCGCGCGCCGCGACCCGGCTTCCGGCTGCGTCTCGTGATTCGCACCCGGCACGGATTCCGCATCGGGCCGCCAGTCAGACACCATTCCGGAAACCTGCCGGTGCGCCGCTCGGACGATGTCCGTTTCGAGCGCTTACTGCACGACTAAAGGAAAGACGATGGCTGTCGGCACTGTGAAGTTCTTCAATACACAAAAGGGATTCGGGTTCATTCAGCCTGATGATGGCTCGAGTGACGTGTTCGTCCACATCTCGGCGGTGGAGCGCGCGGGCCTGCGTTCACTGAACGAGGGTCAGAAGGTCAGCTACGATGTCCTGACCGAGCGTGGACGCCCCGCCGCCGGCAATCTCGCGGTGGTCTGAACCTGACCCACGGTCATGAACGGATGAAAACGGAAAAGCCCGGCTGCGTGCCGGGCTTTTTGTACCCGTTTTCCGGTCGCGGCGATACCGGTGGACATCCGGAACCGGGGCGATCCCGATACCTCCGGCGCGCTGCGTCGTCTTGCCATCATCCCGCGGCGAGATGGATGAACGGCAGGCCGCCGGGGTTGTTATCCGGATGGGCGCCGGCCGGATGCCCGTCAGGACAACACAGGGAGAACGCAGGATGACTGGAAAGACGCTGGCGCTGCTCGTATCCGTTGCCGCGCTGTCGCTTGCCGCGACCAACGCCACCAATGCCCAGAACGCGCAAACGATGACGTTCTTCGTGACCAGTACCGGTATCGGCAAGGGTGCCGATCTGGGCGGGCTCGCCGGCGCCGATGCGCATTGCCAGACGCTGGCGCAGGCCGCCGGCTCGAACGGCAAGACCTGGCACGCTTATCTGAGCACCCAGGGGCAAGGAGCGGTGAATGCGAAAGACCGCATCGGCAACGGCCCCTGGCAGAACGCCAAGGGCGTCGTCATCGCCAAGACCGTCGCCGAACTCCACGGCAGCAACAACCTGACCAAGCAGACGGCGCTGAGCGAGAAGGGTGAGGTGATCAACGGCCGCGGCGATACGCCCAACCGCCACGATATCCTGACCGGCTCGCAGCCCGACGGCACCGCGTTCACTGGCACGGATGACCGCACCTGCCGCAACTGGACGAGCGGCACGCAGGGTGCGGCGATGCTCGGGCATTCCGACCGCACCGGCCTCGACGACAGCGCGCCGGCGAAATCGTGGAATTCGTCGCATCCCTCGCGCGGCGCCGGCGGCGGTTGCTCCCAGGCGGACCTGCGCAGCACCGGCGGCGACGGCCTGCTCTATTGCTTTGCCGTCAACTGATCCGCCTGCAGCGGCATGAGACGCCATCCGCGCCGCCGGGCGCGGATGGGCGCTGACGTGTCCTGCAGCGTTTTGCGCGAAGTGAATGCCTGTTCGCGTCGAGACGACGCGTCAGAATAAAAAAACGAGAGCCTCGCTTCTGATGCCGTCAGAAGCGGAATTCTCTATCGGCGTGCCGCCGTTCCGCGCCGCGCCGACGTCTTGCCGGTTTTGGCTTTAGCCTGGGCTTTTGTTTTTGCGTTTGTCTTGGCTTTGGTCCTGGCGTTTGCCTTTGCCTTCGCCCTGGCCGTGCTCCCGGCCTTGCCCTTCGCCTTGGCTGCGGGTTTGCGCGCGGCCGGCAGGGCTTTGGACGGCTGCTGGCCGACGGTTCCCGTCACCGTCATCGCACCGGACGCTGCGGCAGCGGCAGTGCGGGCGAGCTTTGCGGCCTCGCGTTTCTTTTTCTGCAGCCGTTTCAGGCGTTCCTCGGCGCGCTGCTTCTTGCGCTTGCGCATGCAACTGTCGCACTTGCAGCCGATCGGCTTGATGAAGGCGTTCCAGTAATCCTTGCCGTAGTCGTAGGTGATCTCGTCGCCCTGCTCGATGTTGCGGATGGCGCGGATGATGACTTTGCCGCCCTTGCGGCCTTCGGCGCGCGGTCCGCGCAGCACGTCGGATTCGGCGTTCGGCCGGCAGCTATGGTTGCCGTAGCGGGCGATATTGCTGCGCGCCTTGCCGTCGATCGTCCAGCGGCTGTTGAGCTCGTACATATAGCGCGAGCCGCGCGCCTCCAGACGTTCGGCCTCCGCATTGGTAATGCGAGGCCCCTTGTATTCGATGATGATAGTGCGTTTCTTGATCGGGCGGGTGGCGAACAGGCCGAGACCGGTCCGCGAGCGCCCGACGCGCAACGGCGAGCGGGACATGACGGCCTTTTACAGCGTTTTCAAGCGAAGCGGATATCGGCTCGCGTGAAGAAAACGCGTCAAAACAGGAATCGTGAACTCCGCCTCTGATTCGATCAGAAGCGGGAAAGCTCTAGCGCCGATTCTCGAAATTTCAAACGCCGATCGCCGCCCCGCCTGCCGCGGACCATTGCTCGGTTGTGGAAATGTCGGCTCTGCGACAAGCTTGGGCGACCCGCAACAGCCGACGACGCGGAGGCGGTGACATGCCCTACGAGCTCTATTACTGGCCGGATATTCAGGGACGCGGCGAATTCGTCCGTCTGGCGCTGGAGGAGGCCGGCGCCGATTATGTTGATGTCGCGCGTGGCAAAGACGGTCTCGACAGGTTGCAGCGACTGATGCGGCAGGACCCGCATCCGCCTTTCGCGCCGCCGTTCCTCAAGGCCGGCCGCGCTGTCATCGGCCAGACGGCCAATATTCTCCTCTATCTGGGCGAGCGCGAAGGGCTGGCGCCACGCAGCGCCGCCGGCCGGCTGTGGGTGCACCAACTGCAACTGACGCTCGCCGATTTTATCGTCGAGATTCACGACACCCATCATCCGATCGCTTCCAGCCTGTATTATCGCGATCAGCGGCGCGAGGCGTTGCGCCGGACCCGGCACTTCCGTGACGAGCGGGCGCCGAAATATCTCTCCTATTTCGATGCGATCCTGCGGCAGGGACCGTATCTGCTCGGCCGCCGGCTCAGCTACGCCGATCTGTCGCTGTTTCAGGTGCTCGACGGGCTGCGCTATGCGTTTCCGCGAGCGTCGGCAGACTGGCTGGGTGCCTGCGGGCGTTGTGCCGCACTGCACGAACGGGTGGCGGCGCGACCGCGCATCGCCGCTTATCTGGCTTCGCCGCGTCGCCTGCCGTTCAACCAGATCGGCATTTTCCGCCACTATCGCGAACTCGACGGCGGCTAGCCCGTTTCCGGAAACCGTCTGGTTTTTCGGGATAATTTATCGTGCATCATCGCTCTTTATTAAGGGTCCTGATATTACTCCGGCAGGCAAGGCAGAGACCTCGCTCGCCGGGGACATTTGCTGAGAAGTTTCGCAGAGGCGCCCTTGGCGGAATGGTCGAACGTCGCGCTGCTCGCGGGTGATGCCGCATTGTATTTCGCCGTGTTGGCGGGATTGTTTCGCGCGCGCGCACGGCTGGGCCTCGGCGCGTTCTTCTGCGCGCTCGGGGTCATGCACTTCCTCGAGACCTATCTCGCCTCGATCTTCTATGTTGCGTTGCCCGGCGGTATCGTTGCCTCGCCCGGCTCGACCATCCTGTTCACCGGCAAGCTGATGCTGCTGCTCCTCGTCTATATCCGCGAGGATGCTAGAGTGGTGCGCCAGCCGATCTACGGTCTGCTGATCGGCAACCTGCTGCTGTTCGCGCTGGCGTTCCTCATGCGCCGGCACTGGCCCACGGCGCTGACGCCAGACCGTTTTGCCGATCTCGGCTTCCTCGACGAGATGGGCGCGCTGATGGTCTGGGGAACGCTGGTCCTGTTCGCCGACTGCATCCTCATCATCCTGCTGTACGAGAAGGCGAGAAACTGGCTCGGCCAAATGTTGCTCGCGCGGCTCGCTGTGGTCGGCGCCGTCGTGCTGAGCTTCGATCAGGCGGCGTTCTATATCGGCCTGCGCGTGCTCACCGGCGCGGACGCCGCCGTGCTGGTCGGCGGCTGGCTGGCGAAACTCGCCGCCGTCGCGCTGTTCAGCGCGTTCGTCGCCGTCTATCTGCGGTTTTTCGAGCGCGCGCGCGCCGCCACGTCGGGCAAGGCGCCACGGATCGCCGATGTTTTCGACATGCTCACCTATCGCGAACGCTACGAGGATCTGCTGTCGCGCTCCGGCCGCGACGCGCTCACCGGCGCTTTCGATCGCGGCCGGCTCGAAACCCATGGCCGGGCGCTGGTCGAGCGTGCCGCCGTCGCCGGCAATCCGGTAAGCCTGCTGCTGATCGATATCGATCACTTCAAGAGCTTCAACGACCGGTTCGGCCATGCACGCGGCGATGCCGTGCTCAGGCAGATCGCCACCGAGATCATGGCGACGGTCCGCTCGGTCGATCCGGTGTTCCGTTTTGGCGGCGAGGAATTCGTCGTGCTGGCGGAAGGGCTCAATTCCGAGATGGCGGTGGTGCTCGGCGAGCGTCTGCGTGCCTCGATTGCCGCCTCCGGCAATGCGACGGGGCGCGTCACCGTGTCGATCGGCATCGCCACCTGCGCCACCGACGCTACCGATTACGACAGCCTGTTCGAGATCGCCGACCGGCGGCTCTATCGGGCCAAGGCCGCCGGCCGCAACTGCGTCATCGGCGAGCGCAGCGCCAATGTCAGCGATCCGGTGCAACTGGTCGCCAAGGCGATGCCGTAGCCTGCGGCGTGGCGACGACCGGCTCGCGGTTCGCAGACGGAGTGTGCCACGCGATGCGGCCATGATAACCTCGCGCGACCGATGATCCCGCCATCGAGGAGGGCGCCGTGTCCGTATCAGCGCATCGCGAAGCCTGGCCCGAACTGTCCTATGCCGCCTGGAAGGATACCTGCGAGACGCTGCATCTATGGACGCAGATCGTCGGCAAGATCCGCGCCGCGCAGACGCCATGGCTGAACCATTCCTGGCACGTCACGCTCTATGTCTCGGCGCGGGGCCTGACCACCTCGGCAATTCCGTATGGCGCCCGCACGCTGGAGATCGAATTCGATTTCATCGACCATGTGCTGTGGCTGCGCGATAACGAGGGCCGTACCCGGCAGGTGATGCTGAAGCCGCAGACGGTGGCGGAATTCTATGCGGCGGTGTTCGCGGCGCTGGCGGAACTGCGTTTCGACATTCGTATTCACACCATGCCGAACGAGATCGTCGATCCGATCCGCTTCGACGAGGATCGCGTGCATCGATCCTACGACGCGGACTACGCCAACCGCTTCTGGCGCATCCTGATGCAGAGCGACCGTCTGTTCACGAAATTCCGTACCGGGTTTCTCGGCAAGGCGAGTCCGGTGCACTTCTTCTGGGGCAGCTTCGATCTGGCCGTGACCCGCTTTTCCGGGCGGCGCGCGCCGCTGCATCCGGGCGGCGTGCCGAACCTGTCGAACGCGGTGGCGCAGGAAGCCTATTCGCATGAAGTGTCCAGCGCCGGATTCTGGCCCGGCGGCGGCGGGGTCGTCGATTACCCCGCCTATTACTCTTATGCCTATCCGGCAGCGGACGGCTTCGCGCGCGCAGCGGTGCAGCCGGCGGCGGCGTTCTTCAGCACCGATTTGTCGGAGTTCCTGCTGCCATATGATGCGGTGCGCATCGCCGACGATCCCGACGGCATAGTGCTGGCGTTCCTGCAATCCACCTACGAGGCGGCCGCCGATACCGGCCACTGGGACCGTGCCGCGCTGGAATGCGGGATCGGCGAACCGGGGGTCCCGCGCCCCGTGTGAGGCGCGCGCCGGGCGCGGGGTGTCTTTCCCCCGTCGGCAAAAATGCCTAGAACCCCTCCAAACAGTCCCTGCTGGACGTGTTTCGAGGACCCGCCGATGAATGCTCCATCCAACCCGCTGCCGACCTATACCCACTCGCCGCTTTTCCCGCTCGGGACGGACACGACGACCTACCGCCTGATTACCGGGGACGGGGTCAGCGTCGAGACGGTGCAGACGGCGGCCGGGCCGCGCGAGATCGTCACCGTCTCGCGCGAGGCGATGCGCAGGCTGGCGGAAGCAGCGTTCGAGGACATCAATCATCTGCTGCGGCCGGCGCATCTGGCCAGCCTGCGCAAGATCCTCGACGACCCGGAGGCGACCGGCAACGACAAGTTCGTCGCCTACGATCTGTTGAAGAACGCCAACATCGCCGCGGGCGGCGTGCTGCCCATGTGCCAGGACACCGGCACGGCGATCGTCATGGGCAAGAAGGGCCGCTCCATCTGGACCGACGGCGACGACGAAGCTGCGCTCGCCGAGGGTGCGCGCGACGCCTATCTCAAGCGCAATCTGCGCTACTCGCAGCTCGCGCCGGTCTCGATGTTCGAGGAGAAGAACACCAGGTCGAACATGCCGGCGCAGGTCGAGCTCTATGCCGAAGGCGACGATGCGTACAAGTTCCTGTTCATCGCCAAGGGCGGCGGCTCCGCCAACAAGACCTTCCTGTTCCAGGCGACGCCGTCGATCCTCACCCACGACCGCATGATCGCCTTCCTCAAGGAGAAGGTGATGACGCTCGGCACCGCCGCGTGTCCGCCCTATCATCTCGCCATCGTCATCGGCGGCACCTCGGCGGAGATGACGCTCAAGACGGTGAAACTCGCCTCGACGAAATATCTCGACAATCTGCCGACGCAGGGCTCGGAACTGGGCCACGCCTTCCGCGACCTGGCGATGGAACAGGAGATCCTGAAGCTGACGCAGGCCTCCGGCGTCGGCGCGCAGTTCGGCGGCAAGTATTTCTGCCACGACGTGCGCGTCATCCGCCTGCCGCGCCACGGTGCGTCGCTGCCGATCGGGCTCGGCGTCTCCTGCTCGGCCGATCGCCAGGCGCTCGGCAAGATCACCCGCGACGGCGTGTTCCTAGAGGAGCTGGAGCACAATCCGGCGAAATATCTGCCCGATGTCGATCAGGAAAAGCTCGGCGGCGAGGTGGTGCAGATCGATCTGCGCCAGCCGATGGATGCGATCCGCAGGCAGCTCTCGCAATATCCGGTGAAGACGCGCGTCTCGCTCACCGGCACGATCATCGTCGCGCGCGACCTTGCGCACGCCAAGCTGCGCGAGCGGCTGGAAAGCGGGCAGGGGCTGCCGGACTATTTCAAGGATCACCCGGTTTATTACGCCGGGCCGGCGAAGACGCCGGACGGCTACGCTTCGGGTTCGTTCGGACCGACGACGGCGGGGCGCATGGATTCCTATGTCGACCAGTTCCAGGCGGCCGGCGGTTCGATGGTGATGCTCGCCAAGGGCAACCGCTCGGCGCAGGTGCGCGAGGCGTGCAAGAAGCATGGCGGCTTCTACCTGGGTTCGATCGGCGGCGCCGCCGCGAACCTTGCCGAACACTGCATCAAGAAGGTCGAGGTGCAGGAATATCCCGAGCTCGGCATGGAGGCGATCTGGCGCATCGAGGTCGAGAACTTCCCGGCCTTCGTCATCATGGACGACAAGGGCAACGACTTCTTCAAGGACCTCGATCTCGGATAGGCGCAGCCGCCGATTCGAGGTGATGCAGGATGGCCGGGCCGATGCCCGGCCATTTTTTGTTGATGAAGCGTCGAATGATCGATTTCGACTGTATCTTTTGACGCGATTTTCCGGTGCTCATGCCGCAGTGCGAGCATGCGCGCATGACGCGCCGAAGCGTCGCCGGCAGCGGCTCCGGGCGCTGCGGCGACGAGCTGAAAAGACGTTGAAGACGAGCGCGCTATGCAATGCGCATAGACTTTCGTCTGGGGCAACTGCCGGTCGTGTCGGCGATGCAGCGAAACAGCCTGCGTGGCGCGGCGATTTGATGATCGTCGCATTGCAGCACGCGCATCTTGCGCCAACCAAAGTTGGATTGAGTTCTCGATCATCAAGATAAGAAGATGTGATCCGGGATCGGGTCGCGAAGAGCTGTCGCTGCTCGCCGCGAACGAGTGATTTCGCTGTCGTTCCGGGGGCGGGCGGCGGGGTTCAAGAAACAGAACGTCACCATTACGGGAGGACAATCGATGTCTAAGGATCTGACTGGAAAGTCGTCCGCGTTGCCGGGCGTGTCCCGGCGTACGCTGCTGCAGACGAGCGCCGGTCTCGCAGGCGGCATGATGCTGCCGGGATTTTCGATGCCGGTATTCGCGGCGGATCAGCCGCCGATCGGCACATGGCCGGCGGGATCGCAGGGCGGTACGGTCTATATCGGCTCGACGTCGCCGCGCACCGGCACCTATGCGGTGCAGGGCGAGGACGAAATCAAGGGTGCCGAACTCGCCGTCGAGCACCTCAACACCGCCCATGATCTCGTCAAGCAGCTCTCGCCAAAGACCAAGAAGGGCGTGCTCGGCAAGGAAGTGAAGCTGCTGGTCGCCGATTCGGCCGCCAAGCCGAACCAGGCGGTGCAGGCGCAGCAGCGCTTCATCACCGAGAACAAGATCGTGCTGATGACCGGATCGACCTCCTCGGCGGTCGCTGTGGCGCTCAACAAGCTCGCCCAGCGCGAGAAGGTGCTCTACGTCGCGCAGATTTCCGGCTCCAACGATACGACCGGCAAGGACTGCGTGCGTTACGGTTTCCGCCAGTGCTTCTACGGCGAGATGGCCGCGAACGCGATCGGGCCGGTGGTGGTCAAGGCTTTCGGCAAGAACAAGAAGGCCGCCTATCTGACGCCGGACTACACCTACGGTCACACGACCACCGCCTCGGTGGAGAAATACCTCAAGTCGCAGGGCTGGACGACGGTGACCAACCAGGTGTCGCCGCTCGGCGCGCCCGATTATTCCTCCTATCTGCTCAACGTCGCCAATTCCGGCGCCGACGTGCTCATCAACGTCAACTGGGGCCACGACTGCGTGCTGTCCACCCAGCAGGCCAAGCAGTTCGGCGTGCTCGACAAGATGAAGCTCGTCGTGCCCTATCAGGTGCCGTTCCTGGCGCGCGAGACCGGCGGCCTGATGGAAGACGTCTATGCGGCCACCGACTACTGGTGGACGATCGAGGACAAGTATCCGCTCGCCAAGCTGTTCAACGCCGCCTTCGAGAAGAAGTACGGCTACAAGCCGGAATGGGGCGCCGAGAATGCCTATATGGGCATCGTCCACTGGGCGCGGATGGTCGAGGACGCCGGCACCTTCTATCCGCCGGACGTCATCAAGGCATGGGAAAAGAGCGGCACCATCCCCTCGCTGGTCGGCGACGTCCACTATCGCCCCGAGGATCACCAGTGCGTGCGCCCGGTGATCATCGTCAAGGGCAAGAAAAAGGCCGACATGAAGAACAAGGAGGACTGGTACGACATCGTCGATATCGTCCCCGGCGATGGCGTCATCCAGAAGCCCGACGCCTTCGGCTGCAAGCTCGGCGATTACACCTGATCGCGTCCTGACCCATCAATCCGTGCGCGAGGTAAACGGTGATTAACTGGGCGAATCTGGTTTCGCAAATGTTCAACGGGCTGGTGCTCGGCGCGCTGTTGGCGCTGATCTCGTCCGGTCTGACGATCATTTACGGGACGCTCGGCGTCCTCAACCTCGCGCACGGCGCGATGTTCATGCTCGGCGGCTACGCCGGGTATGTCGCCTACAGCTATACCGATTCATTCATCCTGGCCGTCATCACGGGCTCCTTGTTCGTGATGGTGGTCGGGGTGGTGATGGAGCGGGTGGTCATCAGCCACTTCTACGGACGGCCGGACGAGGACCAGCTTCTGGTCACCTTCGGCCTCAGCATCTGCTTCGTCGAGGTGGTCCGGCTGATCTTCGGCAGCCTGTCGCTGACCGTGCCGGCGCCCAAGGCGCTGGCCGGCATCACCTCGCTCGGCTTCATGTTCTATCCGACCTATCGGCTCTGGCTGGTGGCGATCATCGCCGTGGCATTGCTGGCGCTGTTCCTCATCCTCTACCGCACGCGCATCGGCATGATCGTGCGCGCCGGCATCGAGGATTCGGTGATGGTGTCGTCGCTCGGCATCAACGTCTATCGCGTGTTCATGGTGGTGTTCGGCATCGGTGCGATGGCCGCCGGCTTTGCCGGTATCGTCAATGCACCGGTGGTGTCGCTCACGCCGGATATGGGCGAGGCGATCCTGGTGCAGACATTCGTCGTCGTCGTGATCGGCGGCGTCGGCTCGTTCCCCGGTGCCATTCTCGGCGGCCTGATCGCCGGCGAAATCATCAGCATCACCTCAATGATCAACCCCGGCTATGCCTACGTCATGCTGTTCGCGGCGATGACGCTGGTGCTGCTGCTGCGGCCGCACGGCCTGCTCGGCGCACCGAGCCGCGGCTGAGATTTTCGGGACCGACATGCTCAAACAGCGCCCCTATGTGATCGAGACGCTGACGGCTCTTGGCCTGATCCTCGCTCCGTTCATCCTGCCGCATCTCGGCTTTGCGCCCAACACCGTCAATCGCATCCTGGTGTGGGGCCTGTTCGGCATCGGCTTCGATATCCTGTTCGGATATACCGGCCTGCTGTCCTTCGGACAGTCGGCATTCTACGGCACCGGCGGTTTTGTCGCCGCGTATCTGCTCACGCGGGCGGGCTTTCCGCATGTCGTCACCGCCTTGTTCATCGGCATGGTGGTCGCTGCCGCCGTCGGCTATCTCGTCGGCCTGATCGCCCTGCGGCGCACCGGCATCTATTTCGCGATGATCACGGTGGCGATCGCCGAGGTTTTCTTCTTCGTCGAGTTCAATCCGCTGGCGGAGTGGACGGGCGGCGAGAACGGCCTGCCGGGCGTGCCGACGCCGCATTTCGATCTCGGCTTCACCACGATCCAGTTCACCACCGGCTGGTCGCTCTATATCTTCCTCGCCTTCTGGTACTTCATCGGCATCGTCATCGCATTGCGGATCGTGCGCTCGCCGGTCGGCACCATCCTGCAGGCGATCCGCGAGAACCCGATGCGGGCCTCGGCGGTCGGCCACAGCATCCACGGCTACAAGCTGACGGCGTTCGTCATCGCCGCCGCCTATGCCGGGTTCGCCGGCGGTCTGCTCGGCGTGATGCAGGCGTTCATGCCGCCGGACGCCTTTATGTTCGATACCTCGGCGCAGTTGATCATGCAGACGGCGATCGGCGGCACCGGCACGCTGTTCGGGCCGTTGCTGGGCGCCGCGGTCTGGCTGTTCCTGCAGGACTTCCTGCAGGCGGCCCTCGGCCTCGGCGCCGCCTGGAAGCTGGTGCTCGGCGCGATCTTCGTGCTGCTCGTCTGCTTCCTGCGGCGCGGCCTGATCGGCGGCATCGTCAGCCTCGTCGCGCTGCGCAAGCGTTCTGCCGCGACCGACGGCGATAACGACACGGCGAGTGCCGGTGCGGCGGTGGCGCCGGCACCGCGGGCTTTGTCCGCCTCGGCGGTCGCGGCCGGCGTGCCCGGTCCGGGCGCGGAGACGCTGAAGCCCTCGGGCATGTCCGGCCCGATCCTGCAGGCTACCGGCCTCAGCAAGCGCTACGGCGGCCTGGTGGCGAACAGCGACATCGACTTCACCGTCAATCACGGCGAATTGCGCGGTATCATCGGCCCCAACGGTGCCGGCAAGACGACGTTCTTCAAGATGCTGACCTGCGAGATCCCGCCAAGCTCCGGCCGCATCGTCTTCGAGGGACGGGATATCACCGGCATGACGGTGACCGATGTCTGTCAGCTCGGCCTGACCAAGAGCTATCAGATCAACCAGCTTTTCAACCGTCTGACGGTGCGCGAGAACCTGCGCATCGCGGTGCTGGCGGAACTGCGCGGCAAGTTCAAGCTCGATCTGTTCAGCAAGCCGGAAGGCGTTCCGGGGCTGGTGGAGGCGGTGGCGCGGACGGCGGATCTCGTCGACCTGACGGATCGGCTCGACACCCCGGTGTCGGACCTTGCCTACGGCGAGAAGCGGCGGCTGGAGATCGGCCTGGCGCTCGCCACGTCGCCGACCCTGCTGCTGCTCGACGAGCCGCTCGCCGGCATGAGCCCGGCGGAGCGCGTCGAGACCGTGCAGCTTCTGAAGTCAATCAGCCGCGGCCGCACGATGATCGTCATCGACCACGACATGGATGCGATCTTCGAACTGGCGGAGCGGATCACTGTTCTGCAGGAGGGGCGGGTGCTGGTCGAAGGGACTCCGCAGGAGATCAAGACCAACAAAGCCGTGCAGGACGCCTATCTCGGCGGCATGAACGAACCGTGAGGGCGCCATCATGAGCCTGCTCGAAGTCAACGCGCTGAATTCCTACTACGGCGATTCCCACATCCTGTTCGACGTCGCGATGCGGGTCGAACGCAACGAGGTGGTGGCGCTGCTCGGCCGCAACGGCGCCGGCAAGAGCACGACGCTGAAAAGCCTGATGGGTGTCGTCGAGCCGCAGTCCGGCAGCATCATGTTCGATGGTGCCGACGTCATCGGCAAGCCGAGCTATGCCGTCGCGCAGGCCGGCATGCAGCTCGTCCATGAAGACCGCCGCATCTTCGGCAGCCTCAATGTCGAAGAGAATATCGTGCTCGCCGGGCTGACGGCGGCGCACAAATGGCCGCTCGAACGGATCTACGACATGTTCCCGCGGCTCAAGGAGCGGCGCAACAGCCGCGGCACCGATCTGTCGGGCGGCGAACAGCAGATGCTGGCGATCGCCAGGGCGCTGGTGCGCGATCCGAAGATCATCCTGCTCGACGAGCCGTTCGAGGGCCTCGCGCCGGTGATCGTGCGCGATCTTATCAAGGCGTGTCGCGATCTGGCCGCGGCCGGGCAGACGATCGTGCTGGTGGAGCAGAACCTGGCGGCGGCGCTGACGCTGGCGCAGCGCGTCTATATCATCAACAACGGGCACATCGTCCACGAGGGCACGTCCAGTGCGCTGAAAGCCGACCCGACGGTCCTGCATCGTTATCTGGGCGTATGAGCGCCATCCGTAGCGGGAGGACGGTTGCGGCGTGGCGGGGGCGAGCGGTCGATCGTGGCCGCATCGCCTGGATCGTGGCTTGTGGCATCCGCATGCCATGACATAATTCCCGCATGGTGAATCGGCGCAGTGTCATTGCGGGCCTGGGGACGATGCTGGGGGCGGCATGCGGGGCGCTGCCGTTGCGCCGCGCTGCGGCCGCCACCGCCTTTCCGGCGCGGCCCGTCACCGTGATCGTTCCCTTCGCGGCCGGCGGCTCGACGGACGTGATCGCCCGCGCGGTTGCCGAGGCGATGCGCGGCCCGCTCGGCCAGCCGGTGGTCGTCGAAAACCGCAGCGGTGCCGGCGGCGCACTCGGCACCGCGCAGGTCGCCAAGGCGGCGCCGGACGGCTACACCATCGGCATGGGCAGCGCGTCAACGCTCGCCATCAATCCCGCGGCCTACCGGTCGCTGCCGTTCGATGTCGCGAAGGATCTTGCGCCGGTTGGCGCGGTTGCGGTCGTGCCGAACATCATGACGATCAATCCGAAGATCAAGGTCGGCTCGATCTCGGAATTCATCGCGCTGGCGCGGACGCACAAAGGGCGTTTCAGTTACGGTTCGTCCGGCAACGGATCGGTCAGCCACCTGCTCGGCGCGCAGTTCAATCTGGCGACGCAGGCCGACCTGCAGCATGTGCCCTATCGTGGCATCGGTCCGGCGCTCAACGATGCGGTGGCGGGGCGGGTCGATGTGCTGTTCGACAACCTGCCGACATCGCTGCCGATGGTGCTGGCGGGACGGTTGCGCCCGCTCGCGGTCTCGGGAGAAACGCGGCTTGCGATATTGCCGAAGGTGCCGACCTTCGCCGAGGTCAATCTCGACGAACTCGGCTGGATGGGATTTTTCGGTCTGGTGGCGCCGGCGGCGACGCCCGCGCCGATCATCGCGCGGCTGAACGCGGCATTGCGCGCCGCGCTGGCGCAACCGGAACTGCGCAACCGGCTTGCCGCGCAGCAGGCGACGGTCGCCGGCGGCTCGCCGGAGCAATTCGGAGCCGATATCCGTCGCGCGCTCACGCAGATGCGGCGCGCCACCCATGCCGCCGGCATCAGCATCGAATGAGCGGCTGGCATCGCGTCGGGCGCGCGCGATTCGAATGCGCGCCATGTAATGTACGCAATGTAATGTGGGCCATGAAATGCACGTTATGAAATGCGTGCCACGAGGCGCGCGTTATGAGATGAGCGCCCCGCAATGCGCCGTGATGGCCGGGCAGTGCCCGCGCCGCCAAGAACCGGGCATCGAAGGGCTGTCGCGCCGGAAAACCATGTGTTGAAATTCCGTGCAGGAAACCATGCGCGTGAAATCGCGCTTTGGAAATTCATGCGCCGAAGACCGGTGCGTTGAAAAACCGTGCGCAATCTGCGTTTAACACTGTGATTTTTATGCTGCCTGCCCGTTGACCCGTCCGGCGCTGGGGCGCATTTTGGCGGCGATGATCGAAGCTCACGCCCGGACGATACGCATCGCGACACTGCCTGCGCGTCGGAACCACAAGAAACGCAAAGCGGATATCCGCTAAACCAACCGGAGACGCGCCGATGACAAGCCGCAGCGTCGATTTCGACGCCGACGATCTCGCCGAACAACTGGAAAAACTTGCGCCGGATGCCATCGATACGCTGCCGTTCGGTGTTGTGCATCTCGACCCGGACTTCAATGTCGTCCTGTACAATCAAACCGAGGCCCGCCAGTCCGGCTTCGGACGGCAGCCGATAGGCGAGCCGTTTTTTTCACTTACCCAATGTCTGAACGCCGACGATTTTCGCGGCCGTATCGAACAGGCAATGGCGGCAGGGATTGTCGATCTGGAGCTCGGCTGGGTCGGCGACTATTCCGACCCGCGCCGCGATCTGCGTATCCGGGTTCAGTCGGCGCGCGACGGCGGGGTATGGCTGTGCGTGGAGCGCGATGCGTCGCGGAGCTGATCGGCGCGGTGGCTGAACGCTACAGTCCGGTCGCGAAGCGCGCCATCACCACGATGATGGCGACCTGCATCACGCCCTGCATGGCGACGACATAGATGTACCATTTCATCAGCCGCGCGATCTTGGCGGCGTCGGGCTGCGGCTTGCGCAGCTCGCGATAGACCCGCAGGTTGGTCGGCAGCAGGAAGCCCAGCCCCTGCACGGTCAGGATGGCGATAATTACCAGTGCCGCGACCACCCAGTAGAATTCCGGATAGTCGACCTCGAGAAAACCCATCCGTACGGCCAGGAACCAGCCGGCGGTGCCGGTGATGATCGACAATGTCGGCATCAGCACCAGCGTCCGCGGGATCAGCGCGGTGACGATGGCGCGACGAGTCTCGAAGGAGACGGCGCGCAGGATCGGGCCGATGACGAAGCCCATGAACAGGTCGATGCCGGTCCACAGGGTGCCGCTCATCACATGCACCCAGTTGAGGAACCAGTCGCTCGGTCCGAGGATGGCGACGACCATCACCACGAGCCCGGCGGCAGCCATGACAAAATAGAGCGGCCGTACCGTCGCCATCGGCGGGGTGACGGGAGTCATTGATGGGGCGGCGATTGTCGACATCGGACATCCTGCGCGTCGGTTTGGGGGGATCGTAGCGCGTCCGGCACGGTATCGCTACTGGCGCAGCCGCCCGCGGCGAAACGCGGATCGCGGCTGCCGTCGCTGTGTCGTTACTCGGCGGCGATCAGCTCCGGCGGACAGAGCCGTCGCGCTTCCTCGATCAAGGCAGCAACCACCGGCGGGACGGCGAAGCGCTGCGATACGATCAGGCCGATGGTGTGGGAAATGCACGGCTGGACGAGCGGGATCGCGCGCAGATTGCCCGACAGATCGAGCATCTCCGTCATCGAACGCCGGACGATGCTCGACCAGCGGCCGGTGCGGACATGCGCTGCGAGCGCGATCTCGGAATCCGTCTCCAGCGGCGAGGTGAATTCGATATCGAGCTCCCGCATCACGTCGTCGACGATCCGGCGGTGCTGGAAGTCGCGCGTCAGCGTGCACAGCGGCAGGCGGGCGGCCTCGGTCCAGGTGATGTGCGGCGCGTCGTCGAACAGGCCGTTCCTGCTGGTGAGCAGCAGATAGTCCTCGCGAAACAGCGGCGTTTTCGACACGTCGTCGATCGGCTCGCCGTCGATATAGGTGATGCCGGCGTCGATATCGCGGTGGTGCAGCAGCCCGACCACGGCGTCGGACGAGCGCGCCAGCACGGTGAAGCGCGTGTCCGGAAAGCGCATGTGGAATGGCGTCGTCAGCAGCGACACGATGGGCATTGCCGAAGGCATGGCGGCAAGGCGGATATGCGTGCCGACGCCCTGTTTGAAGCCGTTGATTTCCTGCCGCATCGCATGCGCGTCGCCGACCAGCCGGCGCGCCCACATCAGCACCCGCTCGCCTTCGGGCGTGAAGCCCTGGAAGCGCGACGAGCGCTTGACCAGCGGCACCTTCAGCGTTTCCTCCAGACTGCGGATGCCGAGCGACAGCGTCGGCTGCGCCACGCCGCAGCTATCGGCGGCGCGCCGGAAATGCTTCTCGCGGGCCAGCGCCAGCAGGAATTCCAGCTTGTCGAGCATGCGCCTTTCGTCCTGATCGCACGGGCAGGCGCGACCATTGCTTGATCGGACAGGCTAGAGTTTTGGTCTGCCCGGGTCCAGCAGACGGGCTGCGACTTTATGGTGTCGTCCCGGTCCCGGCGTGCGGTGCTCAGGTGCTCAGGTGCGCAGCAGCGCGGCATCGATATCGGCAAGCGCGCGGCAACCGGTCAGCGCCATCGCGACCTCGAACTCGGCGCGCAGCAGGCGCAGAACGTGGCAGACGCCGGGGGCGCCGGCCGCGGCGAGGCCATGCATGTAAGGCCGGCCGATCAGCACCGCGCGGGCACCGAGCGCTAGGGCCTTGAGAATGTCGGTGCCGCGCCGGATGCCGCCGTCGAGCAGCACCGGAACGCGTCCACCGGCCGCGTGCACGATTTCCGGCAGCACGGTGACAGTCGCGGGCTGGGTGTCGAGCGTGCGGCCGCCGTGATTGGAAACGACGATGCCGTCGACGCCTTCGGCGACGGCGGTTGCTGCATCGTCCGCGCACATGACGCCCTTGAGCAGGATCGGCAGCCGGGTGATGCCGCGCAGCCAGGCAAGGTCGCGCCACGTCGGCGCGGCGGCGAGCAGTGGGCCGCCCAGCAGAATCTGCCCGCCCGGCATGGCCGGCAGGGCCGAAGGCGGCGGCGGAGCCATGCCTCGCAGATTGACCGCCTCGATGCCCGGCGGCAGGGCGAAGCCGGCGCGTTGCTCGCGGTTGCGGATGCCGCTGACCGGCGCATCGACGGTGACCACCAGTGCCCGATAACCGGCGGCCTCGGCGCGCCGCACCAGCGTTTCGGTGAAAGCGCGGTCCGGCTGGATGTAAAGCTGGAACCACAGCGGCGCGGCGGCCGCCTGGGCGATCGCTTCGAGGCTGACGCTTGCCTGCGTCGACACCGTCATCGCGGTTTGTGCCGCGCCCGCGCCGAGCACCGTTGCCAATTCGCCGTCCGGATGTGCCAGTTTCTGAAAGGCGATCGGCGCCAGGATCAGCGGCGATGTCAGGCGATGACCGAAGAGGTCGAGCTGCGTTGTGCCGCCGTCGAGATTGCGCAACACGCGCGTGCGCAGCAGCAGACGGGCGAATGCGGCGGCGTTCTCGGCGAGAGTCCGCTCGTCGGCATCGCCGCCGGCGAGATAGGCCCAGGCCTGCGACGTCATCCGCGGCTGCGCCAGCGCCTCGTAGTCCGACACCGACGCGATTTCAGCGGGAATTTGCGTCAGCGGCGTCATCATGATCGGCAATCTGGTATGTCTGCGGTCAGGTGTTCGACCAGTCGCGCAGCAGGTTGTGATAGAGGCCGGTCAGACGGACGATGGCCGGATTGTCGGGCGCCGACGATATCATCGATTGGATCGTCTCATCCAGTTCCAGCAGCATCGCGCGCCGATGCGTCTCGCGGATGAGGCTCTGTGTCCAGAAAAATGCCGCGAGCCGCGCGCCGCGGGTGACGGGCACGACGTGATGGATCGTATCGGCGGGGTAGATCACCATGTGCCCGGCCGGCAATTTGATCCGCTGCGGCCCCGTGCCGTACTGGAAGACGAGTTCGCCGCCGTCGTAACTGTCCGGATCGCTCAGGAACAGCGTCGCGGAGACGTCGCCGCGGATGCGCAGCGGGCTGCCGGGAATGTTGAAGACCGCATTGTCGATATGGTCGCCATAGGAGCCGCTGCCGGCATAGCGATTGAAGCGCGGCGGCAGAATGCGCAGCGGCAGCACCGCGGAAATGAAACGGCCGTGGCTGCCGAGCCGCTCCAGCAATGCGTTCGACAGCTGGATTGCGGCCGGGTCGCTCTGGTCGAGCTGCTGATTGTGCTTGGCACGGGCGGCGACGTGGCCGGCAGTCTCGCGGCCGTCCCGCCATTCGGCGCTGTCGAGCAGGTCGCGGAAGCGGCCCGCTTCGTCTGGCGTCAGGACGTCGGGGATGGTGGTGATCATCGCTCAATCCGTGAAGCGTAAGTGTTTTGCGGTCGAAAAGAAAAAGTCCCGCGGCCTGTGGGGAAGCCGCGGGACCGGAGCGTTCCGGCCGGTGAGGGCCGGAGCCTCAGCGGTGCGATCCGCGATCAGAACTTGAAGCTGGTGCTGACGCGGAAGGTGCGCGGTGCGCCGAGCACGGCACGCTGGGCCGACCAGTTGAGGCCGACTGCGTATTTCTCGTTGAAGATGTTGTCGACGTTGAAGCGGATCTGCACGTCCTTGTAGATGTCGTAGGCGATCATGCCGTGAACGAGGAAGTAGCTCGGCAGTTTTCCGGCGGCGCCGTTCTTGACGATATTGTTGGCGTCGTCCGGACGGCCGACCCATGACGAGCCGACATATTGCAGGCCGCCGCCGATCGTCCAGTCGGTGTGCGGGATGTGATAGGTGGTCCAGAGATTGGCGGAGAAGTTCGGCGTGAATGCCAGCTCGTCGCCATTGGTGCCCGGACGCGCCGCCTCGATGATGTCATTGTGCTTGCGCTCGCTGTTCATGAACAACGCGCCGGCAAACACCTGCCAGTCATTGGTGAGATGGCCGTTGAGGCCGAGCTCGAGGCCTTGCACCATCTGCTCGCCATATTGCAGGCCGCCGATGTTGAACGGCACGTTCTTCTTATAGGTGCGGAACAGCGCGGCGGTGGCCGACAGACGCTTGTCGATCAGGTCCCACTTGGTGCCGATCTCGTAGTGATGCAGACGCACCGGGTCCGCCCCGGCGACAAGGCCGGGGAACGCCGAGCCGTCGCCCTCGCGCGAGATATCGGGGTTCGAGAGATACGAGCCCGGCGGCAGATGTGAGATGCCGGTCGCGATATAGAAGCTGGCATAGTCGACCGGCTTGTAGACGAGACCGACTTTGCCGCCGATCGTGGTCTTGCCGTAGCTGTAGCCGTCGAACCCGCCCGCAACCGGCGCGCCGGCGGCGGTCTTGCTGGCGATGCTGACGTCGTAGCGCTCGACGCGCAGACCGCCCGTCAACTGCCACTGCTCGTTGAGCTTGATCGTGTCGTAGAGATAGGCGGCGAGGGTATCGACCTTGATGCCGTTGGTCTCTCTGGGAGTGAACGGGATGGCGGGCCAGCGATTGGGGTCCGGGTTGAACAGATCCGCGGGCGCGGTCGTCAGCGTGACGCCGTTCTGACGATTGGCGTCGGATTCTTCACGCGATATTTCGACGCCGAGCGAGAGCTTGTGGTCGAGCGGGCCGGTGAAGAAATTGGCCGACAGATTCGTCAGGTTGGTGAGCGTCGTATTCGACCGATCGTAGAACTGGACCTGGCTCTGCACGTCCGTGGTTCCGGCGATCACCGAGAACGGGATCGTGTAGCGCGCCATGCGGTCGACATGGGTCCACTTGGTCTGGTTGCTGATCGTGACGTGCTTGCTGATGTCGTATTCGAAGCGCGCCAGGAACATGTCGCTCTTGGTATGATCGAAGTCCGAGGCGAGGCCGTAGAATGCATCGCGGCGCGCGCCTTCGAACGCCGGATCGAACCGGAAGGTGCCGGGCAGGGTTGCCGCCGGCACGCCCCAGTCCGGCACGTCGCGCCGCTGCACATGCTCGTAGGCGAAGATGGCGCGCTTGTCGGTGCCGAGACCGAAGGCGACGGACGGCGCGATTCCCCACACCTTGTTCTTGGCGACGTCGCGGCCGAGAGCGCCGCCCTGTTCGAGGACGCCGTTGAGGCGGACAGCGGTGTTCGGAGCGACGATGTAGTTGAGGTCGACCGTGCCGCGTTTCACCGGCTCGGTGCCGTAGCCGTCGAACGACAGGCCCATCGTGCCGGAGGTGAAGTTCTCCAGCTTCGGCGTCTTCGTGACCATGTTGACATAGCCGCCGGCGCCGCCGCGGCCGTTGTCGGCCGCCGCGCCCTTGAAGATTTCGACGCGCTCGGTGTTGAAGACGTCGCGCGCATAGCTGCCGGAGGAGCGCGCGCCGTCGATGAAGACGTTGCCGCTGCCGTCGAAGCCGCGCAGCTTGAAGTTATTGGTCGAGGTGGCGAAGCCGTTCTCGCCGCCGTCGAAGGTGATGCCCGGCGTGCTGCGCAGCACGTCTGTCAAACTGCGCGCGCCCTGTTCGCGCATGATCTGTTGCGGAATGACGGTGACCGTCTGCGGCGTATCGAGCAGCGGCGCTGTCTGCTTCGGCGACGACATCGTCGTTGCCTGATAGCCGCTGTCGTCGCCGTGGTGAGTGACGTCGATCGTATCGAGCTGCACCGACGAGCCCGCCGGTTGCGGCGATGGCTGCTGGCGCGCGGTCTGCGCCGCGGCATCATCGATACCGATATTCGTGAACGAGAAAGCAAGGCCCGCGGACAGCGCGGCATGCGACAGAGTTGAACGCAGTGTCGTGTCTTGTGGAGTCATTTTTTGAGCACCCCCGATTGGTGCTCAACCGCTTAGGCGGTGCTGTGGAGGATGCGCAATTTGTATGATGTGGAACGCTTCCAGAGTGATCGTCGTTTGCTTCTGTTCCAGACTTGAAAGATTCAAAAGGGCTCAAAAACCGACGCTGAAACAGGACATTGAACTTTCGTCCCAATCATCATTCCAAATTATTGATCGAACAGGCAAATTGTCGCACGATCATGATATGACAACGAACCGCTTCGAGACAGGCTCGTTGCGCGGTGCGCGCCGCAACACATCATCGCGGCGCATGATGCGCGCATCAGTCATTGCTGGTGGGTGATTGCAGGCGCGGGCGTTCGATGCGAAAGGCTTCGCATGTCGCGCGATGCGGCTCGGCGTGGCATGTCGTCACGCTGACAGCGTCGCTTGAATCGGGACCGGGGCATGCTGAATCTGCGCGCATTGCGTCGACGTTGGTTGCGCCTCTTCACGCGGCGGACGGCCCGTGCCGCGCCGCCGCGCGTCTATGCCTCCGATATCAAGGACAGACCGCGCGAAGACTGGCAGCGGATGATCGCGGAGAATCCGGCCGAGGCGGCGCGCTGGATGTATGCGGCGGCGACCGCCGGTTATGTCGATGCGCAACTGTCGTGGGCGCAGATGCAGCTCGACGGTCTTGGAACGGAGCGCGATCCGCAGGGCGCGTTCCGCTGGTTCGAGATCGCCGCGCAAAGCAAGCGTCCCGACGCGCTCAATCTGCTTGGGCGGTGCCACGAACTCGGCTGGGGCGCGCCGGTGGATGCCGCGAAAGCCGCTGACTGCTATCGCGCTGCGGCCGAAGGCGGGCTCGACTGGGCGCAGTACAATCTCGGACTGCTGATGCTGGAAGGGCGCGGCGTGCCGCACGACCCGGACGGCGCATTCATCTGGTTCGAGCAAGCAGCCCGGCAGGGACACGTCAAATCCTTCCACATGGTCGGACAGTTTCATGAAAGCGGCCTTGGCCGTCCGCGCGATCTTTTGCAGGCGCGCGACTGGTACCGCCGCGCTGCCGAGGCAGGCGAGCGGCGCGGGGCCTATCACTACGGCCTGTTGCTGATCGAGCTGGGCGAGGGGCGCGACGGCCTGGTATGGCTGCGCCGCGCGGCCGACGGTGCGCCCGACTGGTTCGTGCGCGAGAAGGCCGGCGAACTCGCAGCGCACTCTTCCGCCGCGGTTCGCGATATCGGCGCGGCGATGGCGGCGGCGCCGCGCATCCCCGCAGCAACCTCCGGGTAACGACGGCCTCAGGTCCGCGGCTGCTGGCCCGTCATGACAGGCCGCGCAGTTGCCGGTGCCGTCAACGCCACCAGTTGTTGGCGGCAGCGATCGTCTGGAAATGCACGGCGATGACATGCGACGCCGCGATGAGCTGCGCCGAGTCCTGCTCATAGGCGGAGCGCAGATGCGCGCGCTTGTCTTCCGACGGTTGCGTGACCTTGACGCCGACCCGCGACAGCTTCACCGCGAGTTCAAACCCGGCCTGCGCGGTTTCGGTTTTCAGGGAGGGAAGCCAGACGTCGCTCATCGCGGATCTCCTGCGGACTGTGGTTCTCCGAAGGGTTGCAACCCGTGGGTGGCGGGGCAAGTTGGCCTTTCGACGGCAGGAATATTGTCATAAGGCGGGCAAGGCCCGGGATCGGGGAAGGACGCCTCAGTCGGCGATGCCGTCGCGGCCCTTGACGGCCATCAGCGTCGCCGTCAGCAGGGCGATCAGTTTTTCCTGACCGTCCGTGGCCGAAAAAACTTCCGATTGCGCCAGCGTCAGCGTGCGGCCGGCCTTGACCACGCGCCCGCGGGCAATGAGGCGCTCGCCCGCCGCAGGGGCCAAAAGGTTGATCTTGAACTCGGTCGTCAGAACCCCCGCATCGGGCGGCATCACGCTGAGCGCGGCATAGCCCGCCGCGCTGTCGGCAATCGCGCTGACGGCGCCGGCATGAACAAAGCCGTGCTGCTGCGAGACGGCGGCAGTGGGTGCCATGACGATCTCGACGAAACCGGGCGAGACGTGATTCAGGATCGCTCCCAGCGTCGTCATCAGGCCCTGCTTGGCGAAACTGGTTGCGACGCGCGCCTGCGGATCCACGGCAATTCTCCTGACGGTCCATGAGGCCGCCATTATCCGGCGGACGACCGGGGAGTGAAACAGGCGACCCGCTCCGCTATCGCTATGAAGATGGCTAGGCCGGCCCGGCGCTCCCGCTTTCATAGGGAGCGGGCTTCTCATAAAAGAACATATTGCGAACCGAGAACAAACAGGGTACATTGCTTCATCGATTCCGGCAGTCCCTGGCTCCCTCGGGATTGCAGCGGGGAAATGTCCAGGGGCGGTTTGTCCGGGTGTCGAATCCCGGCATAAGGAGCGAGACCGATGAGTCAGCCTGCACTGCGTGTCGTCGAAGGATCCTCGTCCATGGATAAGTCAAAGGCGCTTGCCGCCGCGCTCTCGCAGATCGAGCGCAATTTCGGCAAGGGCTCGATCATGAAGCTTGGCAAGAACGAGAAGACGATGGACGTCGAAACGGTGTCCACCGGCTCGCTCGGGCTCGACATCGCGCTCGGCGTCGGCGGCCTGCCGCGCGGCCGCATCGTCGAAATCTACGGGCCGGAATCCTCCGGCAAGACCACGCTGGCGCTTCATACCGTAGCCGAAGCCCAGAAGAAGGGCGGCATCTGCGCCTTCGTCGATGCCGAGCACGCGCTCGACCCGGTCTATGCCCGTAAGCTCGGCGTCAATGTCGACGACCTTCTGATCTCGCAGCCGGATCACGGTGAACAGGCGCTGGAAATCGCCGATACGCTCGTGCGCTCCGGCGCTGTCGATGTGCTGGTGATCGATTCCGTCGCTGCGCTGGTGCCGAAGGCCGAGCTCGACGGCGAGATGGGCGATGCCTTGCCCGGCCTGCAGGCGCGGCTGATGAGCCAGGCGCTGCGCAAGCTGACCGCCTCGATCAACAAGTCGAACACGATGGTGATCTTCATCAACCAGATCCGTATGAAGATCGGGGTGATGTATGGTTCGCCGGAGACGACGACCGGCGGCAACGCGCTGAAATTCTACGCTTCGGTGCGCCTCGACATCCGCCGTATCGGTGCGATCAAGGACCGCGACGAGGTGGTCGGCAATCAGACCCGCGTCAAGGTGGTAAAGAACAAGCTCGCCCCGCCGTTCAAGATTGTCGAATTCGACATCATGTACGGGCAGGGCGTGTCGAAAATGGGCGAGATCCTCGATCTCGGCGTCAAGGCCGGGGTGGTGGAAAAGTCCGGCGCCTGGTTCTCCTATGACAGCCAGCGTATCGGTCAGGGCCGCGAGAACGCCAAGAACTTCCTGCGCGACAATCCCGATATGGCCGGCAAGATCGAGGCGGCGATCCGTCAGAATTCCGGGCTGATCGCCGAGGAACTGCTGGTTGGCGACAAGGACGACGAAGGCAACGATGTCGACGACGCCGCGGCCGAGGAGTGAGCGGCGGTTGCTGTCGGGGTATTGGCCGCAGTGTTGTGTGGCGTGTGCGTGCGTTGTCCAAGTGACCGGATTTGTGCGGCTGCGATCGTGTAACGGCTGCCGCACGTGCCGGTGAGGGTTCGCTGATCTGTCCGGGCGCCGTTCGCGGCATTCCCGGACTGTTTGAAGCGGGGGCCACCTCCGGATCGCCATCTCCGGAGGTGGGCATCTGCGAGGGCGTGTTGTCTGTCCGGGCATTAGTGCCTAGGGCATCATTGCCTTCCAGGACATCAAGCCCGTTCGGTTTTTCGCTCCCGTCGGCACCCGGCTGCGTAAAGCGGCCGCCACCGAGGACGGGAGCGAAAGCCTTTTGCGGCCCGCGCGGCATGGTGGAAGTCCCGAGGGGCCGCCGGAACGTACGGCCTGTCTTCGGCGGTGGTTGGAACGGTTGCGCCCGCCGTCGCTCGGTTATGGCAGGCTGTGAGTGGTCATGATCTGGCGGGAGGTGTGCCCATAAGGCCCCTCATGCCGAACACCGCCTGCAGACCCTCAGAGCGGATCTTTCGGCCCAGACCCCGAGGAACCCGGCGCGCCGGAGGCTCGCCAGGGACGGGGGTGGCAGCCGGACGGCTTACTTTCTCATTCTTCGCTTCGAAGGCCCGGTCTTTGGCCTCGCGCCTTGCGACGAGGTGGCAACCTTGCTGTCTCGCCGCGATGGACTTCACCGTCGGCGGCAGCTAAAAAACCCGGCAAATGCCGGCATGAGCCGCATAAAACACCAAGCCGTACGGGGATTTAGCCCAAACGGCGCAAGGGCAGCGTGAACACGACCATGACTGGCGGAAAGCACGGCGGTGTCAACGATATCCGCTCCACCTTCATCGACTTTTTCGCCCGCAACGGCCATCAGCCGGTGGCGTCGTCGTCGCTGGTGCCGAACAACGACCCGACGCTGATGTTCACCAATGCCGGCATGGTGCAGTTCAAGAACGTCTTCACCGGTCTGGAGAAGCGGCCCTACCAGCGCGCCGTCACCTCGCAGAAATGCGTGCGCGCCGGCGGCAAGCACAACGACCTCGACAATGTCGGCTACACCGCGCGGCATCACACCTTCTTCGAGATGCTCGGCAATTTCTCCTTCGGCGATTACTTCAAGGATCGCGCCATCGAACTTGCCTGGCAACTCGTCACCAAGGAGTTCGGCCTGCCACGCGAGCGGCTTCTGGTCACCGTCTATATCGACGACGATCAGGCGTTCGACTTGTGGAAGAAAATCGCCGGCCTGCCCGACGAGAAGATCATCCGCATCGCCGGCGCCGACAATTTCTGGGCGATGGGCGACACGGGGCCCTGCGGCCCGTGCTCGGAGATCTTCTACGATCACGGCGAGCATATCCCCGGTGGTCCGCCCGGCTCGTCCGATCAGGACGGCGACCGTTTCATCGAGATCTGGAATCTCGTCTTCATGCAGTACGAGCAGCTTGCCAACGGCAAACGGCTCGACCTGCCGCGTCCATCGATCGACACCGGCATGGGACTGGAGCGCATCGCCGCGGTGCTGCAGGGCACGCACGACAATTACGGCATCGACCTGTTCCGCGCGCTGATCGGTGCCATCGCCGAACTGACCGGCGTCGATCCCGACGGCCCGCAGCAGGCCTCGCACCGTATCATTGCCGATCATCTGCGCGCTTCCGCGTTTCTCATCGCCGACGGCGTGCTGCCCTCGAACGAGGGGCGCGGCTATGTGCTGCGGCGGATCATGCGACGCGCCATGCGCCACGCCGAACTGCTCGGCGCGCGCGAGCCGCTGATGTTCAGGCTGGTGCCGGTGCTGGTGCGCGAGATGGGGCAGGCCTATCCGGAACTGCTGCGCGCGCAGGCGCTGATCACCGAAACGCTGAAGCTTGAGGAGACGCGCTTCCGCAAGACGCTGGAACGTGGCCTCGCGATCCTCGATGACGCCTCGAAGTCGCTGAAGACAGGCGACATGTTCGACGGCGACACGGCCTTCACGCTTTATGACACCTACGGCTTTCCGCTCGACCTGACGCAGGATGCGCTGCGCAATCGCGGCATCGGCGTCGATCTGGCGGCATTCACCGATGCGATGGAACGGCAGAAGGCCAAGGCGCGCGAAAGCTGGAAGGGCTCCGGCGACGCGGCGACGGAAGCTGTGTGGTTCGCGCTGCGCGAGCGCGCCGGCGCCACCGAGTTTCTCGGTTACGAGACGGAGAAGGCGGAAGGCGTCGTCGCCGCGCTGGTGAAGGATGGCCACGAGGTCGAAACCCTGAAGGCCGGCGAGAGCGGCGCGGTGGTGCTCAACCAGACGCCGTTCTACGGCGAAAGCGGCGGCCAGGTCGGCGATACCGGCCTGATGCTGGCCGATGGCGTGCGCTTCCGCGTCACCGACACGCAGAAGAAGGGCGGCGATCTGTTCGTGCATACCGGCACGGTGGAAGCGGGCGCGCTGAAGCCCGGCCAGGCGCTGGCGCTCGAAGTCGATCACGGCCGGCGCAGCGCCATCCGCCAGAACCATTCGGCGACGCATCTGCTGCACGAGGCGCTGCGGCAGGTGCTCGGCGATCACGTCGCGCAGAAGGGCTCGCTGGTCGCACCCGACCGGCTGCGCTTCGACTTCTCGCATCCCAAGCCGTTGACGGCGGACGAACTGGAGAAGGTCGAGGATATCGCCAACGACATCGTGCTGCAGAATGCGCCGGTGACGACGCGCATCATGGCGCTCGACGACGCGCGCGCGTCGGGCGCGCGGGCGCTGTTCGGCGAGAAATACGGCGACGAGGTGCGCGTCGTGGCAATGGGCGAGCCGCCGTCCGGCGCGCTGGGCAATACGATGGGCTGGTCGGTCGAGTTGTGCGGCGGCACGCATGTGAAGCGCACCGGGGATATCGGCCTGATTACCGGTCTCACCGATGCCGGCGTCGCCGCCGGCGTGCGCCGGCTTGAAGCGGTGACCGGCCGGGCGGCGCGCAAGGCGGCGCAGGCTTCGGCGCAACTGGTCAAGGCAGTGTCCTCCGAGCTGAAGGTCACGGTCGAGGACGTGCCGGCGCGGCTGCAGGCGCTCATCGACGAGCGCAAGAAGCTCGAGCGTGAGCTTGCCGACGCGAAGCGCAAGCTGGCGATGGGCGGTGGCGCGGCGACAGGCGGCGACGATGGCGTGCGCGAGGTCAACGGCATCAAGCTGATGGCGCGCGCCGTGTCGGGCATCGACCTGAAGGATCTGCGCAGCCTCGCCGACGAGGGCAAGAAGCGCGTCGGCTCCGGCATCGTCGCCATTGTCGGCACCACCGAGGAAGGCAAGGCCGGCATCGTCGTCGGCGTCACCGCCGATCTGACGGAACGCTTCAGCGCCGTCGATCTGGTGCGCAAGGGCGCCGAGGCGCTGGGGGGCAAGGGCGGCGGCGGCCGGCCGGATATGGCGCAGGCCGGCGGGCCGGATGCCGGCAAGGCGGACGCGGCGCTCAAGGCGGTCGAGGCGGCGCTGGCGTCGTAAGGCGTCCCGTCGGCGGCTTGCGTTCGGCCGCTCGCCGGACGGCGGGAGCCGGCGGCAGCGTCCCCGCGATATCAGTGAACATACGGCGCAGGGGGCGAGACAGGCCCTTTCCGCTGTAAGTTTAAACCCGACGCGATCAGCCATATCGTTCGTATGGGGCGGCGCGTGTGACACCCCGTGATTGCGTCTCAGGGCCTTTGGCCTCGGAGGCGATATATCGGTGGATCGTCAGCGTGCCGTCCTTGCCCACAAATTGATCGATCCGAAAAATCCGCCATCATTTGCTGCGCCGCCCGTCAGCGTCGTCGATCACAAATCGTGGCCGATCCTGATCGTCAGGAACGCGGTTGAATCCGACTGCGTTCGGTCGCTCGCCGGACGGCGGGAGCCGGCGGCAGCGTTCCCGCAATATCGGTGAATATGCGGCGCAGCCAGCGCAGGGACTGGTTGCCCTCGTAGCGCCTGTGCCAATACATCGACCACGCGAACGGTGCGGAGGCGAAGGGCAGGTCCCGGATCGCCAGCGATCCGTGGCGCAGTGCCAGCGCGAAGCGTCCAGGCATGACCGAAAGCAGTTCGGAGTGTTCGAGGATGTGTGGCACCAGCAGCCAGTGCGGCACGTTGAGCGCCACCTGCCGGGCGAGGCCGCGCCGCGCCAGCACGTCGTCGACGAAGCGATGATCGGTCGGTGATATTGATACCTTCAGGTGTTTTGCAGCCAGGAAATCCGTCAGCGACAGCGGACCGGCGGCGAGCGGGTGCTGTTTGCGCATCACGCAGACCATCCGGTCCGTCATCAGCGGCTCGGAGTTGATCGAGCCGGCATGGCTGAGCCCCATGCTGACTGCCATGTCGATCTCGTCTTTCTCGATCGCGTCGACGGTGCGCGTCGGCGACGTATGCACGACATCGAAGGTGAGACCGGGCGCCTCCCGTTTGACCCGCTGGAACAGGGAGGGCAGCAGCAGCAGCCCGAGCACGTCCGAGAGCCGCAGCGTGAAGGCGCGTGTCGAAGCCGCAGGGTCGAAGGCCGGCTCGCTGTCGAGCACTCTTTCGATCTGGCGCAGCACCTGCCGCACCGGCTCCGCCAGTTCCAGGGCGCGCTGCGTCGCCTGCATGCCGGTTGCCGTACGCACGAGCAGGTCGTCGTCGAACAGGTGGCGCAGCCGCGACAGCGCATTGCTCATCGCCGGCTGGCTCAGCCCGACCTTCTCGGCGGCGCGTGTTACGTGCTGTTCGGTGAGCAGCGCATTCAGCGCCACCAGCAGATTCAGGTCGACGGATCGGAGCTCCATATCGCAAGTCCATATCGAGGTCTGTCCGGCCGGCCGGCCCCGCTGAGGCTATATTGATGTAATCAATATCGCTAGAACAATAATCCATTTCACAGATGGCATTCGGTGCGATCCTATCGCTCTGCCGCACCGCGCGGCAGCGAAAAGGACGGCAAACGATGGCTGACATCGACACTCTGAAGGACACCATCAAGGTCTGCATGTTCGACCAGTACGGCACGGTCGTGGACATGCAGGGCGGGCTCACCAAGGTCGCGGCGCCCTATCTCGAAGCCAAGGGCTGGAAGGGCAAGCCGAACTCGTTCGTCACCTGGTGGCGCCGAACGCATTTCGAGAACTCGATGATCGACGCCTTGCTGCACAGGGAACACACGCCCTATCGCGAGATCGGCTTCCGGGCCGTGTGCTACGTCCTCGACCGCTGCAACATCTCCTATACCGACGACGAGGTGCGCGATCTGGTATCGGCGATCGAGCGGCTCGAATGCTTCCCGGAGGTGCCGGCGGCTCTGTCGAAGTTGCAGACGAAATATCAGCTCGTCGTGCTGTCGAACGGCGACCGCGATATGCTGGAGACGGCCCGCCAGTATCACAAGGTGCCGTTCGACCGCGTGATTTCCGTTCAGGAGGCCAATGCATTCAAGCCGCATGTCGCGACCTACAGCAAGGCGGCGGAACTTCTCGGGCTGCGGATGGACGAGGTGTTGTTCGTCGCCAATCACGCCTTCGACGTGATCGGGGCGAAGGCCGCCGGCATGCGGACGGCATTCATCAATCGCCGCGAGCGTCCCTTCGAGCGCACGCCCTACATGCCCGACGTCACCGTCAGGACCATGACGGAACTGGCCGATGCAATGGTCTGACGGCGCGCCGCTGCAGGGTATCCGGGTTCTCGATCTGTGTCGCGTCGTGTCCGGCCCGTTCGCGACGATGCTGCTCGGTGATCTCGGTGCCGATGTGTTGAAAATCGAGGAGCCCGAACATGGCGATGAGGCGCGCAGTTATGGGCCGCCATTCGTCGGCGGCGAGAGCGCCTATTTCCTCTCGGTCAATCGCAACAAGCGCAGCTGTGCCGTCGACCTGAAATCGGCGGCCGGCAACGAACTCGTCAGGAAACTGGCCTCCGCCGCAGACGTCGTTATCGAGAATTTTCGCCCGGGGACGATGGAGCGGTTGGGGCTCGGCTTCGACGATCTGCGCAAGACCAACGCACAACTTCTTTATTGCGGTATCTCCGGTTTCGGCCGCTCGGGTGCAGATGCGTTACGTCCCGGATACGATCTCGTTCTGCAGGGTGAATCCGGCGTCATGGACATCACCGGCGACGTCGACGGACCGCCCACCAAGGTCGGTACGTCGATCGCCGATCTGGTGACCGGTCTCTATGCCGCCCAGGCAGTGATGGCGGCGCTGGCGCAGCGTCAGCGGACAGGGAAGGGCGGGCGTGTCGACGTCTCGATGTTGGATTCCATGGCCTCGTTGTTGACCTTCAACGCCGGCATCTATTTTGCGTCGGGAGAAAGCCCCACGCGCCGCGGCAATGCGCATCCGACGATCAGCCCTTACGAGACGTTTCGCGCAGCGGACGGCTGGTTCAATCTCGGCGTCGCCAATGATCGTTTCTGGGCTCTGTTCTGCACGGCCATCGGACGGCCGGATCTGCAGGGCGACCCACGTTTTGCCCGTGCCGCCGACCGGGCGGCCCGTCGTCCGGAGCTTAAATCGATCCTTGAGCCGCTTTTTCTGGACAAGCCGCGCGACCACTGGACGGAGCTGTTCGCAAAAGCCGGCATCCCCAGCGGCGCGATCCGCTCGATCGCCGAAGCCTGCGAGACAGCGCAACTGGCGGAGCGCGGTGTTGCCCGGCAGGTGGAGCATCCGGCAGCCGGCACGCTGCGCTATCTTGCAAGTGCGGTGCGCTTCGACGACCAGCCGCCGCCGCAGGCGCGGCGGCCGCCGCTGCTTGGCGAACACACGCGCGAGATTCTCGCGGAATGGCTGACGATGGACGAAGCCGGGATCGCGCATCTTGCCACGCAGGGCGCCTTCGGAGTGCCGTCTTCCGTGGAAAAGAAAAACGACTGAATCGCCGCGAGATGCCTGGTCAGTTGGGAGAGGCGGGGTACCTGCTTCGACGAAAAAATAGCGAGGGAGCCCACGCCCGAGCGTTGTTGCCGGCGCGCACGAAATCGGCGCGTGCCGGCCTGGAGCTATTGGCATTTTCAGGCTTAGTTTTTGCGCGAGGGCTAATACATGCCCGATCAAATCGCTCGACTTATGCGACGTTGATGAGCGCGGGTTTTTCCTGATGAAGGCGATGACGGATATCAACGCTGCTCAGGGGCTTCGAAAAAAGGAAGCCCTGCACCTCGGTGATGCTCGGCTCCTGCAGCAGCAAGGAAAGCTGCTCGTGCGTTTCGACGCCTTCCGCGACGACGGACATGCCCAGATCGGCACTCATGCGTGCAACGCCTTGCAGCAGTTTGAGAGAACGCGAACTGTTCTCGATATCGGTGAGGAAGCTC
>DATMEV010000072.1:0-16838 GCA_035556795.1 Pseudolabrys sp. | reverse complement strand
CTCCGGAGCCTTGTCGATCTGGTCATAAGCCGTGAAGCTCGCCCCGCCGGCCTCCGCCAGAACCTTCGTGATCGCAGCCGTCAACGACGTCTTGCCATGGTCAACGTGACCAATCGTGCCGATGTTGCAGTGTGGCTTGCTGCGGTTGAATTTCTCTTTCGCCATCGCTGTCTCCGTAATCCCTCAGGAATTCTGCTTGAACTCTCGTGCCGCGGCTCCGGTCAGATACGCATCATGCGTATTTGGCCTGAACCTCTTGCGCGACGTTGGCCGGAACCTGCTCGTAGTGATCGAACTGCATCGTGAAGGTCGCGCGCCCCTGCGACATCGACCGCAGATTGTTGACGTAGCCGAACATATTCGCGAGCGGCACCATGGCGGTGATGACATTGGCGTTGCCGCGCATGTCCTGGCCCTGGATCTGGCCGCGCCGCGAATTGAGGTCACCGATGACGTTGCCGGTATAGTCTTCCGGGGTCACCACCTCGACCTTCATGATCGGTTCGAGCAGCACCGAGCCGCCCTTCTGCAGCGCTTCGCGCAACGCACCGCGGCCGGCGATTTCGAAGGCCAGCGCCGACGAGTCGACGTCGTGATACCTGCCGTCGACCAGCGTCACCTTGAGATCGACCACCGGGAAGCCGGCGAGCACGCCGGCACCCAGAACCGATTCCAGGCCCTTTTCGACGCCCGGGATGAACTCCTTCGGCACCGCGCCGCCGACGATCTCGTTGGCGAACTCGAATCCCGAGCCCGCCGGAAGCGGCTCGACATTGATCTTGATCTGCGCGAACTGACCGGAACCGCCGCTCTGCTTCTTGTGCTGATAATCGACGGTGACCGGCTTCGAAATCCGCTCGCGATAGGCCACCTGCGGCGCGCCGACATTGGCGTCCACCTTGTAGGTCCGACGCAGGATGTCGACCTTGATGTCGAGATGAAGTTCGCCCATTCCCTTGAGAATGGTCTGGCCGCTCTCCTGGTCGGTGGTGACGCGGAACGACGGATCTTCCGCCGCCAGCTTCGCCAGCGCGACGCCGAGCTTCTCCTGGTCGGCCTTCGACTTCGGCTCGATCGCGATCTCGATGACCGGGTCCGGGAATTCCATCTTTTCGAGGATGACCTCGTGCGCGGGATCACACAGCGTGTCGCCCGTGCGCGTGTCCTTCAGGCCGGCAAGAGCCACGATGTCGCCGGCGAAGGCCTCCTTGACGTCCTCGCGGTTGTTCGCATGCATCAACAGCATGCGGCCGACCCGCTCCTTGCGCTCGCGCGTCGAATTGATGACGCCGGTGCCGCTGGACAGAACGCCCGAATAGATACGGCAGAAGGTGATGGTACCGACGAAGGGGTCGTCCATGATCTTGAACGCCAGGAGCGACATCGGCTCCTTGTCGTCCGGGTGCCGCTCGATCTCGTTGCCCTTGGAGTCGACGCCCTTGATGGCCGGCACGTCGGCCGGCGACGGCAGATAGTCGACCACCGCGTCGAGCAGCGGCTGCACACCCTTGTTCTTGAACGCCGAACCGCACAGGACCGGATAGAACGCGCCGGTGATCACGCCCTTGCGGATCAGCCGCTTCAGCGTCGCCTCGTCCGGCTCGTTGCCTTCGAGGTAGGCGGTCATCGCGTCGTCGTCGAGTTCGACGGCCGCTTCGATCATCTTCTCGCGGTATTCCTTGGCCTTGTCGGCAAGGTCGGCCGGAATATCGACGATGTCGGCCTTGGCGCCGAGGGATTCGTCGTTCCAGACATAGGCCTTCATCGCCACCAGGTCGACGAGACCCTTGAAATTCTGCTCGGCGCCGATCGGCAACTGGATCGCCACCGGCTTGGCACCGAGACGATCGACGATATCGGTCAGGCAGCGGAAGAAGTCCGCGCCGATCTTGTCCATCTTGTTGCAGAAAACGATGCGCGGCACATGATACTTGTCGCCCTGGCGCCACACGGTCTCGGTCTGCGGCTCAACGCCCTGGTTGGAGTCGAGAACGCATACCGCGCCGTCGAGGACGCGCAGCGAACGCTCCACCTCGATGGTGAAGTCGACGTGGCCGGGGGTGTCGATGATGTTCAGACGCTTGCCGTTCCAGAACGCCGTGGTCGCCGCCGACGTGATGGTGATGCCGCGCTCCTGCTCCTGCGCCATGAAATCCATGGTCGCGGCGCCGTCGTGCGTTTCGCCGATCTTGTGGTTCTTGCCCGTGTAGAAGAGAATCCGCTCGGTGGTCGTGGTCTTGCCGGCATCGATGTGGGCCATGATGCCGAAGTTGCGGTAATCTTCGATCGCGTGACTGCGTGGCATTGACGAATGTCCTGTTAGCTGGCGGCCCGCCGTTACCAGCGGTAATGCGAGAACGCCCGATTGGCTTCCGCCATCTTGTGCGTGTCTTCGCGCTTCTTGACCGCATTGCCCCGGCTGTTCGACGCATCGAGCAGCTCGGCGGAGAGCCGCTCTGTCATCGTCTTTTCGTTACGCCCGCGCGCCGCGGTGATGAGCCAGCGGATGCCAAGCGCCTGGCGGCGCGAAGTGCGCACTTCGACCGGCACCTGATAGGTGGCGCCGCCGACACGGCGGGAACGCACCTCGATCGAGGGCATGACGTTGTCGAGCGCCGACTGAAACACGGTCAGCGGATTCTGCTTGGTCTTGTTTTCGATGATCTCGAGCGCACCGTAGACGATGTTCTCGGCCACCGACTTCTTGCCGTCGTACATGACGGCATTCATGAACTTGGAAATAACGGCGTTACCGAACTTCGGGTCCGGAATGACTTCGCGCTTCTCTGCAGCGTGACGACGGGACATGACCTTCGATCCTTACTTCGGACGCTTGGCGCCGTATTTCGAACGGCGCTGCTTGCGGTTCTTGACGCCCTGCGTGTCGAGAACGCCGCGCAGGATGTGATAGCGCACGCCCGGAAGATCCTTGACGCGGCCGCCACGGATCATCACCACCGAGTGCTCCTGCAGGTTATGTCCCTCACCCGGGATGTAACCGATGACCTCGAAGCCGTTGGTCAGGCGGACCTTTGCCACCTTGCGCAGCGCGGAGTTCGGCTTCTTCGGCGTCGTCGTATAGACGCGCGTGCACACTCCCCGCTTCTGCGGCGAGTTCTGCAGGGCCGGAACGCGATTGCGAACGGCCTCTGGCCGACGCGGCTTGCGGATCAACTGGTTGACGGTTGGCATACGCCCTCAAACCCTCGTTGGACCACCCTTGCGGGTCATGGTCCGGTAAGCCTTGGGCTTTCGCCCGGTCTAAAATCCGCGCGCGGAAACATCCGCGCACAAAGCGAAATCGCGCCATCCATACGCGACGGACGGGCGATCTCTCATGTTCGACGCCAGCCTTGCCAAAAATGGCACGGCCGGCGCGGTCTCAGAACCTGACATCATCGGTGTCAGCGGCAGCGTCTGAGTTTCATTCATCGAGGCTCTGGGATTCGACGGTCATTGAAACTGAATAAATTTCAATAACTTGATCGAACTGCCGTACCGATTGGCGAAACTCACCGCCTGCCGGAAAGTGGGCGGTTTTTAACACCGATACCGGGGGTGTCAAGCAGGAAGGCCCGTAAAGCCGGCATTTCCTTCCTATCTGGCCATCGGCGCGAGCCGCCGACGACAGGAAAAGGAGACCCTGCAAACCCAGAGCCCAAAATAGGGGCTGCGCCTCGCGATTTCCATCAACCCTTCATTTGTTTTTTAACTAAAAATCAACCTGAAATAGAAATCACGGAATCACCAAAAGGGAATCACCCAAAAAGAAAAGGCCGCCCGCAGGCGGCCTTTCCGATGCGCGATTCGACGAAGCGGGCTTATTCGGCCGCCGGCGCCGGCAGTGCCGGAGCCTCCACCGCAGCCGGCTGCTGCTCTGCCGCCTGCTGCGCCGCCAGCGCGGCTTCCTTCTCCCGCTCGGAGAGGATGAGATGGTCGCGCTTGCCGGCAACTTCCCGCAACTGGCCCATCATCGCGCCGGTACCCGCCGGGATCAGGCGGCCGACGATGACGTTCTCCTTGAGGCCATCGAGCGTATCCACCTTGCCGTTGACGGCGGCCTCGGTGAGCACGCGGGTGGTCTCCTGGAACGACGCGGCCGAGATGAACGAGCGCGTCTGCAGCGAGGCCTTGGTGATGCCGAGCAGCACCGGCGTGCCGGAGGCGGTCTTCTTGCCCTCTTCCAGCAGCCCGGCATTGAGCGTGTCGAGCTCGATCTTGTCGATCTGCTCGCCGGCGATCAGGTCGGAATCGCCGACATCGTCGATCTCGACCTTCTGCAGCATCTGGCGGACGATCACCTCGATGTGCTTGTCGTTGATGTGCACGCCCTGAAGCCGATAGACCTCCTGGATCTCATTGAGCAGGAAGTTGGCAAGCTCCTCGACGCCCTTGACGGCGAGAATGTCGTGCGGAGCCGGGTTGCCCTCGACGATATAATCGCCCTTCTCGATGACGTCGCCATCCTGCAGATGGATGTGCTTGCCCTTCGGGATCAGGTATTCGCGCGCCTCTTCGTCCTTGTCCATCGGCTCGATCGTCAGGCGACGCTTGTTCTTGTAGTCCTTGCCGAAGTGCACCGTGCCGCCGATCTCGGCGATGATCGCCGCATCCTTCGGCCGACGCGCCTCGAACAGTTCGGCCACCCGCGGCAGACCGCCGGTGATGTCGCGCGTCTTGGCGCCCTCGGTGGAGATACGCGCCAGCACGTCGCCAGCCTTCACCTGCGAGCCGGGTTCGACCGACAGGATCGAGTCGACGGAGAGCTGGTAACGGGCCTCGCCGCCCCGGCTCAGTTTCAGGATCTTGCCATCCTTGCCCTTGACGACCATGGCCGGGCGCAGATCGATCTGGTTCTTGCCCGAACCGGTGCGCCATTCGGTGACGACGCGCTTGGCGATGCCGGTGGCCTCGTCGACCGATTCCGACAGCGACTGACCGTCGACGAGATCCTCGTAACCGATCTCGCCCTCGACTTCGGTGAGGATCGGACGGCTGTAGGGATCCCACTCCGCGATCCGCTGGCCGCGCTTGATCTGATCGCCGTCAGCGAGCTTCAGGCGCGCGCCGTAGGGGATACGATGGTGCGCGCGCTCGGTGCCGTCGGCATCGACCACCGAAACCACCATGTTGCGGACCATCGCGACGATCTCGTTCTCGGAGTTGCGAGCCGTCTTGCCCTTGAACCGCACCGTGCCGTCGAAGTTCGACTCGATGAACGACTGCTCGTTGATCTGCGCCGCACCGCCGATATGGAACGTGCGCATGGTGAGCTGAGTGCCCGGCTCGCCGATCGACTGAGCGGCAATGACGCCGACCGCCTCGCCCATATTGACGGGCGTTCCGCGCGCCAGATCGCGTCCGTAGCATGCGCCGCAGACACCGTTCTTCGATTCGCAGGTCAGCACCGAGCGGATGCGAAGCTCCTGGATGCCGGCCTTGCTGATCTCGTCGACCAGCGCCTCGTCCAGCAGCGTGCCCTGCTTGGCGATCAGCCGGCTGGTCGCCGGATCGTGCACATCCTCCTGCACCGTGCGGCCGAGGATGCGCGAGCCGAGCGACGCCACGACCGTGCCGGCATCGATGATCGCGCGCACATTGATGCCCTGCGTGGTGCCGCAGTCGGGCGAGGTGATGATGCAATCCTGCGCCACGTCAACGAGACGCCGCGTCAGATAGCCGGAGTTGGCTGTCTTCAGCGCGGTATCGGCAAGACCCTTGCGGGCGCCGTGCGTCGAGTTGAAGTATTCGAGAACCGAGAGTCCTTCCTTGAAGTTGGAAATGATCGGGCTCTCGATGATCTCGCCCGACGGCTTCGCCATCAGGCCGCGCATGCCGGCAAGCTGGCGCATCTGCGCCGGCGAACCGCGGGCGCCGGAATGCGCCATCATGTAGATCGAGTTGATCTGCGCCTCGCGGCCATCGGCGAGCTTCTTCGGCTTGGAGATCTCGCCCATCATCGCGTCGGCGATCGCCTCGGTGCACTTCGACCAGGCGTCGACGACCTTGTTGTACTTCTCGCCCTGCGTGATCAGGCCGTCGTTGTATTGCTGCTCGAACTCCTTGGCCATCGTCCGGGTCTTTTCGACGATCGACCACTTTGTTCCCGGCACCACCATGTCGTCCTTGCCGAACGAAATGCCGGCCCTGAACGCGTGATAGAAACCGAGCGCCATGATCCGGTCGCAGAAGATCACCGTGTCCTTCTGGCCGCAGTGGCGGTAGACGTGATCGATCATCCCGGAGATTTCGCGCTTGGTCATCAGCTTGTTGACCACGTCGAACGGCACCTTCGGGGTATTCGGCAGCACCTGGCCGAGCAGCACGCGGCCCGGGGTGGTGTCGTACCAGCGACGCACGGCATTGCCGTTCTCGTCGTTGCCTTCCCAGCGATACTTGATCTTGCTGTGCAGCGAGATTGCCTTCACGTGCAGCGCGTGCTCGATCTGCGCGATGTCGCCGAACACCTTGCCCTCGCCGGGCTGGCCTTCCGACATCAGCGACAGATAGTAGAGGCCGAGAACGATATCCTGCGACGGCACGATGATCGGCTGACCGTTGGCCGGATGCAGGATGTTGTTGGTCGACATCATCAGCACGCGCGCTTCGAGCTGCGCTTCAAGCGACAGCGGAACGTGCACGGCCATCTGGTCGCCGTCGAAGTCGGCGTTGAAGGCGGCACAGACCAGCGGGTGAAGCTGGATCGCCTTGCCCTCGATCAGCACCGGCTCAAACGCCTGGATGCCCAGACGGTGCAGGGTCGGCGCGCGGTTGAGCATCACGGGATGTTCGCGAATGACCTCGTCGAGGATATCCCAGACTTCGGGCTTCTCCTTCTCGACCAGCTTCTTCGCCTGCTTCACCGTGGTCGACAGGCCCTTGGCGTCAAGCCGCGAATAGATGAACGGCTTGAACAGTTCGAGCGCCATCTTCTTCGGCAGGCCGCACTGATGCAGCTTCAGTTCCGGACCGACGACGATCACCGAGCGGCCGGAATAGTCGACGCGCTTGCCGAGCAGGTTCTGGCGGAACCGGCCCTGCTTGCCCTTGAGCATGTCGGCAAGCGACTTCAGCGGCCGCTTGTTGGCGCCGGTGATGACGCGGCCGCGGCGGCCGTTGTCGAACAGCGCATCGACCGCTTCCTGCAGCATGCGCTTTTCGTTGCGGATGATGATATCCGGCGCACGCAGCTCGATCAGCCGCTTCAGACGATTGTTGCGGTTGATGACGCGGCGATAGAGGTCGTTGAGATCGGAGGTCGCGAAGCGCCCGCCGTCGAGCGGAACGAGAGGCCGCAGATCCGGCGGAATGACCGGCACCTGGGTGAGGATCATCCATTCCGGCCGGTTGCCCGACTGCTGGAACGCCTCGACGATCTTCAGCCGCTTGGCGAACTTCTTCTTTTTGATCTCGCTGTCGGTCTCGCCGATGTCGTTGCGGATATCGACCTGCAGCTTCTCGAGGTCGATCGCCTTGAGCATCTCGCGGATCGCTTCCGCGCCGATCATCGCGGTGAAGCTGTCGGCGCCGAACTCGTCCTGCGCCTTCAGATATTCTTCTTCCGACAGAAGCTGACGGTCCTTGAGCGCGGTGAGGCCCGGCTCGAGAACGACGTAGTACTCAAAGTACAGAATGCGCTCAAGATCCTTCAGCGTCATGTCGAGCAGCAGACCGATGCGGCTTGGCAGCGACTTCAGGAACCAGATATGCGCAACCGGAGCGGCCAGCTCGATATGCCCCATGCGCTCGCGACGCACGCGCGACAGCGTCACCTCGACCGAGCACTTCTCGCAGATGATGCCCTTGTACTTCATCCGCTTGTACTTGCCGCACAAGCACTCGTAATCCTTGATCGGTCCGAAGATGCGGGCGCAGAACAGGCCGTCGCGCTCCGGCTTGAAGGTACGGTAGTTGATGGTTTCCGGCTTTTTGATTTCGCCGTACGACCAGGACAGAATCTTCTCCGGGCTCGCAATCGAGATGCGGATCTGGTCGAAGACCTGAGCCGGGACCTGCGGGCTGAAGAGATTCATCACTTCTTGGTTCATCGTGATCTCCGATTCGCCGGATGAAACCGGCTGCCGTCGATTGAAACTCGTTCGCGGATCGGCGCGGGCTCGCGGCCCGCGCCCTATCGTCTCGCGTTACTCGGCCGCTTCCTGCGTCGGTGCCGATCCCGAACCGATCTGCTTGGAATTGTGCAGATCGACGTTCAGGCCGAGCGAGCGCATTTCCTTGACGAGCACATTGAAGCTCTCCGGAATGCCCGCCTCGAAGGTGTCGTCGCCACGCACGATGGCCTCGTAGACCTTGGTGCGACCGGCCACGTCGTCCGACTTCACGGTCAGCATTTCCTGCAGCGTGTAGGCGGCGCCGTAGGCTTCCAGCGCCCAGACCTCCATTTCGCCGAAGCGCTGGCCGCCGAACTGCGCCTTGCCGCCCAGCGGCTGCTGAGTGACGAGCGAGTACGGGCCGATCGAACGGGCGTGGATCTTGTCGTCGACGAGATGGTGCAGCTTGAGCATGTAGATGTAGCCCACCGTCACGTTACGATCGAAGCGCTCGCCGGTGCGTCCGTCATAGACGACCGACTGGCCGGAAGGCTCGAGATCCGCCAGGTTCAGCATGTTCTCGATATCGGCTTCCTTGGCACCGTCAAAGACCGGCGTCGCAATCGGCACGCCGTTGCGCAGGTTGCCGCCGAGCTCGGCGAGCTCGCCCTCCGTCAGGCTCTTGATCGTTTCGTTCTCGCCGTAGACCTTCTTCAGCATGTCCTTGAGCGGACGGATGTCGCCCTTGCTGTTGTAGGCCTCGACCGACTGGCCGATCTTGAGACCGAGGCCGGCGCAGGCCCAGCCGAGATGCGTCTCGAGAATCTGACCGACGTTCATCCGCGACGGCACGCCGAGCGGATTGAGCACGATGTCGACCGGACGGCCGTCGGCAAGGAACGGCATGTCCTCGAGCGGCACGATCTTCGACACGACGCCCTTGTTGCCGTGACGGCCGGCCATCTTGTCGCCCGGCTGGATCTTGCGCTTCACCGCGACGAAGACCTTGACCATCTTCATCACGCCGGGCGGCAGCTCGTCGCCGCGCTGCAGCTTCTCGACCTTGTCGAGGAAGCGCTGCTCGAGCATCTTCTTCGATTCGTCGTACTGCTTGCGGATCGCCTCGATCTCCGCCATCAGCTTGTCGTTCGGCGACGCGAACTGCCACCACTGCGAGCGCGGATACTCATCCAGCACCGCGCGGGTGATCTTCGTGTCCTTCTTGAAGCCCTTCGGGCCGGCGACGCCCTGACGGCCTTCCAGCAGTTCGGCAAGACGCGCATAGACGTTGCGGTCGAGGATCGCCTGCTCGTCGTCGCGGTCCTTGGCGAGCCGCTCGATCTCCTCGCGCTCGATCGCCAGCGCACGCTCGTCCTTGTCGACACCGTGGCGGTTGAACACGCGCACTTCGACGACGGTACCCTGCACGCCCGGCGGAACGCGCAGCGACGTGTCGCGCACGTCGGAGGCCTTCTCGCCGAAGATGGCGCGCAGCAGCTTCTCTTCCGGCGTCATCGGGCTCTCGCCCTTCGGCGTGATCTTGCCGCAGAGAATGTCGCCGGCGTGCACTTCCGCGCCGATATAGACGATGCCGGCCTCGTCGAGATTCTTCAGCGCCTCTTCCGAGACGTTCGGAATATCGCGGGTGATTTCCTCGGGGCCGAGCTTGGTGTCACGCGCCATCACCTCGAATTCCTCGATGTGGATGGAGGTGAACACGTCTTCCTTCACGATCCGCTCGGAGAGCAGGATCGAGTCCTCGAAGTTGTAGCCATTCCACGGCATGAACGCGACCAGCACGTTCCGGCCGAGCGCCAGCTCGCCGAGATCGGTCGAAGGACCGTCGGCGATGATGTCGCCCTTCCTGACCTGATCGCCCACCTTCACCAGCGGACGCTGGTTGATGCAGGTGTTCTGGTTGGAACGCTGGTACTTCATCAGCCGGTAGATATCGACGCCGGGCTTGGTCGGGTCGTTCTCTTCCGTGGCGCGGATAACGATACGCGTCGCGTCCACCTGATCGACGATGCCGGTACGGCGCGCGCCGATCGCGGCGCCGGAGTCGCGCGCCACCACGCCTTCCATGCCGGTGCCGACGAACGGCGCCTCGGCGCGGACCAGCGGCACGGCCTGCCGCTGCATGTTGGAGCCCATCAGCGCGCGGTTGGCGTCATCGTTCTCGAGGAACGGGATCAGCGCCGCGGCGACCGAAACGAGCTGCTTCGGCGACACGTCCATGAAGTCCACACGATCACGCGGATAGAGCTGCACGTCGCCGGCATGGCGGCAGACGATCAGGTCTTCGGTGAAGCGGCCCTTGGCATCGACCGACACGTTCGCCTGCGCCACCGTGTAACGGCCTTCTTCCATGGCGGAGAGATAGACCACCTCGTCGGTGACACGGCCTTCCTTGACGCGGCGATACGGCGTCTCGACGAAGCCGTATTTGTTGACGCGTGCGAAGGTCGCCAGCGAATTGATCAGGCCGATGTTCGGGCCTTCCGGCGTCTCGATCGGGCAGATGCGACCGTAATGCGTCGGATGCACGTCGCGCACCTCGAAGCCGGCGCGCTCGCGCGTCAGGCCGCCCGGTCCGAGCGCCGAGAGACGCCGCTTGTGCGTGATCTCGGAGAGCGGATTGGTCTGGTCCATGAACTGCGAGAGCTGCGACGAACCGAAGAACTCGCGCACCGCCGCCGCCGCCGGCTTGGCGTTGATCAGGTCCTGCGGCATCACCGTGTCGATATCGACCGACGACATCCGCTCCTTGATCGCACGCTCCATGCGCAGCAGGCCGATGCGGTACTGGTTCTCCATCAGCTCGCCGACCGAACGAACGCGGCGGTTGCCGAGATGGTCGATGTCGTCGATGTCGCCCTTGCCGTCGCGCAGATCGACAAGCGTCTTGATGACCGAAAGGATGTCCTCCTTGCGCAGGACGCGCATCGTGTCCGGCGCGTCGAGGTCGAGACGCATGTTCATCTTGACGCGGCCGACCGCGGAGAGATCGTAACGCTCCGGATCGAAGAACAGCGACTGGAACATCGCCTGCGCGGTGTCGAGCGTCGGCGGTTCGCCGGGACGCATCACGCGATAGATGTCGAACAGCGCATCCTCACGGGTGAGGTTCTTGTCGGCGACCAGCGTGTTGCGGATGTAGGGGCCGACATTGACGTGGTCGATGTCGAGGATCGGCAGTTCCTTGAAGCCCTCGTCGCCGAGCAGCTTGAGGTTCTTCTCCGTGATCTCCTCGCCCGCTTCGGCGAAGATCTCGCCGGTCTTCGGGTTGACCAGGTCTTCGGCGATGTAATGGCCGATCAGTTCCTCGTCGGTCATGCGCAGCGCCTTGAGCCCCTTCTCCTGGAGCTGACGCGCCTGACGGACGGTGAGCTTCTTGCCCGCCTCCACCACCACCTTGCCGGTGTCGGCGTCGACGAGATCGGCGATCGCCTTGTAGCCCTTCATGCGCTCGGCATTGAACGGCACGCGCCAGCCATCCTTGGCGCGCTTGTAGGTGATGTGCTCGTAGAAGGTGCGCAGGATTTCCTCGCCGTCGAGGCCCAGCGCATACATCAGCGAGGTCACGGGAATCTTGCGGCGGCGGTCGATGCGCGCATAGACGATGTCCTTGGCGTCGAACTCGATATCGAGCCAGGAACCGCGATACGGAATGATGCGCGCGGCGAACAGCAGCTTGCCGGAGGAGTGCGTCTTGCCCTTGTCGTGATCGAAGAACACGCCGGGCGAACGATGCATCTGCGAGACGATGACGCGCTCGGTGCCGTTGACGATGAACGTACCGTTGTTCGTCATCAGCGGGATGTCGCCCATATAGACATCCTGCTCCTTGATGTCCTTGACCGACTTGGCGCCCGTCTCTTCATCGACATCGAACACGATGAGCCGCAGCGTCACCTTCAGCGGCGCGGCAAAGGTCATGCCGCGCTGGCGGCATTCGTCGACGTCGTATTTCGGCGCCTCGAACTCGTATTTCACGAACTCCAGCATCGAGGAGCCGGAGAAATCCGAGATCGGAAATACCGAGCGGAAGACCGCCTGCAATCCCTCGTCAGGGCGCCCGCCCTCGGGCTCCTTCACCAGCAGGAACTGGTCGTAGGATGCCTTCTGAACCTCGATGAGGTTCGGCATTTCCGCGACTTCCTGGATGTTGCCGAAAAATTTGCGGACGCGCTTGCGACCGGTAAATGTCTGCGCCATTCGTTTCTCTCTCAATAGAGTGCGAACGTCGGGCAGCGCGGGCGATTCTCTCAAAAGCCGCAATCCATCGGGGCTTTTAAGACAAGCGCGGGAGACGCCCGGTTCTATGTCGACCCGGATCCGATGACCCGCGCCGTCGTCTTGCATGTCCGCGTGACCGGATTAGGGCCGCTCACGCGCGTTCTTTATGGCCATTTGATGGCCGGCATCCTCGAAACTCCCCGGCCTGCGCTGGCAGGCCGGGGAACTTCATCGATAACGCTCGACTACTTGAGCTCGACCTTCGCGCCAACCTTCTCGAGGGTGGCCTTGATCTTCTCGGCTTCGTCCTTCGCCACGCTTTCCTTGACGGTCTTCGGCGCGCCCTCAACGAGATCCTTCGCTTCCTTGAGGCCGAGGCCGGTGAGCGCGCGGACTTCCTTGATGACTTCGATCTTCTTGTCGCCGGCAGCGGCGAGGACGACCGTGAACTCGGTCTTCTCCTCGGCGGCAGCGGCACCGCCGGCAGCGCCCGGCGCCGCGGCAACGGCCACGGCGGCGGCAGCGGAGACGCCCCACTTCTCTTCCAGCATCTTGGCGAGGTCCGCCGCTTCCATCACGGTCAGCGTCGACAGCTCGTCTACGATCTTCTGCAGGTCAGCCATTTGTCTCAATTCCTTATCGGGTTCGAACCAGTTTGAAAGATGGATGCATCACGCCGCGGGCGCCTTGGAGGCATAAGCCGAAACCACGCGCGCAACCTTCGCCGCGGGGGCGTTGGTGAGCTGAGCGATCTTGGTCGCCGGCGCTGTGATCAGGCCGACAATCTTGGCGCGCAGTTCATCCAGAGACGGCAGCGAGGCAAGCGCCTTCACGCCGTCCAGGTCGAGCGAGGTTTTGCCCATCGATCCGCCAAGAATGACGAACTTCTCGTTCGTCTTGGCAAATTCGACGGCGACTTTCGGCGCAGCCACCGGATCGCCGGAATAGGCGATCACAGTCGGCCCCTTCATCAGGGGCGCGATGGAGGCAGCGTCGGTGCCTTCGAGAGCGATCTTGGCGAGACGGTTTTTCGCGACTTTGACTTTGCCGCCAGCCTTCGACATCTGCTTGCGCAGGGTCTGCATCTGGGACACGGTCAAGCCGCTGTAGTGGGCCACCACCACGACTTCGGAGGTCGAGAAGACCCCTTTCAGCTCGGTAATGGCTTCCTGTTTTGCCGCTCGATCCACAGCAAGCTCTTTCCGGTTTGACGGCCCCCACGAAGATCGGGAGCCGCCGGGTTGCACCAGCCGTCCCGCTCGATCCGTGGCGCACGATCAACACGCCTGGGCAGGACGACACTCCGGACCCGGCCATACGACCGCGCCCGTTTCCTGCCCCCCGATGCGGATTGTCCGCAGTCGGGTTTCCGAGGTTCGAACCAAACTGGCGTCCTGTCGCCAGGACGCAAACTCGGGTCTCTTCCCCATCTATGCTGGCCCGTGAGGATTAAGCCTCGACCCGAAGGTCGCGGCACCGGCAGTCTTGGACAGGTCGCCATCGGCCGGGAGCCTGGATAAGGACCCGACCGACCGCGCCACACAAAACCTCGCAGATTTCACACGCCTTTCAGATAAATCCGGTATGGATCTCTAAAAGGACGGGCTCCAGCCGCCATGTGTTGAGGGCGCGAAAAGGCTCGCCGACAATTGGCCGGCAAGCCTGAAGGGCTCCATTTAGAGGCTCCGGCCCGCTTTGCCAAGCCCCCCGGGCGAAAGACCCCCCCGTAGAGATAGAAAATCGTGGCGAAAGCGCCACGATTTTCAACGAATTGGCCGCAGAAGCGATCAGCTCGCGGCGAACAGGGACGACGGCTCGACCTTGACCCCCGGCCCCATCGAGGAGGAGACCGCAACGCGGTTGATGTAGGTTCCCTTGGCGCCGGCCGGCTTGGCCTTCTGCACGGCATCGGCGAAAGCGCGGATGTTCTCCACCAGCTTGTCGTCGGCGAACGAGGCCTTGCCGACCCCCGCCTGGACAATGCCCGCCTTCTCGACGCGGAACTCGACCGAGCCGCCCTTGGCACCCTTGACCGCGCCGGTCACGTCCATGGTGACCGTGCCGACCTTCGGGTTCGGCATCATGCCGCGCGGGCCGAGCACCTTACCGAGGCGACCGACCAGCGGCATCATGTCCGGAGTGGCGATGCAGCGGTCGAACTCGACCTTGCCGCCGTTGACGATCTCGAACAGATCCTCGGCGCCAACGATATCGGCGCCGGCGGCCTTGGCTTCGTCGGCCTTGGCGCCGCGCGCGAACACGCCGACGCGGACGGTCCGGCCGGTGCCGTTCGGCAGCATCACGACGCCGCGCACCATCTGATCGGCATGCTTGGGATCGACGCCGAGATTCATCGCGATCTCGATGGTCTCGTCGAACTTCGCTTTGGCCCGCGACTTGATCAGCTTGATCGCTTCGTCGATCGGATAGGCCTTGGAGGGATCGATGCCCTCACGAGCGGCAACAATACGCTTTCCGTGCGCCATGCCCGTTACTCCTTCACCTGGATGCCCATCGACCGCGCCGAGCCTTCGACCATCTTCATGGCCGCCTCGATCGTGTCGCAGTTGAGGTCCTTCATCTTCTGTTCGGCGATCTCGCGAACCGCGTTGCGGTCGATCGAGCCGACGAAATCGCGGCCCGGGCCCTTCGAGCCCTTGTCGAGTTTCGCCGCTTTCTTGATGAAGAAAGACACCGGCGGCGTCTTCAGCTCAAAGGTGAACGAACGATCCTGATAGGTGGTGATCAGCACCGGGATCGGCGTGTTCTTTTCCATCTTCTGGGTCTGGGCGTTGAACGCCTTGCAGAACTCCATGATGTTGAGACCACGCTGGCCCAGCGCCGGACCGATCGGGGGCGCCGGGTTTGCGGCGCCGGCGGGCACCTGCAATTTCAGGTAACCTGTGACTTTCTTTGCCATTTCCTGCTCCGTCATCGGAGGCCGGACCATCCGGCCTCGACTTCGTGGTGCGGATATCGACGGCTGGCGACCGCCTCACCTCCCACGTCTCCCGCGGCCCGCGAACGCGCCGCGAAACTCTCCGGGTCCGGTCCGGACCCTAGACCTTCTCCACCTGTCCGAACTCGAGTTCGACCGGCGTGGCGCGGCCGAAGATCGACACCGCCACCTTGACGCGCGAACGCGCCTCGTCGACTTCCTCGACCGTGCCGTTGAACGAGGCGAACGGACCGTCGGACACGCGCACCTGCTCGCCGACCTCGAAGGTGACCGACGGCTTCGGCCGCTCGATGCCTTCCTGCACCTGATGCAGGATGCGCTCCGCCTCGGCATCCGAGATCGGCATCGGCTTGTTGTCAGAACCGAGAAAGCCGGTGACCTTCGGGGTGTTCTTGATGAGGTGATAGATCTCGTCGGTCAGCGCCATCTTCACCAGCACATAGCCGGGAAAGAACTTGCGTTCGGCATCGACCTTGCGGCCACGGCGCACTTCGGTGACCTTCTCGGTCGGCACCATGATCTGTTCAAAATAGTCTTCGAGACCGCGCTGCTTGGCCTGGTCCTTGATCGATTCCTGGACCTTCTTCTCGAAGTTGGAATAAGCGTGGACGATGTACCAGCGCTTGGGCGTGTTGATGACGGCGGTGCTGCTCATGACCGGTTCAGCCTCCAATGCCGAGGATCATCGTCACGCCGAAGCGGATGATCTGGTCGACGACCAGAAAGAAGATACCGGCGGCCACAGAAAGCACGAACACCATCGCGGTGGTGATGAGCGTCTCGCGACGGGTCGGCCAGGTGACCTTCTCGGTCTCCGAGCGCACTTCCTGCAGGAACTTGAACGGACTGGCCATCGGTTCTCTCGACTGATCCTGAAACACGCTTGCGATCTTAGAACACACTTCCGGGCGGCCCCAACCGTGAAGGATGAGACCGGCAACAGCGGTTCCTTTTGGGAAAGGTCGCTACGGAAGTCCGTTACCGGGCCGCTCGCGAGCCCGGGTTGCATACTGTGCCTCACGGGCAAAATCAAGGCCGCGCCATCAAGCACTTGGAGACACTTGGGGGGCACTTGGACCACTTTGGAGCACTTGAAGCACTTGGAGCCGCTCGACCGATTTCACGACAGCGGCAAGGCCCCTGGCCCGGAGCAAGAGCGCGGGCGAAACTTCGGACAGGGCTTCTGGAAAAACGTTCCGCAGGATTCCCGGCGGTACCTGGCAGGAGTGGAGAGGCTCGAACTCCCAACCCCCGGTTTTGGAGACCGGTGCTCTACCAATTGAGCTACACTCCTAGGTGGCCGCTTCTATATCCGGCGAAAGCCGTCGCGTCATCTCTCTTGTGCGCTGTTCCTCGAATAAAAAGCCGCAGCCGGAGGCCGGCCGCGGCTTTTGTCGGTTTCAGGCGGTACGGGGTACGGAAACGCTCCGGATCCCGCCCGTACTCTGTTTATTCGATGATGCTTGCGACCACTCCGGCGCCGACGGTGCGTCCGCCCTCGCGGATGGCGAAGCGCAGCTTCTCTTCCATCGCGATCGGCACGATCAGGTGCACTTCCATCGACACGTTGTCGCCGGGCATCACCATCT
>DATMEV010000071.1:0-5931 GCA_035556795.1 Pseudolabrys sp. | reverse complement strand
CTGGGGCTGCCGGTGCCGCCCGGCTTCACCATCCCGACCGAGGTCTGCACCTACTATTACGCCAACGGCAACGCCTATCCCGCCGAGCTGAAGGAGCAGGTCGCCGCCGCGCTCGGCGAGGTCGGCCGCGTCACCGGCAAGGCATTCGGCGACACGCAGAATCCGCTGCTGGTTTCGGTGCGCTCCGGCGCGCGGGCCTCGATGCCCGGCATGATGGACACGGTGCTGAACCTCGGCCTCAACGACGCCACGGTCGAGGCGCTGGCGAACAAGTCCGGCGACCGGCGCTTCGCCTTCGACAGCTATCGCCGCTTCATCACCATGTATTCGGACGTCGTGCTCGGCGTCGATCACCATCACTTCGAGGAAATCCTCGACGAGCACAAGGATCGCAACGGTTATACGCTGGACACCGATCTGACGTCCGGCGACTGGGAAAAGCTCGTCGGCCTGTACAAGCACAAGGTTCAGGAGGAAACCGGCAAGCCGTTTCCGCAGGACCCGCACGACCAGCTCTGGGGCGCCATCGGCGCGGTGTTCTCGTCCTGGATGAACCAGCGCGCCATCACCTATCGCCGCCTCCATGCGATCCCGGAAAGCTGGGGCACGGCGGTGAATGTGCAGGCCATGGTGTTCGGCAACATGGGCGACACCTCGGCCACTGGCGTCGCCTTCACGCGCAATCCCTCCACGGGTGAGAAGAAGCTCTACGGCGAATTCCTCATCAACGCCCAGGGCGAGGATGTCGTCGCCGGCATCCGCACGCCGCAGGAGATTTCGGAGGCCGCCCGCAAGGAAGCCGGCTCGAAAAAGCCTTCCATGGAAGCGGCGCTGCCGGACGCCTATGCGGAACTGACCCGCATCTATGGCGTGCTGGAAAAACATTATCGGGACATGCAGGACCTCGAATTCACGGTCGAGCAGAACCGGCTGTGGATGCTCCAGACCCGCTCCGGCAAGCGCACCGCCAAGGCGGCCCTGCGCATCGCGGTCGAGTTGGCGAACGAGGGTCTGATCACCCGCGAGGAGGCCGTCACCCGCGTCGATCCGGCGGCGCTGGACCAGCTTCTGCATCCGACTATCGACCCGAAGGCGGAGCGCAAGGTGCTCGCCACCGGCCTGCCGGCCTCGCCGGGCGCGGCGACCGGGGAGATCGTGTTCTCGGCCGACGAGGCCGAGGCGATGAAGGCGCAGGGCAGGAAGGTCATCCTCGTCCGTGCGGAAACCTCGCCGGAGGACATTCACGGCATGCACGCCGCCGAAGGCATTCTCACCACCCGCGGCGGCATGACCTCCCACGCGGCGGTGGTCGCGCGCGGCATGGGCAAGCCCTGCGTCTCCGGCGCGGGCGCGCTGCGCATCGACTATGCCGCCGGCACGCTGACCGTGGCCGGGCAGGTCTTCAAGGCCGGCGACTTCCTCACTGTGGACGGCTCGACCGGCCAGGTGCTGCTCGGCAAGGTCAATATGATCGAGCCGGAACTGTCCGGCGAATTCGGCACGCTGATGAGCTGGGCGGACGGCGTGCGCCGGCTCGACGTGCGCACCAATGCCGACACTCCGGCCGATGCCCGCGTTGCCATCAAGTTCGGCGCGGAAGGCATCGGCCTGTGCCGCACCGAGCATATGTTCTTCGACGACGAGCGCATCCAGGCGGTGCGCGAGATGATCCTCGCCGATGACGAGGCCGCGCGGCGCGCCGCGCTCGCCAAGCTGCTGCCGATGCAGCGGCAGGATTTCGCCGAGCTGTTCGAGATCATGGACGGCCGGCCCGTGACCATTCGCCTGCTCGACCCGCCGCTGCATGAGTTCCTCCCTCATGGCGACAAGGAAATCGAAGACGTCGCGGCGGCGATGGGCGCCGACCCGAAGAAGCTGGCGGACCGCGCCCGCGGCCTGCATGAGTTCAATCCCATGCTCGGCTTCCGCGGCTGCCGCCTCGCGGTGGTCTATCCGGAAATCGCCGAGATGCAGGCCCGCGCCATCTTCGAGGCGGCCGCCGATGTCGCGAAGCGCACCGGCAAGGCGGTGGTGCCGGAAATCATGGTGCCGCTGATCGCGACCCGCGCCGAGCTCGATCTCGTCAAGGCGCGGATCGACGCCATGGCCGAGGCGGTGCAGAAGGAAACCGGCGGGGCGCTGACCTATCTCGTCGGCACCATGATCGAGCTGCCGCGCGCGGCGCTGATGGCCGGCGAGATTGCCGGGACGGCGGAGTTCTTCTCCTTCGGCACCAACGATCTCACCCAGACCACCTTCGGCATCAGCCGCGACGATGCGGCGAGCTTCCTCGGCGCCTATACCGAGCGCAACATCCTCAAGGTCGACCCCTTCGTCTCGCTGGATCGCGAGGGCGTCGGCGAACTGATCAGGATCGGCGTCGAGCGTGGTCGCAAGACCCGCGACAAGCTCAAGGTCGGCATCTGCGGCGAGCATGGCGGCGATCCCGCCTCGATTGCCTTCTGCGAGGAAGCCGGGCTCGATTACGTGTCCTGCTCGCCGTTCCGCGTGCCGATCGCGCGCCTCGCGGCGGCGCAGGCGGCCCTCGGCAAGGGCAGCGCCAACACGGCTTGAAGCGGAGCGCAGGCGCCATGGCAACGGAACGCATCAGGCAGCTCTGGTATGTGCTGATGCCCGTGGCCGGCTTCTGCTTCGGGCTGCTGTCCCTGCGCAAGCCGTTCGGCGCGGGCCTGCTGACGCATCCGATCGTGCTCTATCTCGCCGCAGTCGCCTTGGCGCTGGTGCTGCTGCGACTGCTGGCGTCGCGGCCGGCATCCGAGATCATTCCCGACCGCGCGCTGATGACCGGCCTGGTCAGCGGTATCGGCGCTTATATCGTCGGCAATTTTCTGGTTGATCTGTTCGTCTGATCGCGCCGCGCGGCCGGGTTCCGGCTGCCACATATCTTGCCGCGCGTTTACCAACAAGGCATTGGAAAGCCTTGCGAATTAACGCGATCGCAAGGTTAACCGCTCAATAATCACGCCTGTCGCATTTGAGCGACACAGCAGGACGACGGGGGTCCGTCGGTCGTCTGGAGTGGCGTTGCGTGGCGTTGAGTGGCTTTCAGTCAGGCCGTGTCGAGTTGCGTCGCAGGCCGGTGCGGCGGCGTCTTGCCGTCCTCGGCCTGTCGGCTGCAAGCTTCGCCTTCGCGCCCAGCGCCATCGGCTATCAGGACCTCGTGTCGCTGATCGCCCATCACCCCTCGGTGGCGGAGCGCGGCCGGGCCCATATCATCGCCTCGCCGTTCGGGACGATCCATGCCGCGACCTTCAGCTTCCGCCGGCCGATCGGCACCGCGACGCCGATGACCGGCTACATGCTGGCCTCGATCGGCCCCGATGACGGGGTCGGCTCCTCGCTGATGGAGCGTCTGATCGGCCGCCCGCCGCAGGTGTCGCCGGAGCCGGTTTATCCCACGGTCGATCGCCGGCTGAAGGGGGACCGCCAGCCGCTGCCGGCGACGGCGGAAAGCGACGATACGGCGGCTGCGACGACGTCGGCGGCCGCCGCGCCGGCCGCCTCCGATCCCGCGTCCGACTATACCTTCTCGTTGCCGTCCGCCGCCGAGGCGGAGGCCGCGCCGCCGGCCGAGCAGGTCATCGAATTCGACCACACCACGGTGCCGATGTTCGAACTGCCCGACGCCGACGAGAGCGAGCCGGACGGGTCGATGTGGCTGCTGGAGGATCTGGCGCCCGCGGCTTCTGCGCCCAGCCCGATGGTGAAAAGCGCGCATCTCTATTTCGGAGCGGAGCCGCTGGGCGCCGGCGAAGGGGGCCTTCAGCCGTGGCAGCCCGGCCAGGCCCCGCAGGTTGCGGTCGTGCCGCCAGCGCCGGACGCGCTGGAGGAGGTCGCCATCGCTTCAGCAGCGCCGGACGTGCCGGCGATTCCCGCAACCGTCGCCCCGGTTCCCGTGCCGATGGCCAAGCTGGCCGCGCTGACGCCTGATGGCAGCGGCGAGACGGTGGCGACCAAGGGCGCGGTGCCCGGTCCCGAGCATGAGCCGAAGGCGGACGAGAAGAGCCCGGCCGAGCGGCTGAAACTGACCGGCAAGGCGCGGGCGCAGGCCGAGAAGTGCCTCGCCAATGCCGTGTATTTCGAAGCGCGCAGCGAGCCCGTGCGCGGGCAGATCGCGGTGGCGCAGGTGGTGATGAACCGCGTGTTCTCGCCGTTCTATCCCAAGACCGTCTGCGGCGTGGTCTATCAGAACGCCAACCGGCGGCTGGCCTGCCAGTTCACCTTCGCCTGCGATGGCATCCGCGATGTCGTTTCGGAGCCGGAAGCCTGGGAGCGCGCGAGCCGGATCGCCAGGGATACGCTCGACGGCAAGCTGTGGCTCGCCGATGTCGCCAAGGCGACGCATTATCACGCGACCTATGTGCGGCCTTACTGGGTGCGCGAGATGCGCAAGATGCAGCGGCTCGGCCTGCACACCTTCTATCGCCCGCGGCGCTGGGGCAATGGCGAGGAAGAACCCAAATGGGGCGATGCCGCGGCCACTATCGAGGCCGTGAAGAATCTCTGAGGCTTTGCCGGACAGCTACATCTCGATGTCGAGGGCGACGTCGAGATTCGGCGCGGAATGGGTGATCCAGCCCGACGAGATATAGTCCACGCCGGCTTCGGCGATGGCGGCGATGGTCTCCGCCGTGATGCTGCCGGAGGCTTCCGTCACCAGCCGGCCGCCGACGAGCCCTACCGCCTCGCGCAGCGTATCGGCGCCCATGTTGTCCAGCAGCACGACATCGGCAAGGCCGGTGTCGAGCACCGCGCGCAACTGGTCGAGCGTATCGACCTCGATTTCGATTCTGACCAGATGGCCGGCGCTGGCGCGGGCGCGCTCCAGCACGGCGCGGATGCCGCCGGCGACGGCGATGTGGTTGTCCTTGATGAGGATCGCGTCGTCGAGGCCGAAGCGGTGGTTGAAGCCGCCGCCGCAGCGCACGGCATATTTCTCCAGCGCCCGCAGGCCCGGCGTGGTCTTGCGGGTGCAGCACACGCGGGCCGAGGTGTGCGAGACAAGCCGCACGAGGTCGTGGGTCGCGGTCGCGACGCCGGAGAGATGGCCGAGATAGTTGAGCGCGACGCGCTCCGCCGACAGCAGCGCCCGCGCCGGCCCGGCCACCGTCATCAGCACCGTGCCGGCCGCGACCGCGTCGCCGTCGCGATGATGGGCCGCGATCTCCGCGTCCGGCGCGAGGATGCGGAACGCAGCCTGCACCAGCGGCAGCCCGGCGATGACGCCGGCCCTGCGGGCAACCACGGCGGCGCGGCCGGGGGTGGCTTCCGGAATGGTGGCGATGGAAGTGACGTCTCCGGCGCGGCCGAGGTCCTCCGCCAGCGCGCGGCGCACAGCATCATCGACTTCGAGCGGCGAGAGGAAGCCGGCGGGGCACAGCAGCGATGTGATCATGGCCGGCTCCGGAATTTGAGCAGAAGAATGAGGCCGCTGGAGCATGATCCCGAAAAGTGGAAACCGGTTTTCGGAAAAGATCATGCTCCAAACAAAAGACAAGCGACGGGTCTGATCCAACGAAGTTGGATCAGACCCTGGCGGTTCAGCGGTTCAGGTTGATCATGCGCTCGACGGAGCGGCGGGCCCTGTCGGCGATGGCCGGATCGATCACGATTTCCTCTTTCATGTAGACGAGGCTGTCGAGAATCTTCGGCAGGGTGATGCGCTTCATATGCGGGCACAGATTGCAGGGGCGGACGAAGTCCACGCCCGGCAGCTCGGTCTGCACGTTGTCGGCCATGGAGCATTCCGTCACCATGACGACACGCGCCGGCCGCTCGCGGCGCACCCAGTCGATCATGCCGGCGGTGGAGCCGGTATAATCCGCTTCCTCGATCACGTCCGGCGGGCATTCCGGATGGGCGATGATCTGGATCGACGGGTCGCTCTCGCGGTAGCGGCGCAGCTCCTCG
>DATMEV010000070.1:0-94193 GCA_035556795.1 Pseudolabrys sp. | reverse complement strand
GGGCGTCTTGACTTGCTTTCGTCGGCCCTTTAAAGCCCGTGCATCGCCCGCGGGGGCGTAGCTCAGTTGGTTAGAGCGCTGCCCTGTCACGGCAGAGGCCGAGGGTTCGAGTCCCTTCGCTCCCGCCACTTTATCAACATCTTGATCAAGTGTTTTGCCGCCGTCCCGATGCCGGCGCGGCCGTCGCCTTGTCGGCGCCGCCGGCCCGGTGAGGGGGCATCGTCAAGCTGAAGACGGCAAACCCGGCGGATCGAGCCTGTGGCATCCAGTTTCCGGCGTTGTCTACGGCAGCGGAACCAACAGACGGTGCGTCCCCCCACGTCACCGCGATTTCCAGTGCAACCCGACGAATCATCACGGTGAACCGTCCCCGTTGGTCTGCGCCGAAAGCATACTGGTTAAGGGGGGAAGCAAGACGCTGAGCCTCTACCAATAGGTCGGTTGTCGCTTGGCGTTGTCGTGTCCGGTAAGGTGCGTTGCTGCCCCGTGGGGCGCTTGCGAGATATCGGCGCAAGGCCAGATTAAATAAAAGCAATCCAGCGGGCGCGGGGCCGGAAAAGGCACAAATGCGCCTTGCGACTGCACCGGCCCTGCGCTAAACGCAGCCCGGTTCCTGACCCTGGAACGAATCCAGTCGGCGGAGTGAAACCGGCGGTTTTTCGTGTGTCCGGACAGCCGAAGCGGCGGAACCCCTGAGGGCTGGTGCAGCGAGGCCGCGCATGAGCGAGCTATTACTAGGATATCTACCGCTGGTGGTTTTCATCGCGGTCGCCGCAGCGATCGGTATCGCCCTTCTGATAGCGCCGTTCCTTGTTGCCTACCGGCAGCCGGACCCTGAAAAACTCTCAGCCTATGAATGCGGCTTCAATGCGTTCGATGACGCGCGCATGAAGTTCGACATCCGCTTCTACCTCGTTGCCATCCTGTTCATCATTTTCGACCTCGAAGTGGCCTTCCTGTTTCCGTGGGCGATTACCTTCAAGGAGCTCGGCGTCTTCGGCTTCTGGTCGATGATGGTGTTCCTTGGCGTGCTGACGGTCGGCTTCATATATGAGTGGAAGAAGGGGGCGCTGGAATGGGATTGAAACCAGCATGACGATGGTTGCTCCAGCCCCGAAAGGCATTCTCGATCCGCGAACCGGCCAACCGGTCGGTGCGGACGACGGCTTCTTCCGCGACATCAACAGCGAACTGACCGACAAGGGCTTCCTCGTTACCGCAGCCGATGACCTGATCACCTGGGCGCGCACAGGCTCGCTGATGTGGATGACATTCGGCCTCGCGTGCTGCGCGGTCGAGATGATGCAGGTGTCGATGCCGCGCTATGACGTCGAGCGGTTCGGCTTCGCGCCGCGCGCGTCGCCGCGCCAGTCGGACGTGATGATCGTGGCTGGAACGTTGACCAACAAGATGGCGCCGGCGTTGCGCAAGGTCTACGACCAGATGCCGGAACCGCGTTATGTCATTTCGATGGGGTCGTGCGCCAATGGCGGCGGCTACTATCACTATTCGTATTCGGTGGTTCGCGGCTGCGACCGGATTGTTCCGGTCGATATCTATGTGCCGGGATGTCCTCCGACTGCGGAGGCGCTGCTGTATGGCGTGCTGCTGCTGCAGAAGAAAATCCGCCGCACCGGCACCATCGAGCGCTAGGCCTTCAGCATGAATGACATGCTCGACAAACTCGGTCAGACGATCGCTGCCGCGCTTCCCGGCGCTGTGACAGGGCACGCCGTACGCCATGGTGAACTGACCGTCACGGGCGTAGCGTCCGAGATCGTCAAGATCGCTGCATTTCTGCGCGACGATCCGCGCTGTCGCTTTGTCAATATCATCGATATCACGGCCATCGACTGGCCGGCGCGCGAGCGGCGTTTTGATGTCGTCTATCACTTCCTGTCACCGACGTTGAACGTGCGCTTGCGCGTGAAGGTCGAAACGGATGAGCAGACGCCGGTTCCGTCGATCATCGGCGTTTTCAAAGGCGCAGACTGGTTCGAGCGCGAGGCTTACGATCTTTACGGTGTGCTGTTCACCGGCCATCCGGACATGCGACGGCTGCTGACGGATTACGGTTTTGAAGGGCATCCGCTGCGCAAGGATTTCCCGGTCACCGGCTTTGTCGAGGTGCGTTACGACGACGAGCAGAAGCGTGTCGTGTACGACAAGGTCAGGTTGACGCAGGAATTCCGCAGCTTCGACTTCCTCTCGCCGTGGGAAGGCACCGACTACGTGCTTCCTGGCGATGAAAAGGCGGATGGCAGCGCTAGCAAACCGACCGGCGAGCCAGGCAAGAAGGTGTCCCCATGAAGGACACGCTCAGACCGGGACTGACGCACCGGATGTCGTTCACTGTCCCCGAGAGCAAGACGGTGCCGTATCTCTATCCGGAAGCCGCCAGTTTCCAGGTGATGCCAAAGGTATTTGCCACCGGCTATATGGTCGGGCTGTTCGAGTGGACCTGCATCGAATTGATGAAGCCGCATCTCGATGATGGCGAGGGCAGCCTTGGGGTACATGTCGATTTCAGTCATCTGGCGGCGACGCCGCCGGGGCTCACGGTTACTGTTGAAGCTGAATGCACGGCGGTTGACGGACGGCGCATCTCCTTTCGCGTACGTGGGCATGATGGCGTCGACGTGATCGGCGAAGGCAACCATGCGCGCGCCGTGGTCGCCTGGAACCGTTTCAACGGCAGGGTCGCGGAAAAGGCGAAAGCCGCGCAAGCGACGGTAGATTGATATGGCCGAGAATACGCTGCGCAATTTCACTTTGAATTTCGGGCCGCAACATCCGGCGGCACACGGCGTGCTGCGACTCGTGCTCGAACTCGACGGCGAAGTGGTCGAGCGGGTCGATCCGCATATCGGGCTTTTGCATCGCGGCACGGAGAAGCTGATCGAGCAGAAGACCTATCTTCAGGCGGTGCCGTATTTCGACCGGCTCGATTATGTCGCGCCGATGAATCAGGAGCATGCTTTCTGCCTCGCGATCGAGAAGCTGCTCGAAATCGAGGTGCCCAAGCGCGCCCAGTTGATCCGCGTGCTCTATAGCGAGATCGGGCGGCTGCTGTCGCATTTGCTGAATGTCACCACGCAGGCATTGGACGTTGGCGCGCTGACCCCGCCGCTATGGGGGTTCGAGGAGCGCGAGAAGCTGATGGTGTTCTACGAGCGCGCCTCGGGCTCGCGGATGCATGCCGCCTATTTCCGCCCCGGCGGTGTTCATCAGGACCTTCCGCCGAAGCTGATCGACGACATCTATGCGTTCTGTGACCCGTTCCTGAAAGTCGTTGACGATCTCGATGTTCTGCTCACCGAGAACCGCATCTTCAAGCAACGCAACGTCGATATCGGTGTCGTCAGCCTTGACGATTGCTGGAACTGGGGATTTTCGGGCGTGATGGTGCGCGGCTCCGGCGCTGCCTGGGATCTGCGCAAGGCGCAGCCTTACGAGTGTTACGCAGAACTCGATTTCGACATTCCGATCGGCAAGAACGGCGATTGCTATGATCGCTATCTCATCCGCATGGAGGAGATGCGGCAGTCCATTCGCATCATGAAGCAGTGCCTCGACAAATTACGGATGGCCGAGGGGCAGGGGCCCGTTACCGTCGTCGACAACAAGATCGTGCCGCCGCGTCGCGCAGAAATGAAGCGGACGATGGAAGCGCTGATCCATCACTTCAAACTCTATACCGAGGGCTTTCATGTGCCGGCCGGCGAGGTCTATGCCGCCGTCGAAGCACCGAAAGGCGAATTCGGCGTCTATCTGGTGGCTGACGGCACCAACAAGCCGTACAAATGCAAGATCCGCGCGCCGGGCTTTGCGCATCTGCAGGCTATGGATTTCCTCTGCAAGGGGCACATGCTGTCCGACGTGTCGGCGATCCTGGGGTCGATCGACATTGTGTTCGGGGAGGTCGACCGATGAGCGTTCGCCGTCTCGCACCGGCAGAGGTCCAGCCGAAGGATTTCGCCTTCACGGCGGAGAATCTGGTCTGGGCAAAGCAACAGGTCGCCAAATATCCGGAGGGCCGGCAGGCCTCTGCGATCATTCCATTACTGTGGAAGGCGCAGGAGCAGTCGGACGGCTGGCTGCCGGAGGCGGCGATCCGTTACGTCACGGATTTCCTCGGCATGCCGCACATCCGCGGGCTTGAGGTTGCGACCTTCTACACGATGTTCAATCTTGAACCGGTCGGCAAATTCCATATTCAGCTTTGCGGCACGACGCCCTGCGTATTGCGCGGCGCTGAAGACTTAAAGCGCGTCTGCCGCGACCGTATCGGCGAGCCAGGTCAGGTGAGCGCCGACGGCAAGTTCTCGTGGCTGGAAGTCGAATGCCTTGGTGCGTGCGTCAACGCACCGATGGCCCTCATCAATTTCGACTATTACGAGGATATGACAGCCGAAAGCTTCGAGAAGGTGCTAGACGGACTTGCCGCTGGCAAGGCGGTGGAGCCGGGCCCGCAAATCGACCGGCAGTTCTCCGCACCCGTCGGCGGACCGACGACGCTTATCGACCCGTCATTGTATCCGGTGGGAGCAACGAAATCGGTCAAGGAGCCGGTGCTCGCCGATAGCGAAGCGAAAAAACCGACCGGAGCCGCCAGCAAACGTGAATCGCCGGCGCCGAAACCGCCTCACGACGACAAGACCAAACCGAAGGCGCGCTGACCATGCTCGCTGACAAGGATCGTATCTTCCGCAACCTCTATGGCCTGCACGACTGGGGCCTCGAGGGCGCACGCGCCCGTGGTGCCTGGGTCGACACCAAGGCGATCATCGACAAGGGCCGAGACTGGATCATCGGCGAGATGAAGGCGTCTGGTCTGCGCGGCCGTGGTGGCGCCGGATTTCCGACCGGCCTCAAGTGGTCGTTCATGCCGAAGGAATCGAAAGACGGCCGGCCAAGCTATCTGGTCGTCAATGCCGACGAATCCGAGCCCGGCACCTGCAAAGATCGCGAGATCATGCGGCATGATCCGCATCTCCTCGTCGAAGGCTGTCTGATCGCCGGTCGGTCGATGGGGGCAGTCGCCGCCTACATTTATGTCCGCGGTGAGTTCATCCGTGAGCGCGAGCGCCTGCAGGCGGCAATCGACCAAGCTTACGAAGCCCGGCTGATCGGCAAGAACAACGTGCACGGCTACGACTTCGACGTCTATGTGCACCATGGCGCCGGCGCCTATATCTGCGGCGAGGAAACGGCTCTGCTCGAAAGCCTCGAAGGCAAGAAGGGCATGCCGCGGCTGAAGCCGCCGTTCCCGGCCAATGTCGGCCTTTATGGCTGCCCGACGACGGTTGCGAATGTCGAATCTGTTGCTGTTTCCGGCGAGATCTGTCGCCGCGGCGGCGCCTGGTTCGCGGGCATCGGCCGGCCGAACAATACCGGTACCAAGCTGTTCTGCGTGTCCGGCCACGTCAATCGGCCATGCAATGTTGAAGAAGCGATGGGCATTCCGTTCCCGGAACTGATCGACAGGCATTGCGGCGGCATTCGCGGCGGCTGGGACAACCTGCTCGCGGTGATCCCCGGCGGATCGTCGGTGCCGCTCATTCCGGCCGCGCAGTGCGGCCCGGAGATGTTCATGGACTTCGACACGCTGAAGAACATGAAGTCGGGACTCGGCACCGCTGCCGTCATCGTGATGGACAAGTCCACCGATATCGTGCGTGCCATCGCCCGCATCTCCTACTTCTACAAGCACGAGAGCTGCGGCCAGTGCACGCCGTGCCGCGAAGGCACCGGCTGGATGTGGCGCGTGCTCACCCGCATGGCGGAAGGTCGTGCCCAGAAGCGTGAGATCGGCATGTTGCTGGAAGTCACTACGCAGGTCGAAGGCCACACGATCTGCGCGCTCGGCGATGCCGCTGCCTGGCCGATCCAGGGGCTGATCCGGCATTTCCGGCACGAGATCGAGAAGCGGATCGACGACTATGCGGCGCGCGCCGACAATCATCGCGCGTCCGAGCCGTTGCCTGCGGAAGCGGCGGAGTAGATCATGACCAAAGTCATCATCGACGGTCAGGAGATCGACGTTCCGCCGGAGTACACGCTGCTGCAAGCCTGCGAGGCGGCGGGAGCGGAGATTCCGCGGTTCTGTTTCCATGAGCGGCTGTCGATCGCCGGCAACTGCCGCATGTGTCTGATCGAGGTGAAGGGCGGGCCGCCGAAGCCGGTGGCCTCCTGCGCGCAGAACGTCCGCGATTTGCGGCCTGGCCCCAATGGCGAACCGCCGCAGATGTTCACCAAGTCGCCGATGGTGAAGAAGGCGCGCGAAGGGGTGATGGAGTTCCTGCTCATCAACCATCCGCTCGATTGCCCGATCTGCGATCAGGGTGGCGAATGCGACCTGCAGGACCAGGCGATGGCCTACGGTGTCGACTCCAGCCGCTTTGTCGAGAACAAGCGCGCCGTCGAGGACAAGTATATCGGGCCGCTGGTCAAGACGATCATGACCCGCTGCATTCACTGCACGCGCTGCATCCGTTTCACGACCGAGGTCGCGGGCGTGTCTGAACTGGGCGCCATCGGCCGCGGCGAGGACATGGAGATCACCACCTATCTTGAACAGGCGATGACCTCCGAGCTGCAGGGCAATGTCGTCGATCTCTGTCCGGTCGGCGCGCTGACCAGCAAGCCCTATGCCTTCACTGCGCGCCCGTGGGAGTTGAACAAGACGGAATCGATCGACGTCATGGATGCGGTCGGTTCGGCGATCCGCATCGATACACGCGGGCGCGAGGTCATGCGCATCCTGCCGCGCGAGAACGACGCGGTGAACGAGGAGTGGATTTCGGACAAGACCCGGCATGTCGTCGACGGCTTGCGGACCCAGCGCCTCGACCGGCCGTATCTGCGCGAGAATGGCCGTTTGCGCCCGGCGACATGGCCGGAAGCGTTTGGCGCCATCGCCGCGCGGTTGCGTGGCGCCAACGGGCAGGCGATCGGCGCGATTGCCGGCGATCTGGCGGCGGTCGAGGATATGTATGCGCTCAAGGATCTGATGCAGCGCCTCGGTTCGCCGAATATCGATGCGCGGCAGGATGGTTGCGCGGTGGACCCTGGCTGGGGCCGTTCCTCCTATCTGTTCAATGCGACGATTGCCGGCATCGAGGAAGCAGACGCGTTGGTGATCGTCGGCGCCAATCCGCGCCGCGAAGCGGCTGTGCTCAACGCCCGCATTCGCAAGCGCTGGCGCGCCGGCAATTTCCCCATCGCGCTGATCGGCGAGAAGGCCGATCTCACCTATCCGTACGATTACCTCGGCGCAGGGACAGAGACGCTTGCCGGCCTTGCCGGCAGCCGCTTCGGCGAGATCCTGAAGAAGGCCGAACGGCCGTTGATCCTGATCGGGGCGGGCGCCCTGGCGCGGCCGGATGGCGCTGCTATCGCGGCGCTTGCCGCGAAGGTGGCCTGCGATATCGGCGCCGCGAAGGACGGCTGGAATGGTTTTTCCATCCTGCACTCCGCCGCTTCGCGGGTCGGCGCACTCGATATTGGCTTCGTGCCGGATGCCGGCGGCAAGACGGCGGCCCAGATGACAGCCGCTGGCGGGACGCAGGTGCTGTTCCTGCTCGGCGCCGACGAGATCGAAGTCGAACCGGGCGCGTTCGTCGTCTATATCGGCACGCATGGTGATCGGGGCGCGCATCGTGCCGACGTCATCCTGCCGGGCGCCGCCTATCCGGAGAAGTCCGGGATCTACGTCAACACCGAAGGAAGAGTGCAGATGGCGGCGCGCGCTGCGTTCCCGCCCGGCGATGCGCGCGAGGACTGGGCGATCCTGCGGGCACTGTCCGACGTCCTTGGTTGCACGCTTCCCTACGACTCGCTTGCAGCGCTGAGGCAGGCGATCTATCGCGCCCACCCGCATCTGCTGCGGGTCGGCACGATCGAGCCCGGCAAGATCGACGATCTCGCGACGCTTGCCGGCAAGGGCGGCAGCACCGACAAAGCGGGCTTTATCTCGTCGGTGACGAATTTCTATTTCACCAATCCGATCGCGCGTGCCTCGGCAGTGATGGCAGAGTGCGCGGCGCTGGCGGGCAAGGCAGCCCGCACGGCGGCAGAATAGGCGGCAGAGTGGGTAGCATGGCGGAATTCTTCACCAGTTACATCTGGCCGTTGATCGTCATCGTGGCGCAGTCAGTTTTGCTGCTCGTCATCCTGCTGGTTGCGATCGCCTATATCCTGCTTGCCGACCGCAAGATCTGGGCGGCGGTGCAGATCCGCCGCGGTCCGAATGTGGTCGGGCCGTGGGGTCTGTTCCAGTCGTTTGCCGATTTGCTCAAGTTCGTATTCAAGGAGCCGGTGATACCGGCCGGCGCGAACAAGGGTATCTTCGTGCTGGCACCGCTCGTCACGACCACACTGGCGCTTGCCGCCTGGGCGGTGATCCCGGTGAATGCCGGCTGGATGATCGCCGATATCAATGTCGGCATCCTCTATATCTTCGCGATCTCGTCGCTCAGCATCTATGGCATCATCATGGGTGGCTGGGCGTCGAACTCGAAATATCCGTTTCTGTCGGCCTTGCGATCCGCCGCGCAGATGGTTTCCTACGAAGTTTCGATCGGTTTCGTTTTTGTCACCGTGCTGCTGTGTGCCGGTTCGCTCAACCTGTCGGCGATCGTCGAGGCGCAGGACGGCTCTTACGGTCTGTTCAACTGGTACTGGCTGCCGCTGCTGCCGATGTTCGTTGTGTTCTTCGTCTCGGCGCTGGCGGAGACCAACCGGCCGCCGTTTGATCTCGTCGAGGCGGAATCCGAACTCGTCGCCGGTTTCATGGTGGAATACGGCTCGTCGCCCTACATGATGTTCATGCTCGGTGAGTACGTCGCAATCGCCACGATGTGCTCGATGGGAACTATTCTGTTCCTCGGCGGATGGCTGTCGCCGGTGCCGTTCGCGCCGTTCACCTGGGTACCCGGTGTTGTCTGGTTCGTGCTCAAGGCGCTGTTCCTGTTTTTCTTGTTTGCCATGGCAAAGGCGATCGTGCCGCGCTACCGCTACGACCAGTTGATGCGGTTGGGCTGGAAGGTGTTCCTGCCGCTGTCGATCGCGATGGTGGTGATCGTCGCCGGCGTCCTGCAATACGGCCCGCTGCTGTGGAAGTGAGGATGCGATGAGACTGGATCGCGCAGCCAAGGCGGTGTTTCTCTGGGAGTTCGTGGTCGGCTTCGTGCTGGCCATGCGCTATTTCTTCCAGCCGAAAGCGACACTGAACTATCCCTTCGAGAAGGGGCCGATCTCGCCGCGGTTTCGTGGAGAGCATGCGCTCCGCCGCTATCCGAACGGCGAGGAGCGTTGCATTGCGTGCAAGCTGTGCGAGGCGATCTGCCCGGCACAAGCCATCACCATCGAGGCCGGCCCGCGGCGCAACGACGGCACGCGGCGCACCACGCGCTACGACATCGACATGGTGAAGTGCATCTATTGCGGCTTCTGTCAGGAGGCCTGCCCGGTCGATGCAATCGTGGAGGGACCGAACTTCGAGTTCGCGACCGAAACGCGCGAGGAACTTTATTATGACAAGCAGCGGCTGCTCGCCAACGGTGACCGCTGGGAGCGCGAGATCGCCAAAAACATGGCGCTCGATGCGCCGTACCGATGATGAGGAGCGGAGACTGACATGATCGCTGCTCTGTTCTTTTATCTGTTCGGCGGCGTCTGCGTGGCGTCGGCCTTCATGGTGATTGCCGCGCGCAATCCTGTGCACTCGGTGTTGTTCCTGATCCTGGCTTTCGTCAACGCCGCCGGGCTGTTCGTGCTGATGGGTGCTGAATTCCTGGCGATGATCCTGATCTTCGTCTATGTCGGCGCGGTTGCGGTTCTGTTCCTGTTCGTCGTGATGATGCTCGACGTGAACTTCACCGAAATGCGACAAGGGTTTCTGCAATATCTGCCGATTGGTGCCGTCGTCGGCTGCATTATGCTCGCGGAGCTGTTGCTGGTTGTCGGCGGATGGGCCGTCAACCCGAACGTCACCCTGGCGTCGCCGACGCCGCCGGTGAACGAGATCACCAATACCGAGGCGCTCGGCCTCATCCTCTATACGAAATACGTCTACTTCTTTCAGGCGGCGGCTCTGGTGCTGCTGGTGGCGATGATCGGCGCGATCGTGCTCACGTTGCATCATCGTGCCCATGTCCGTCGTCAGAGCATCGCCGCGCAAGTGGCGAGGGGGCCGGCGACGGCCATTGAAATTCGCAAGGTGCGCTCGGGCGAGGGGCTGCGGCCGCACGATGCGAAGGAGGGCGTCTGATGGCCATTGGCCTTGGTCATTATCTGACGGTTGGGACGATCGTCTTCACCCTTGGGATTTTCGGCATCTTCCTGAACCGGAAGAACGTCATCGTCATCCTGATGTCAGTCGAGCTCATCCTGCTCTCCGTGAATATCAACCTGGTGGCGTTCTCCACGCATCTCGGGGATATGGTCGGGCAGGTCTATGCCTTGCTGGTGCTGACTGTTGCGGCAGCAGAGGCGGCGATCGGTCTGGCAATTCTGGTTGCCTATTATCGCAATCGCGGCTCGATCGCCGTCGAAGACATCAACCTGATGAAGGGCTGACGCGGCATGTATCAGGCGATTGTCTTTCTGCCCTTGCTCGGTGCGATCCTCGCGGGGCTGATTTCCATAATGGGCGCGCGCGCCCGCTTTCCCGGGCAGAACCCGCCGGCCGATGACGGCCATGCAGGAGCTCACGCAGGACACCATGCCGCCGCTCATGCGGCGCACGACGCACACGACGAGCCAGCGGCCGCCGGTTCGCGGATTGCAGAACTGATCACCACGACGCTGCTGTTCGTCTCGGCGATCCTGTCATGGGTCGCTTTCGTTCAGGTTGGATTTGGCCAGCAGGATCTGCGCGTCGATATCCTGCCGTGGATTGTCTCCGGCGAACTCGAGGTCAACTGGTCGCTGCGCATCGATACGCTGACAGCGGTGATGCTTGTCGTCGTCAACACGGTGTCGGCGCTCGTCCATCTTTATTCTATGGGATATATGGCGGAAGACCCGTATCGACCGCGGTTCTTCGCCTACCTGTCGTTGTTTACCTTCGCCATGCTGATGCTGGTGACGTCGGACAACCTGGTTCAGATGTTCTTCGGCTGGGAAGGCGTCGGCCTCGCAAGCTATCTGCTGATCGGCTTCTGGTACCAGAAGCCGGAGGCCAACGCGGCGGCGATCAAGGCTTTCGTCGTCAACCGGGTCGGCGATTTTGGCTTTGCGCTCGGTATCTTCGGCATTTTTATGCTGGTCGGCTCCGTTGGGTTCGATACTGTCTTTGCCCAGGCGCCGTCGCTTACCGGCAAGACGATCGATTTTTTCGGTTGGCAGGTCGATGCGCTGACGCTGATCTGTCTGCTGCTGTTCATGGGCGCCATGGGCAAGTCGGCGCAGTTCCTGCTGCACACCTGGTTGCCTGACGCGATGGAAGGCCCGACACCGGTCTCGGCGCTGATTCATGCCGCGACCATGGTGACGGCAGGCGTGTTCATGGTGGCGCGGTTGTCGCCGTTGTTCGAACTCGCACCGAACGCGCAGGCTTTCGTGACGCTGATCGGTGCCACCACGGCTTTGTTCGCAGCGACGATCGGCCTCGTGCAGAACGACATCAAGCGGATCATCGCCTATTCGACCTGCTCGCAGCTTGGCTACATGTTCGTGGCGATGGGGGTAGGGGCCTATTCCATCGGCATGTTCCACTTGTTTACGCACGCCTTCTTTAAGGCGTTGCTGTTCCTTGGTTCCGGCTCGGTTATTCATGCGATGCATCACGAGCAGGATATCCGCCATATGGGCGGCCTGAAGGATCGCATCCCGTTCACCTATGCGGTGATGCTCGTCGGCACTCTGGCACTGACCGGTTTTCCGCTGACCGCTGGTTATTATTCCAAGGATGCGATCATCGAGGCGGCGTTTGTCGGCAATAATCCGATGGCGCTTTACGCCTTCCTGTGCACCGTCGCGGCAGCGGCGCTGACCTCGTTCTATTCATGGCGTCTGGTGTTCAAGACCTTCCATGGCAAGCCACACGATCAGCACCACTACGAGGCGGCGCATGAAAGCCCGCTGGTGATGACGATCCCGCTTGCCGTTCTGGCGGTCGGTTCGCTGGTGGCCGGCTTTCCGTTCAAGGAAGTATTTGCAGGCCATGGCGTTGGGGAATTCTTTCGGAACTCGCTGACCTTTGCCAAGGACAACAATATCCTTGACGCGATTCACCACGTTCCGTTGCATATTGCCTTGCTGCCGACGGTGATGATGGTGCTCGGTTTCCTGATTGCCTGGCAGTTCTATATCCGCCGCCCCGACATTCCGGTGGAACTGGCTCGGCAGCACGACGGGCTGTATCGCTTCCTGCTGAACAAGTGGTACTTCGACGAGCTCTACGATCTGATTTTCGTCCGGCCCGCCAAGTGGCTCGGTCGCGTGTTCTGGAAGCAGGGCGATGGCTGGCTGATCGACGGCTTCGGGCCGGATGGCGTCTCCGCCCGCGTGCTTGACGTCACACGCAACGTCGTGCGTCTGCAGACCGGCTATCTGTATCATTACGCCTTTGCCATGTTGATCGGGGTTGCCGCCTTCATCACCTGGTTCATGTTTGCGCCGGGGAGCCATTGATGAGCTGGCCCATTCTTTCAATCACCATCTTCCTGCCGGTCGTCGGCGCGCTGTTCATCATGCTGGCGTGCAACGACGAGCGGCTAGGCAAGACCACGGCGCGCTGGGTTGCGCTATGGACGACGCTCGTCACCTTTGCGGTATCGCTGCTGCTCGTCTGGCATTTCGATTCGTCTTCGGCGGATTTCCAGTTCACGGAGCGTTATCGCTGGCTCGGCATTTCCACCTATCACGTGGGCGTGGATGGCATTTCGTTGCCGCTCGTCATCCTGACGACGGCAATCATGCCGATCAGCATCCTGGCGAGCTGGACAGCCATCCAGAAGCGCGTGAAGGAGTACATGATCGCGTTTCTGGTCCTGGAAACGCTGATGATCGGCACCTTCTGCGCGCTCGATCTGGTGCTTTTCTATGTATTCTTCGAAGGCGGCCTCATTCCGATGTTCCTGATCATCGGTGTCTGGGGTGGTCCGCGACGCGTCTATGCGACGTTCAAATTCTTCCTCTACACGCTGCTTGGCTCCGTGCTGATGCTGCTCGCTATCATGGCGATGTACTGGAGCGCCGGGACAACTGATATTCCGACGCTACTCAAGCACGGTTTTCCGCTGGAACTGCAGAAATGGGCGTGGCTGGCGTTCTTTGCTTCCTTTGCGGTGAAGATGCCGATGTGGCCGGTACACACCTGGCTGCCTGACGCGCACGTGGAGGCCCCGACTGCAGGCTCCGTGATCCTTGCTGCGATCCTGCTGAAGATGGGTGGCTACGGCTTCTTGCGCTTCTCTCTGCCGATGTTCCCGGCGGCGTCGCACGACTTCGCACCGCTGGTGTTTGCCATGTCGGTGATCGCCATCGTCTATACGTCGCTGGTGGCGCTTATGCAGGAGGATATGAAGAAGCTCATCGCCTATTCTTCGGTTGCCCATATGGGCTTCGTCACGATGGGTATCTTCGCCGCCACCACGCAAGGCGTCGCCGGCGGCATTTTCCAGATGATCTCGCACGGTGTCGTTTCTGGTGCGCTCTTCCTGTGCGTCGGCGTGGTCTACGACCGGATGCATACGCGCGAGATCGCTGCCTACGGCGGTCTGGTGAACCGGATGCCGCTCTACGCGGCGGTGTTCATGGTCTTCACCATGGCCAATGTCGGTCTACCGGGGACGTCGGGGTTTGTCGGCGAGTTCCTGACGCTGATGGGCACTTTCAAGGCCAACATCCCTGTCGCGGTACTGGCGACGACCGGCATCATCCTGTCAGCGGGCTATGCGCTGTGGCTCTATCGCAAGATGATCTTCGGCAAGCTGGAAAAGCCGTCGCTTGCCGCTATTCGCGATCTTGGATGGCGAGAAGTGCTGATCCTGGGCCCGCTGGTCGTACTGACGATCCTGCTGGGCGTGGTGCCGCAACCGATCCTCGATATGTCTGCGGCGTCGGTCAACAACCTGCTCGAAAATTACAATACGGCGATCAAGGCGGCGCAAACCGCCTCGCTGCTGGTGCAATGAGGCGCCCATGAACGACGTCTTCAACGCGATCGCGGTCGCCCTCCCGGAGGTGGTTCTCGCCGGCGGCGCGATGGCCCTCCTGCTGATCGGGGTCTATGGCGGCCGGCGCAGTACGGCGCTTATCAATGTTCTGGCGGTCGTGCTGCTCGCCGTCGTGGGCGCCTTAGTGGTCGCGATTCCGGCAGGACGGCATCTGGCGTTCGAGGGCAGCCTCGTCGTCGACGACTTCGCCCGCTTCATGAAGCTGCTGGCGCTCGGCGGTTCGGCTGCCGTCATCATCCTGTCGGTCGACTTCTCGCGCAGGGAGCGACTCGTCAAACCGGAATTTGCAGTACTGATCCTGTTGTCGACGGTCGGCATGATGGTGCTGATCTCGGCAAACGACTTGATCGCGCTTTATCTTGGCCTCGAGCTGATGTCGCTGGCGCTTTACGTCGTTGCTGCGATGAACCGGGACAGTGTGCGCTCCACTGAGGCCGGCCTGAAATATTTTGTTCTCGGCGCGTTGTCCTCCGGCATGCTGCTCTACGGTGCGTCGCTGGTCTATGGCTTTACCGGCTCGGTAAATTTTGCCGACATTGCCAAGGTGGCACAGCAGGGCGGTATCGGGCTGACCTTCGGTCTGGTGTTTCTGTTCGTCGGCTTCTGTTTCAAGATATCGGCGGTGCCGTTCCATATGTGGACGCCCGATGTCTATGAAGGCGCGCCGACGCCGGTGTCGACGTTCTTCGCCTCCGCGGTGAAGGTCGCGGGCATGGCGATGATCGTGCGCACCACCATCGTCGCATTCCCCGGCATTGCCGACGAGTGGCGCCAGATTGTGGTGTTCGTTGCGATAGCGTCGATGGCGCTCGGCTCGTTCGGCGCTATCGGTCAGCGCAATATCAAGCGGCTCCTGGCCTATTCGGCGATCGCTCATATGGGCTTTGCGCTCGTCGGCTTTGCCGCCGGCACCGCGCAAGGCGTTCAGGGCGTGCTCGTCTATATGGCGATCTACATGGTGATGGAGATCGGCGCCTTTGCGATGGTGCTAGCGATGCGCCGCGAGGGCGGGCTGGTCGAGAACATCAGCGATCTGGCGGGCTTTGCCGATAGCCACCCGACGCTGGCGTTCTTCTTTGGCGCGCTGCTGTTCTCGCTCGCCGGCATCCCGCCGCTCGCCGGCTTCTTCGCCAAGTTCTATGTGTTCCTGGCGGCGATCGATGCCGGGCTCTATGCGCTGGCGGTGATCGGCGTCGTCACCTCCGTCGTCGGAGCCTATTATTATCTCTACGTCGTCAAGGTGATGTATTTCGACGCGCCGGCGCCGGGCTTTGTGCCGGTGGCGCGCTCGGTCAGTGCGATCGTCGCGCTGACGGCGATAGTCCACATCCTGTTCTTCTTCTATCCGGCGCCGCTGCTGGAAGCAGCGACGGCGGCGGCGAGATCGCTATTCTAGATGCAACTTGATCCCGCGGCTGCGGCCGCTGGCGTCCGTCTGGCCGTTTTCGACGTCCTCGACTCCACCAATGCCGAGGCGAGGAGGCTGGTGCGCGCCGGTGAGACAGGGCCGTTGTGGGTGGTTGCCAGCCGTCAGCGCGCGGGGCGCGGGCGCTCGGGGCGCAACTGGATTTCGGACGCCGGCAATCTCTTTGCTACGCTGCTACTGGTCGACCCGTCGTCGCCGGCCCGTGCACCCGAACTGTCCTTCGTCACCGCGCTGGCCGTTGCCGACGCCATCGGCGAGTGCGCGCCGGCGCTCGCTGCGCAGGTGGGTCTGAAATGGCCGAATGACGTGCTGATCGGCGGCGGCAAGGCAGCCGGGATTTTGATCGAGGCCGAGGGTGCGGCCGTTGCAATCGGTATCGGCATCAATTGCCTGAGCCACCCGACAGGGACGGCCTGGCCGGCGACGGATATTGCAGCGCAGGGCGTCATCGTCGATGCGCGAGACGTCTTTGCGGCGCTCTCCGCCGCCATGTTGGTACGTCTGCGGCAGTGGCGGCGCGGAGAAGGTTTTGCTGCGGTTCGCGAGCAATGGCTCGATCGCGGCACCCGGATCGGCGAGGCGATCCGCGTGCGTCTGCCGGATCGCGAGACGAGCGGACGCTTTGGCGGTCTTGATGCTCATGGCCGCCTGCTGCTTGAACGGGTCGACGGCCAGATCGAGACGGTGTCCGCGGGCGATGTGTTCGGCTTTGCCGCGAACGTCGAAACAAAGGAGATGTGACGATGTCGCCAGCCACGGAACTCGTGTTTGCGCCGCTTGGCGGCGTCGGCGAAATCGGCATGAACCTGTCGCTTTACGGGCTGGGGCCGGTCCGTCAGCGCCAATGGCTGGCGGTCGATCTCGGCGTGTCCTTTGCCTCGGAAGAGCAATTGCCGGGCGTTGATCTGGTGCTGCCGGATATCCGCTACCTGATCGCGGAACGGAAGAACCTGGCCGGCATCGTGATTACCCATGCGCATGAGGATCACTTCGGCGCGATCCTCGATCTGTGGCCGAAGCTGAAGGTACCGCTGTTTGCGACGCCGTTCACGGCGGCGCTGCTCGAAGCCAAGCAACGCAGCGAACCCGGCACCGAGCCAGTACCGGTAACGATTGTTCCCGTTGGTGGGCGCTTCAATGCCGGCCCGTTCGATGTTGAAATGGTGTCGGTCGCACATTCGATCCCGGAGTCCAATGCGCTGATCATCCGCACCGCCGCCGGCAGCGTTCTGCATACCGGCGACTGGAAGATCGATCCGACGCCGGTGCTCGGCCCGCCGACCGACGAGAAAAAGCTGCGCGCGTTTGGCGAGGAAGGCTGTCTCGCTTTGATCGGGGATTCGACCAACGCCGTTCGCGAGGGCCGTTCGCCTTCGGAGCAGGACGTGGCGCGCACGATCACCGATCTGATCGTCTCGGCACGCGGCCGGGTCGCCGTCACGACATTTGCCTCTAATGTTGGCCGCCTGAAGGTTGTGGCGCAGGCGGCTCGCGCTGCCGGGCGTGAGGTGGTGGTCGTGGGCCGCGCCATGGAGCGGGTTATCCAGGTGGCGCGCGAGACAGGCAATTTCGATGGCGTGCAGGAATTTCGCAGTCAGGATGCCTATGGCTATCTGCCGCCCGACAAAGTCGTGGCGCTGTGCACCGGCAGCCAGGGCGAGGCGCGCGCGGCGCTCGCGCGCATCGCGGCCGATCAGCATCCGGACGTGACGTTATCGCGCGGCGACCGGGTCATTGTCTCGGCGCGCACGATCCCGGGCAATGAGAAGGCGGTTGGCCGGGTGCTCAACGGTTTGATCGAACAGGGGATCGAGGTCATCACCGACCGTACGCATCTCGTGCATGTCTCCGGCCATCCCCGTCGGGCTGAACTGGAAGAGATGATCGGCTGGGTGAAACCGAAGATCCTGATTCCGGTGCACGGTGAAGCGCTGCATCTGAACGAGCACGCGGCGCTGGCACGACGGATCGGCGTGCCGGATGTGTTGGTCTGCCGTAACGGCGATCTGGTCCGGCTGGCGCCATCGCTGGATATCGTCGATGAGGTGCCGGCCGGGCGGCTCTACAAGGACGGACGACTGCTGGTCGATGCGCAAGCACGTACCGTTGCCGACCGCCGCCGCCTGTCGTTCGGTGGCGTCATCTCCGTAGCCATTGCCATCGACGAGCGCGGCGAAGTGCTGACCGATCCGGAACTCGACATGATCGGCATTCCGGAGAAGGACGACACGGGGCGCTCGATGTTCGACATCGTCGAGGATGCCATAGACCAGACGCTCGATTCGCTGCCGCGCGGCCGCCGGCGCGATCCCGACAGTGTTGCGGAATCTGTACGCCGCGCGGTGCGTTCGACCGTCGCAGAGCGGTGGGGCAAGAAGCCCATGTGCCACGTTCACGTCCTTGCGGTATAACCGGGCGTCGGCTTCAACGACGGGACGGCCTATGATCGGAAGACTTAACCACGTCGCCATTGCGGTTCGCGATATCGCCAAGGCCGCGGCTCTCTATCGCGAGACGCTCGGCGCCGAGGTGTCGGAGAAGGTGGCGCAGCCGGATCACGGCGTCAGCACGGTTTTCGTCAATCTGCCGAACACCAAGATCGAATTGCTCGAACCGCTGGGCGAGAATTCGCCGATCCGGAAGTTTCTCGAAAAGAGCCCGGACGGCGGCATCCATCATCTTTGTTACGAAGTCGACGACATTCTCGTGGCCCGTGACAGGTTGAAAGCCGCCGGTGCGCGCGTGCTGGGCGACGGCGAACCGAAGATTGGGGCACACGGCAAGCCGGTGCTGTTCTTGCACCCGAAGGATTTCGCCGGAACGCTCGTCGAACTTGAACAGGCCTGATATGTCTACGACCACCGCGCTTGCGATCTTTTTCCTGATCTGGTGGGTCACGCTGTTTGCCGTGCTGCCTTGGGGCGTGCGCAGTCAGCACGAAGACGGCGATTTTGTCGAAGGAACGGATCCCGGCGCACCGATCAGGGCGCGTCTGCTGATGAAACTCGTGTGGACGACGCTGATCGCCGCTATCGTTTTCGCGATCGTCGCGGCGATTTACGAGTATCGGCTGGTGACACTCGACGGCATCGCCCAGTTCTTCGGCATGCGCTGACGGGCACTTGGGCCGGATAGCAGGAACGACATTCGGGCGCGATCGCGATCCCAGCCTTCTGCAAAAAAGAAAGCAGGGCCGAAGCCCTGCGGAATTTTTTTATATCGCGCTTCGCTTACCGGCCGGGCCGGCAGACGTGCCCGTTGTTCAATCTCCCTAGACCCGTACCCGTAATGGCCCTTTTTTCGCCGGCAGCACCGACGATGGGGCAGCTTAGCATCCTCAGAACCGTTGTCACGCGCTAAGGCTGCAAAACAACCGGCCCATCGAGAACGATTTGGTCGAAATCCGAGACCAGGACGGTGATTTCGGCCTCCCAGCGGCCGGGGATAGGGACGACCAGCCCCTCGATCCGCCAGGTAGCATCATCCTGCCGGCCGGGGCGAACGATAGGCTCGATTCCCGCTGCTTTATTGGACAGTGTCAGCCTGACCTCTCTGGCCGGCAGCGGGGTAAGGTCTTCCCGTTTGAGCCGGATTTCGGCGAGGACAGCGCCGGCCCGCCCTGGAGTCAGCGTAAGGTCGGCCATCGTCGATCCATCATGAAGATGAACGAAAGCCGGCTCGGCAGCCGCCAGCGCCCGCGGCGGCGGGGTGAAACGCCAGAGCGTCACCAAGCCGAGAATGCCGGCGACGAGGACGATTTCCGCCAGCACGGTACCCGCCAGACGCCGCCCGGCACCGGCTTTACCGGCGATAATTCTCGGCGTCAGCACCAGCCGATTGACGGCGGCGATGGCGATCAAGGCAGCAACCAGCACCAGTTTGGCAGCCAGAATCCGGCCATAGGCAAAGTGCCAGAGATCGACGAACCAGCCGGTCTGAATCACGGCCAGTACGATCCCGCTGGCAAGCAGCAAAAGGAACGGTACCGGAATGAAGGCCGAAAACCGCAACAGCGCCGATCTGTCATCGTCGGGGGACCGCAACAGGCAGCAGAGAGGAACCAGCGAGCCGACCCAGACAGCAATGCAGACGACATGAAGAAACACGGCTGGCCGCGTCAGCCATTGCGGCGGTGCTGTGCTGGCATGGCCGCTGAGCGCCAGGGCGACCCCCGCGCCAGCGACGGCAGCCATCGCCAACGGTCGGGGAAGAAGACCGGAACGGCTCCCGGCAAGGGCTGTCAGGGCTAACAGCAGAGCAATGGCAATAACCGCAAGGGTAAGCGCATAGGTCGACTGCAGGCTCGTTTGCCAGGTGTCCGCCTGTACGGCGCCGGAGAGCGGCGCCCCGAGAATGTCGAGGCCCTGGAATACGAAAGCCGGGCCGATCGCGGCAACGCCCAAATAGAGCGCCGCTCGGATCAGCTTTCGGGCAGCAGAGCCGACGGGCGAAATCCAGACGGCAAAGAACACGCCGCCGATGCCGATGAACAGGCCGAGATAGATGGCGAGCCGTGCGGCCGCAATGCCGGCGCGGACCGGCCATGAAGTCTGCTGGCTGAGGCCTGGAACGGAGCTGGGCCGGCCAATGGAAAACACCAGCGAGCCACCGATCGGATGACCATCGGCGGAGATCACCCGCCAACTCAGCAGGTGCGTCCCGATACCAAGAAGAGGCAGGGTGACGGTGAGCGTGGCGCCCGCGGCGCCGCCGATCGGCAACGGCACAGTGTGACCTTCCGGCGTTACCAGCCGCAGGACGCGCGGCGAAACCGGCTCATTAAAGGTCAACAGGAGATTGGCGGGCGACGATACGACGATCGCGCCGTCGGCCGGCTGCGAGGCGACCAGCGAGGCGTGGGCGGCGACCGGCACAACGCCGCCCAGCCACAGCATCAGAACGAGCAGCAGCCGCACCAGCCCTGATTGGCCAAGGCTGGCACGACAGGACTTGACGAGCCGGCGCACCGGCGCGCCGACATGCGGCTGCAGCGCGTGCGTCATTTCCGTGGCTGAAGGCGAACGCCGGGCGCCGGCTCCGCCAGATCATGCGCACTCCCAGGCTTGGGGATTTCGATCCAGCGATGCACGCCCTGTTCGCATTCCTGCACCACCGGGAAATATAAGGTTTCGCCGGCCGGCAGGGCATCGGACAGGAAGGTCGACAGAACGAACTCATCGTAGAATTTGTCTTCGAGCTTGCCGGTCCAGACGACCTCCTTGACGCCTTCCGACAGTGTAGCGCCGTGAAAGAACCGATAGCCCTTGTCGTATTTGCCTGTGACAGTCTGCACGTCCCAGCCAGACTTCGGCATCGGCTTGACGGCGATGACACCCTCGGGAATGCGGACGCGCAACTTTATCGTGGCCGACCCGTTGCAGCCATGACCGACCTTGAACACCGCTTTGTACGGTGCACCGATAGAGGCTTCGCGGGTTTCCAGCGTAACATGTGCCGACGCGATGACGCTCGACAAAGCGAGCGTGGCGAGTGTCAGCAATGCGGAAGAATAGCGCATTGGGGTACTCCGTCCGATGCTAGTGACCGTTGCCGCCGGCGGGAGTCTGCGCGCCGATGCCTTGAACATCGAGCGTGACATTTACCTTGCCGGCTTTTTCAAATTCCAGGGTAACCGGCACCTTGTCACCTTGCTTCAGCGGCGCTTTCAGATTCATCAGCATGAGATGATAGCCGCCGGGTGCGAGCGCGACAGTCTTGCGCGGCTCGACGGTGATGCCACCTTTGACCGGCTGCATATGCATGACGCCGTTCTGCATCGACATTTCATGAATCTCGACTTTCGCGGCCGCACTGCTTGTCACCGCAATGAGGCGATCGGCAGAAGCACCGTCATTGACGATCGTCAGATAGCCGCCACCGATCTTGGCGCCGCCCGGCGTTGCACGGCTCCAGGGCTTCTCGATCCGCAGGTCGCCTATCTTGGCTTCCTGGGCGAGGAGTGGCGTTGCGACGAGTGCGGCAAGCGACAGGCCCAACAGGATGCGAAAGGGTGTCATGGAAAATCTCCTTGTTCAGTTTCTAGTGCGATGATGGACGTGTGCCGCGCGGAGCATCGAATGCGTAGCGCAGGCCTGCGAAAATGCTTCGCCCGGATCCGGGATAGAACACTGCTGTCGAGGCGGTACGCGCATCGGTTACGGTGCCGAAATCAGCGATCATGCGCTTGTCGAACAGATTGCGGCCTTCGATGTAAAACAGCCAGCCGTTGTCCATCTCGATACCGGTCTGCACATTGAACAGGGCATAGCCGGGTGCACGCATCGTGTTGGCGTAATCGACGAAGGCCCCCTGCGGCACCCAGTCGACCGACGGTGCGAAGTAGAAGCCGTTTGCGTGACGATAGGTCAGCACCGTCCGCAGCACATGTTGCGGAATGCCAGCGATAGCATTGTTGCCGTATTGCCGGTCGCCGTCGAAGCGGAAGTCACTGTAGTTCCACAATTGTGCCAGCGTCAGTGTATCGCCGGCCTGCGGCGCCAGGATATCGCGCGCGATATCGGCGCTTATGCCGAACTCAATGCCCTGATGGATTGTCGTTCCGGCGTTGAACGTCGAGGCCGGGGTGCTGGGATCGACGATGAACTGTAGCAGTTCGTCGTGCACAACCGAGCGGAACAGCGTGATATCCCAGCCGAGGCGGTCGATTTTACCGCGCGTTCCGACTTCCGCTGTCCAGGCTCTTTGCGGCGCGAGCGGCACGAAACGCGTCGTCGTCGCTACCGTTTGCGCCAGATCGGTGAAATCCGGGTTATCCTGGCTGCGCGTGAGGTCGGCGAAGATCTGGATATCTGGACGGGGTTGCCAGATGAGGCCGATCTTCGGGTTGATGCCGTCATAACTGCTGCTATCTGCCTTCGGCACCGGATTGGCGGCGAGGCCGCCATAGTCGGTATAGCGCCGCTCGGCATGCAGCAGCTTGGCGCCGGTCATCACTGCCAGTTCAGGCAGGACGAAGAATCGATTCTCGATATAGGCTTCGTAATTGTAAGCGTCCTGACGCGCATTGAGCGTTGGCGCGCCGCGGCCACCATTGAGGTTGACGAATTGCCGGGCATCGGTGTTGCCACCGAAAAAGCGTGCGCCGGCGATCGTCTGATTGCGGAAACCACCGATACTGAACTCGCCGGTATAGCGTGGCGCGATACCGTAGGTGACGCCATCCTGGTCGAGCACCTGGAAGATCGGATGGTAGAGGTTCTTGTGCATGAACCAGCTGTCGATATCGAACTGGCCATGATCGAGACTGAAAGTCGTGCGGTTGGCAATGCGTTCCGCGCGGACATTACGCGCCTGGTCGCCCGCCATTGCTGCGGCGGAAGCCATGCGTGGATTGGTCAGCGCATCCTGAAGTGTCAGGCTGCCGGGCAGTTTCTGGTCGGTGCGGTAGGCGCCGAGATAAAACCGTGTCTCGACATTGGGCGTCGCGCGATAGCCGATATTGGCGTTGAAATGCTCATATTGCTGGCGAGCATGGTCTCGATAGCCGTCGGCGTGCGAGACTGTCAGATTGGCCAGCGCATCGACCTTGTCCCAGATCCGTGACGCCTGGATATTGCCACGCAGCGTGCCGAAGCTGCCGCCGTCGACGCGCAGCATGTTCGGCGCCACGGCCGTATACGCGGTCGGCGTGACGACGTTGATGGCACCTCCGAGATAGGACGAGCCGTAGGCCAGGCCGTTGCCGCCCTTGTAGATGCCGATAGCGCGCGCGGCGAGCGGGTCGATCTGGTAATAGTCGCCGCTGCCGTCGGCGGCGTTGAACGGAATGCCGTCCTGCAGGATTTCGACGCCGCGGGCATGGAAGCTGCGGGCAATGCCCGAGCCGCGTATCGAGACGCGCAGCTCCTGGCCGTAACGCTCCTGCGTCAACACGCCGGGCGCATCCTTCAGGATGTCCCGGAGATTATTCGTGTAGCGCTCCTTGAAGCTCTCGCTGTCGAGGAAGCCGATAGACCCGGCAGTCTGGTCGATCTCCTGCCGTTGTGTTGCGACCGATGGGGCGGTCAGCGTGCCGGCATTCTGCGCGTTGATAACGATTTCGGGAATCTGGACAGGTCCCGTTTGTGCCAGCGCCCCGGCGCTGAACACGAGGGGACCAAGCAGCGCGAGGCTGCTCAGCGATGAAATTCGAGACATAGCTCCATTGGTCCTGGCTAACGGTGAGGCATGCGGCAAAGCCGCGGCGTCAGGCAGTTAGCGGTGGACCTCGGGGAAGCTGCGGTCCGTGGCGGACGAGGAAATGGTCCGGTTCCGACGGAGGGGTTTCGATACTGCCGGCAGGCGTCGGCTCCCAGACGAGCGCGACCTGATCCGCTCCGGCCAGCGCCGGGACGACGCACATCACGCATTGCTGGCAATTATGCTGGGTCGCGGGGGTGTCCGGGTTACCGGGAACGCCGGCACCGTGCCCGCTGAGGCAGATGATCGAGGCGGGGTCGAACTGGTCGGCCGCGGCAACGGCGATCTGCGGACTGAGCGTGACCAGCAGGGAATGCAAGGTGATGGCGAAAATCGCCACCAATGCCGTCAGTCCCTGTCGGAGTTCGCGCATATCAAATCTCGCCGGGGCAAGCGTTAGCACGCCGGGCCGCCCTTTGGAATGGTGGCGTCATTCTCGCGGCCGCCCCTTGTGTTTTGGCGGCCGATCCGGTTTCACTCCTGTCTGCCTTCTGTCACAGCGAATCGTGTCCGCCCATGCGTTTGTCCCGGTTTTTCCTGCCGATTTTACGTGAGCCGCCGCGTGAAGCGGAGATCGTTTCGCACCGGCTGATGCTGCGCGCCGGCATGATGCGACAGGAAGCCGCCGGCATTTATGCCTTCCTGCCGCTGGGCTTCCGGGTTCTGCAGAAGGTCGTGCAGATCGTCCGCGAGGAGCAGAATCGGGCCGGCGCCATCGAACTGCTGATGCCGACGATCCAGTCGGCGGATTTGTGGCGCGAGAGCGGCCGTTACGACGACTACGGCAAGGAGATGTTGCGCATCAAGGATCGGCACGAGCGCGAAATTCTCTATGGCCCGACCAACGAGGAGATGATCACCGATATCTTCCGGGCCTATGTCCGCTCCTACAAGGATCTGCCGCTCAATCTCTATCATATCCAGTGGAAGTTCCGCGACGAGGTCAGGCCGCGCTTCGGGTTGATGCGAGGCCGCGAGTTCCTGATGAAGGACGCCTATTCGTTCGACATCGACCAGGCGGGTGCGCAGCATTCCTACAACAAGATGTTCGTCGCCTATCTGCGCACCTTCGCCCGCATGGGCCTGCGCTCGATCCCGATGGTTGCCGATACGGGGCCGATCGGCGGCAATCTCAGCCATGAGTTCATCATTCTCGCATCCACCGGCGAGAGCGAGGTCTACTGCCACAAGGACTACCTGGACTTTCCGGTGCCGGATGAGGGTGTCGACTTCGATAATGTCGCGGGACTGCAAGCCACCGTCGACAAATGGACGTCGCTTTACGCGGCGACCTCCGAAAAGCATGAGACCGATGCATTCGGCCGCTTGCCGGCCGATAAGCAGGTCTCGGCGCGCGGCATCGAGGTTGGGCACATCTTCTATTTCGGCACCAAATATTCCGAACCGATGAATGCGGTCGTTGCCACCGGTGAAGGCGGCGAGAAACCGGTGCATATGGGCTCCTATGGCATCGGTCCGTCGCGGCTCGTCGCCGCCATCATCGAGGCGTCGCATGACGAGGCCGGTATCATCTGGCCGGAGGCGGTCGCGCCCTACAAGGTCGCAATCCTCAATCTCAAGCAGGGCGATGCAGCGACGGATGCCGCCTGCGAAGAACTCTATCGGAGTCTCGGCGCCAAGGGCGTCGAGGTGCTCTATAACGACCTCGACGAGCGCGCCGGTGCCAAATTCGCCGCGACGGACCTGATCGGGATTCCGTGGCAGGTCATGGTCGGGCCGCGTGGACTTGCCGAGGGCAAGGTCGAGGTCAAGCGTCGCGCCGACGGTAGCCGCGAAATGATGTCGGTTGCCGCGGCAACGGATCGGCTGGCGCGGTGAAACGCCTTGCCGCGCGGCCAGTTTTCTGTGCGTCGTCTGGGCTTTATTGGCGCGGCGAGGCACGAATCCGCCAGAATCGTGTGAACATTCGGGGCGCGCGGGACCAAGCATTTCAATGAACCAGCCCACCGGAACGCGACCTTTCGCCCCGTTCGAATGGATGCTCTCGTTGCGCTATCTGCGGGCGCGACGGAAGGAAGGCTTTATCTCGGTCATCGCCGGCTTCTCGTTTCTCGGCATCATGCTGGGGGTGGCGACGCTGATCATCGTCATGGCGGTGATGAACGGCTTCCGCAAGGAGCTGCTCGACAAGATCCTCGGCCTCAACGGTCATCTGCTGATCCAGCCGCTGGAGTCGCCGCTCACTGACTGGGAAGAGGTTGCGGCGCGGATCAGCGGCGTAGGCGGGGTCCGGCTTGCAGCGCCGATCGTCGAGGGGCAGGCGTTGGCATCGTCACCCTTCAATGCCGGCGGCGTCCTGGTGCGGGGTATCCGCTCCGCTGACCTGATGAAGCTGCCTTCGATCGCCAACAACATCAAGCAAGGCACGCTTGAAGGCTTCGATGAAGGACAGGGTATCGTCATCGGTCGCAGGCTGGCGGATCAGTTGTCGGTGCGCGCCGGCGATAACCTGACCCTCGTCGCGCCGAAGGGGGCGGTGACGCCGATGGGGACAACGCCGCGGATCAAGATCTACAAGATCGCCTCAGTGTTCGAGATCGGCATGTCGGAATACGATGCGGCGTTCGTGTTCATGCCGCTGAAGGAAGCGCAGAGCTATTTCAACCGATCCGGCGACGTGACCGCGATCGAGGTCTATACCGATAATCCGGACAAGATCGACAGTTTCCGCAAGGCGATATCCGAGGCGGCCGGCCGGCCGATCTTCATCGTCGACTGGCGACAGCGCAACGCGACGTTCTTCAACGCGCTGCAGGTCGAACGGAACGTCATGTTCCTGATTTTGACCTTGATCGTGCTGGTCGCCGCACTCAATATCGTTTCCGGCCTCATTATGCTGGTCAAGGACAAGGGGCAGGACATCGCCATCCTGCGCACGATGGGCGCGACGCAAGGGGCGATCACGCGCATCTTCCTGATCACCGGGGCGTCGATCGGTTTCACCGGCACGATCATGGGCTTTCTCCTCGGACTCGTGGTCTGCCGCAATATCGAGTCGATCCGGCAGTTCCTGTCATGGTTGACCAGTACCGAACTGTTCTCTCCGGAACTTTATTTCCTGTCGCGGTTGCCCGCCGATCTCGATGTCGGCGAAACCACAGCCGTGGTGGTCATGGCACTGACCCTGTCGCTTTTGGCGACGCTATACCCGTCCTGGCGGGCCGCACGCCTCGATCCGGTGGAGGCGCTGCGTTATGAGTGAGGCCGAGCACGAACTGCCGGACGAGGCCCAGCAGGAGATTCCAATTCTCTACCTGCATCAGGTGGAGCGGCATTACCGGCAGGGCGATGCGATGCTCGACATCCTGCGCGGCGCGGATCTCGCGGTGTGGGCTGGGCAGTCGGTGGCGCTGGTGGCGCCGTCGGGTTCTGGAAAATCGACGCTGTTGCATCTCGCGGGATTGCTGGAGCACCCGGATCAGGGCGACGTCTATATCGACGGCCAGCCGACTGCCGATCTGTCGGACGGTGAGCGCACGCGGTTGCGGCGCGAGCAAGTGGGCTTCGTCTATCAGTCGCACCATCTGCTATCGGAGTTCTCTGCCCTGGAGAACGTCATGCTGCCGCAAATGATCCGTGGCCTGTCGCGCCCCGAGGCGCGCCGTCGCGCCAGCGAATTGCTCATGTATCTGGGCCTTGGCGAACGCTTCGCACACCGGCCGGCGGAATTGTCGGGAGGCGAGCAGCAACGGGTGGCGATCGCCCGGGCGGTCGCCAATGCGCCGCGCCTGCTGTTGGCCGACGAGCCGACCGGCAATCTCGACCCGCAGACCGCCGACCACGTCTTCAATGCTCTCGAACAACTCGTCCGGGCCTCAGGCCTCGCAGCGATCGTCGCCACCCATAATATGGAACTCGCCGCGCGCATGGATCGGCGGGTCACCCTGCGCGACGGTCTGGTGGTTGAGCTGGAATAGCGCCCCATTGGGCGCGAGGCCCCGAAGGGGCGGGCAGTGCGACCACACTGGGTCAGCGTAGATAAATCCGACGAAAACAGGCGATTCGACGCCATCCTGGCGCGCTCAGGTATTGGCCAGCCATGGGTGGGCCTCAGTTTTGAATTGCGCTTGACGACAGAACAAACAATGAACTATGTTCTTCATATGTTCCAATGGGCGAACGGATCTGATAGTCTGACTTGATAACCTGACATGGAGGGATGTGATGCTCCGGGCGGTTGTACATGAAGCGGCAGCGCTGACGTCGCTGGCTCTATTCGTTGGAATGGTGGCGATCTGGGCGCAGGTGATCTGCGCGGTCTGAAACGGGGCCATTCCCTTGTTTGTCTCGTTACGCTCCGAGCGAGCTGGGAACGAATAAGGCGAGAACTGGAGCGACCTGGGGATAGTCGGTAAAGGCCGTTGGCAGCCGCGCGTCGCGGTGGACAGAAGCGGCGCCTGCTCCCACCATCCCCGAAAGGGAATCAGTGCCGTGGCCTCCAAACTCGATTTCGTGCACCTGCGGGTGCACTCCTCCTATTCGTTGTTGGAAGGTGCATTACGCATCCCCAGACTCGCGGAGCTCGCCAAGGCGGACGCGCAACCGGCGCTGGCGCTGACCGACACCGACAACATGTTCGGTGCGCTGGAATTTTCCGAGAAGATGGCTGCCAGCGGCATCCAGCCGATCGTCGGCTGTTCGCTGGCGGTCGATTTTGGCGATCACGAGACACGCCCCAATCAGGCCGTTGTCCATCCGCGCGTCGTCCTGCTCGCCGCGACGGAAAGCGGCTATCGCAGCCTGATGCGGCTCAATTCGCGCGCCTTTCTGGAAACGGCAGGGGGCGACAAGCCGCATCTGCAACTCGACTGGCTCAATGGCGAGATCGACGGGATCATCGCGCTGACGGGCGGGCCGGGCGGACCGCTGAACGCCGCAATCGTTGCCGGACAGGAGCATCTGGCGCAGTCGCGCTGCGACGCCTTGCGCGATCTGTTCGGCGACCGCCTCTATGTCGAATTGCAGCGCCACGGCGTGACGGCGGAGCGCAATGCCGAGCCGGTGCTTCTCGATCTTGCCTATGACAAGGGAATCCCGATTGTCGCGACCAACGAACCGTATTTTGCTGCGGCCGACGATTACGAATCTCATGATGCGCTGATCTGCATCGCCGAGGGCAAGCTCCTGGCGGAGACCGACCGCCGGCAATTGACGGTCGAACATCGTTTCAAGACCCGCGCCGAAATGGCTGCACTGTTCAAGGATCTGCCCGAGGCGCTCGCGTCGACGGTCGAGATTGCGGAGCGCTCGGCCTATCGGCCGCGGACGCGTGCGCCGATCCTGCCGCGTTTCACGGTGGGCAAGGAGACGGCTGACGAAACGGCGGAGCTGCGCAAGCGCGCCGCGGCCGGCCTGGCGGCACGGATCGCCGCACATGGTCTGGCGCCTGACGTATCGCAGGAGGATTACGACACGCGGCTGGCGTTCGAACTCGATATCATCGAGCGTATGAAGTATCCGGGCTACTTCCTGATCGTCTCGGACTTCATCCAGTGGGCGAAGCTGCACGACATTCCGGTGGGGCCGGGGCGCGGGTCGGGCGCCGGATCGCTGGTCGCTTATGCGCTGACCATCACCGACCTCGATCCGATGCGCTTTGCCTTGCTGTTTGAGCGCTTCCTCAATCCAGAACGCGTGTCGATGCCGGACTTCGACATCGACTTCTGCCAGGACCGCCGTGACGAGGTGATCCGCTATGTGCAGGAGCGCTACGGGCGCGACCAGGTGGCACAGATCATCACCTTCGGAACGCTGCAGGCGCGCGGCGTGCTGCGCGACGTCGGCCGGGTGCTGCAGATGCCCTACGGTCAGGTCGACAAGCTCTGCAAGCTGGTGCCGCAGAACCCCGCCAATCCGATCACGCTGGCGCGGGCCATCGAGGATGAGCCGAAGCTGCAGGCGGAGGCGGCGGAAAACCCGGTGGTCAAACGCGCCTTCGACATCGCCCGCAAACTGGAGGGATTGACCCGCCACGCATCGACACATGCCGCCGGCATCGTCATCGGCGACCGGCCGCTGAACGAGCTGGTGCCGCTCTATCGCGATCCCAAATCCGATATGCCGGTCACCCAGTTCAACATGAAATGGGTCGAGCCGGCGGGCCTGGTGAAGTTCGACTTTCTCGGGCTGAAGACGCTGACCGTGCTGCAGACGGCAGTCAAACTGGTGCACCGGCGCGGCATCGAACTCGATCTCGCCACGATCCCGCTCGACGATCAGAAGACTTACGAAATGCTGTCGCGAGCAGAAGCGGTCGGCATCTTCCAGCTTGAAAGTCAGGGCATGCGGCGTGCGCTGCTCGACATGCGACCGGACCGGTTCGAGGACATCATCGCGCTCGTCGCGCTGTATCGCCCGGGCCCGATGGCGAACATTCCGACCTATTGCGCACGCAAGCACGGGCTCGAAAAGCCCGAATACATTCATCCCAAGCTGGAACAGGTGCTGCGAGAGACCTTCGGCGTCATCGTCTACCAGGAGCAGGTGATGCAGGCGGCGCAGATCCTCGCCGGATATTCGCTCGGCGAAGCCGACCTGCTGCGTCGCGCGATGGGCAAGAAAATCCGCAAGGAGATGGAAGCGCAGCGCAGCCGGTTCGTCTCCGGCTGCATCAAGGGCGACATCTCCAAGGATCAGGCGGACGCGATTTTCGATCTGCTCGAACGCTTCGCCGAATACGGCTTCAATAAAAGCCATGCCGCAGCTTATGCGCTGGTCGCCTATCAGACGGCCTATATGAAAGCGAATTTCCCCGTCGAGTTTCTGGCAGCGACCATGACGCTCGACATGAACAATACCGACAAGCTGTCGGAATTCCGTTCCGAGGCGCGCAGGCTGGGTATTTCGCTGCATCCGCCGTCCATCAACCGCTCGGGCGTCTCGTTCGGGGTCGAGGACGGCACCATCATTTACGCGTTGGCGGCGCTCAAGGGCGTCGGCGTCCAGGCGGTCGAGGCGATCGTCGAGGCACGCGGTTCACAGCCGTTTGCTGATCTCGCGGACTTTGCTGCGCGGATCAATCCGCGTGCCGTCAACAAGCGTGTGCTCGAAAGCCTTGCGGCGGCAGGTGCGTTCGATGCGTTCAACCCGAACCGCGCGAGCGTCTTTGCCGGGATGGATGTGGTTCTCGGTCGTGCGCAGCGCACGCATGAAAGCGCCGTCATTGGCCAGAGCGACATGTTCGGCAGCAGCGGTGCGCCGGAGGCGATCGTGCTGCCGAAGGTCGAGCCGTGGTTGCCGTCCGATCGGCTGAAGCGGGAATACGACGCCGTCGGATTTTTTCTCAGCGGCCATCCGCTCGACGACTACGCCACTGCGCTCAAGCGCATGAATGCTCTGAACTGGGCCGAATTCAGCGATTCGGTGAAGAACGGCGCGACGGCGGGCAAGGTCGGTGCGACCGTCGTCTCGCGCATGGAACGGCGAACCAAGAGTGGCACCAAGATGGGGATCTTCGGCCTGTCCGATCCTACCGGGCACTATGAGGCCATCGTGTTCTCGGAGGGGCTCGCCGAGTATCGCGAACTGCTCGAGCCCGGTGCCAACGTGCTGCTGTTCCTCAGCGGCGAGGTGCAGGGCGAGGAGGTGCGCGCCCGTATCCAGTCGGCAACGCGGCTCGACGAGGTATCGGCGGCCATTCCGGCGGGTCTGCGCATTCACCTGCGCAGCGCCGACCCGCTCGACAGCATCCGCTACCGGCTCGACAGCCGCACCGACACGCACGACGGCGGGGAGGTGACGCTGGTGCTGCAACTGCGCGATGGCAGCGAGGCACAGGTGAGACTGCCGGGGCGCTTCAAAATCTCGCCGCAGATCGCCGGGGCGATCAAGGCGGTGCCAGGCGTTGTCCAGGTCGAGGCCGTCTAGCCGCCCGGACACGCCGTAGGCAGGATGCGGAGCAGCCGGGAACTGACAGGAACAGGAAACGCGGGGAGGACGGATGATCGTTGAACTCGTGACCTTCCGCGCGCCGGCAGGCGCCGACTGGGACGCGATCCTGGAAGGCGCGAAGGCGACCCTCCCGCACTGGCAGGCCAATCCGAAGCTGGTGCGTAAACATTACCTCCTGTCGGAGGACGGGCAGACTTGTGCCGGCCTCTATATCTGGCCGACTCGGGCTGATGCTGAGCACGCGCACAATGCGGCCTGGCAGGAAGCAGTGGAGGCCCGCACCGGCGCGCGGCCGACATTCCGCTATTTTGACTTGCAGATGCTGCTCGACAACGAAGCAGGGACCGTCATCGAGTGGTCCCGGAACGGCGAAAAGCGTGTTTCCAAAGTCGGTTAGAGTCACCCGTTAATCTGTTTCCGAAGTATTGCGGCGCTTGCATCGGCGGCGGACAACCTTTATACGCACGCGCATCACTCACGCGGATCTGGCGATCGCCCCGACAATGGGCGGGATAGCCGTCCGGTGGCCCCGGCTCGTTCCGGGTCTCACATGTCCGCGGCGGATCAACCGGAGAAGACTATGGCGATTCCTGACTTTTCGATGCGTCAGCTTTTGGAAGCTGGCGTGCATTTCGGCCATCAGGCCCACCGCTGGAACCCGAAGATGGGCGAATACATCTTCGGCACCCGCAACAACATTCACATCGTCGATCTCGCGCAGACCGTGCCGTTGCTGCACCGGGCGCTGCAGGCGGTGAGCGACACCGTGGCCCGCGGCGGCCGCATCCTGTTCGTCGGCACCAAGCGCCAGGCGCAGGACGCCATCGCCGACGCGGCCAAGCGCAGCGCGCAGTACTACGTCAACTCGCGCTGGCTCGGCGGCACGCTGACCAACTGGAAGACCATTTCCGGCTCGATCCAGCGGCTGCGCAAGCTCGACGAGATGCTCGCCTCCAACGAGGCGCAGGGCTACACCAAGAAAGAGCGTCTCGACCTCACGCGCGAGCGCGACAAACTCAACCGTTCGCTCGGCGGCATCAAGGATATGGGCGGCGTTCCGGACATGCTGTTCGTGATCGACACCAACAAGGAAGACATCGCGATTGCTGAAGCGCGCCGTCTCGGCATTCCGATCGCTGCCGTGGTCGACACCAATTGCGACCCGAACGGCATCAGCTATGTCATTCCGGGTAACGACGACGCCAGCCGCGCCGTGTCGCTGTACTGCGACCTGATCGCGCGCGCCGCGATCGACGGCATTTCGCGCGCGCAGGGCGAGGCCGGTATCGATGTCGGTGCCTCGGCCAAGCCGATCGTCGAAGACCTGCCGGAGGAATCTGCGGTTGCCAATCTCGGCTTCGAGGCGCTGTCGGGTCCGCGCGGCGTTGCCGACGATCTCAAGAAACTCCCGGGCGTGTCGGGCGCGATCGAAAAGCAGCTCAACGATCTTGGCATCTTCCACTATTCGCAGATCGCCGAATTGTCTCCGGAGGCTGCTCAGAATGTCGGCGAAGAGGTCGGATTGCCGGGCCGTGTCGAGAGCTGGATCGCCAAGGCCAAGGAGCTGACGGCAGAATAAGCCGCCAGCGACTACCTACCGATGGGCGGGCGCCGCGGGCGTCCGCCTGCTGATCTCTTCGCGTGAAGGAACGAAACCGATGGCTGTTACCGCCGAAATGATCAAAACGCTGCGCGAGTCCACCGGCGCAGGCATGATGGACTGCAAGGCGGCCCTCACCGAGACCAACGGCGACATGCAGGCGGCGCAGGATTGGTTGCGCAAGAAGGGCCTGTCCAAGGCCGCCAAGAAGGCCGGTCGCGTTGCCGCCGAGGGACTGATCGGCGTCGCGGTCAAGGGCACCAAGGCGGCCATCGTCGAGGTCAACTCGGAAACCGACTTCGTTGCCCGCAACGATCTGTTTCAGGGCTTGGTCAAGATGATCGCCGGAGTAGCGCTCGGCGTCGGCGCCGACGTCGAGGTGATCAAGGCGGCGAAGGCCGGAAGCCTGACGATTGCCGAAACCATTTCGGAGAGCATCGCCAAGATCGGCGAGAATATGACGCTGCGGCGCGCCGCGGCTCTGTCGGTCGACAAGGGTGCGATCGGCGCCTATCTGCACAATTCCGTTGCCGACGGGCTTGGCAAGATCGGCGTGCTGGTGGCGCTCGAATCTGCCGGACAGGCCGACGAACTGGCTGCGCTCGGCCGTATGGTGGCGATGCATGTCGCCGCTGCCAATCCGCAGGCGCTTGATGCCGCCGGGCTCGACCCTGCGGTGGTGGCGCGCGAAAAGGACATTCTGGCCGACAAGTACAAGCAGCAGGGCAAACCCGCCAATGTCATCGACAAGATCGTCGAATCCGGCCTGAAGACCTACTACAAGGAAGTGTGCCTGCTCGAGCAGACCTATATCCACGATCCGTCCAAGACCGTCGCGCAGGCGCTCAAGGAAGCCGAGAGCAAGGCCGGCGGCCCGGTGAAGATCACCGGCTTCGTCCGCTATGCACTTGGCGAAGGGATTGAGAAGCAGGAATCCGACTTCGCCGCCGAGGTTGCGGCAGCCTCCGGGCAGGGGTAGTCGAACGGGATTGAACGGCAGCTCCATCCCGTTGCCGAGAGTCGGATTGGGGGATCGGTTGCATGAGTGAGCCGGCTTATCGGCGGGTCGTCGTCAAGATTTCCGGCGAGGCGCTAGCCGCGTCGCAGGGCTTTGGCATCCACCAATCGGTCGTCGACGGCATTGCTGCCGACCTCGTTGCGACAGCCAGGATGGGGGTCGAGGTTGCCGTCGTCATCGGCGGGGGCAACATTTTCCGTGGCGTCGAAGTGTCGGCGCGCGGCGTCCCGCGCCCCGTCGGCGATACGATGGGCATGCTGGCGACCGTGATGAACGCGCTGGTGCTCGAGGCAGCCATCGAGCGGCAGGGAATCGAAGCGCGCACGCTCTCGGCGCTGGTGATGCCCTCGGTCTGCGAAAGCTACAACCGGCCGCGCGCCCTCAAGCATCTGAATAAGGGGCGAATCGTCCTGCTGTGCGCCGGCACCGGGAACCCGTTCTTCACCACCGACACGACCGCCGTTCTGCGCGCCGCTGAACTTGACGCCGGTGCGGTGCTCAAAGCCACCAATGTCGACGGCATCTACAGTGCCGACCCGAAGAAGGACCCGAACGCAACGCGTTATGCGCACCTCACGCATCAGCAGGCGATCGAGCGGGACCTGCGGGTGATGGATGCGGCCGCTTTCGCGCTTGCTCGTGAAAACCGCATGCCTATCATCGTGTTTTCGCTGGCCGAGGCTGGCGCGATTGCATCGGTCTTGCGCGGGCAGGGGCGCTCGACCATCGTCAGTAGCTAGAATGCGCCGCGCTCTGGAGAGCGCGCGCCGAATGACCGCTTCGAGGGATTATGATGAGCAATGAGAGCTACGACCTGAGCGAACTCAAGCGCAAGATGCAGGCGTCGATTCAGGTGCTGAAGAACGAACTTGCCGGATTGCGGACCGGGCGTGCGTCGATGCACATGCTCGATCCGGTGCAGGTGGAAGCCTACGGCACCAATATGCCCTTGTCGCAGTGCGCCACGGTGACAGTGCCGGAGCCGCGCATGATTTCGGTGAACGTCTGGGACAGGTCGCTGGTGCACGCCGTCGAAAAAGCGATCGTCAATTCCAATCTCGGCCTGAGCCCGGCGACCGAAGGGCAGGTGATCCGCTTGCGGATTCCTGAACTTAACGAGGAGCGGCGCAAGGAACTGGTCAAGGTCGGCCACAAATATGCGGAGGCCGCGCGCGTGGCTGTACGCCACGTCCGCCGCGAGGGCATCGACATCGTCAAGAAGCTCGAAAAGGATCGCAAGATCAGCGAGGACGATCAGGAAAAATATTCCGCCGACATCCAGAAGGCGACCGATCAGGCGATTTCCGAAATCGATGGCATCCTGGCCGGCAAGGAAAAGGAGATCCTCACCGTTTGAGGATCGCAGCCATGGCCGACCTGCCGCAGATCGAACCGATGCGCGCCGCCTCCGCCGGCGGCCCGCGGCATGTTGCGATCATCATGGATGGCAACGGTCGCTGGGCGGCGGCGCGGGGATTGCCGCGTCTCGAGGGCCATCGCCGTGGCGTCGAGGCGCTGCGCGGCTGCATACGGGCGGCGGGCGAACTCGGCATCGAGATCATCACGATCTTCTCGTTCAGCTCCGAGAACTGGACGCGGCCGGAAAGCGAGATCAGCGATTTGATGGGGCTGCTGCGGCGCTTCATCCGCAACGATCTCGCCGAATTGCATCGCAGCGGCGTACGCGTGCGGGTGATCGGCGAGCGCGAGGGGCTTGCCGTCGATATCCGGCGCCTGCTGACGGAAGCGGAAGAATTGACGGCGGCCAACGACAGGCTGACGCTGGTCGTCGCTTTCAATTACGGTGCACGGCAGGAGATCGCACGCGCGGCGCGGCGCGTCTTTCAGGAGATCGCGGCCGGCAGGATGTCAGAGGCCGAGGTGACGGCGGATACCCTCGAAGGTCATCTCGATGCGCCGGATCTGCCACCGCCGGATCTTATCATCCGCACCAGCGGCGAACAGCGGCTGTCGAATTTCCTGTTGTGGCAGGCTGCCTATAGCGAACTGGTGTTTTTGCCGGTGTTCTGGCCCGACTTCGATCGCGCGGCGCTGGAGGCGGCGATCGACGAATACCGACGTCGCGAGCGGCGCTTCGGCGGTCTCATCGCACAGACCGGATCGTGACGGTGGGCAGTACAGGGCGCGGATCGGGATCGCCGGCTGCTCGCAGCAATCTTCTGGTCCGCGTCGTCGCCGCGCTCGTCCTCGTACCGCTGGCGCTCGGCACCGCCTATTGGGGCGGCTGGCCCTATGCCGTCTTCTGGGCGGTCGGCACGCTTGCGGTGCTCTACGAGTGGATGACGCTGGTGAAAGGCCCGGGCGCGCTGATGCCCTGGCGGTTTGCCGGGGTGCTTTATGCGGCGGTGCTGTTTGCCGGCGCGATGCTGTTGCGCAGCGATTCTGCCTATGGCTTGCCGGCCATCCTGCTGCTCTTTGCTGTTGTCTGGACGACGGATATCGCCGGCTACTTCGTCGGCCGCGCGATCGGCGGCGCCAAGCTCGCGCCGCGCATCAGTCCCGGCAAGACCTGGGCCGGCGCGATCGGCGGGGCCGCGGCAGCCGTACTGGCCGCGTTCTGCGTCGCCCGGGCAAGCGAAAGCCCGGCGCTGCCGCTGCTGCTGCTCGGCCTGCTGTTGTCGGTTGCTTCGCAGGCCGGCGACCTGCTCGAAAGCTTCATCAAACGTCGCTTCGGTGCCAAGGATGCGGGCTTTCTCATCCCCGGTCATGGCGGCGTGATGGACCGGATCGACGGTTTCTGGGCTGCGCTCTTGGTCGCCAGCGTCATCGGGCTTGCGCGGGGCGGTATCGAGGCGCCGGCGCGCGGGCTCATGCTATGGTGAGGCGATGAATCTCATGTCGCAGATGGACGGGGTGGCGCTTGCCGGAGGCGAGCCGCGCCGGATCAGTCTGCTCGGTGCGACCGGTTCGATCGGCGCCAGCACGGTCGACCTGCTCAAGCGCGAACCGGCGCGCTTTGCGACGGTGGCGGTGACCGCCAACCGCAACGCCGAAGCACTGGCGAAGCTGGCGCGTGACGTCGGGGCGCAGCTCGCCGTCGTTGCCGATCCGTCGCGGTACCCGGACCTGAAAGAGGCGCTGAGCGGCACCGCGATCGAGGCTGCAGCCGGCGAGGAAGCGCTGGTCGAAGCGGCTGCGCGGCCGGCCGATCTGGTTCTTGCCGCGATCACCGGCGCGGCGGGGTTGCGGCCGACGCTCGCGGCGATCGAGCGCGGCGTAACTGTAGCGCTGGCCAACAAGGAAAGCCTGGTCTGCGCCGGGACGTTGTTCATGCGCCGTGCACAGGCCTGCGGCGCTACCGTGCTGCCGGTCGATTCCGAGCACAATGCCATCTTTCAGGCGCTCGGGGCCGGTCGTCGCGCCGACGTACGGCGTATCATCCTGACGGCCTCGGGCGGGCCGTTCCGGACCTGGACGCGCGACGCCATCGCCATGGCGACGCCCGCGCAGGCCCTGCGGCATCCCAACTGGTCGATGGGCGACAAGGTGACCATCGATTCCGCGACGATGATGAACAAGGGTCTCGAACTGATCGAGGCGCATCACCTGTTCGCGCTCGCCAGCCGCGATATCGATGTGCTGGTGCACCCGCAATCGCTCATTCACGGGCTGGTGGAGTTTCGCGACGGCGCAGTGGTGGCGCAGATGGGCGCGCCCGATATGCGCATTCCGATCGCGCATTGCCTGGCCTGGCCGCAGCGGATTGACGGACCGGTCGAGCGGCTCGATCTGGCGCGGATCGGCAATCTGACCTTCGAGGAACCGGACGCCGACCGCTTTCCGGCCCTGACGCTGGCGCGTGCCGCCCTGGAAACCGGCGGGGCGGCGACGACGGTTCTCAACGCGGCGGACGAGATTGCCGTGATGCAGTTCCTGGCCGGACGCATCGGTTTTCCGGGCATCGCGACAATGGTCGAGCAGACATTGGAGCTGGCGGCGCGACATGGTCTGACCCGGGAACCCGACAGCGTCGATGCCGCTCTGGATATTGACCATGCTGCGAGAGAATTAGCCCTAACCCTCTTGCCTGAAATTGCCGCAAAGGCATCCTAATCCTGACGTCATATGCACGCCGCCGGCGGCATGAGGGATTTCCATGACAACCGATCTGATGAGCGGCCTCGGTATTCTGAGCAACGGGGTAACTGGATACCTTATCCCGTTTCTGTTCGTTCTGACGATCGTCGTTTTCTTTCACGAACTCGGGCATTTTTTGGTAGCGCGCTGGCGCGGCATCCGCGTGCTGGTGTTTTCAGTGGGCTTCGGCCCGGAGATTGTCGGCTTTAACGATCGCCACGGGACACGCTGGAAACTCTCCGCCATCCCGCTCGGCGGTTACGTCAAGTTCCTCGGCGATGACAGCGCCGCCAGCACTCCGGACCACGATACGCTGGCGACGATGAGCGCAGAGGATAAGCGCGCCAGCTTCTTCCATAAGCCGGTCGGATCGCGCGCCGCGGTTGTCGCCGCCGGACCGATCGCCAATTTCATCCTGGCGATTGTCATCTTTGCCGGGATTTTCATGATCTACGGCAAGCAGATCAGCGCCGCGCGGGTCGATACGGTATCGCCCGGCAGCGCCGCCGCCGAGGCCGGTTTCCAGCCCGGCGACCTGGTGACCGCGATCGACGGCAGCAAGATTGACAGCTTCTCCGACATGCAGCGGATCGTATCGGTGAGCGCCGGCGCACCGCTGCGCATCGAGATCGACCGCGGTGGCGTTCAGCGCACGCTGACGGCGACACCGACGCTGCGGGAACTGAAGGACAATTTCGGCAATGTCCACCGGATCGGCGTGCTCGGTATTTCCCGGTCGCTGTCGCCGGAGGACGTGCGCACCGAGCGGGTCGGGCCGTTACGGGCCGTGGCGATGGGGGCGAGCGAAACCTGGTTCGTGATCGACCGGACCGTCGCCTATATCGGCGGCGTTTTCTCGGGCCGCGAATCGACCGATCAACTCGGCGGGCCGATCCGCATCGCGCAGGTTTCGGGGCAGGTTGCGACTGCCGGCTTCGTGGCGTTGCTGCATCTGGCCGCCGTGCTGTCGGTTTCTATCGGTTTGCTTAACCTTTTTCCAATTCCGCTGCTCGACGGTGGGCACCTTTTGTTCTATGCGATCGAAGCTGCCCGGGGGAGGCCGTTATCGGAACGCGCCCAGGAAGTGGGATTCCGTATCGGTCTGGCGCTGGTGCTGATGTTGATGATTTTTGCAACCTTTAATGACATCATCCACCTGGCGGCATCGTAACCGTGGCTTGAAGGCAACTTTCTGAGGGAAAAAGAAAAATTCAACCGGAAGTTAAGGTTGCGGTGTCTCAAAAACCGGCTACAAACGGTCGCTGATCGGACGGGAGAATCCCGCGAATCCGCCCTCATGGGGGGCGTCGTGAGGATCAAGAGGGTGCGTTGGGAATGCGGGTGCGGGTTTTGCGAGGTCTGAGCTTCGCTTGTGCTGTCCTCGGAGCGGTTGTGTGCGGGGCTGCTGTCGTCAGCGTGCCCGCCGGGGTGGCGTATGCGCAAACGGCCAGCTCCATCGTCGTCGAGGGCAACCGCCGCGTCGAGGCGGACACGATCCGCTCCTATTTCCATGCCGGGCCGGGCGGCCGACTCGACGCCTACCGGATCGACGAGGGCGTCAAGGCGCTCTACGCCACCGGTCTGTTCCAGGACGTGCGCACCCGCTCGGCCGGTGGACGGCTGGTCGTCAGCGTCGTCGAGAACCAGATCATCAATCGCGTTGCCTTCGAGGGTAACAAGAAGACCAAGGATGATCAGCTTCGCGCCGAGATCCAGTCGAAGCCGCGCGGTACCCTGTCGCGGCCGGTGGTGCAGGCCGACACCCAGCGCATTATCGAGATTTACCGGCGGAATGGCCGCTTCGACGTGCGCGTCGAGCCCAAGGTCATCGACCTGCCGAACAACCGCGTCGATCTGGTCTTCGAGATCAGTGAGGGCGAGAAGACCGGCGTCAAGGATATCGAGTTCGTCGGCAACAAGGCCTATTCGAGTTCGCGCCTGAAGGACGTCATCAAGACGACCGAATCGAACTGGCTCAGCTTCCTGCAGACGACCGACATCTACGATCAGGACCGGATCGAATCCGATCGCGACCTGTTGCGCCGGTTCTACCTCAAGCACGGCTATGCCGATGTCCGCATCGTCTCCGCGGTTGGCGAATATGACCCGGCGAAGAAGGGTTTCATCGTCACCTTCAGCATCGACGAGGGCCCGCAGTACCGCGTCGGCACCGTCGACGTGGTGTCGAACGTGCGCGCCATCGACCCGTCGACCCTGCGCTCGCGCCTGAAGCTGAGCTCGGGCAATGTCTACAATGCCGAGGCGGTCGAAAAGAGCGTCGAGGCGATGACCATCGAGGCGGCCAAGCGCGGCTATGCCTTCGCCACGGTGAAGCCGAACGGCGATCGCAATTTCACCGAGCGCCGGATCAATCTGGTCTTCGTGGTCGAGGAGGGGGCGCGGGTTTATATCGAGCGCATCAATGTCCGCGGCAACACGCGCACGCGCGATTACGTCATCCGCCGCGAATTCGATCTCGCCGAGGGTGACGCCTATAACCGTGCGCTGGTCGACCGCGCCGAGCGGCGCCTGAAGAACCTCGACTATTTCAAGACCGTCAAGATCACCAACGAACCGGGTTCCGCACCTGACCGCATCATCGTCAATGTCGACGTCGAGGAGAAGGCGACCGGCGAGTTCTCGGTTTCCGGCGGCTATTCGACCGCCGACGGCTTCCTCGCCGAGGTCGCAGTGGCCGAGCGCAACCTGCTCGGGCGGGGTCAGTACGCGCGCGCATCGGTCGCCTACGGCCAGTATTCGCGCGGCTTCGAATTGTCGTTCGCCGAGCCGTTCTTCCTCGGCTACCGGCTCGGCTTCGGCATCGATCTCTATGCCAAGCAGACGCTGGCCACGGACTATGTCTCCTATGACACCAAGACGTTCGGCACCAATCTGCGGCTCGGCATCGCGCTGACCGAGGAGATGTCGCTGCAACTGCGCTATTCGCTGTTCCGCCGCGAAATCACCCTGCCGACCAACCTGAACAACTGCGCCATCCCTGTCACCAATCCTCCCTCGGTGGCCCCCTATCCGTGCTACACTGACGGCGAAGCCTCGCTGCCGGTGCGCGCCGACCTCGGCCGCGGTGCCGCTCTGACTTCGGCGCTCGGCTATACGCTCGCCTACAACACGCTCGACAACAACCGTAACCCGACCGATGGCCTGCTGATCGAACTGAAGCAGGACTTCGCCGGCGTTGGCGGCGACGTGAACTTCATCAAGTCCACCGGCGACATTCGCAACTACTACGAAGTGTTCCCGGACGTCGTCAGCGTCCTGCGCTTCCAGGGTGGCCATATGGCCGGCTGGGGCGACAAGGACCTGCGCATGCTGGATCACTTCCAGATGGGTCCGAACCTGGTTCGCGGCTTCGCGCCGGCCGGCATCGGCCCGCGGGACATCACGCCCGGCACCACCAACGACGCGCTGGGCGGCACGATGTACTGGGGCGCCTCAGTCGAATTGCAGACGCCGCTTTACTTCCTGCCGAAGGAAGTCGGGATCAAGGCTGCAATCTTCGCCGACGCAGGCTCGCTCTGGGGTTACAAGGGACCAACCACCTACGTGAATTCGCCCGGCGAGCAGTTCCTGTTCGACGACGACAAGACGATCCGCTCGTCGGTCGGCGGCAGCCTGATCTGGGATTCGCCGTTCGGACCGCTGCGCTTCGACGTGGCCTACGCTTTGACCAAGGGCAAGAACGACCGCCTGCAGGTCTTCCGGTTCGGCGGCGGCACCAAGTTCTGATCGCGGGGCTCTTCCCGCGATCGAGGCGCCGCCCGGATTGGCATCGCTGTTTCTGGCGCGGCACAGGCCGACGCCACCGTTGTTGGCGTCATGACCGAGCCGCAGTTCCTTAAGCAGACCGAGGGTCTGGCCCTTGGCGACATCGTGGCGTTGACCGGCGCGAAAGCGCCGGACGGTGCTGCTCTCGACAGACGGATCCTCGATGTCGCGCCGGTCGATACGGCCGGACCGGCTGATCTGACCTTTGTCGACCAGCCGAAATATGTCCCGCAGCTTGCCCGGACCCATGCGGCGGCCTGCTTCGTCAGCCCGCGGCTCATGTCACATGTGCCAGCCCATGTCGTGGCGCTGCAGATCGAGGCACCGTACCGGGCGCTGGTCGCTGTCGCGCGCACCTTGTTTCCGGGGGCGCTGCGCCCGTCGTCGTTTTGCGGCAATGCCGGGGTGTCGCCGGCAGCGCATGTCGATCCCACCGCCCGTCTGGAAGACGCGGTGATTGTCGACGCCGGTGCCGTCATCGGCCCTGATGTCGAGATTGGCTCGGGCACCCTGATCGGCGCCAATGCCGTGATCGGACCGGAGGTCCGGATCGGTCGCGATTGCGCCATCGGGCCGGGGACCACGATCAGCAATGCGCTGGTGGGCGACCGGGTTATCATCCATGCCGGCGCTCGTCTGGGACTTGACGGCTTCGGCTATCTGCCCGGACCGAAAGGCCACGAGAAGGTGCCGCAGGTCGGCCGCGTCATCGTCCAGGACGAGGTCGAGGTGGGTGCCAATACGACGATCGACCGCGGCGCCATGCGCGACACGGTGATCGGCGAGGGGACCAAGATCGACAATCTGGTGCAGATCGCTCACAACGTCACCATCGGCCGGCGCTGCATCGTCGTCGCGCAAACCGGCATTTCCGGCAGTGTGGTTATCGGCGATTATGTCCTGCTGGGCGGCCAGGCCGGTCTCAAGGACCACCTGACGATCGGCGATGGCGCCCAGATCGCTGCGCAGAGCGGGGTGATGGAGGATATTCCGGCCGGGACGAAATGGGGCGGTTTTCCGGCGCAGCCGGCGCGCGACTGGATGCGGAGCGTGCTGGTCCTGCGTCGTCTGTCGCGACAGAATTCGAGTTCGGAGAAGGAAACGGGCGAATGAGCGATTCTCTCGGAGCGGCCAGCATTCATGACATCCTGCGCAGTCTGCCGCATCGCTATCCGTTTCTGATGGTAGACCGCATCATCAACATCAATGGCGAGGAGAGCGCGGTCGGCATCAAGAACTGCACGATCAACGAGCCGCATTTCATGGGGCACTTTCCCAATAATCCGGTGATGCCGGGGGTGTTGCTGCTTGAGGGAATGGCGCAGACCTGCGGGGTGCTCTGCATCCTCGCTTCCGGAAAGACGGCCGCGCCCTATGTGTATTTCATGACCATCGACGAGGCGAAATTCCGCAGGCCGGTCGTGCCCGGCGACACCGTGGAGTTTCATGTCCAGCTTCTCAAGCGCCGCCGCGATATGTGGTGGTATCGCGGCGAAGCGAAGGTTGCCGGCGAGCTCGTTGCCGAAGGCAAGCTCGGCGCCATGATGCGAACCGAATAAAGCCACGACATGAATGAGACGCTGATGGCTGCGATCGATCCTACCGCGCGGATCGAGACGGGTGCGCAGATCGGGCGCGACGTCTCCATTGGCCCGTATTGCGTGATCGGCCCGCATGTCACGCTCGGCGAGGGCTGCCGGCTCGTTGCTCATGTGCACATTGCCGGCCACACGACGATCGGGCCGCGTACTGTCATTCAGCCGTTCGCGTCGCTTGGCACCGCGCCGCAATCGGCCTCGTATCGCGGTGGCCCGACGCAGCTTGAGGTCGGCGCCGACTGCGATATCCGCGAACATGTGACGATGAACACCGGCACCGAAAGCGGCGGCGGCATTACCCGCGTTGGCGCGCATTGCCTGTTCATGGTCGGCTCGCATGTCGGCCACGATTGCATCGTCGGCTCCCGTGTGACGCTCGCCAACAATGCGTTGCTCGGCGGCCATGTCGTGGTCGGAGACTACACGTTTCTTGGCGGCGGCTCCGCCGTGCATCAGTTCACGCGGATCGGCGAAGGGGTGATGGTCTCCGGTGTCGGTGGCGTTGCCGCCAATGTCATTCCCTTCGGCCTGGTGATCGGCCACCGTGGAATGCTCGGCGGCCTCAATGTCGTAGGCCTCAAGCGCCGTGGATATAACCGCGCCGACATGCATCGTTTGCGGACCGCCTATCGCGAACTGTTCCTCGGCGAGGAAACGCTGCGGCAGCGCCGGCAGGATTTCAGCACCCGCTACGCAGATGATCCGTTGGTCGGCAAGATCGTCGCGTTCCTGCGCGAGAGCGGCTCGCGCCCGCTGATGCGCCCGGCACGGACCGCGCACGGTACCGACGACGCGGATGACGTCGCATGAACGGGCCGCCGCCAGGGGACGGCCCGCTGGCGCTGATCTGCGGCGGAGGGGCGCTGCCGTTCGCGGTCGCCGATGCGGTGGCCGCGCGCGGCCGCCGTGTCATCCTCTATCCGATCCGCGGATTCGTCGAGCCGGCGCGGGTCTCGTCCTATCCGCATCATTGGATTGCCGTCGGCCAGTTTGGCCGGTTCAAACGGCTGGCGGCGCAGGAAGGCTGCCGCGACGTGGTGATGATTGGTTCGCTGGTGCGGCCGGCCTGGTCGCAGATGCGTTTCGATCTCGGCATGCTGCTGATGCTGCCGACGATCCTGCATGGCTTCCGTGGCGGCGACGACCATCTGTTGTCCTCGCTTGGCCGGGTGATGGAGAAGGCCGGGCTGCGGCCGGTAGGGGCGCACGAGGTCGCGCCGGAAATCCTCGTCCCGGAAGGGGTGCTTGGGCGCATCGCGCCGCGCGCCGGCGACACCGCTGATATCGACAAGGCGTTCGATGTTCTTGACGTCAACAGCCGGTTCGACACCGGTCAGGCGGTCGTGGTCGCTGACAATCAGGTGTTGGCGCTCGAAGCCGCCGAGGGCACCGACGCCATGCTCGACCGGGTAGCGGATCTGCGCGCGAACGGCCGCATCCGTCTGCCCGCCGGGGTCGGCGTGCTGGCCAAGGCCCCGAAGCGGCAGCAGGACCGCCGCTTCGATCTGCCGACGATCGGGCCGATGACAGTCGAGAAGATCGTGCGCGCCGGCCTTGCCGGGATTGCGGTGCGTGCCGGGGAAACCGTGATCGCCGAGCCGGCAGCGACCGCAGTGGCAGCCGACCGGGCCGGCATCTTCGTCATCGGCATCGACGACCATAATGCACGGGCTTGCCGGCCGGAGGGTGCGTTGTCATGACGCCGCCGCCGCTGCGCGTCTGTCTGGTCGCCGGCGAAGTATCCGGTGATCGGCTGGGCGCGGCGCTGATGCGGGCGCTGAGCGCCCGGACCGGCGGCGCAATCGTCTTTTCAGGTGTCGGCGGCCGCGAAATGGCGGCGGAAGGACTCGTAAGCCCGTTTCCGCTCGGCGATCTCGCGGTCATTGGTTTCATGTCGATCCCGGCGCGGCTGAAGACGATCCTGCAACGGATCCGCCAGACGGCCGACGCGGCGATCGCGGCGCGGCCGGACATCCTGGTGGTGATCGACAGCCCGGAATTTACCCATCGCGTCGCGAAGCGGGTGCGGGCCCGTGCGCCGACTATCCCGATCGTCGATTACGTCTCGCCATCGGTCTGGGCGTGGCGGCCATGGCGGGCGCGCGCCATGCGCCGTTATATCGATCGGGTGCTCGCGCTATTGCCGTTCGAACCGGATATCCATGCCCGCCTCGGCGGTCCGCCCTGTGTGTTTGTCGGCCATCCGGTGACCGATCGCGTCGGCGCATTGCGGCCTGATCCCGCCGAAGCGCGCCGCCGGGAAATGTCTCCTCCGGTGCTGCTGGTGATGCCCGGCAGTCGCGGCAGCGAACTCGCCCGGATGCTGCCGGTGTTCCGTGACACGGTCAGAGCGGTGCGTGACCGCTTCGGTCCGCTGGACGTCGTCATGCCGGCGGTTCCGCATCTGGCGGAGCGTGTGCGGACGGCGGTCAGTGCGTGGCCGGTTCCGGCCCGTGTGGTAACTGAGGCCACCGAGAAAGACGCTGCTTTCCGGACCGCGCGCGCAGCGCTCGCCAAATCGGGTACGGGAACGCTGGAACTGGCGGTGGCCGGGGTGCCGACCGTTGCCGCCTACAAGGTTCCCTGGATCGAGGAACTCGTCGCCCGGTTTCTTGTGCAGGTGCCGTCGTTCATCCTTGCCAACCTGGTCCTTGGCGAGCGCGTGGTGCCGGAATTCGTCCAGCGCGACTGCACGCCGGAGCAACTGGCTTCCGCCTTGCTGCCTTTGCTGCAAGACAGTCCCGAGCGGCAGGCGCAGCTAGCCGCTTTCGCCCGGCTCGATGCGATCATGGAAATCGGAACGGTGTCGCCGGCCGAACGCGCTGCCGAGGCCGTCCTCGATATGGTCGAAAGACGTGATGCGCCGCGCAAATCGTCGGTGGCGCTGACGCCGTCCCCGTCGTAAGGTCCGGACATTCCATCAGAAAGCCCGCAGCCGGATAACCCGTTTGACCGCAACTGTTCCGCCCATTGCCGCCATCACCGGTGTGCACGGCTATGTTCCTCCCGACGTGCTGACCAACGACCAGTTGGCGCAGATGGTCGATACCTCCGACGCCTGGATCACCGAACGCACCGGCATCAGGCAGCGGCATATCCTCAAGGGAGAAGGCAAGGGGACCTCGCATATGGGAGCGGAGGCGGTCCGCGGCCTTCTGGAAAAGACCGGTACGGATCCCTCCGAGGTCGAACTGCTGATCTGTGCGACGACGACGCCGGATTTTGTTCACCCCTGCACCGCGAACCTGATCTGCGACATGGTCGGCATTCGCGAGATCGGCTCGTTCGACGTGCAGGCAGCCTGTTCGGGCTTTATCTACGCGCTGACCGTGGGCCGCCAGTTCATCATGGCCGGGACCTACAAGAAGGTCATCGTCGTCGGAGCGGACAAGATGTCCGCCATCGTCGACTATACTGATCGTGCCACCTGCGTGCTGTTTGGCGACGGCGCTGCCGCGGTGCTGCTCGAACCGAGCCCCAACGGCTACGGTATCCTCGATACGATCGTCCGGTCGGATGGATCGGGAATGAAGCATCTGCACCAGAAAGCCGGCGGCAGCCGCATGCCGCCGACGGCGGAGACCGTCGCCAGACGCCTCCACTCGGTCTATCAGGAAGGCAACCACGTTTATAAGTTCGCCGTCTCGCGCATGGCCGAGGTCACGCAGGAGATCATGGCGCGCAACAATCTGCGCACCGAAATGATCGACTGGGTCGTGCCGCATCAGGCCAATATCCGCATCATCGAAACGACCGCCCAGCGCATCGGGCTGCCGATGGACAAGGTGATGCTGACGATCCAGAAATACGGCAACACCACAGCCGCGACGATCCCGCTATGCCTGTGGGACTACGAGCAGCAACTGCGGACCGGCGACCGGTTGATGTTTGCGGCCTTCGGCGGCGGCTTCACCTGGGGCGGGGCCTATGTGACCTGGGCCTATGACGGCGCCAGGATGGCGGCGTAGAGACTTTCCGGCGGAGCGGGAAGCCGCGCGCCGCGGCAAACGCCATCAACAGTCATCTATCGCCTACGATCCGATTCCATGTGAACGGGAGCTTGCCTTCGGCACGGTGCACGCCGTCGTGCGCAGCCACATAGAAAAAGCGCGGCCGGATTTCCCGGCCGCGCTTCAATGCCTGCGTTTATTTTCCGGCCTATTTGCGCCGGGAGATCGGCACGTAGTCGCGCTCCTTCGCGCCGGTGTAGAGCTGACGCGGCCGGCCGATCTTCTGGCTCGGATCCTCGATCATCTCCTTCCACTGCGCGATCCAGCCGACGGTGCGCGCCACGGCGAACAGCACGGTGAACATGCTGACTGGGAAGCCCATCGCCTTGAGCGTGATGCCGGAATAGAAGTCGATGTTCGGATAGAGCTTCTTCTCGATGAAATAGTCGTCGTGCAGCGCGATCTTTTCGAGCTCCATGGCGACGTCGAGCAGCGGATCGTCCTTGATGCCGAGTTCGCCGAGGACCTCGTGGCAGGTCTTCTGCATGATCTTGGCACGCGGATCGTAGTTCTTGTAGACGCGATGACCGAAGCCCATCAGGCGGAACGGATCGTTCTTGTCCTTCGCGCGCTTGATGAATTCCGGGATGCGGTCGACCGAGCCGATCTCGCCCAGCATCTTGAGTGCCGCTTCATTGGCGCCGCCATGCGCCGGGCCCCACAGGCAGGCGATGCCGGCGGCGATGCAGGCGAACGGGTTGGCACCGGATGAGCCGGAGAGCCGCACCGTCGACGTCGAGGCGTTCTGCTCGTGGTCGGCATGCAGGATGAAGATGCGATCCATCGCCCGGGCCAGCACCGGGTTCGGCTTGTATTCCTCGCACGGCACCGCGTAGCACATGCGCAGGAAGTTCGACGCATAGTCGAGATCGTTCTTCGGATAGATGAACGGCTGCCCAACGCTGTATTTGTAGGCCATCGCGGCCAGCGTCGGCATCTTCGCGATCATGCGGATCGACGCGATCATGCGCTGATGCGGATCCGAGATATCGGTCGAGTCGTGATAGAAGGCCGCGAGCGCGCCGACGCAGCCGCACATCACCGCCATCGGGTGGGCATCGCGCCGGAAGCCCTGCAGGAAGCGGCTCATCTGCTCGTGCACCATCGTGTGGCGGGTCACACGATAGTCGAAGTCGGCCTTTTGGGTCGGCGTCGGCAGCTCCCCGTAGAGGAGAAGGTAGCAGGTCTCGAGGAAGTCGCCGTGCTCGGCGAGCTGTTCGATCGGATAGCCGCGATAGAGCAGGACGCCGGCGTCGCCGTCGATATAGGTGATCTTGGACTCGCAGCTTCCCGTCGAGGTGAAGCCGGGGTCGTAAGTGAACATCCCGGATTTGCCGTACAGCTTCGAGATGTCGATTACGTCGGGGCCGATCGTCCCCTCGTAGACCGGGAAGTCCCAGTTGGTGTTACCGACCGTAAGCGTGGCGGATTTTTGCGACGTGTTCTTGCCTTCGTTGCCGGGTGTTGTGGCATCCATGGTTACGGCCCTCACTTTTGGCTGCTGCGTAACGCATCCCTGCTGTCCCTGCAAGCCGCGCGAACGCGAAGCTGCATAGCAAATAGGCAGTCACTCTTGCGGGTTGAATTTTGAGCGTCGGCCGTCAGGCTTGATTCGGTAATGAATTCAACGCCTCGCCTGCCTGATGACGGAGACGGGCGAGGCATTCGTCCTTGCCCAGCACGGCAAGGACATCAAAAATCGGTGGCGACGTCGTGCGGCCGGTAAGCGCGGCGCGCAGCGGCTGTGCGACAGCTCCGAGTTTGAGGCCGGCGCGCTCGGCAAATGCCCGGACGTCGGCCTCCGTGGATTCGGCGCTCCAGGCGTCATTGGCCTCGAAGACGGGGATGATCCCGGCAAGCACGGAGCGTGCGTCGGGCGTAAGGATAGTCGCAGCCTTTGCATCAAGGGTGAGCGGGGTCGTCGACCAGAGAAAGCTGGCCCCATCGAACAGATCGAGCAGCGTTTTGGCGCGCTCCTTCAGCCCGGGCATGGCTTTGACGAGTTGAGCGCGCAACTGCGGCGTCAGCTTCTGCGCCACCGCCGGGCCGCCGGGAATATGCGGCAGCAGTCGCTCCAGCTCCGCGGCCAGCGTTTCGTCCGAACTGGCGCGCATATAGAGGCCGTTGAGATTTTCCAGCTTGGCGAAGTCGAAACGCGCCGGCGAACGGCCGACCTGCGGCAGGTCGAATGCCGCGATCATCTCCTCGGTGGTGAAGACTTCCTGATCGCCATGCGACCAGCCGAGCCGGACCAGATAGTTCCGCATCGCCGCGGGCAGGTAGCCCATGTCGCGATAGGCGTCGACGCCGAGCGCGCCATGGCGCTTCGACAGTTTCGATCCGTCCGGCCCATGGATCAGCGGGATGTGCGCCATCGTCGGCACCGGCCAGCCCATTGCCTCGTAGATCTGCGTCTGGCGCGCTGCGTTGTTGAGGTGATCGTCGCCACGAATGATGTGGGTGACGTTCATGTCGTGGTCGTCCACGACGACCGCGAGCATGTAGGTCGGCGTGCCGTCGGAGCGCAGCAGCACGAAGTCGTCGAGGTTTTCGTTGCGCCAGGCGACGCGACCCTGCACCTGGTCTTCGACCACCGTCTCGCCGGTCAGCGGCGCTTTCAGCCGGATCACCGGCTTGACGCCGGGCGGCGCCTCGGAAGGCGAGCGGTCGCGCCAGCGCCCGTCATAGAGCTTGGAGCGGCCGGCAGCGCGCGCCTCCTCGCGCATCGCGGTGAGCTCTTCCGGGGTCGCATAGCAGTAATAGGCGTGGCCCTTCGCCAGCAGTTCTTCCGCCACCTGACGATGCCGCGCGGCGCGGGCGAACTGGAAGACGGTCTCGCCATCCCAGTCGATCCCCAGCCATTTCAGCCCCTCGATGATCGCGTCGATCGCCGCCTGGGTGGAGCGCTCGCGGTCGGTGTCCTCAATCCGCAGCAGCATGCGTCCGCCGCGCCCGCGGCTGTAGAGCCAGTTGAACAGGGCGGTGCGGGCTCCGCCGATATGCAGAAATCCGGTCGGCGACGGCGCAAAGCGCGTGACAACTGTGCCATTCATGGCTGCTGGGCTCGCGGCTGGTTCGCTCACGGACTGGTTCATGGCCGGCCGTGTACCACAGAAGCGCAGCGATTTGGCAGGGCAAAACGCCATAGTGAACGAAGCGCAAAGACGCCTTAAACCGGCTTGTTGCGCCAGCTTGGCCTTGCCGCTGGATTTTGGCAGATAGCCCCATATACAAGCCTGTGACGAGGCTGCGCTGCCGGGCGAAGAGCGGCCGATGAGGCAGGGCAGAGACGAGGCATGAACGAGGTATGGGCGAGGCACGGGGAATGACGGACGTTGCGGCAGAGACAGGGCGCGATTTCATCCGCGACATCGTGCGGGAAGACATCGACGCGAAGCGGGTGACCTCCGTCGTTACCCGCTTTCCGCCGGAACCGAACGGCTATCTGCATATCGGCCACGCCAAATCCATCTGCCTAAATTTCGGGATCGCCGAGGAGTTCTCGGGGCGCTGTCACCTGCGCTTCGACGACACCAATCCGACCAAGGAAGAACAGGAATATATCGACGCCATCGAGGCGGACGTGCGCTGGCTCGGCTTCGACTGGGGCGCGCATCTCTACCACGCGTCCGATTATTTCGAGCAGCTCTACGAGTGGGCGGAAAAACTGATCCGTGACGGCAAGGCCTATGTCGACGATCAGTCGCCCGAGGAGATCCGTCTGACCCGCGGCACGCTGACCGAGGCCGGCACCAACAGTCCGTTCCGCAACCGCAGCGTCGACGAGAACCTCGATCTGTTCCGCCGCATGCGCGCCGGCGAATTCCCGAACGGCGCGCGCGTGCTGCGCGCCAAGATCGATATGGCTTCCGGCAACATCAATCTGCGCGATCCGGTGATGTACCGCATCCTGCACGAGCCGCATCCGCGCACCGGCACGCAGTGGAAAATCTATCCGAGCTACGATTTCGCCCACGGCCAGTCGGATGCGATCGAAGGCATCTCGCATTCGATCTGCACCCTGGAGTTCGCCGATCATCGGCCGCTCTACGACTGGTTCATCGAGCACCTGCCGGTGCCGGCGAAGCCGCATCAATACGAGTTCGCGCGGCTCAACCTGACGCATACGGTACTGTCGAAGCGCGTCCTGACCGCGCTGGTCCGCGGCGGCCATGTCGGCGGCTGGGACGACCCGCGCATGCCGACGCTGGCAGGCCTGCGTCGCCGTGGCGTGCCGCCGGAGGCGATCCGCGATTTCGTGCGCCGCGTCGGCGTCGCCAAGTCGAACGGCGTCGTCGAGACGGCAATGCTGGATTTCTCGATCCGCGAATGCCTGAACCGGACGGCCGAGCGGCGCATGGCGGTGCTGCGCCCGCTCAAGGTGGTGATCGAGAACTATCCGGAGGGCGAGGGCGAAGAGCTCGACGCCGTCAATCACCCGGACAACCCGGATGCCGGCGCGCGCAAGGTCCGGTTCCAGCGCGAGCTTTATATCGAGCGTGACGACTTCATGGAGGAGCCGCCGAAGAAATTCTTCCGGCTGGCGCCGGGACGGGAAGTGCGCTTGCGCTACGCCTATCTGATCACCTGCCGCGAGGTCATCAAAAACACCGCCGGGGAGATCGTGGAGCTTCGCTGCACCTACGACCCGGCGACAAAGGGCGGCAACGCGCCCGACGGCCGCAAGGTCAAGGCGACGCTGCACTGGGTTTCGGCAGCCGACGCGGTGACCGCGGAGGTGCGTCTCTACAACCCGCTGTTCAACAGCCTGGAGCCGGCAGGGGGCGAGAATTTCGCCGCCGACCTCAATCCGGATTCGCTGGAGGTGATCGCGGACGCGAAGGTCGAGCCGGCCGCGGTCGCCACCAATGCAGGTGCGCCGATGCAGTTCGAGCGGCAGGGCTATTTCTGTCTGGATCGCGATTCCGCCCCCGGCCGCCCGGTGTTCAACCGCACGGTCGGGCTGCGCGACAGCTACGTCAAAGCCAAGGATTGATGACGGACCAGGAACTGCACGAACGCGCCGCGATGAGGCGTCGCGAATGCAGTTTCCGGCGTAACAACGGGCCAAGCAACGGGCTCAGCAACGGGCCTTTGTTCGCTATTCGATCCCGTAGCCGCCTCGCACCCGCCATGCCACGATCGCGACGGGCATGGGGTGATGCGGAATGGCGTCGCCGAAGCGATCACGCGCACGCGCAGCAGACGCGCTCTGGGACGAGCCGCGCCCCGCGACGCTGTGGCCCGACGCCGTTGCCGCGCCGGTTCGCGCCCTGCGCGACATGCTTGCCGCATGGCTGTCGGCGGAGGTCGCGCCCGGCCGGTTGATGCCGTGGCTGGCGATCGCGTTCGGTTTCGGCATCGTTCTCTATTTCGCGGCGTGGCGTGAGCCGATGCTCATGGCCACGCTCGGTCTGTGTGCCGCCGGCATCATCGCAGCGGCGCTCGCGCGACGGCGGTCGGTGGCTTTCCCGCTGACGCTCGGTTGTGCTGCGATCGCCGCAGGCTTCGCAGTCCCGACGCTGAAGACCGCACTGATCGACCATCCGGTGCTGACCGCGCCGATGTTCGGTGCCTCGGTGCAGGGGTTCGTCGAAGTGCGTGAGGAGCGGGCGCGCAGCGACCGGATCGTCGTGCGCGTCCACCGCATCGAGGGCGCGCGCCAGGCGCTCGAACGGGTGCGGGTGTCGGTCCGCAAGGGGACGGCGCCGCCGGTCGGCGCCTTTGTCGCGTTCAAGGCGCGGCTCACGCCGCCGCTGCCGCCGCTACGGCCGGGTGGCTACGATTTCGCGCGCGACATGTTTTTCCAGCGTCTGGGTGCCTCGGGCTTCGTCCTTGGCAAGGTGACACTGGCTGAGCCGCCGGCAGCGCCGGACTGGCGGTTGCGTCTCACGACGGCGATCGACGGGCTGCGCGACGGCATGGACAATCGTATCCGCGCCGTGCTGCCGGGCGATCGCGGCGCCATTGCCTCGGCGCTGATCACCGGCAAACGCGACACGATCTCCGAGGCGGTGAACGAGGCGATGTATGTCTCCAGCCTCGCGCATGTCCTGTCGATTTCCGGCTATCACATGGCGGTGGTCGCGGGGATCGTGTTCTTCGTGATCCGCGCGCTGCTGGCGCTGCTGCCGGGCGCCTCCGGCCGCTATCCGATCAAGAAGTGGTCGGCGCTGGCCGCGCTCGCGGCGGCGACGTTCTATCTGGTGCTGTCCGGCGCCGAGGTTGCGACGCAGCGATCCTACATCATGGTGGCGATCGTGCTGATCGGCGTCATGGCCGACAGACCGGCGCTGACGCTGCGTACGCTGACCGTTGCCGCATTTGCGGTGCTGCTGGTGACCCCGGAAGCGGTGGTGCATCCGAGCTTCCAGATGTCGTTTGCCGCCACCCTCGCGTTGGTCGCCGGCTATCAATCCGGCCTGCCGTGGCGGGCCCACCACGACAGTTCGCTGGGAACAAAAGCGGCGATGTGGGGTGCGCGCGAACTCACCGGCCTGGTGCTGGCATCGGTGGTCGCCGGCCTCGCCACCACGCTCTATGCCGCCTATCACTTCCATCGGCTGGCGCCGTACGGCGTCCTGTCGAACCTCGCGGCGATGCCGGTGGTCTCCGGCTTTGTCATGCCGATGGGAATCCTCGGCGCGGTGACCATGCCGTTCGGCTACGACGACATATTCTGGCGGGCGATGGGCATCGGTCTTGACTGGATGACCGGTGTTGCACTGTGGGTCAGCAGCCTGCCGGGCGCCGTCGGGCATATCCATGCCTTCGGTATCGGCCCGCTGCTGCTCGGCACGCTCGGCTTGCTGCTGATCTGTCTGTTGCGGACGCCGCTGCGCTGGAGCGGGGCACTGCTTGCCGCCGTCGCGGCCGCGCTTGCCGTCGCGACGCCGCAACCCGACATCCTGATCGCCGCGGACGCAAAAGCGCTGGCGGTGCGCGGTGACGACGGGCGGCTTGCAGTGGCGCGTACCGGCAGCGACAGCTTCGCGGTGCGCGATTGGCTGGCGGCGGACGGCGATCCGCGTCGTGTCACCGATCCGGCTCTGGCGGGGAGGGCACGCTGCGACCCGATCGGCTGCATCCTGCGTCTGCCGGACGGGCGCGCGGTGGCGCTGGCGCAGACTCTCGAAGCGCTGGCGGAAGATTGCCGAGCCGCTGCCGTGGTGGTCAGTCCGCGCGAGGCGCAGACCGCCTGCGCGGCGCGGCTGATCGACCGCGCCGTCTGGCGGCACGTTGGCGCGACGGCGTTATTCGCGTCCGGCGATGGTTTCCGGATGATTGTGGCGAGACCCGAAGGCTCCAGTCGTCCCTGGGCCAGCCGGCAGGATCCGCCGACACCGACCGCGGCGCCTGGCTCGTCAAGCAATATGCGGCCGCCCGCGCCCGATGCGACACCGCGCGCGGAAGACCTGGAAGCGGGAGATTAAGTGAGCGAGGCGTGACCGGACGCTCTGTCTCGAGCGGTTTCTGCTCGGACGCCCCGTGTCAGGCAGCGCTCCGGCTCAGGCGGCTTGTGCAAAACGACCTTTGTCCGGCCGTTTCCGTCCGCCGTTTAATAGCGGCGAAACAGGCTGACCAGCTTGCCCTGAATGCGCACCCGGTTGGGCGGCAGGATGCGCACCTCATAGGAGGTGTTGGCCGGTTCGAGTGCGATAGAGGCACCACGCCGCCGGAAGCGCTTGAGGGTTGCTTCCTCGTCGTCGATCAGTGCCACCACGATATCGCCGGTGTCGGCGCTCTCCGTACGCCGGATCAGCGCCATGTCGCCGTCGAGGATGCCGGCGTCGATCATCGAATCGCCGCGGACCTCCAGCGCGAAATGCTCGCCGCTCGACAGCATATCGGCCGGCATGTTGATGACGTGGCTTTTCGTCTGGATCGCCTCGATCGGGGTGCCGGCGGCGATGCGGCCCATCACCGGGATCGCAACCGGGCGTCCGCTCGTTGTCGAATCGTCTTCCGAAGCGACCGGCCGGACGCGGCCGAGATCGCCCTCGATAACGCTCGGCGTGAATTTGCGTGCGCGGTTGCCCAGGCCGTGGTGCACCGACTCCGGCAGCTTGATGACCTCGATCGCACGCGCCCGGTTGGGCAGGCGGCGGATGAAGCCGCGCTCTTCCAGCGCGGTGATCAACCGGTGGATTCCCGACTTCGAGCGCAGATCGAGCGCATCCTTCATCTCGTCGAAGGAGGGAGGAACACCGGTTTCGGTCAGGCGCTCGTGGATGAAGCGCAGCAGTTCAAATTGCTTGCGGGTCAGCATGGCGAAGTTCCCCCACCCGAACGCCAGAGCTGTGACAGCCTGGTTATCGATAGAAACAAATCATGAACGGACACTATCTGTTCGATATGTGTTCCGCAACTCTTTAATTTGCAATGAACAATGCGAGCAGTCGCTACAAACCGAGCTTAACGATGTCGCAGCGCTCGCCGGCCTGCGCGGCGGGCGCATGCGGCGGCCGAATCACCAGGCATTCGGCACGCGACAAGGTCGCCATCAGCGAGGAATCCTGCGACGTGAACGGCGTGGCGACGAGGTCGCCATCGTGGTTGCGCGAGAGCGTCGCCCGCAGATATTCGGCACGCACGTCGTTGGCCCGTAGCGCCCGGCCGAGGATCGCCGGCTCGGGGCAGGTTTCCACGTCGCTCAGCCCGGAGAGTCTCCGGATCAGCGGCAGCAGAAACAGGAACGAACAGACGAAGGACGAGACCGGATTGCCGGGCAGTCCCAGCACATGCATGCGACCGAGCCGTCCACGCATCATCGGCTTGCCGGGGCGCAGCGCCAGTTTCCAGAACGTCAGCTGCATGCCCTCGGCGGCCAGCGCCTGCTGTACGAGGTCGTAGTCGCCGACCGAAGCACCGCCGGTGGTTGCCAGAATATCCGCACCGCCGTCGCGCGCGCGCCGCACCGCGGCGATGATCGCGTCGAGGTCGTCGCGGACGATGCCGTCATGGCTCACTTCGGCGCCGGCCTGTCTCGCCAGTGCGGCAAGGCCATAGCCGTTGGAATAGACGATCTCACCGGCTTGCGGCTGCGTGCCCGGGGGCACCAGTTCGTCGCCGGTGCCGAAGACATGCAGGCGCGGGCGACGATAGACCGGGAGCTGCGGGTAATTCATCGCTGCGGCGACCATCAGGTCGCGCTCGTTGAGCCGCTGGCCGCGCGTCAGCAGGGTTGCCCCTTCCTTGAAGTCGATGCCGGCGCGGCGGATATGTGCGCCGGCGTTGGGGACATAGTTGATCACCACCGCGTCGCCGTGGCGCTGGGTGTCTTCCTGGATGACGACGCTGTCGGCGCCGTCCGGCATCACGCCGCCGGTGAAGATGCGGGCGGCCTGTCCGGCTTCGATGCGGCCGGTAAAGGGGCGGCCGGCGGCGATTTCCCCGATAACGGTGAGCGTGACCGGGCGCTGCGTCACGTCGGCGGCGCGCACCGCATAGCCGTCCATCGCCGACACGTCTGCTGGCGGCTGCGTGCGTCGCGCCGCGAGATCCTGCGCCAGCACGCGTCCGCAGGCTTCTTCGAGTCCGACGGTTTCCGTGGCCAGTGGTCCAGCGTCTTCCAGCACCTTCGCCAGTGCATCGGCGACCGGCATCAACGCCACGGCTTTCACTCCCTCGCGCGAAAATGCCCGGATTTGCCGCCGGCTTTTTCGAGCAGGCGAATGCCTTCGATCCGCATCGTCCGCTCCACCGCCTTGACCATATCGTAGATGGTCAGGCAGGCGACAGAGACGGCGGTCAGCGCCTCCATCTCGACCCCGGTCTGGCCGGTGACCTTCACGGTCGCCTGCACGCGCAGGCCGCGCTCACCGTCCGGCTCGATGTCCACCGTCACCTTGGTGATCGCAAGCGGGTGGCACAGTGGGATCAGTTCGTGCGTGCGCTTGGCGGCCATGATGCCGGCAATGCGTGCGGCGCCGAGTACGTCGCCCTTCTTGGCGTTGCCCTTGCGTACCAGCGCCAGCGTCTCGGGGCGCATCCGGACGCGGCCTTCGGCGACGGCCACCCGCTCGGTCGCCGGCTTGGCGGAGACGTCGACCATATGCGCCTCACCGCCGGCGCCGATATGGGTGAGGGTGCTGCCGGTTTTTCTGGCCACGACCTAGCCCGCCGCCGTCTGCGGTGCACGCGCAAGCAGCGTGCGCGTGGCGGCGGCGACGTCCGCCTGCCGCATCAGGCTCTCGCCGATCAGGAATGTCGATATTCCGCAGGCCGCGAGGCGCTGGAGGTCCGCCGGCGTATTGAGGCCGCTTTCACCGACCGCGATGCGGTCACACGGAATGAGCGGCGCCAGCCGCTCGCTGGTCGCCAGCGTGGTCTTGAAGGTGCGCAAATCGCGATTGTTGACTCCGACGAGCCGTGATTTCAGCCGCAGGGCGCGCTCGAGTTCAGACTCATCATGAACTTCAAGAAGAACGTCTATCTCCATTGAAAATGCTGCATCTTCCAATTCCTGCGCGGCCTGGTCGCTCACCGCTGCGAGGATGATGAGAATGCAGTCGGCGCCCCAGGCGCGTGCTTCCGCCACCTGATAGGGCTCGTACATGAAGTCCTTGCGCAGCGCCGGCAGCCCGGTGGCGGCGCGTGCCGCGGTCAGAAACTCCGGGCTCCCCTGGAACGACGGCGTATCGGTGAGCACTGAAAGACAGGTGGCGCCGCCGTCTTCGTAAGCCCTGGCCAGTTGCGGCGGATCGAAATCGGCACGGATCAGCCCCTTCGACGGGCTCGCCTTCTTGATCTCGGAAATCAGCGCATAGTCCCCGGCGGCGACGCGGCTTTCGATCGCCCTGAGGAAACCGCGCGGCGGCGGCAGCGCCCGCGCCGCGCTTTCGAGGTCGGCGAAGGAGTGCTGTCGCTTCGCCGCCGCGATCTCCTCGCGCTTGTAGGCTTCGATCTTGGCCAGAATGTCCGACGCCTGCGTCATGACTGCCGCCTCATGCGTTCGACACGGCGATAAGCTTGTCGAGCCGCGCCTTGGCTGCACCGCTGTCGACGGCCCTGGCCGCCTGTTCGACGCCGTCCTGCAGGTCCCGGGCTTTGCCGGAGACGACAATCGCCGCGGCGGCATTGAGGACGGCGATATCGCGGAATGCCGTCTTTGCGCCGTTGAGCACATCGAGCAGCGCCTCGGCGTTGCGCGTGGCGTCGCCGCCCCGCAGATCATCCGCGCTCGCGGGTTTCAGCCCGACATCGGCGGGATTGATTTCGAAGGTTCGGACCTCGCCGTTTTCCAGCGCCGCCACCGCCGTCGGGCCGGTGGTGGTGATCTCGTCGAGCCCGTCGGAGCCGTGTACCACCCAGATCGCGTCGGCGCCGAGATTCTTCAGCACATGCGCCATGGGCTCGATCCACTGGCGCGAGAACACGCCGATCATCTGCCGCTTGACGCCCGCCGGGTTGGACAGCGGACCGAGCAGGTTGAAGATGGTGCGGGTGCCCAGTTCGACGCGCGTCGGCCCGACATTCTTCATCGCCGGGTGATGCGCCGGCGCGAACATGAAGCCGATGCCGGCTTCCCGGATGCAGCGACCGACCTGTGCCGGATTGAGGTCGATCATCACGCCGAGCGCGCCGAGCACGTCGGCGGAACCGGATTTCGAGGAGAGGGCGCGGTTTCCGTGCTTGGCGACAGGGATGCCTGCGCCGGCGGCAATGAAAGCCGCGCAGGTCGAGATATTGTACGAGCCGGAGGCATCGCCACCGGTGCCGACGATATCGACAGCCTCGGCCGGTGCTGCCACTTTCAGCATCTTGGCGCGCATCGTGGTCACCGCGCCGGTGATTTCGTCGACCGTCTCGCCGCGCACCCGCAGCCCCATCAGCAGCGCACCCATCTGCGAGGGCGTCGCTTCGCCGGACATCATGCGGTCGAAGGCGAGTGCCGCTTCGTCGCGCGTGAGCGGCGCGCCGGTGGCGACCTTGGCGATCAATGCGCGGAATTCGTCGGCCATAATCGCCTCAATGCACTGTCTGTTTGCGGGGCGGGCGCTGCGTCGCATTCCATTGCGCCGCGAGCTCAAGGAAATTCTTCAGGATCAGATGGCCATGCTCGGAGGCGATACTTTCCGGATGGAACTGCACGCCGTGCACCGGCCGTTCGTTATGCGCAAGACCCATCACCAGATTGTCGTGCGTCCGTGCGGTGACCGTCAGGCTCGCCGGGACACGGTCGGCGTCGACGACCAGCGAATGATAGCGCGTCGCCCTGAACGGTCCGTTGATGCCGCGGAAGACGCTCTCGCCGCGATGCACGATCTCCGACAGTTTGCCATGCATCGGCTCGGCTGCGCGCACGACATGCCCGCCGAACGCCTGGCCGATCGCCTGATGGCCGAGGCAGACGCCGAGCATCGGGATGCGGGCGGAAGCCTTGTCGATCAGATCGAGGCAGATGCCGGCCTCGTTGGGCGTGCAGGGGCCGGGCGAGAGCACGATGGCATCGGGATCGGCCGCGAGAACGGTATCGGCGGTCACCTGATCGTTGCGGTGGACGACGGCCTCCACCCCCAATTCGCCGAGATAGTGGACGAGATTGAAGGTGAAGCTGTCGTAATTGTCGATCAGGACGATCATCTTGACCTGTTCTTGCGCGTTCTCTGGGTCTTAAGGCGCGCCCGGGAGAGGGTCAAGGCGCGGTTCCCGGCCGGCAGGGGCTCACTGCGGCGGTCGCTGCGCGGCCGCCTACTGGCCGCGCCCCGTGGCGCTGGCGAAGCGGCGCGCTTCCTCGGCGGCGCGGAACAATGCCTTCGCCTTGTTGACGCATTCCTGCTGCTCGGCGGCCGGATCGCTGTCGGCGACGATGCCGGCGCCGGCCTGCACATACATACGGCCGTCCTTGATCAGCGCGGTGCGAAGCACGATGCAGGTGTCCATCTCGCCGGCGGCGGAGAAATAGCCGACGCAACCGGCGTAGAGGCCGCGCTTCTCCTTCTCCAGTTCGTCGATGATCTGCATGGCGCGGATCTTCGGCGCGCCGGAAACGGTGCCGGCAGGAAAACCGGCGGCCAGCGCGTCGAGCGCGTCCTTGCCTTCGGCCAGATCGCCCTCGACGTTGGAGACGATGTGCATCACCTGGCTGTAGCGCTCGATGAAGAACTGGTCGGTCACCTCGACGCTGCTGGTCCTGGCAACGCGGCCGATGTCGTTGCGGCCGAGATCGAGCAGCATCAGATGCTCGGCGCGCTCTTTCGGATCGGCCAGCAGCTCCTCTTCCAGCGCCTTGTCCTCGTGCGGCGTCGCGCCGCGCGGGCGCGTGCCGGCGATCGGCCGGATGGTGACGCGGCCGCCGCGCGCGCGGACGAGGATCTCCGGACTCGATCCGGCGACGGCATAGGAGCCGAAGTCGAGAAAATAGAGAAACGGCGCCGGATTGACCCGCCGCAGCGCCCGGTAGAGCGCGAAGGGCGGCAGCGTGAATGGCGCCTCGAACCGCTGCGACAGCACCACCTGGAAGATGTCGCCCGCGCGGATGTATTCCTTCGCCCGCAGCGTCATCGCACGATAGTCGTCCGGACTCGTATTCGATTGCGGCGTCGCGGTGATCGGCCCGGGCTCGACCGCGGCAGACTTGTCGAGCGGGCGATCGAGGCTGTCGACGATTCCGGTGAGGCGGTCAGCCGCCCGTGCCAGCGCCGTTTTCGCATCGACGCCGGCTTCGGGCCGAACCGGCGTGACGACGAGGATCGAATCCCGGACGGCATCGAACACGACGATCAGCGTCGGCCGGACCAGTACCGCATCCGGAATGCCGAGCACGTCGGGATTGGGCGCCGGCAGCTTTTCGAGAAGCCGCACCGTGTCGTAGCCGAGATAGCCGAATACGCCGGCCGCCATCGGCGGCAGTTCTTCCGGCAGGTCGATGCGGCTTTCCGCCAGCAACTGCCGCAGCGACGCCAGAGGCGCCGCGGGGCAGGGCTCGAATGCGTCGGCATCGAAGCGGGCGCGCCGGTTGATTTCGGCCTGCTCGCCATTGGCGCGCCAGATGAGATCCGGTTCGAGGCCGATCACCGAATAGCGGCCGCGCACTGCGCCGCCCTCGACCGATTCGAGCAGGAAGCTCATCGGCTTGCCATCGCCGATCTTGAGAAAGGTGGAAACGGGCGTCTCGAGATCGGCGACCAGCGTGGTCCAGACGACCTGCGGTTCGCCGCGCTCGTAGCGCCGCGCAAAAGCGGATTCGGACGGCTCGATCTGCATAGGACTCGTTATATGGGGTCAGTTATCGGCCGAACTGCCGCCCACGACCTGATTGAACACCGTCGAATTGATGCTGACGCCGTAATCGGCCTGCAGCCGGGCGATATATTCGTTGAGCACGCTTTCGGCGAAAGCCGGCTTCAACGTATCGGCCAGTTGCTTCATCTGGTCGGACGCAGGATCGAATCCAGGATCGTTGATCGCGGCGACACGAAAGACGATGCGATCGGTCGGCTGCGCGCCTTCGACGCTGCCGACCCCGTCTTTCGGCGTGCGGAACGCCGCATCGACGACCGTCTGCGGCAGCGGTCCGCCGGCGGCGTTGCGCTTGATGTCCTTGGCCTGTTCGACCTTGACGCCCGCTGCCGCGGCGACGGCGTCCATCTTCTCGCCCGCCTTGAGCCTGCCGGCGATGTCTTCAGCCTTGGTCTTCAGCCGCTTGGCGATCTCGTCGTCGCGCCAGCGGGCCTCGACCTGCGGCTTGACCTCGTCGAGCGTACGCTCGCGGGCCGGCGTGATGCCGGTGACCTCGAACCAGACGTAACCGCCATCTGGAATCTGGACGGGGTCGGTCTCGACGCCGATTTCGGTGGCAAAGATCTGCGGCAGCAGGTCGACGCCCTGCGGCAGGTTGGTGACCTGCGCTCCGTCGGGTGCGCGGCCGGAACGGTCGATCGCCTCGATGGTGCGCGTGGTGATGCCGGCTTTCTGCGCCGCTTCGGCGAGCGTGTCGCCACCGGCGCGCGCGTCCTCGATCTTGTTCTGCAGATCGACCATCTCGGAGCGGGCCCGCGAGAGCGCGATCTCGTTCTTGATCTGCTGTGCGACGTCGGCGAACGGTTTCGTCTGTCCCGGCTCGATCTTCACGGCTTGTAAAATCACCGTGCCGAAACGACCCTTGACCGGGGCGCTGGTTTCGCCCTCCTTCAACGCGAAGGCCGCATCGGCGATCGCCGGATCGACGAGCGCAGTTTTGGTGACCGTCCCGAGATCCGTGTCCTGCGGCTTCATTCCACGTTCAGCGGCAATGCTGTCGAACGTGGCGCCACCGGCGATCTTTTCGGAGGCAGCGCGCGCCTCGTCGGCATTCTGGAAAACGATCTGCCGGATATGGCGACGCTCCGGCGTGCCGTATTTGTCGATATCCTCGTCGTAGATTTTGCGTGCTTCGGCGTCGGGCACCGTCTGCCAGCGCGCCTGGTCGGCCGGCGTCAGCGAGACGAGCACGACCTTGCGATATTCCGGCGCGCGGAACAGGATTTTCCGCTCGTCGAAATAGGCGGTCAGCTCTTCGGCGGTGGGGGCCGGAATGTCCCCGGCCTGCGCGGCGCCGAGCGTCAGATAATCGAGCGTGCGGGTTTCCTCCTGGAAGCGCTGGATTGCCGCCAGGACGACGTTCGGCGCGCCGATCTGACCGGCGATGGTGTCGGCCAGTTCTCGCCGCAGCAGCGTGCGCCGCTGCTCGCCGATGTAGCGGGCTTCGTTGTAGCCGGCGTTGCGGATCAGCGCCTCGAACCGGGCGTGATCGAATTGACCGGACGGACCGGCGAAATTCTTGTCGTTCCTGATCTGCTGCGCGATCTCGGCGTCCGACAGGTTGAGGCGCAGATCGCGCGCCCGTTCGTCGAGCGTCGATTCGGCGACCAGTTGCCCGATGATCTGGCGGTCGAGCCCCAGCGCGCGCGCCTGCTCCGACGACAGCGGTCGGCCGATCTGCCGGCTCAGCGCCTGCAGGCGCTCGTTATAATAGGAACGGAACTGCTCGATGCTGATTTCGGTCTTGCCGATCTTGGCGACCGTCGACAGGCCGAAGCCGCGGAAAATGTCGCCGATGCCCCAGACTGCAAAGCTGACCACCAGCAGCCCCATCACCAGCGTCATGACAATTTTGCCGAGCCAGTTCCTGGAGGCGTTTTGAATACCTCGAAGCATCGTTCCGCCTGATCGTGTGGGAGGAGTCTGTTACCACGCGCGAGCACCGCGCGGCGTTGTGGCGGCGGACTATAGAGACGGGTCCAAGGTCTTGCAACCAAACACGGATCGGCTGCGGCGGCGGGTCTCAGCACGCGGCGCGGCCGATGTCTGGCCTTCGCCGCGCGGCTCTGCTAACCGCTGCGGCCGGGAATTATGCGCGAACGTATAACGTATAGAGGCGCAAAGGGCACAGAGAGGTCTTATGGCCAACACGACGAGCGCGCGGCCGCGCCCGCTGGTGGCGGGCAACTGGAAGATGAACGGGCGCAGTGCCTCCATTGAAGAACTGCGCAAGATCGCCGGCGGCGTAGCCGCCGTTGCCGCGCGGGTCGATATTCTGGTTTGTCCGCCGGCGACCCTGGTCGCGGAATTCGCGCGCGCGATGGAATCCGGTCCGGTCCGCGTCGGCGGACAGGATTGCCACGCCGCCGAATCGGGGGCGCACACCGGCGACATCGCCGCCGAGATGCTGGCGGATGCCGGCGCCACAGCGGTCATCGTCGGTCATTCGGAACGGCGCACCGACCATGGCGAAACCGACGCCGATGTGCGGGCGAAGGCGCAGGCGGCCTGGCGGGCCGGCCTGACGGCAATCGTCTGCGTCGGCGAACACCGCAGCGAACGCGAGACCGGCGACACGCTGCGCGTCATCGGTGCGCAGCTCGACGGATCGCTGCCGGACGGTGCCGATGGCGCCAATCTGGTGGTCGCCTACGAGCCCATCTGGGCGATCGGTACCGGCCTGACCCCGACCGCCGCCGATGTCGGCGAGGTCCATGCGACGATCCGCAAGCGCCTGGTCGCGCGCTACGGCGAGGCGGGCGGCGCGATCCGTATCCTCTATGGCGGCTCGGTGAAACCGGCCAATGCGACGGAACTGATGGCGGTGGCCGACGTCGACGGCGCGCTGGTCGGCGGCGCTAGCCTGAAAGCCACGGATTTCCTCGGGATTCTCGCGGCCTACGCCTGAGCGGCAAGGTCGCGGGCGGGGTGGAAATCGTGGCGCTCCTGGTGTAGAGACCGCGGCGAATTCCTATATGACCGGTACGGTTCCGGCAGGCGGCCCGCGCCGGACGGGTTGAGGGTTTTATGCAGCACGTCGTCATTGTCATCCACCTGATGCTGGTTCTGGCCCTGATCGGCCTCGTGCTGTTGCAGCGCTCGGAAGGCGGCGGGCTCGGCATCGGCGGCGGCGGCGGTTTCATGACCAGCCGCGGCACCACCAATGCGTTGACGCGCGCCACCGCCATCGTCGCCGGCTGTTTCTTCGTGACCAGCCTCGTTCTGTCGGTCCTGGCGACCTCCGACCGGCGGCCGGCATCGATCCTCGGCGGTCAGACACAGCAGGCGCCGGCCGCGCCGGGCAGCCTGCCGGCGCTCGGCGGCGGCAGCGGCGGCATCCTCGATACGCTGAAACAAAGTACCAATCCGCCGGAGGCTCCGGCGCCGGCGGGTCCGCAAGTGCCCCGCTCGCAGTGATCCTCACCCCGAAGGGCCGGCCATTACCGGCCCTTCTTCTTTTGCGGGTCGGACGCCGGACGGCGTTGACCACAGTTTTGTGCGTGAGATGAAAATATCAGCTTATCGTTCTGGAACGACGGTGCTTTTTGAATTAATGCGACAACCTTCTCGACGCAGTCCGGCGGCGGCGGCCGATTCCCGCCTCGTCGAATCGATGCCCGCGACGTAAAGCGTGAATCCCATGGCGCGCTATATTTTCATCACCGGCGGCGTGGTTTCTTCCCTCGGCAAGGGGCTTGCATCGGCGGCGCTCGGCGCGCTGCTGCAGGCTCGCGGCTACAAGGTCCGGCTGCGCAAGCTCGATCCGTATCTCAATGTCGATCCTGGCACGATGTCGCCGTATCAGCACGGCGAATGCTTCGTCACCGACGACGGCGCCGAGACCGACCTCGATCTCGGCCACTACGAGCGGTTCACCGGCCGTCCCGCCAACAGGCGCGACAACATCACCACCGGCAAGATCTATCAGGACATCCTGACCCGCGAGCGCCGCGGCGACTATCTCGGCGCCACCATCCAGGTCATCCCGCACGTCACCAACGCCATCAAGGACTTCGTCCGCGAAGGCAACGACGAGTTCGATTTCGTGCTATGCGAGATCGGCGGCACCGTCGGCGACATCGAGGGACTGCCGTATTTCGAGGCGATCCGTCAGCTCGGCAACGATCTGCCGCGCAACCACGCGATCTACATCCATCTGACGCTGCTGCCCTATATTCCGAGCGCCGGCGAACTGAAGACGAAGCCGACACAGCACTCGGTCAAGGAACTGCGCTCGATCGGCATCCAGCCGGACATTCTGTTGTGTCGCACCGACCGGCCGATCCCGGCCGGCGAGCGGCGCAAGCTCGCGCTGTTCTGCAATGTCCGCGAAAGCGCGGTGATCGAGGCGCGCGACGTCGACAACATCTATGCCGTGCCGGAAGGCTATCACGCGGCGGGGCTCGACCGCGAAGTGCTGGATGCGTTCGGCATCGACGCCAGCGCCGCGCCCGATCTGAGCCGCTGGCAGACGATCAACGACCGCATCCGCAATCCGGAAGGCGATGTCACCATCGCCATCGTCGGCAAATATACCGGCATGAAGGATGCCTATAAGTCGCTGATCGAGGCCCTCTCGCATGGCGGCGTCGCCAACAAGGTGAAGGTCAATCTCGACTGGATCGAAGCCGAGGTGTTCGAGAAGGAGGACCCGGCGCCGTTCCTCGAACATGTCAACGGCATCCTGGTGCCCGGCGGTTTCGGGCAGCGCGGAGCGGAAGGCAAAATCCGCGCGGTTCAGTTCGCGCGCGAGCGCAGCGTTCCCTATTTCGGCATCTGCTTCGGCATGCAGATGGCGGTGATCGAGGCGGCGCGCAATCTGTGCGGCATCGACGATGCCAACTCCACCGAGTTCGGCGAGACGACGGAGCCGGTCGTCGGCCTGATGACCGAATGGCTGCAGGGCAACGAATTGCAGAAGCGGACCGCGGCCGGCGATCTTGGCGGGACGATGCGGCTCGGCGCCTATCCGGCGATGCTGACACGCGGCAGCCGGGTGGCCGCGGTCTACGGCGCCACGGAGATTTCCGAGCGCCACCGCCATCGCTACGAGGTGAACACCAATTACAAGGACCGGCTCGAACAGCGCGGCATGCGGTTTTCCGGCATGTCGCCGGACGGCGTCCTGCCGGAGATCGTCGAATATGAGGACCATCCGTGGTTCATCGGCGTCCAGTTCCATCCGGAACTGAAGTCCCGGCCGTTCGAGCCGCACCCGCTGTTTGCGTCCTTCATCGAGGCGGCTCTGGAGCAAAGCCGACTCGTTTAAGGCTTGTTCCAGGCTTCTTTTTCAAAACACGGTAGTCGCCCGGCGCGGCTTGACGCCAGCCGCCCGATGGGGCCGACACCCCCGATCGCGCCGGCGTCGCGAATTTGTGAGAAGCGCGGCGCCGCTCTCCCATCTTCGTGATTTGAAGAACAGGCCGCGCGGCAGTCGACTGGTGCGTGGAGGCGACGTGATTGATCAAGGGGTATGGACCAATGCCCAAATTCGTCACGGCTATCGCGGTGGCCGCCAGCATGGCGACCATCGCCGCCGCAACCGCCACGACCGCAAACGCGCAGATGTGGTTCCCCGAACCGAATGCGGCCCCCATCCATGATCCGGGTGGCGTCGACCGGCTCGGCAATCTCTGCTGGGTCAATACCGAGTCCTACAGAGAGATCGATGTCCACGGCTACTGGCGCGCCTGCGCGCCGGGCGGCTTCGGCATGCATCCCGCCATCGTGCACCATCGCGTAAGCCGGGTGATCCGATGACTGCAACGAACGGACCGGCCGCACGTTCGGCCGGTCCGTCCAGCCGTACCTGACTGCTCCTTCTGCAGGGCGCGATGCCCGCGCCATCCTGCGCGCGGCAGCGTTTTGTGCTAACGAGCGCAGATGCCTGCCGGACTGGATCATACCGTACATGCGGTTCACGACCTTGAAGCGGCCGCGCATTTCTATCGCCGGCTGGGCTTCACTGTCGGCGCGCGCAACCGGCATCCGTGGGGCACGCATAATCATGTCGTGCAGGTGCCCGGGTTCTTCGTCGAATTGCTGACCGTTGCCGAGCCGGACAAACTCGGCACCGACGGTTTCTCGCGCATGTTCGGCGCCTTCAACCGGGATTTTCTCGCGCACGGCGAGGGCTTGTCCCTGCTCATCCTGGAATCGGTCGATGCCGCTGCCGATGCCGCGGCCTTCCAGAAGAGCGGTATTACCGCAAGCGGTAACGCTCTGCGCTTCGAGCGGGCAGGCACGCGGCCGGACGGCAGCGAGGTCACCGTCGCCTTTTCGCTGGCGTTTGCGCGGGATCCGCGCGCCTCGCGAGCCGGCTTTGCCGTCTGCCAGCAGCACTTTCCGGAGAATTTCTGGAACCCGCAGTTCCAGCAGCATGCCAACAGCGCCGGCGCGGTTGCCGGAGTCGTGCTGGTCGCCGCCGATCCGACACTGCATCGCGATTTCGTCGCAGCGTTCACCGGGCGGCCGGAGGTCGACGTCATGGCCGGCGGACTGATTGCGCAGACGGCAAGGGGCGAGATCGCCGTACTGACGCCGGATGCCTTCCGCGCCGCCTATGACACCCCTCCGCCGGAGGGCGACGGCATAAGGCTGGCGGCGCTGCGGTTCCGCGTAGCCGACATCGCATCAGCGGAGGATGCGCTCGCGGCCGGCGAGATCGAGGCCGATATTGGCTCGGACCGCATCGTCGTCGCGCCCGACGTGGCGATGGGCGCAACCATCGTGTTTGAAGACGGCGGGGAGCGTTGACCCCGGCCGGACTGCCGGTCATGGTCCGCGCCAGCAGCAGCCGCGAATCCGTGACGACCTTCCCCTGATGATGAATCTCCCATGACCCAGACACCGGTTGCAACGAAAGCCCAGTCCGTCGTGTCCGTTGGCAATGTCCGCTTCGGCAATGCGCTGCCGCTGACGCTGATCGCCGGACCGTGCCAACTGGAAAGCCGGGCGCATGCGCTGGAAATGGCATCGGCGCTCAAGGAGATCGCCGCGCGCGTCGGCATCGGTCTCGTCTTCAAGACATCGTTCGACAAGGCGAACCGCACCAGCGCCGGCAGCGCGCGCGGTGTCGGGCTGGAACAGGCGCTGCCGGTCTTTGCCGAGATCCGCGAGACCCTCGGCATTCCGGTCCTCACGGATGTGCACGAGGCAGCGCAGTGCGCGGCGGCGGCTCAGGCAGTCGACGTGCTGCAAATTCCGGCGTTTCTCTGCCGGCAGACCGATCTGCTGGTCGCGGCGGCGCAGACCGGCCGTGTCGTCAACGTCAAGAAAGGGCAGTTCCTGGCGCCCTGGGACATGAAGAACGTCGTTGCCAAGATCACCGGTGCCGGCAACGGCGCCGTACTGGTCACCGAGCGCGGCGCGTCGTTCGGTTACAATACGCTGGTCTCCGACATGCGGGCGCTGCCGATCTTGGCGCGCGACACCGGCGCGCCGGTGATCTTCGACGCGACGCATTCCGTGCAGCAACCGGGCGGACAGGGCACGTCGTCGGGCGGAGAGCGGGAATTCGTCCCGGTGCTGGCGCGTGCCGCGGTCGCCGTCGGCGTCGCCGGCGTGTTCATCGAGACGCACCAGGACCCGGATAATGCGCCCTCGGATGGCCCCAACATGGTGCCGCTTCGCGCACTGGAGGGGCTGCTGCAGAAGCTCATGGCGTTCGACCGGCTGACGAAGCCATAGTCAGGTTCCGCACGCCGGCCGCCCCATGAACCTGCTCAACCTCGTTGCGTTCGTAGCGTTCGCGACCACGCTGGCGACGCGCGCCACCGACCCGGTGATGCTGCAGATCGCGTCGACCTTCGATGTCACCCCGGCGACGGCGGCACTTTTGGCCAGCGCTTTTGCCTTGCCCTATGCGGCGGTGCAGCCGGTTCTCGGCCCGCTTGCCGACATGGTCAGCAAAACGCGATTGATGACCGTATGTCTGTCGCTGCTGGTTCTGTCGTCGGCAGCGGCGATGCTGGCGGTGAATTTCCCGATGCTGATGGCGATGCGGGCGCTGGCGGGCATCGCCGCCGGCGGAATTTTTCCGATCGCGCTGGCGCTGGTCGGCGATCGCTTTCCGGTGGAGACGCGGCAGGTCGCCATCGGCCGGTTGCTGGCGGCGGCGATGATGGGAAATCTGCTCGGTGCATCCGGCGCCGGCGTGCTCGGCGATTTGTTCGGGTGGCGCTCTGTGTTCGCTGTCAATGCAGGGATCGGCCTCCTGGTATTCGTCATGGCGCTGTCCGGCTTTCGCCGGATCGCCGATGCGGCGCCGGGACGCTTCGATCTGTCGAGCGTCGTTCCGAACTATCGCGCGATCTTCCGCAAGCCGCAGGCGAAGTACTGCTTCGGCATCGTCTTTGTCGAAGCGATGCTGGTGTTCGGCCTGTTTCCGCACGTCGCCAATCTGCTGGCTGGCGACGGGGAGGGGCGCGCGGCCATCGCCGGTATCGTCATCGCCGGTTTCGGCATCGGCGCGATCCTCTACACCGTGACGGTATCGACGTTGCTGCGCTATGTCGCCGGGCACCGGCTGATGCTGGCGGGCGGCCTGATGATGGGACTGTCGTTTCTGGTCACCGCGCTGCGCCTGCCGTGGCCTTACGAGTTCGCGAACTTTCTGCTGCTCGGCTTCGGCATGTATTTCCTGCACGGTTACATTCAGGTCGTCGTCACCGAACTGGTACCGGCGGCGCGCGGCTCGGCGCTCGCCGTTCACTCGGCCGCGTTCTTCTTCGGTCAGGCGGTCGGGCCGCTGATCTACGGCTGGGGCTTCGCGGCAGCCGGCGTGGGCCCCACCTTGCTCACCGTCGCGGCCATTTTAGCGAGCGCCGGCTTCGTCGCCAGCGTGACGCTGCGCCGGGCCGCCGGCGACTAGTGTCCGGTCAGCCGCGACCGCGATAGGGCGCGACGCCCTGATCCGGCACCCAGACGCCCGCCGGCAGCCTGCCGGCCTGCCAGAAGACGTCGATCGGGATGCCGCCGCGCGGATACCAGTAGCCGCCGATCCGCAGCCAGCGCGGCTTGAGCAGCGCGACGAGGTGTTTGCCGATGCCGACCGTGCAGTCTTCGTGGAAGGCGCCGTGGTTGCGGAAGCTGGCGAGGTAGAGCTTCAGCGACTTCGATTCCACCAGCCAGCGGCCCGGCACATAGTCGATCACCAGATGCGCAAAATCCGGCTGGCCGGTGATCGGGCACAGGGTGGTGAATTCAGGGGCGGTGAAGCGCGTCACGTAATGGGTGTCGGCGTGGGGATTGGGCACGCGGTCGAGCACCGCTTCGCCGGGCGAGGCGGGCAGGCGGCTTTGGCGGCCGAGTTGCAACTGTCCGGTTTTGCGTCCGGCTTTGGATCTGCGGGGCGACGATGTCCGGGCCATTCGGTGATCTCCTATGCGGCCGTGGCATGCCCCGGTTTACCCCGCCCTGCAAGGGGACAGGGGGACAGGCGTCGACGCGGGGCACGGCAGGCACAATCGCCGCAGACAGCACCACCGTGGACATGGTCAGCGCGGCGGCGATCCTGTAGAAGCCCGGCATCCACGTTCGAGCCAGGGAAACCTCAGACTGCCATGACCGCCATCATCGACATCACCGGACGCGAAATCCTCGACAGCCGCGGCAACCCGACAGTCGAGGTCGATGTGCTTCTGGAGGACGGCTCGTTCGGCCGCGCAGCAGTGCCGTCCGGCGCTTCGACCGGCGCGCACGAAGCAGTTGAACTGCGCGACGGCGACAAGACGCGCTATCTCGGCAAGGGCGTGCGCATGGCCGTCGATGCGGTCAACGGCGAGATCTTCGACGCCGTCGGAGGCATGGATGCGCAGGCGCAGGCCACCATCGACGAGACGATGATCGCGCTCGACGGGACCCCCAACAAGGCGCGGCTCGGCGCCAATGCCATTCTCGGCGTATCGCTGGCGGTGGCGAAGGCCGCGGCGCAGTCCAGCCAGATGCCGCTTTACCGCTATGTCGGCGGCCCCGCCGCACGGCTGCTGCCGGTGCCGATGATGAACATCATCAATGGCGGCGCGCATGCGGACAATCCGATCGATTTCCAGGAATTCATGATCATGCCGGTCGGCGGCGCGACCTTCTCAGAGTCGCTGCGCATGGGCGTCGAGGTGTTCCACACGCTCAAGGCCGGCCTCAAGCAGGCGGGCCATGCCACCAATGTCGGCGACGAGGGCGGCTTCGCGCCGAACCTGCAGTCCGCCGATGCGGCGCTGGACTTCGTCATGACCTCGATCGAGAAGGCCGGCTTCAAGCCGGGGATCGATGTCGTGCTGGCGCTCGACTGCGCCTCGACGGAGTTCTTCAAGGACGGTGCCTATGTCTACGACGGCGAGGGCAAGACCCGCTCCAAAGCGGAGCAGGCGCAATACCTTGCCGATCTCGTCGGCCGCTACCCGATCGTCTCGATCGAGGACGGCATGGCCGAGGACGACATGGAGGGCTGGAAGATCCTCACCGACCTGACCGGCAGCAAGTGCCAGCTCGTTGGCGACGATCTGTTCGTGACCAATGTCGCGCGGCTGTCGCAGGGGATCGCCGACGGGCTCGGCAATTCGATTCTGGTGAAGGTGAACCAGATCGGCACGCTGACCGAAACGCTGGCCACCGTCGAAATGGCGCACAAGGCCGGCTACACGGCGGTGATGTCGCACCGCTCCGGCGAGACCGAGGATTCGACCATCGCCGACCTCGCCGTCGCCACCAATTGCGGACAGATCAAGACCGGCTCCCTGGCGCGTTCCGACCGTACCGCCAAGTACAACCAGCTCCTGCGCATCGAGCAGGAACTGGGCCCGCAGGCCCGCTTCGGTGGCCGCGACGTGTTCCGGCAGAGCCGGCGCTGATCGGGGGCGAAAGCCGGCGGGAGGGGTGCTGCGCGCCCCCGCGGGGGACGTTATAGTGGCCATTCAATGGTTGCGGGCCGCCGGATTCGGCCGCCAGCGGAAACGGGTGCGATGCCATGCTTGACCGGACGTCATCGGGAATAAACTTTTCGGCCGATGCGCTTGCCACCGTCGTCGCTTGCGCGGTGGATGCGGCGCGCAGCGATGCGCGTCCGTTCTACCACCTCGAATTCGACCGGGTGTTTCCCGACGAGGTCTATGCGGCGATGCTCGCCGCGATGCCGGTCGCCGCGGACTACCGTCCGATGCATGGCCGCAGCCGCGGCCACGACCTGTCGGACGGCACCCATACGCGGGTCAAGATCGACCTGTTTCCCGAATATATCCGGCACCTGCCGCCGGAGAAGAAGGCCGTCTGGAGCATCGTCGGCCGCGCTTTGTGTTCGGAGCCGGTGAAAGAGGCATTCCGTCGCAAGCTGGCGCCGGGGCTGGAGAAGCGCTTCGGGCCCGGATACGCGAAGGTCGGGATGTATCCGATCCCGATCCTCACCCGCGATATCCCCGGCTATCTGATCACGCCGCACACCGATACACGCTGGAAGGGTATCACCGTCCAGTTCTATCTGCCGCGCGACAGCGCCAACAGCGGCATCGGCACCATCTTCCACGACAAGCTGCCGGACGGCAGCATGCCGAAAGTGACGCAGATGAAGTTCGTCCCGAACAGCGGCTATGCTTTCGCGGTGGGTACCGACACCTGGCATTCGGCCGACCCGGTCGGCCCGGAAGTGACGACGCGGGATTCCATCCTGCTGACCTATTTCGTCGACCAGGGCGCGCTGAAATTCTTCCGCAACCGCGGCAAGCGGGTCGGCAATTTCCTGCTCAACGAATACCGCAACCGGCTGTGATCGCGCGCCGCCTGCGATGGCGGCATCGTTAAAGCGGTTTTAACGGCCGGCGTGTTCTCATGCTGGCATGGTTTCACATCGTCGTCGCCGCGCGATTCTAACAGCGATTGCCTTGTACTCGCTTGCGGCGATGTTCATCGGCTATTTCGGCGTTCACGCCTTCACCGGCAATCACGGTCTGCGTGCCCAGCAGCAGGTCGAGGTCGAGATCGCGCGCCTCGAGGGCGAACTGTTACGATTGAAACGAGATCGCGCGAGCTGGGAGCATCGCGTCTCGCTGCTGCAATCCGAGCGGCTCGATCCTGACATGCTCGACGAGCGGGCTCGGGCACTGCTTGATTATGCCGATCCGCGCGACGCAACCTTATTGCTGAAAACGCAGTAAGTTCGACGCAGAATTTCGTGTTGCGTCGCTGCGCTCTTGTGCAGCGCGATAACCCTTCACAATGCGACGTGTTCACGCCTTGCTCGCGCTTCCACCGCGCGGCAATGTAGGTTATGCGCATCTTCGTTCGGTGACGCGCAGGTCTGCTCTGGCCAGCATGTGTCATCGGCAGGGAGTTCACGCACAAGGCGCGCACAAGGAGTGTCATGTTTAGGAAGTGCCATGGCAGTCGCTAACAAGAAGAAATCATCAGCAAGTGCAGAGAGACGTGCCGCCTCGGACGCTCCCGCCCGCAAGACCGCTGCCGCCGGCAATGCCGGTCAGCCCTTCGGCAAGGACCGCGAGCTGCAGGCCTATCATGACATGCTGCTGATCCGCCGCTTCGAGGAGAAGGCGGGTCAGATGTACGGCATGGGTTTGATCGGCGGTTTCTGCCATCTCTATATCGGGCAGGAAGCCGTGGTCGTCGGCATGCAGATGTCGCTCAAGGATGGCGATCAGGTGATCACCGGCTATCGCGATCACGGCCACATGCTGGCTTGCGGCATGGACCCGAAGGGCGTGATGGCGGAACTGACCGGCCGCCGCGGCGGATATTCGCGCGGCAAGGGCGGCTCGATGCACATGTTCTCCGTGAGCAAGGGCTTCTACGGCGGCCACGGCATCGTCGGCGCGCAGGTGCCGCTCGGCACCGGGCTCGCGTTCTCCAACCGCTATCGCGGCAACGACCACGTCTCCATCACTTACTTCGGCGACGGCGCGGCCAATCAGGGCCAGGTCTACGAGAGCTTCAACATGGCGGAGCTGTGGAAGCTCCCCGTGATCTACGTGATCGAGAACAATCGCTACGCGATGGGCACGGCGGTCAACCGTGCTTCGGCGCAGACGGATTTTTCCAGACGCGGCGTCTCGTTCAACATTCCCGGCGAACAGGTCGACGGCATGGATGTGCGCGCCGTGAAGGCGGCGGGCGAGAAGGCGGTTGCCTGGTGCCGTGCCGGCAAGGGACCGTATATTCTTGAGATGCTGACCTATCGCTATCGCGGTCATTCGATGTCCGATCCGGCGAAGTACCGCACGCGTGAGGAAGTCGACAAGGTGCGCACCGGACAGGACCCGATCGAGCAGGTGCGCGCGCGCATTCTGGAGAAGAAATACGCCACCGAAGACGATCTGAAGAAGATCGACGCCACGGTGCGTAGCATCGTCAACGAGGCGGCCGAGTTCGCGACCAACGATCCGGAACCGGATGCGAGCGAGCTTTATACCGACGTCTATCGTGAGAGCGTGTAACGGTCATGCCGATTGAAGTTCTGATGCCCGCTTTGTCGCCGACGATGGAAAAGGGCAACCTTGCCAAGTGGCTCAAGAAGGAAGGCGACAAGGTCAGATCCGGCGATGTGATCGCCGAGATCGAGACCGACAAGGCAACGATGGAAGTCGAGGCCGTCGATGAAGGCACGCTCGCCCGGATCGTCGTTCCCGAAGGCACGCAGGACGTCGCCGTCAATTCGGTGATCGCGGTGCTGGCCGGCGACGGCGAGGATGCGTCGTCCGTCGAAGCACCGGCTGCCGCCAGGCAGCAGACGGATGCGCAGCCGGTCGCCAAGGCCGACGACAATGCCGGCGAGCCTGCATCGCAGGGCGCGCCGGCCGCGGTCGCGCCGCCGCAGCAAAAGATCGCACCCGATGCGGATATCCCGGCCGGCACCGAGATGGTGACGATGACCATGCGCGAAGCGCTGCGCGACGCAATGGCCGAGGAAATGCGACGCGACGAAGCCGTCTTCGTCATGGGTGAAGAGGTCGCCGAGTATCAGGGCGCCTACAAGGTCACGCAGGGCCTGTTGCAGGAATTCGGCGCTCGCCGGGTCATCGACACGCCGATCACCGAGCACGGTTTCGCCGGCCTCGGCGTCGGTGCGGCGTTCGCGGGGCTGAAGCCGATCGTCGAATTCATGACCTTCAACTTCGCCATGCAGGCGATCGACCAGATCGTCAACTCCGCGGCAAAGACGCTCTATATGTCCGGCGGACAGATGGGCAGCCAAATCGTGTTCCGCGGCCCGAATGGCGCTGCGGCGCGCGTCGGCGCGCAACACAGCCAGGACTATTCCGCCTGGTACTCGCATATCCCCGGCCTGAAGGTGGTGACGCCCTCCAATGCAGCCGACGCCAAGGGGCTGCTGAAGGCGGCGATCCGCGACCCGAACCCGGTGATCTTCCTCGAAAACGAAATCCTCTACGGGCATTCGTCGCCGGTGCCGAAGCTGCCCGATTACGTGCTGCCGATCGGCAAGGCACGGATCGCGCGGGCGGGCAGCGACGTCACCATCATTTCGTGGTCGATGGGCATGGTCTATGCGCTCAAGGCAGCCGAGGAATTGGCGAAGGACGGCATCGAAGCCGAGGTGATCGATCTGCGCACGCTGCGCCCGATGGACACCGAGACGTTCATCGAGTCGGTGAAGAAGACCGGCCGCGCCGTGACCGTCGAGGAAGGCTGGAAACAGTCCGGCGTCGGCGCCGAGATCGCCGCCTGCATCATGGAGCAGGCGTTCGACTATCTCGACGCGCCGGTGTTGCGCGTTGCCGCCAAGGACGTGCCGCTGCCCTATGCCGCAAACCTTGAAAAGCTCGCATTGCCGTCGGTGGCCGAGGTCGTCGAAGCCGCTAAATCCGTCAGCTATCGATAAGTCGCCAGGTCATCCGTTATGTCGACCAATATTCTGATGCCCGCTTTGTCGCCGACGATGGAGAAGGGCAATCTCGCAAAGTGGCTGAAGAAGGAAGGCGATACGGTCAAGGCCGGCGACGTGATCGCCGAGATCGAGACCGACAAGGCGACAATGGAGGTCGAGGCTGTCGATGAAGGCACGCTCGCCAAGATCGTCGTGCCGGAGGGCACGCAGGACGTGGCGGTGAATGCCGTGATCGCGGTGCTCGCCGCCGACGGCGAGGACGCCAAGGCCGTCGGCTCGGCGGCTGCTTCTGCGGCGCCAGCGTCGAAGCCGGAGGCCAAGGTTGAATCCAAGGCTGAGCCGAAGGCGGAGGCAAAGCCGGCGACGGCCGCTCCGCAGCCTGCGCCGCGACAGCAGGCTGCATCGTCTTCGCCCTCCGCGGCGCCGGCGCAAGAAACCGGCGGCAACCGCGTCTTCGCTTCGCCGCTGGCGAAACGGCTGGCGAAGGAAGCCGGGCTCGACATCGCCGTCGTGCAGGGCTCCGGTCCCCATGGTCGCGTCATCGCCCGCGACGTCGCCGATGCGAAAACCGGCAAGGGCCTGAAGGCGCCTGCGGCGGCGCCGGCGGCCGGTGCGACGCAGATCGCCCCGGCAATGTCGGATCAGCAAGTGCGCGCGCTCTACGAGGAGGGCAGCTACGAGGTCATTCCGCATGACGGCATGCGGCGCACCATCGCGCAGCGCCTGACCGCATCGACGCAGACCATTCCGCATTTCTACCTGACCATCGACTGCGATATCGGCAAGCTGCTCGCCGCGCGCGAGGAGATCAACGCCGCCGCGCCGAAGGCCCAGGACGGCAAGCCCGCCTACAAGCTGTCGGTCAACGATTTCGTCATCAAGGCGCTGGCGCTGGCCTTGCAGCGGGTGCCCGACGCCAATGTGAGCTGGACGGACGCCGGCATGCTCAAGCACAAGCAGTCCGACGTCGGCGTCGCGGTGGCGATGCCCGGCGGCCTGATCACGCCGATCATCCGCAGCGCCGAGACCAAATCGCTGTCGGCGATTTCCAACGAGATGAAGGATTTCGCCAGGCGGGCGCGCGATCGCAAGCTCAAGCCGCACGAATATCAGGGCGGCACGACGGCGGTGTCGAACCTCGGCATGTACGGCATCAAGGATTTCACTGCGGTGATCAATCCGCCGCATGCGACGATCCTGGCAGTCGGCGCCGGCGAGGAGCGCGCGGTGGTGCGCAACGGCAGGATCGAAGCCGCTCATATCATGAGCGTGACGATGTCGTGCGACCATCGTGCGGTCGACGGCGCGCTCGGCGCCCAATTGATCGGCGCGTTCAAGGTGCTGATCGAAAATCCGGTCATGATGGTGGTGTAGGGACGGCCGGCGCATGCCGGCCCCGAGGACTCGATGCGTGCTTTCGCGACCTTCGCCGTTGCCTGGTTCCTGTCGATGGTGATTGCGCAGATCGTCGCCCAGCAGCTTGCGATCTATTTCGGTACGCGTGACGAATTGATCCTGGTGATGTTCATCATCGGCGCTTTTGCAGTGGTCAGCCTGTCGGTGCTGACCATGGCCTTCATCGGTGGTATCGGCGTGCGGCCCATCGATATCGGCGGCGGCATCGCGGCGATGCTCGCCGTGCTGCTGGTCTGCGGGATCACGCTCTACGGCATGGCGAGAAATGGCTGGAACCTGCCGACCCGCTATGACATGCAGATCATCGTGGAGATCATCTGTCCCTCGCTGCTCGTGGTTTTCGTCCAGTGGTGGTTCCTGCGCCGCTATCGGCTGCGCAATGCCGAGCAGGAACCGCTGCCGTGACCGCCGGACAGATGCGGCATCAAGAATGACGCAAGACAGACAAGAGAAAATCAAAGAGACAATCGGAGTGAGCTGTGGCTGATACTGCTTTCGACGTTCTCATCATCGGTTCGGGCCCCGGCGGCTACGTCACCGCGATCCGGGCCGCACAGCTCGGCCTCAAGGTCGCCATCGTCGAGCGGAGCCATCTCGGCGGCATCTGCCTCAACTGGGGCTGCATCCCGACCAAGGCGCTGCTGCGTTCCGCCGAAATCTATCATTACATGCAGAACGCCAAGGATTACGGGCTGAAGGCCGACAATATCGGCTTCGACGCCGAGGCCGTGGTCAAGCGCTCGCGCGGCGTCTCCAAGCGCCTGAACGACGGCGTCGGCTTCCTGATGAAGAAGAACAAGGTCGCGGTGATCTGGGGCGAGGCGACGATCGACGCGCCCGGCAAGGTCACGGTGAAGGCCAGCGACAGCCGGCTGAAGACGGAAACGCCGAAGGGCGCGCTCGGTCCGGGCAGCTATCAGGCCAAGCACATCATCGTCGCCACCGGCGCGCGGCCGCGCGTGCTGCCTGGCCTCGAGCCGGACGGCAAGCTGATCTGGACCTATTTCGAGGCGATGGTCGCGCCGAAGATTCCGAAGTCGCTGCTGGTCGTCGGTTCCGGCGCCATCGGCATCGAATTCGCCTCGTTCTTCCGCACCATGGGATCGCAGGTGACGGTCGTCGAGGTGCTGCCGCAGGTGCTGCCGGTCGAGGATGCCGAGATCGCGGCGCTGGCGCGCAAGCAGTTCGAGAAGCAGGGCATCAAGATCCTCACCAGCACCAAGGTGACGAAGCTCGACAAGAAGGCCGACAGCGTCGTCGCCACCATCGACACGGGCGACGGCAAGCCGCAGAACGTGGAGTTCGAGCGGGTGATCTCGGCGGTCGGCGTCGTCGGCAATATCGAGAATCTCGGCCTCGAAAAGCTCGGCGTGAAAACCGACCGCGGCTGCATCGTCATCGACGGCTACGGCAAGACCAACGTGCCGGGCATCTACGCGATCGGCGACGTTGCCGGCCCGCCGATGCTGGCGCACAAGGCCGAGCATGAAGGCGTGATCTGCGTCGAGGCGATCAAGGGCCTCAAGCCGCATCCGATGAACAAGAGCATGATCCCGGGCTGCACCTATTGCCACCCGCAGATCGCCTCCGTCGGTCTCACCGAACAGGCGGCGAAGGACAAGAAGCTCGACATCCGCGTCGGCCGTTTTCCCTTCGCCGGCAACGGCAAGGCCATCGCGCTCGGCGAGGATCAGGGCATGGTCAAGGTGATCTTCGACAAGAAGACCGGCCAGTTGCTCGGCGCGCATATGGTCGGCGCCGAGGTCACCGAACTGATCCAGGGCTATGTCGTCGCCATGAATCTGGAGACGACCGAGGAAGAACTGATGCACACCATCTTCCCGCATCCGACCCTCTCGGAAATGATGAAGGAAGCGGTGCTCGATGCCTACGGGCGCGCCCTGAACATGTAGGGGCGCTCATCCGGGGCGATGATCCGGCGGCGCGGCGGGCCTGATTGGCTGGTCCGCGCCGGCTGGCTTGCGAAACCGGCTGCCGGTTCGTAAGTAGGGGCAGGGAGTTCCCATGGCCGTCGTTCTCGATCTGATCAACAATCCGCGCCCGCGTCATCCGGAAAAGGCCCACCGGCCCGATCAGGAGATGCTGAAAAAGCCCGACTGGATCCGGGTCAAGGCGCCGGTTTCGCCCGGCTATATGAACACGCGCGCCATCGTGCGCGAAAACAAGCTGGTCACCGTCTGCGAGGAGGCCGGCTGCCCGAATATCGGCGAGTGCTGGGAGAAGAAGCACGCGACGTTCATGATCATGGGCGATACGTGCACGCGCGCCTGCGCCTTCTGCAACGTCAAGACCGGCCTCCCGGGCGCGCTCGATCCGATGGAACCCGTCAATGTCGCGGAAGCGACCGCCAAGCTCGGGCTGTCGCATCTGGTCATCACCTCGGTCGATCGCGACGATCTTGCCGATGGCGGCGCCGAGCATTTCGCGCGCACCATCTCCGCAGTACGCGCGCGTTGTCCGACCACCACCATCGAGATCCTGACGCCCGACTTTCTGCGCAAGGACGGGGCGCTGGAAGTCGTCGTCGACGCAAAGCCGGACGTGTTCAACCACAATCTGGAAACGGTGCCCTCGCTCTATCTCAAGGTGCGGCCCGGCGCGCGCTATTTCCATTCGCTGCGCCTGCTGCAGCAGGTGAAGGAAATCGACCCGAACATGTTCACCAAGTCCGGCATCATGGTCGGGCTCGGCGAGGAGCGCAACGAAGTGTTGCAGGTGATGGACGACATGCGCGCCGCCAATGTCGACTTCCTGACCATCGGGCAATATCTGCAGCCGACGCGCAAGCATCATAAGGTCGCGCGCTTCGTCACGCCCGACGAATTCAAGTCCTACGAGACCATCGCCTATGCCAAGGGCTTCCTGATGGTGTCGTCGTCGCCGCTGACGCGCTCGTCGCATCACGCCGGCGAGGACTTCGTGCGCCTGAAGGCCGCAAGGCTCGCCGCCAACGCCGCACGCTGATTTTCATGCCGTCATTCTCGACGAACCGTCGCGTCCGCCACGCTGCTCCGGATATGTTCGACCTCGTCGCCGACGTGGAGAAATATCCGCAGTTCGTGCCGCTGTGCGCATCGCTGGCGGTGAAAAGCCGCACGCCGAAAGGCGAGGGGATCGACGTCATCGTTGCGGACATGACAGTGGCCTACAAATTGGTCCGCGAAACCTTCCGCAGCCGCGTCACTCTCGATCGGCCGAAACTGCAGATCCTCGTCGAATATCTCGATGGTCCGTTCAGCCGCATGCAGAACCGCTGGACGTTCAAGCCGGCGGGCGAGGCCGCCTGCGACGTCGAATTCTTCATCGACTACGAGTTCAGAAGCCGCATGCTCGGCATGCTGATGGGTGCGATGTTCGACACCGCCTTCCGTCGTTTTGCCGACGCCTTCGAGAAGCGGGCCGATGTGGTCTACGGCCGCAAGGCAAGCGCCTGAAACGCTGCCGGCAGTCAGGACGAGCGCGATGGCTCGGCCTCGGCCAGTTCGTGCAGCATCAGGAAGGCCTGCAACACAGACTGTTTTCGCACCGCCGGCCGGCCGACATCGCCGAACCGTTTCTCCGCATGGATGAGCGCCCCGCCGCGCGTCGCGGCGGCGAAGTGCACCAGACCGACCGGCTTGTCCTCCGATCCTCCGTCGGGGCCGGCAATGCCGGTCACCGACACGGAAAGATCGACGGGTGCGCGTCCGAGCACGCCGCGTGCCATCTCCTCCGCGGTCTGTCGGCTCACCGCGCCGTAGCGCGCCAGCGTTTCGCGCGAGACGCCCAGCATGTCGTGCTTGGCCTCGTTCGAGTAGGTGACATAGCCGCGGTCGAGAATGCTGGAGACGCCGGGAACCTCGGTCAGCGTACCGGCAACGAGGCCGGCGGTGCAGGATTCCGCCGTAGCGATCAGCAACTTCTTGCGCTTGCAGATATCGAGCAGGCGCTGCGCGGCAGCAACGATATCGTCATCGAGCATCGTCGACCTCTCTCGTTCACGCCATTCTTGCTCACATCCACGGGAGCCGCACGGTCGCGGTCGCGTAAGCGGCGATGCCTTCGCCGCGGCCGGTGAAGCCGAGCCGCTCGCTCGTCGTCGCCTTTACCGCTACGCGTTCGATGGCGGTGCCGGCGATCTCGGCAATTCTCGCCCGCATGGCGTCGCGGTGCGGACCGATCTTCGGCTGTTCGCAGACGATCGTCAGATCGAGATGGGCGATGACGCCGCCGCGCGCCGCGACCCGCGCCACCGCGTAGGAGAGGAACTGATCCGACGCGGCGCCGCGCCATTGCGGGTCGCTTGGTGGAAAATGCGAGCCTATGTCGCCATCGGCCAGCGCGCCGAGGATCGCGTCGACCAGCGCATGCAGGCCGACATCGGCATCGGAATGGCCGGTCAGCGCGCGGTCGTGCGGGATGCGGACGCCGCCGATCATCACATGGTCGCCGTCGCCGAAGGCATGCACGTCGAAACCGTTGCCGGTGCGTACATCGCCGAGGGCCGCCATCGCTTCGGCGCGCGCGAAATCATCCGTAGTGGTCATCTTGATATTCCTGGCCTCGCCATCGAAGACATGCACCTTGAGCCCGGCCCATTCGGCGAGCGCCGCATCGTCGGTAAAATCGCTACGCCCCGCCGCAGCCGCCTTGCGGTGAGCGGCAAGCAGCATGTCGAACCGGAATGCCTGTGGCGTCTGCACGCTGCGCAGCGTCGCACGGTCGAGCGTCGCGGTCACCCGGCCTTCCGCGTCGACGGTCTTGACCGTATCGGAGACCGGCAGGGCCGGGATCGCCGCATCGTGCCGGCGCGCGCCCACGATCGCACGTGCGATCAACCCGGCCGAGACCAGCGGCCGCGCAGCGTCATGGACGAGGACGATGGTCGGTGCATGCGGCTCAAGCGCTTCCAGACCGGCAAGGACGGACGCCTGCCGGGTTTCCCCGCCGCCGACGGGCGGCAGCAGCGGCATGCCGGCGACGGCCGCCGTGTAGAGGTCGCGATCCTGCGCATGGATCACCGGTTGCACCCGGTCCACCGCCGGATGCGCCGCGAAAGCCTGCAGGCTTCGGCGTACCACCGGTTGTCCGCCGAGCGGACGATACTGCTTCGGCAGGCCGGCGCCGGCGCGCATTCCGCGTCCGGCGGCGACGATCACTGCCGCCACCTGTTCAGCCCCTGATTCCGGCTTCGTGTCCCGATTCATGGGTTCGATGTAGCCGGTTCTTGCCGGGGCGGGAATCGCATTCACGAGCGGTGACGCGCCTGCACAGCCCTGATATTGCGCTGCAACACTTGCCGTTCGCCCGGAAAATGGCTAAACTCTATGCAATCAGATAACATGCCTATTTATACGGCACACATGCAGACGACACCCGAGCACGACGGACATGGCCCGGTTCCCCTCGCGATCGGCGGGGTGCCGTTGCGCAACCGTGCGCTGCTGGCGCCAATGTCCGGCATTACCGATCTGCCGTTCCGGCGGCTGGCGGCCCGGCTCGGCGCCGGTCTTGTCGTTTCCGAGATGACCGCCTGCGCGGCGCTGGCGCGCGGCAAGCAGAACGCGCTGCTGCGCATGGAGGGCGAGGGCGTCGACACGCATGTGGTGCAGATCGCCGGTTGCGAACCCTACTGGATGGGCGAGGGAGCGCGCATGGCGGAAGCGGCGGGCGCGAACATCGTCGATATCAATATGGGCTGTCCGGCGCGGCACGTCACCAACGGCGCCGCCGGCTCGGCGCTGATGCGCGATCTCGACCATGCGATGACGCTGGTCGAAGCGACGATCGCTGCCGTGAAAGTGCCGGTGACGCTGAAGATGCGACTCGGCTGGGATCATGCCTCGCTCAATGCGCCAGAGCTGGCGCGGCGGGCGGAGGCGGCCGGCGTGCAGCTTGTCACCGTGCATGGCCGCACGCGTTGCCAGTTCTACAAGGGCGAGGCGGACTGGGCTGCCGTGCGCGCCGTCAAGGACGCGGTATCGATCCCGGTGATCGTCAACGGCGATATCTGCTCCTTCGACGATGCCGAACAGGCGCTGGCGCAGTCCGGAGCCGACGCGGTGATGGTCGGCCGCGCCGCGCAGGGCCGGCCGTGGTTTCCGGGCCAGATCGCCCGCTATCTCGCGCACGGCCATCGCGAAACGGCGCCGGCGCTCGGCGAGCAACTCGCCATGATCGACGGACTCTACGAGGAGATGCTGTCGCATCACGGCATCCGCATCGGCGGCAAGCATGCGCGCAAGCATCTCGGCTGGGCGCTGGACAGCGCCGCCGAAAGCGCCGGTGTGCCGGGCGACCTCCTCAAGCAGCAGCGCAGCCACGTCCTCACCGCCGAGGAGCCAGTGGAAACCCGGCGGCGCCTCGCCGATGCCTTCGACCTGTTCGCCGCAGTCAGGAGTGCCGCGTGATGCGCAGCGAGGCAGCGGCAAGGCTCCTGACGCCCGGCGCCGATGCGATGCTCAACGCGCTGCCGCTGCCGCTAGTCATGGTGGCGGGCGACGGCCGCATCGCCGACGCCAACGTCGCCGCCGAGCAGTTCTTCGAGGCGTCGGCGACGGTGCTGCGGCGCCATCGCCTGCGCGATCTGGTGCCGTTCGGTTCGCCGCTACTGGCGCTGGTCGAGCAGGTGCGCCGGCACGGCGCGCCGGTGAACGAATACAAGGTCGATCTGTCGACGCCGCGCAATCCGGGCGAGCGGCTCGTCGATCTGCATGTCGCGCCGATGCCAGAGCATCAGGGCCACGTCGTGGTGATGCTGCAGGAACGCACCATGGCGGACAAGATGGACCGTCAACTCACGCATCGCGGCGCGGCGCGCTCGGTCAGCGGGCTCGCGGCGATGCTGGCGCACGAGATCAAGAATCCGCTCTCCGGCATTCGCGGCGCGGCGCAACTGCTCGAACAGTCGGCGGCCGACGAGGACCGTTCGCTGACGCGGCTGATCTGCGAGGAAACCGACCGGATCGTCAAACTCGTCGACCGCATGGAGGTGTTCGCCGACGAACGTCCGGTATCGCGCGAGCCGGTGAACATCCATGTCGTGCTCGATCACGTGCGGCGGCTGGCGCAATCCGGCTTCGCCCGCCACATCAAGTTCGCCGAGGACTACGATCCGTCGCTGCCGCCGGTCTATGCCAACCGTGACCAGCTCGTGCAGGTGTTTCTGAACCTCGTCAAGAACGCCGCCGAGGCGATCGGCGAAGCCGCGACGGACGGCGAGATCCATCTGTCGACCGCATTCCGTCCCGGCGTTCGGCTGTCGGTGCCCGGCGCCCAGGCGCGCGTTTCGCTGCCGCTCGAATTCTGCGTCCGGGACAACGGGCCGGGCGTGCCGGACGAACTGATGCCGCATCTGTTCGATCCCTTCGTCACCACCAAGCAGACCGGCAGCGGCCTCGGCCTCGCGCTGGTGGCGAAGATCGTCGGCGATCACGGCGGCATTATCGAATGTGAATCGCAGCCGCGGCGCACCGTCCTGCGCGTGCTGATGCCGGTTTATGCCGGCGACGACGCAGCGGCGGACGGCGCGGTCGCCCCGTGAGGCGGGACATTTTCTGAGGACGGACATCTTGTGAGGACGGACATGCCGACCGGACGCATCCTTGTCGCCGACGACGACACCGCCATCCGCACCGTGCTCAACCAGGCGCTGTCGCGCGCCGGCTACGAGGTCCGCTCGACCGGCAATGCCGCGACCCTGTGGCGCTGGGTCAGCCAGGGCGAGGGCGATCTCGTCATTACCGACGTGGTGATGCCGGACGAGAACGCCTTCGACCTCGTCCCGCGCATCAAGAAGCTGCGCCCCGATCTGCCGATCGTCATCATGAGCGCGCAGAATACCTTCATGACCGCGATCCGTGCTTCGGAGCGCGGCGCCTACGACTACCTGCCCAAGCCCTTCGACCTGAAGGAACTGATCGGCATCGTCGGCCGGGCGCTGGCGGAGCCCAAGCGCCCCGCGGCGGGCGCGGCGAAGGTCGAGGACCTGGACTCGATCCCGCTCGTCGGCCGCTCGCCGGCCATGCAGGAGATCTACCGCGTTCTCGCCCGCCTGATGCAGACCGACCTGACGGTGATGATCGCCGGCGAATCCGGCACCGGCAAGGAACTGGTCGCACGCGCGCTGCACGACTACGGCAAGCGCCGCGCCGGCCCGTTCGTCGCCATCAACATGGCGGCGATCCCACGCGACCTGATCGAATCGGAATTGTTCGGCCACGAGAAAGGCGCCTTCACCGGCGCCAATGCGCGCGCCATCGGCCGTTTCGAGCAGGCGGAAGGCGGCACGCTGTTCCTCGACGAGATCGGCGACATGCCGATGGAGGCGCAGACCCGGCTGCTGCGCGTGCTGCAGCAGGGCGAATATACCACCGTCGGAGGCCGCACGCCGATCAAGAGCGATGTGCGCATCGTCGCCGCGACCAACAAGGATTTGCGTCTGCTGATCCAGCAAGGGCTGTTCCGCGAGGATCTGTTCTTCCGGCTCAACGTCGTCCCGCTGCGCCTGCCGCCGCTGCGCGAGCGGATCGAGGACCTGCCCGACCTGCTTCGGCACTTCTTCGCACGGGTCGCCGGCGAGGGCCTGCCGCTGAAGCAGATCGACGCACCGGCCATCGAGCGGCTGAAGCTGCACCGCTGGCCGGGCAATGTCCGCGAGCTTGAAAATCTCGCCCGCCGGCTGGCGGCGCTCTATCCGCAGGAGACGATCAGCGCGGCGGTCGTCGATGCCGAGCTGGCGCAGCCGGAGCCGCCGCCGCTGGCCGGGGGCGAAAACCCCGTGGCGGCGGAGACGCTGTCCGGCTCGGTCGAACGGCATCTGGCGACCTATTTCTCGGAATTCGGCAACGATCTGCCGCCGGCCGGCCTTTATCATCGGGTGTTGCGCGAGATCGAATCGCCGTTGCTGTCGGCCGCCCTGACGGCAACTCACGGCAACCAGATCCGGGCGGCGGAGTTGCTGGGTCTCAATCGCAACACGTTGCGCAAGAAGATCCGCGACCTCGATCTGCGGGTCTATCGCGGCAATGTGTAACCGGCAGGCCCTGAGCCTCGCCGGCTCGCTGTGGATAGAGAGAACGACGCAGCTCCGCCGGGCGATTGCCGCCGCTGTTTTGTCGCAATTCGGCAACATTGTTGTATAAAAGCACCAACGGTTGCGTCGGCGCATAACCGGCTGACTGAGCGCGTTTTCCGTGCTCCGGCCCGCGATTTCGCTCCCGAGCGACGCACGCAGGATGTCCGCCATAGACCATGGCGGCCACGACAGGGGCGAGAGACAGGGGCGTATGAGCGTCGACCAGGCCGTCCATCCCGATCCGGCAATCAACGCATCGTCCGGGGCATCGTCCGCGGCGCCGCGGGAGGTCCGCATCGTCGGGCCGATCGTCGTCGGGATCGCGCTGCTGTCGGCGCTGATCACCTTTCTGGTTCTCGCCGACCTGACGCCGCTGCCGCCGACCCACAATGTCGTCGTCACCCTGCTGCTGGTGAACGTCGCCACGGTGATCTCGCTGCTGGCGATCATCGCCCGCGAGGTCTGGCAGGTGGTGCAGGCGCAGCGCAAGGGCCGCGCGGCTGCCCGCCTGCATGTGCGCATCGTCAGCCTGTTTTCGATCATCGCCGCAGCGCCGGCGATCCTCGTCGCCGTCGTCGCCAGCGTCACGCTCGACCGCGGTCTCGACCGCCTGTTCTCCACGCGCACCCGCAGCGCCATCGAGAATTCGGTGATCGTGGCCGATGCCTATCTGCGCGAGCATGCGCAGATCACCCGCTCCGACATCATCGTGCTTGCATTCGAGGTCAGCCGCGCGCGCGAGCTGTTCGAGAAGGACCGCGAGCGGATGAACCAGATGCTGACCCTGCAGGCGAATGTGCGCGGGCTCGCCGCTGCCGTCGTTCTCGGCGACGATCTGTCGGTTCAGGCGCGCGCCAACACGCCGGTGCACGAAACGTTTTCGACGCCGTCGCGCGAGCAACTCGCCACGGTGACCGAGGACGATCCGCAGATCGTTCTGCTTCCCGATGCCAGCTATGTCGCGGGCGCGATCAAGCTGCGCGGCTATGACAACAAATATCTCTATATCGCGCGGCTGATGGATCCGCGCGTGATCGCGCAACTGCGCGACACGCAGGCGACGGCATCCGAATATGCGCTCATCGAAACGCGCCGGCTCGGCGTGCAGGTCGCCTTCGCGCTGATGTACACGGTCATCGCGCTGATCGTGCTGTTGTCGGCGGTATGGATCGGCCTCAACTTCGCCAACCGGCTGGTGGCGCCGATCCGGCGGCTGATCGGTGCGGCGAATGTCGTGTCCACCGGCAATCTCTATGTCCAGGTGCCGATCCGTAAATCGGAAGGCGACCTCGCGCAGCTCGGCGAGACCTTCAACCGGATGACGCAGGAACTGCGCGCCCAGCGCAACGATATCGTGCGGGCGCGCGATACCATCGACAGTCGTCGCCGCTTCACCGAGGCAGTGCTGTCGGGTGCCAGCGCCGGCGTTATCGGCGTCGATGCCGACGGTCGCGTCAGCATCATGAACAGATCGGCCGAGAAACTCGTTGCCGGCAGCGAGGCGGATGCGCTCGGCAAGCCGCTGGCGCAGGTCGTTCCGGAACTGGCGGAGATCATGGCATCGGCGCAATCCGGCGGTCGCGTCGAGCAGGATCAGGTGATGCTCGCGCGCGGCGGCCGCGAGCGCAATCTGTCGGTGCGAGTCACCAGCGAGCAATCGGGCGAAGCCGACCACGGCTATGTCATCACGCTTGACGACATGACCGAACTGGTCTCCGCGCAGCGGACTTCGGCCTGGGCGGACATCGCCCGGCGCATCGCCCACGAGATCAAGAACCCGCTGACGCCGATTCAGCTCTCGGCGGAGCGGCTGCGCCGCAAATACGGCAAGGCGATCACGGACGACCCGGCGGTGTTTCAGCAATGCACCGACACCATCATCCGTCAGGTGGACGATATCCGGCGCATGGTCGACGAGTTCTCCAAATTCGCCCGCATGCCGAAGGCGGTGATCGGCAACGAAGATGTTGCCGACACGGCGCGCCAGGCCGTGTTCCTGATGAAGGTGGCACATCCGGAGATCGACTTCGACGTCGAGCTTGCCGAAGACCCGATGCCGGCGCGCTTCGACCGGCGGCTGATCTCGCAGGCGCTCACCAACATCATCAAGAACGCCACCGAGGCGATCGCAGCACGGCCGGCCGGCACCAGCGAGCGCGGCCGCATCCGCGTGACGGTCGCTCGCGATGGCTCCGACATCGTGCTCGATATTATCGACAACGGCATCGGTCTGCCGAAGCAGGGGCGCAACCGCCTGCTCGAACCCTATGTCACAACGCGCGAAAAGGGCACCGGCCTCGGTCTGGCGATTGTCGGTCGCATTCTCGAAGAACACGGCGGTTCGATCGACCTGCGCGATGCGTCGGAAAAAATCCCGGGCGCGCACGGCGCCTGGATGACCTTGCGCTTCTCGGAATCCGGCGAGGCGCCGGTCGGGCAGGCGACGGCCGAACAACCCGGAAGCACCAACGGATAATGACAGATGGCTGCGGAAATTCTCATCGTTGACGACGAAGCGGATATCCGGGACCTGGTTGCCGGCATCCTCGAAGACGAAGGCTACAAGACGCGGACGGCCCGCGACGCGGACGATGCGCTCAACGCGATCGCCGCGCGCCGCCCGAACCTGGTGTTCCTCGACATCTGGATGCAAGGCAGCCGCCTTGACGGTTTGCAGCTTCTCGAAGAGGTAAAGAAGACGCACCCCGATCTGCCGATCGTGATGATCTCCGGCCATGGCAACATCGAGACCGCCGTCGCCGCCACCAAGCTCGGCGCCTATGATTTCATCGAGAAGCCGTTCAAGGCGGACCGGCTGGTGCTGGTCGCCGATCGCGCGCTGGAAACCTCGCGCCTCAAGCGCGAGGTCAAGGAACTCAAGGCGCTGGCGCCGGCGGCAACGACGCTGGTCGGCAAATCGCATGCCATCAACCAGCTTCGCCAGACCGTTGAAAAAGTCGCACCGACCAACAGCCGTATCCTGATCGTCGGTCCATCGGGTGCCGGCAAGGAACTGGTGGCGCGCTCGCTGCATGCGTCGTCGAACCGCGCCAACGCGCCGTTCGTCGCCATCAACGCCGCCGCGATCACCCCGGAGCGGATGGAAACGGAATTGTTCGGGGTCGATCATTCAAACGGCGCGGAGGGGCACACGACCGGCGCGCTGGAAGAGGCGCATGGCGGCACGCTATTCATCGACGAGGTTGCCGATCTGCCGCGCGAAACGCAGAACAAGATCTTGCGCGTGCTGGTCGACCAGACCTTTCAGCGCGTCGGCGGCAGTGCCAAGGTGTCGGTCGATGTGCGCATCGTGTCCTCGACCGGGCGGAATCTGGAATCGGAAATCGCCGACGGGCATTTCCGCGAGGACCTGTATCACCGCCTGTCGGTGGTGCCGATCCGCGTGCCGCCGCTGGCGGAACGGCGCGAGGATATTCCCGAACTGGTCCATTATTTCATGGAGCAGATTTCGCAATCGACCGGATTGCCGAAACGCAAGATCGGCGAAGACGCGATGGCTATTCTGCAATCGCACGACTGGCCGGGCAATGTCCGGCAGTTGCGCAACAATGTCGAACGCCTGATGATCCTCGCCGGCGGCGATCCCGATGCCGTTCTCGATGCCAGCATGCTGCCGCAGGATGTCGGCTCGATGGTGCCGGCGATGCCGAACGGCAATGGCGGCGAACATCTGATGGGGTTGCCGCTGCGCGATGCGCGTGAAGTGTTCGAGCGGGAATATCTCGTCGCGCAGATCAGCCGCTTCGGCGGCAATATTTCGCGCACGGCGGAGTTCGTCGGCATGGAGCGCTCGGCGCTGCACCGCAAGCTCAAGGCGCTGGGGATCGGCTGAGCCTCCGATGTCGCGCATCGCCTATGTCAACGGCCGCTATTGTCCGCACCGTGAGGCCGTGGTGCATATCGAGGATCGCGGCTACCAGTTCGCCGATGGCGTCTATGAGGTCTGCGAGGTCGCCGGCGGCCGGCTGATCGACGCGCCGCGACACCTCGCGCGGCTGCAGCGCTCGCTCGGCGAATTGCGGATCGCGGCGCCGGTATCGTTTGCGGCGCTGCCGGTGATCATGGGCGAAACGGTGCGGCGCAACCGCGTCGTCGACGGCATCGTCTATGTGCAGATCACCCGCGGCGTGGCGCGACGGGATTTTCCATTTCCGGCGCCGCAGGTCCGGCCGACGCTGGTCGTCACCGCGCGCCGCAGCGAGCCGGCGAAGATCGAGGCCCTCGCGGCGGCGGGAATCGCCGTGGTCACGGTTCCCGATATCCGCTGGGGGCGGGTCGACATCAAATCCGTGGCGCTGCTGCCCAACGTGCTTGCCAAGCAGGCGGCGCGCGAGCAGGGCGCTCGCGAAGCCTGGCTGGTCGATGCCGGCGGCAAGGTGACCGAAGGGGCGTCGTCGAATGCCTGGATCGTCAGCGCGGAGGGCAGGCTGGTCACCCGCGCGCTCGATCATCACATTCTGCGCGGCATTACCCGCACCACGCTGCTCGACGTCGCCCGCGCGCATGGGCTCGCGGTGGAGGAGCGGGCTTTCACCCCGCAGGAGGCCTATGCGGCGCGCGAAGCCTTCGTTACGTCGGCCAGCCAGACGGTCATGTCCGTGGTTCAGATTGACGGCCATCGCATCGGCGACGGCACCCCCGGCCCCCTCGCGCGGGCGCTGCGGCGGGACTTTCACCAAACTGCACATGCCGGGGTGCAGTTGTTCCACAAATAGATCAGCGGATAGAACGGGTTAGATGTTGCGCCGCAATATCCGCTTGCACCTGCCGGTTGTCTGCCGTCTAATGCGTCACGGCCAGCCCTCCCGGCCTCTGACAGGAGCGGTCGAGTATTGCTTCCGCCAACCGGCGGCAAGACAGACAGCTCCCAAGATCGACCGGGCGGACGCCTGGCCAAATAACCGGTCTCGCGCGTAAGACGCGGGCAAAAAAGGAACAACGGCCATGGCTGCCGAACGACCGCAGAATCTGCAAGACACCTTCCTCAACCACGTCCGCAAGGCAAAAGTCCCGCTGACGATTTTTCTGGTGAATGGCGTAAAGCTCCAGGGCGTTGTCACCTGGTTCGATAACTTCTGCGTGCTGCTGCGCCGCGACGGGCATTCGCAGCTCGTCTACAAGCACGCGATCTCGACGATCATGCCGGGGCATCCGGTGCAATTGTTTGAAGGCGGCGAGGAGCCGGCCGGGGACAAGACCTAGTTGGCAGACAGCAAGCGCGACACGCGCGGTGACGGCCGGGCTCCGTCCGCGGAGCCGGCAGCAACCGGCCGCGCACTCGTCGTCGAGCCGTTCCTGCGCCGCGACGGCGGCAGCCCCGGCGGACGGTCGCCGGCGGCACGGCTGGAGGAGGCCGTCGGGCTGGCGCGCGCCATCGATCTCGACGTCGTCGATACGAGCCTTGTTGCGCTCGCGCAGATCCGCCCGGCGACCTATCTCGGCAAGGGCAAGGTCGAGGAACTCGCCGAGATCGTGAAGCAGCACGACGTGGAACTGGTGGTGATGGATTCCCCCGTCACCCCGATGCAGCAGCGTAACCTGGAGAAAGCCTGGAACGCCAAGGTGCTCGACCGCACCGGACTGATCCTGGAGATTTTCGGCCGCCGCGCCCGCACGCGGGAAGGCACGCTGCAGGTCGAGCATGCGCACCTGACCTATCAGAAAAGCCGGCTGGTGCGGTCGTGGACCCACCTCGAACGCCAGCGCGGCGGCTTCGGCTTCGTCGGCGGACCGGGCGAAACCCAGCTCGAAATCGACCGGCGGCTGATCGAGGAACGGCTTGCGCGCATCGAGGTCGATCTCGAAAAGGTCAAGAAAACGCGCGGCCTGCACCGCGAGAGCCGCAGGCGCGTGCCTTATCCGATCGTCGCACTCGTCGGCTACACCAATGCCGGCAAATCGACGCTGTTCAACCGCATGACACGAGCGAGCGTACTCGAAGCGGACATGCTGTTCGCGACGCTCGATCCGACGCTACGCGCTGTCGACCTGCCGCACGGCGCGCGCGTCATCCTGTCGGATACGGTCGGATTTATTTCCGATCTGCCGACCATGCTGGTGGCGGCATTCCGCGCCACGCTTGAAGAGGTGATCGAAGCCGACGTCATCCTGCATGTCCGGGACATGTCGCATCCGGATGCGAACGCACAGGCGAAGGATGTCGAACAGGTGCTGCACGAACTCGGCATCGAGCTGGAGAGCGATGCACGCCTCATCGAGGTCTGGAACAAGATCGACCGCTTGAGCGACGAGGAACGTCATCAGTTGCAGAACCGTCTTGACCGCGTGCCCGGCCATCGGCGCGCGGTCGCCGTGTCGGCACTGACCGGCACGGGCGTCGACCGGCTGATCGCTGCTATCGAAGCGCGGATCGGCGAGCGTCGCACGACGTTTGATGTCGAACTCGATCCGGCCGACGGGGAGGGGATCAGTTGGCTGCATCGCCACGCCGAAGTGCTGGCCAAGCATTTGCAGCCGGACGGGCGCTATATGCTCACAGTCCGCGCCGATCCGGCCAAGGCCGAACGCGTACGGAACCGTTTCGGTCTGCCGCACGCCGGTTGACCGCAGGCCATAGCCGGGTCAGCGTTCCACTATTGTTGCGGGGCCGACCGCTCTGCTGCTTTTGCGGCGTTCCACAACGCATCGAGTTCGTCGAGGCATGAATCCTCCGGCTTCAGCCCCTGCCGCGCCAGTACGTCCTCGATCCAGGCAAAGCGCCGCTCGAATTTGCGGTTGGTGCCACGCAGGGCGTCT
>DATMEV010000069.1:0-15600 GCA_035556795.1 Pseudolabrys sp. | reverse complement strand
GCGTCGATATGAGTTTGTGCCTTGTCCAGGATGTTCGACAGATTGCCGAGGATGTTCGCCAGCCGCGGCACGCTGGCCTGGTACATCGAAATGATCATGTTGGAATCTCGAAGGCGTGGCGGAGATTGCTCCAGACAGCAGTCATCCTAACCACGACAGCATGTTTTACAAGCCGGTTTCCGAACGAGGCAGCGAGCGGGGTTCGCGCTCGAAGCGTTCAATGACAAGTATTGGTGTGCTCCGATCCAATTGCACATTCGTATTGTCGAACCTGCGCAATCGTGCACCCTATATCGTTTCATTTACGCGCATTGCGCATGCATGAGCAATAAGTTGTAGAAGCTTGACCAGAGATGGAAACCGGATTGACGCCGCAATAGCGGCGGGTCACGCCGCTTTTGATGCTGACTTACCAGGCTCCGGCCCGGGAAAAGCACACGCGGCAATGGTGGTTTTGTTGAGTTCTGCAAGGAAAGCCTCGTGTGCGGCGGCAAGCCGAGACTTGAGGCGACAGCGAGACGTGAGAAGACATGTGCCGCCGTCTGTACGAAAACATTCCGTGATCGCATAGCGCTGTTCCAGAAAACGCACGACGTCACCCAGCGTGATCGCGTTTGCCGGCCGCGCTAGACGGATGCCACCGCCGGCGCCGTGTTGTGTCACGACAAAACTACCGTGAGCCAGATCCTGCACCACCTTGGTGAGGTGGTTGTAGGGAATTCGGAATTGTCGTGCGAGGTCAGCAGTCGTCATTGCTTCGTCGGCCGATCAGCCAGCCGCATCAAAACCCGTAGTCCGTAGTCGGTAAAAGCAGCTAGGCGCATGCAAGATCCTGAATTGGTATTTACAATGCCTATTTTGGAGATTAAAAACTGGTATTTGAAATGCATGTTTTAGAGCTGCCTGTCCACGGCGCACGGATTGCCGCGAGGCGACATGGAGTTCCGGTCATGACCATTCAAGACACAGAAGTCGGCCTGCGCGCGCGTACCGTCGGCGAGATCGCTGCGACGGTGCCTGGCGCCACTTCCGTCTTTCGCAGGTTCAAGATCGATTTCTGCTGCCATGGTGACATGGCGCTTGACGTCGCTGCGCGGCAACGTGGCGTCGATTCAGTCGACGTGGAGCGGGAGATCGCCGCGCTGATTGCCGAAGCGAAAGTGGAAACTCCGCTAACAGCGATGGGCAGCGACGAGCTGATCGATCACATCAAGATCCGTTACCATGAGGCGCATCGCCGCGCGCTTCCCGAACTGATCGCGTTGTCGCAAAAGGTGGAAGCCGTGCATCGCGGGCACCCGAAGGTGCCGGCCGGTCTGTCCGCTGTGCTGGAAGAGATGTTGAGCGAGTTGGTGCCGCATATGATCACCGAAGAAACGGTCCTGTTTCCGGCGATCTCGCGGCACGTCGAGGACGGGCTCGATATCGCGATCGATGACCTGCGTCATGAGCACGACGACCAGGGTGCGCTGCTTCGCCGGCTGGAAGCTGTCACCGGCGACTTCGCGTTGCCCGAGGGAGCTTGCCGGTCCTGGCAGGCGCTCTATGTCGGCACGGCCAGACTCGCGGAGGATCTGATGGAGCACATCCATCTGGAGAACAATGTCTTGTTCCCGCGTTTCACAAAGATAGAAAATCGAGCCTGATATTTACAGTGGGAATGGTTGCTCGCGGAGATAGCGGCGTCTACGAAAAGGCCCATGGCAATGACATCCAGCTATCGATCCCAAAGTGGTTCGCTATATTTGGTATTCGCACCTGGCCTGCCCGTATCTCAAATAATACCTTTACGTTGTGCCTTGCGCGCAGGCGATAAACGGGTCGCAGGCGGTGCCGCCGCGCGCTATCGGGCAGATGATTGTCGCTGAATCGTTGCCGCCGACGAAGCCCGCCAGCAGCGCGACATCATTCACGCGGATCGAGTCCCGTTCCACGGAAATCCCGACACTGTGTAACTGCCGCAGCGCGCGCGAGAAGCTTTCCGGCTTCATGCCAAGCCGGTTGGCGATCAGCAGTTTTTGATACGGCAGGGTGATTCGGACGCTGCCGCTGCGTGTTGCGGTGAGCGACAGCAGGAAGCTCGCGATCCGCTTCGGCGCGGATTGTGCCTTGAGTTGTTCGACCTGTTCGACCAGCCGGCGCAGATGCAACGCCGTTGCCGCCAACATCTCAAACGCGATCTGCGGGTTACGCATGATGATGTCGCGCAGCGCCTGGCCATCGATACGTAGCAGTCGCGCCGACGATACCGCTTCGGCGGTTGCCGGATAGCGGCCGCCGCGGAACATCACCGCCTCAGCGAAGCTCTCGCCGGTGGTAAACAGCGACACCACCACCTCATGCCCGTCCGGCGTCTCGCGATAGAGCTTCACCCAGCCTTCCAGCACGAGACAGAAGCAGGTCGCCGGATCGCCCTGCTGGAACACCAGTTCGCCGCGATCATAGGTGCGCACGACGTGCTGCCCGAGGAGCGAGCGCGTCAGTGGCTCGCCCATCGCACGGAAGAAGGGCGCACGGTTCACGATGGACCAGTCGGCGGGCGTCATGGCTGGCTTCCGGCAGGCTGATGTATGATGACAATCAAGCACGGCCGGGTCGCAGCAATCTTGCTCCAGGTCAAAGAATTCGCGCGTGGGCGTCAGCGCCATACGAATCCTCCATGTTCCGGCCGGAAATCCAGCGCCAGGCTCTGGCCCGGCGTCACCGTCACCGTCTCGGTCCGCTCATGGTCGAAACCGGCCATGCGTGGCGTGTCGCGTAATCTTGCCGTGATCGTATGTTTGCCGGCGGGCACGGCAAACCGCCGGTAGACTTGCGAGGGACCGTCCTTCGCGAGGCCGGACGGCGGCAACTCCTCGCTGAACACCACCTGGCCGTCGATCGTCAGTTCGGCGAAAAGACTGCGCCGCGCGCGCGGGCAGTCCATCGGCCGGCGCATATTGGGCGGCAGCTTGGCGAGTTCTTCCGGGGTGCGGCGGCGGCACTCCTGCGAGCGGTCGGCCTGGTGACTAAAGCTGAACTTGATAACCCCCATGTCAGCGGGAATCTGACGATAGGCGGGGGTGTTGGAAAAGGCTGCGGCGAATGCCGCCAGCGTGGTGAGTGCGGCGAATTGGCCGAGAAGCTGCAGCGGTGCTGCTGGCAGTTTCACGACGTCGTCTCCTCGATCGCCCGCAGATGGCGGCGGGCTGCCGGGGCCGCAGTGCGTGGCAGTGCGGCGAGCCGGGTCTTGAAGCTGGCCAGTTCGTCGTTGAAACGCGCCTGCTCCAGCGGCGACGCCCAGATCATGGCGATGCGTTCGCGCGGCACCCGCGTGCGCAGATACGGGTCGCGCTCGCCCGCGATGCGCTGGCGCGTCCATTCGAGGCCGAGCCGGTTGTAGCAGTCGCTCTCCGAGCAGCCGGCAATTGCCACGCCGTCGGCGAGGCCGCGGCTCAGCGCATAGTCGATCAGCGAGGGCGGCGCCGCGGCCACGCAGGGAAGCTGCAGCACGCCCTCCTGCTGGCCGGCGGCGGCGCCGTGCCAGCAGCCGATGATGAGGATGCGCGGTGTCTGCGTCAGCGTGGCGGCAATGGCGTGGACGCGCTCGCGCATCTCGGCGAAGCTGAGATCAGGGAGATCGATGCCGGTGTGCAGTACGTCGGTGGTGCGGAACGGCGTCGAGGACGGGCAGGAGCCGGTGCAGATGCCGCAGCTCACGCATTTGCTGGTATTAACCGCGACCTCCACCGCGTAGGGCAGGTCGTCGCTGCGCGGCACAAGTTGCAGCGCCTCGTAGGGGCAATCCTCGACGCAGCGGCCGCAGCCGTTGCAGTGGTCGAGAAAAACGGTCGCCGGCTGCATCCGCCGCAGCGGCGGCAGCCACGGCATCGCCGCCAGCATCATCGTTACCGCCGCGAGCAGGCCCCACAGCGCGCCGGGCGCCGCGTCGGCGAGCGGATAGAGCGGCAGGAAGAACCAGTCGAGCCCGACCGGCGAGGGCACCTTGGCGAGATTGGCCGGCCCCTGGCTCAGCGCCGGCTTGATCAGCGACACCGCGAAAAGCGCCAGCAGTGTCATTCCCGCTAACAGCCGCGGCGGATTGACCTTCGGCCGGGTGATGCGCTGGATGTGAATCCACAATACGAACAGCAACACCAGCGGCACCGCGATGTGCAGGAACACCAGGAGCGTGAAGAAGCGGCTCGACAGGCTCGACGGCGCCAGGAAGTTGCGCGCGATCGGCTCGCCGAAGATCGGCAGCCAGTCGAGCAGTTCGGTCGAGGTAGTGGCGACGTACTGCGCGAGTTGGTCCCACACCAGCCAGTAGCCGGTGATGCCGGAAATATAGAGGAACCAGATAACCGGGATACCGGTGATCCAGGAGAAGAAACGCGCGCCGCGATAACGGTCGAGCGAGAACTCGCGCAGCAGGTGCAGCGCCATGACGACGATCATCAGGTCGGAAGCATAGCGATGGAAGCTGCGCATCACGCCAGCGTGCCAGCGGTGGCCGCTGGTGCTGTACCATTCAACCGACGCATAGGCCCGCTCGACGCCGGTGTCGAATACCGCAAACAGATAGACGCCGCTTACGGCGACGATCCAAAACAGGAAGAATCCCATAGCGCCGAGCTGGGCGAGCGGATTGAGCGCCGGGCCGAATATCCGGTCGAGGCCGCGCTCGGCGAAATCGAAGCCGCGCCGCAGGCTATGCTGGAGAAGTTTTAGCACGGTGCGGTCCGGAAGCGGTTCATGGCCGATCCTCAGCGGCCGGCGAGAGCATGCAGCCGGCGATTGCGCGTCCAGGCGCGGCCGAAGATGATGCCTGCGATGATCAGCGACAACCCGCCGATCCCGATGCCGAGCGCGATCGCATAGCTGGTGCGATAGCGACCCTGGCTCGGGTCGTAGACGGTGCAGAGAAAGCGCAGGCGGTCGATCAGTGCCTGGGTGTTGAGCGCGCGCGTCGTCGTGCCGAACACCGTCTCCTTCAGCGGCTCGATGAACACCGGCAGCGGAAAGTCGTCGCCGTAGACGTTACGGTGGACGCGGCCCTCGGCGTCGATGATCGAGGTCTGGGTGACGTGGTCGAACCCGCCGGCGGCGGTCTGATAACTGAAACCGAGGTCGCGCATCAGCGCCGCCAGCGTCGCCGCGTCGCCGCTCGCCGCCCGCCAGGTCGCGAGCGGGATGCCGTGCTGGCGGGCGAATACGGCCATGCGCTGCGGCGTGTCATTGCGCGCGTCGAAGCCGACGGTGAGCACCGCGAAGCGGTCGGCGCCGACGCTGCGCCGCGCCTCGGCAACGGCGTCGAGGAGATGCTGCGTCGTCGTCGGGCATACGGTGCTGCAACTCGTATAGATCAGGCTGATGACGAGCGGCCGGCCGCGATAGTCGGAGAGCGAGAACGACTGGCCTTGCGAATCGGTGAGCCGATGCGCGCCGACGAGAGTGCCGAGCGCGGCCTCGCTTTGCGCCAGAGCGCGCTGCGGATCGAGCGGCGCGTCGGCGGCCAGCACCGGCGCGGCGATGCTTGCCGCCAGCGCCAGGCCCGAGATCAGTCCAATGCCGACCCTGGACTTTACGAACGAGACAGCGGTGGTCTTTATCGCGGGCACGGCCGCTCTTTCTCCCGTCGGTTTCAACGGAACAGCCACAACTCCGAGAGATATTTCCAGTTCACGAAGTAGTAGAGTACGAAGGACAGGAAGAAGATGGAGACCAGCACGATCGTGCCGGGGAGCTTGATGGTTGCCTCACTGCCGTATTTCGACACGACGCGCGCCGCCGAATGCAGCGGGAACGTCATCTTGTGGCCGGGGCCGATCTTCTTTCCGAATAGTGCAGTGCCGACCACCACCAGAACGAAAATGATGCCACCCAGCGCTGCAAGAACCGCACTGATGCCGTTGAGCCCCATCATCAGGAATGCGCCGGGCGAGTGCTGGAAGCCGATCACCGCGTCAGTGAAATTGATGTCCCAGTGCCGCCGCGCCACGCCGAGCGTGCCGGCGCCCATCATGAACATCGAGATGCCGGCGGCGCCGATACCGAACAGATAGGGCTGTAACCTGGCGAGTCCCGGCCAGATGATCTCGCGCTGGAAGATCAGCGGCAGCACGAGATAGGTACCCGCCATGAAGGCCAGCGTGGTACCGGCGACTACCGTGCCGTGGAAGTGGCCGGGAACATAGAGCGTGTTGTGCATCAATACATTGAGCTGCTCGGTGCCGAGCACGACGCCGGAAATGCCACCGATGAAGCCGAACATCACCAGCGACAGGAACATGCCGGAGAAGGCCGGATTGCCCCAGGGGGCCTTTCGCAGCCATTCGAATATACCCTTGTTGAAGCCGTTGCGGCGCTGCGCCGCCTCGATCGAGCCGGGCACGGTGAGGCCGTGGATCATCGAGCCGAGCACGGCGAGATACATCATGTAGCTGGTGTTGACGATCTTCCACTCTGCGCTCACCCCCGGCTCGGCCAGCAGATGGTGCGCCGAGGCTAGCTGCAGGAACAGGATATAGAGAAAGAATGCGCCGCGGCTGACCTTCTCCGACAGCGGCTTGGCGCCGAGCACCAGCGCGCCGATCATGTACCATACCGAGACGTGCGCGGAGACGTTGATCTGCTGGGAGGAGTGGCCCATCGCCCACCACACCAGCTTATACATCAACGGATCGATATCGCGGATCAGGCCCATCGACCATAGCATGGTCGGCACCAGGATGATGGCGCCGGAGACGAGCGTGAAGACAGCGATAATCGCTGCGGTGAGCGCACCGAACGTGACCAGCGGGATCGAGCCCTCGTAGGTCCGCTCAGCCTTGGCGATCACCAGCGTGGCGAAGAACAGCCCGACACCGATCAGCGATCCGACCGCGAACAGGACGATACCGAGGTAAAAGTGCGGCTTCGCCATCATCGGTGGATAGGAGGTGAACATCACCGTCGATTCGCCTTGCAGAACGGCGACATTGGTAAGGATCGCGCCGACGACCATCAGCACGAAGCCGAGCCAACCGAGCGCCGGTGCGGCCAGACGCGAATTAAGCAGAACCGCGGAGGCGAAATACAGCACTGCGATTTCAAAGAAGATGATCCAGAACAACAGAACGTTGGCGCCGTGCGCGGTGAGGATGAGATAGAACCATTCGGACGGCAGCAAATGCACGGCCGGCCAGCGCGTCAGCGCCACCAGCAGGCCCATCAGGCCACCCACTGCGAGAAACACCACGGCGGCCACCGCGTTGGCGATGATCAACCGCTGTGCTGCCATATCGACCTTGAGGCCGGTGAACTGGCAGGTGCGAAAATTCGCGGCCCGTTCGCGCGTCGCCGAAACGGCTCCTTCAAACGTGGACATGTTATTTCGACTCCGCCTGCTTATCGACGACGATGATTTTGCCGGTCATGGTGTGATGGCCGATGCCGCAATATTCGTTGCAGATGATGCCGAACTCCCCGGCTTCGGTCGGCGTCAGGGTAATGACGTGTTCGTAGCCGGGATGGACCTGGATATTGATATTGGTCGGCTGCAGCGAGAAGCCGTGTTGCCAGTCGACCGATGACAGGTGCAGCCGATAGCTCTGCCCCTTTTCCAGCTCCAATATCGGCCACCACTGCCACAGCCGCCCGAGCAGATAGACATCGACACCGGCTGGGGGGCGCACCACCGGCGTGCCGTCCATATCGCGCGCCTGATATTTTTGGGCGAAGGCGTCGACCTTTTCCTGATAGGCGCTCGGCGATACCCGATAGGCCTCCGTCGACAGGTTCTGGCCGCCGATAAAGTGCCAGGCGATCATGAAGAAGAACATGAACAGACCCCAGAGCAGCGCCACGCCGATCCAGATCAGTTCGACGCGTTCAACAGGTTCGTTCCACCAGACACGGCGCTCGGGAGGTGAGATGGCCATCGGATCGTTCTCCGCGCGTTATTTGCCGACCGGGATGTTGGCGATCTCCATCACGCCCCAGACGAGGTAAAGGATGGTGGGAATGGTCATGCCGATGAACAGCAGCAGGAACGGGTCGTCGAGCACCCGTTGCATGAAAGGCATTGGTTCATGATCGCTGTCCGGCTTGCCGGGCGGATTCGCGGTTTCGGACATATCGGCAGCTCTCCTGACCCTTACTTTCGGCACAGGCTGCCACCGTTGCCGTCGGGCGACCTTGACTTTGGGTAAGAAGCGCCCGGCGATGCGGGCTTATCCTTGGGTTGTTGGACAGGGGGGCAGGGGCCTGAACAGGAGCCTCGGACAGATGGACCGGCTCGACCGAGCCGCACGCTTGCGGCGATCGCTATCCTGGCTTGTCGTGCTGGCGGGCGTGCTTGTGCTTCCGCTCGTGCTTCTATTCGTGTTCGACGTCGTGCCGCGTTCGGCCGCGAAAACCGGCGCTGCAGTCACCGTCGTTTATGTCGGTGCCGAGGATTGCGGGCCGTGCCGTGCGTGGCGGCGCGACATGCGTCCGGCCTTTTTCGATAGCGACGAATTCTTGCGGCTGCGCTATCGCGAGATCGTCGCGCAGCACCTGCGCGACCTGCTGACGCAGCCGGACTGGCCGGCCGATCTCGTGGAGTTACGCGAACGGGTGCGCTCGCTCCCCGGTGCTCCGCAATGGTTCGTGTTGCGGGGCGGCGGGATCCTGGCGTCCGGCGCAGGCCTGCCGGCCTGGCAACGCCTGATCTGGCCGGCGATCCGGACCCAGGTCCGCCATGCGCCGCGGCTTGATGCGTCTGTCGCCGGTTCCGCGCACGCAACCGGGCCAGCGGTTGCGCTGTCGCAAAGAACGCCCTGACGAATGATGGGAAAGCTTCAGCGTCCGCACTGCCGGTGGAGCAAAGCGATACGCCATGACCGGTTACCGAGAATTCGCCCGCTATGCCGATGAGCGGTTGCCGCGCTATACGAGCTATCCGACGGCTCCGCATTTCTCCGCCGATATATCGGCGCAGGATTATCGCGCTTGGCTCTCTGCGCTGCCGGCGACAACGCCGGGCTCGATCTATGTGCACATTCCGTTCTGCCGATCGATGTGCTGGTATTGCGGCTGCCATACCACTATCACGCAGAAAGATGAGCCGATTGCCGGCTACCTCGCCGCGCTGCATCGCGAAGTCTCCGTCGTTGCCGATCTGCCCGGCGCTGCCATTGCCATCACGCATGTCCACTTCGGAGGCGGGACGCCGACCATTGTCGCGCCGGCAGCATTCGATGATTTGCTGCGGCTCCTGCGTACGCGCTTTCGGATCGCCGCGGATGCGGAAATCGCCGTTGAGATCGACCCACGCCGCCTGGCGCCCGCCATGGCCGCGACGCTGGCGAACGTCGGGGTGACGCGCGCCAGCATCGGCGTGCAGACCTTCGACCCGGCGGTGCAGCAGGCTATCAACCGGGTGCAGTCTTTCGAACAGACCGCCGCGGCTGTCAGCGCGTTGCGCATGAACGGGGTGCGCGGCATCAATTTCGATCTCATCTATGGCCTGCCGCGCCAGACGGTTCACTCCTGCATCGACACCGTCGAGAAATGCCTCGAATTGCGGCCGAACCGCCTGTCGGTCTTCGGCTATGCGCATGTTCCGGCATTCAAGAAACATCAGCGGAAGATCATCGGCGCGGAGCTGCCGGACGCGAAGGCGCGCGTCGATCAGGCAGAGGCGATTGCCGAAATGCTGACCGCGGCGGGTTATGCTCGGATCGGTTTCGACCACTACGCACTGCCCGGAGATCCCCTGCAAGGCGCATTGGCGCGCGGCACGCTGCGGCGGAACTTCCAGGGCTACACGGCCGACTCCTGTCAGACTCTGATTGGCCTCGGCGCATCGGCGATCGGCCGGTTGCCGCAGGGATATGTCCAGAACGAGACCGTCATCGCGCGCTATATCGACCAGGTTACGCAAGAGGGCGTAGCGACCGCGAGGGGATATGGGTTCGCGACCGACGACCTGCTTCGGGCCGAGATCATCGAGCGACTGATGTGCGACCTGAAGATCGATTTCGGTCGCGTCGCGGCCGTTCATCCGGCTGCGCTGGATGTTCTGGCGCAGGCCATGCCGCAGCTTGAGGCGCTTTCCGCCGAGGGGATCGTGCATCTGGATGGCTCTGCCATCCGCGTGCCGGAACAGGCTCGGCTCTTGGTGCGGACCGTGGCGTCCGTCTTCGACGCATATCTGATGGCATCGAACCGTGCGCATAGTCCCGCAGTGTGAACGGTAGCCGCCGCGGGAGAACGCGCTTGAATAGAGAACGAGCGGCAGGGGCAGCCGTTCGACGATGCGCAGGCCGATCGCCGCACCCGAAGCCGCTGATCGCTATGATCATTTTTTTGCGTGCGCTCATGCGCCCGCATTCGTCTCGATACCAAGACGCTCCCACATTGCGTCCACACGCGTGATGACCGCCGGCGCCATGGCCAGAACCTGCCCCCATTCCCTTGTTGTTTCCGGCCCGATCTTGTTCGTTGCGTCGATGCCGAGCTTACCGCCGAGGCCCGGTTTGGGCGAGGCGAAGTCGAGATAGTCGATCGGGCTGTCGGTGACAGTCACGAGATCGCGCGAACAATCGCTGCGTGTCGTCACCGCCCACATGACATCGGCCCAGTCGCGAACGTTGATGTCGGCGTCTACGATAATGAGGAGCTTGGTGTAGGTGAGCTGCGGGAGTATCGACCAGAGACCCAGCATGAGCCGACGCGCCTGCCCGGGATACGCTTTGTGAATCGATACCACGGCGGCCCGGTATGAACACGCTTCCGGAGGGAGCCAGAGATCGACCACTTCCGGGAACTGGCGGCGCACCAGCGGGGTAAAGAGCTCGTTGAATGCCTCGCCGATTCGAGAGGGTTCGTCTGGTGGTCGGCCGGTGAATGTGGACAGGTAGAGAGGGCTGTGCCGCGTCGTGATGGCAGTGACGTGCAGCAGCGGGAAGTTCTCGACCGCGTTGTAATAGCCGGTGTGGTCGCCGTAGGGGCCTTCCGGTGCCGTTTCCCTCGCCGAGACATATCCCTCGATCACGATCTCGGCCTCGGCCGGAACAGACAGGGGCACGCTCACGCACGGGGTCAGGCGCGGCCGCGCACCGCGCAGGAAACCGGAGAAGCGGAGCTCGGAGATCGTTTCCGGCAGCGGCAGAGCGGCAGCCAGGATCGTCGCCGGGTCGGCGCCAATGACGATCGCAACCGGCATGTCGCGGTCAATCGCCTGCCACCGGCGATGATGGCCGGCGCCGCCCCGATGGGCAAGCCAGCGGACGATGGCGCGGTCGCGGCCGAGTATCTGGATGCGGTAGACACCGACATTCTCGTCAGCCGCGGAGAGTTCAGGCGAACGGGTAATGACCAGCGGCCAGGTAATGAGCGGTGCCGGCTCGCCAGGCCAGCAGACCTGAGCCGGGAGGCGTCCAAGATCGATATCGTTGCCGGTATAGATCTTCTCCTGCACCGGCGCATTCCGGAGCGTACGCGGCCGGGTCGCCAGGGCGGCACGTGCGAGAGGAAGTTTCTGCCACGCATCGGCGAGATCGCGGGGCGGACGTGGCGAGCGGAGCTCCGCCATCGTTTCCCCAAGCCTCGGCAGGTCGCCTGGCCGGATGCCGAAGCCCCAGGCCACGCGTTCGACCGTCCCGAACAGATTCGTCAGCAGCGGAGTGTCCGAGGGCAGGCCGTCGGCCCTGACTGGACGCTCGAACAGCAATGCAGGGCCGTTCTCGCGAAGGACGCGGCGATGAATTTCAGTCACCTCATGCACGACCGATACGGGTTCGCGTATGCGCAGCAACTGACCTGCGCTTTCGAGAAATTGCGCAAAACTTCCGAGGCTTTGGAAGGTCGGAAGAGTGCGGTGCGGCAAGTGATGCGACCTGTAAAAGCGTGATCATCGTTTGACGGATGGCCTGCCGTCTTTGCGCTTTGACAAAGACGGCCTTGGCGAGCGGTGCATCATGAAGTTTCATGGAAGAAGGCTGACCGTGCATGCTCTCCGCCGCCCCGACCTTGCCGCCGCTCCTCTCGCTGGCGATCCAGCCGCTTCCACTGCTGCCGCTTCAGCCGCTGCTGGCGCTGCTCGTCCAGCGGATCAAGCATAATCACCCGGAGATTTTCGAAAGACTCGGAGCGCATGCGGGGCAACGTTTCGGGATCGATCCGAGCGATCTGCCGTTCGCATTTCTGCTGGAGCCGGACCGGATACGGCCACGGCTGGCAGCGGTGCGCTCTCTGCCTGCCGATATTGACGTGCGTATCCGTGGGCCGCTGGCGAGCCTGATCGGACTTGTAGACGGCGAGATCGACGGCGACGCTCTGTTCTTCTCACGTGAGCTCGTGATCGAAGGCGATATGGAAGCGGCGCTGGCGCTACGCAATGCGATCGACGACGCGCAGATCGACATGCTCGGCGAGGTTCTCGGCCCGTACCGGCAGTGGAGCGCGCCGGTCAGGCGCCGCCTGCTCGATCTTCTTCGGGCAAGGGACGCCTCCGGTCGGGAGACGATAAGGAATCGGTCATGGAACTGATCTGTCCGGCGGGAACACCCGCCGCCTTGCGAATCGCGGTCGAGGCGGGCGCCGATGCCATTTATTGCGGCTTCCGTGACGAGACCAATGCCCGCAACTTTCCCGGCCTGAATTTCAGCCCCGAAGAACTCCGTGCGGCGGTGGACTTTGCGCATGCGCGCAGTGTGAAGGTGCTTGTCGCCATCAACACGTTTCCGCGCGCCGGTGCTGTGCATGTCTGGCACGGTGCGGTGGATGCGGCCGTGGCGGCGTGCGCCGACGCTCTGATCCTCGCTGATATCGGTTTGCTGGACTATGCAAGCCGCCGTTATCCGCAACAGCGTCTGCATGTCTCGGTGCAGGCGGCCGCCGCGACCCCGGAAGCGATAGACTTTTACAGGGAGGCGTTCGGCGTGTGCCGCGTGGTGCTGCCCCGCGTTCTCACTGTGCAGGAGATTTCCGCGCTCACGAAGCAGGTCGCCTGCGAGACCGAGGTGTTCGTGTTCGGCGGGCTATGCGTTATGGCGGAAGGACGTTGCTCGCTCTCTTCATATGCCACCGGAAAGTCTCCCAACATGCAAGGTGTCTGTTCGCCGCCAAGTCATGTGAAATACGAGGCGCAGAACGGCCGTATCGTCTCCAGGCTCGGCAATTTTACTATCAACGCTTTCGAGGCAGACGAGCCGGCGGGCTACCCGACGCTCTGCAAGGGACGTTTCTCGACGGATCACGGTACCGGTTATATCTTCGAGGAACCGATCAGCCTCGATGCCGCAACCCTTCTGCCGGCCTTGCGCACAGCCGGTGTTTCGGCACTGAAGATCGAGGGGCGGCAACGCAGCAAGGCCTATATCGAAAATGTCGTGCAGTCATTCCGTGCGGCGCTCGACGCCCTCGACGAGGGGCGGAGTATCGATACGTCGGCCCTCGCGAAGATGGCGGAGGGGCAGACCAGAACGGTCGGCGCGTATCGGAAGACCTGGCGGTGACCGCTGCATCGTGATCCGCCCAGTTTGCGATAAATAGGACGCAACATAGAAATGCAGCTTACCCTTGGGCCGGTTCTCTACAATTGGTCACCAGAGCTTTGGTGCGATTTCTATTTCCGCATCGCGGATGAAGCCCCCATCGATACTGTCGTCGTCGGGGAAGTGGTCTGCTCGAAACGCTCGCCGTTCTTTACCAAACATGTGCCGGACGTTATCGATCGGCTGGTATCGGCAGGAAAGTTGGTGCTTCTTGCCTCGCTCATGCTGCCGTCTCTGCCGCGCGAACGGCGTCAGATGGCAGAGCTTGCGCAAAGCGACACGATGATGGTCGAGGCCAACGACGTTTCATATCTCGGTCTGCTGCGGAACCGTCCGCATGCCATTGGCCCGTTCATGAATGTTTACAACGAGGCCACGGCGGGGTTCCTTGCGCAGCAGGGCGCACGCCGTATCTGTCTGCCGCCCGAGCTGCCGCTGGCGTCCATTTCTGGTATCGCCACCGCCATACCGGATGTCGATGTCGAAGTGTTTGCCTTCGGCAAGGTGCCGCTGGCTATTTCCGCGCGCTGCTATCATGCGCGCATCCACAAGCTGTCGAAAGATAATTGCCGTTTCGTTTGCGAACAGGATCCGGACGGGCTGACAGTGAAAACGCTCGATGGCGATGGTTTTCTGACGGTCAACGGCGTGCAGACGTTGTCTTATACCTGCGCCAATCTCATTGAAAGCGTGCATGATCTTGCCGCGGCGAGAGTCCGCTCGCTGAGGCTATCGCCACAGCGGTGCGACATGGTGGCCGTGGCGCAGATCTTTCGGGAAACGCTGGACGGCCGGCGCGCTGCGGGCGACGCTGCCGGCCTGCTCAAGGATCTCTATCCCCATGCACCTTTCTCCGATGGCTTTCTTCACGGCATTCCCGGGCATGCCCTCGCAGTCAAGACGGGAGAAAGGTCTTCAGGACATTCTCGACAAACGGGGGAGCAGTTTGCGTGAAAACGTCGCGCTCAAAAACAGATTTGACGTGCTGTCCTCGCTTTGCTGGAGATGATGCGTCAATATGACGGCAGCTTGGCTTGATGACTGTAACTTGGCTTGCCGCCAATGATCGGATGTTGCTTCGGAGGTTCTCGTCATGAGCGCCGCTCTATACATTACGTCGGATGACCTTGCCGAAATTTCAGGCCGATTCAGCAACGTTCTGCTGCAGGCAGATCTGGACTGTAGCTGCCGTCAAACTCTGTCGGGTGCGCTGGATCGCTTCACAATGCTTGAACGGCAGCGCGTATCTCGCAACAGCATCGTCGCTGCCCGCCGGCATAAGGAACGTATTGTTGCTATCCTCCAGTTCCTCATGGAGCTCGACGAGTTGACGGATAGCGAGAGCGACCGGTCCGTTTTCGAGGAACTGGCGCTTGCTTTCCTGGATATCGCCGACTCTGCGACGGCCGGCGCGGCTGCGCTGCGCGAGCTCGACAACCATTGACGGAATCGTGAAGGCGTAATGGCGCGTCACAACCAAAAGATAGCTGCATCTGCCGCACGGTCTCATCGAATGTCCGAAACTAAAAAGCTATTGTCTGTTCCAATTGGCTTGATGCTGGATGTTTTCAGGTGACGCGATGTTACACTTCACCTGACGACAGAAGGGCCGAATGAAACACGGCAACGTCGAAGGGGAACAGGAGCATGCCGCTATCGGCTGCTCGCGCCGATTTCATCATGTCCCGCGAATGTCGGGGCTTTGGTTATCTCGACTTTCTTGCTGTGGGGTGTGCCGGCCGGGTTCAGGGTGGCTCGAGTGGACCCGCCTGCGGCCATCGTCTTGAAATTCGTTCGCCTGACTATGAATGTGTGACGCAAGGTATAGACGGTTTTACCGGCCCGGTAATCTATTCCGGCGATCAAGGGAGCCCTTCGGCCATTCCTTGTGGTCCTTGCACATGCGGTTGAATGTGCAGGCGCCACCAATAGCCGTAAGCTTTCTGACGATGTGCAAGCGTCGATCTCTTCGTTTCGTCGAATTCAGCGGGTTGCTCATGTAATGGGCCCAGGGAGAGAATATGTGCATATTCTGTGGCGCTAAGCCGTTCGGCTTTGGAGCGAGGGTACCGACCAGACGAAGCTTCGTTTCCAATGC
>DATMEV010000068.1:0-77919 GCA_035556795.1 Pseudolabrys sp. | reverse complement strand
CGTGCTGCGGCTCTTGGACTGACCTGACTGCTGTGCCGGGGTCGTAGTGCCCGTGGCCTTGGCAGGGGTGGTCCGGGTCCGGCGGGCTGCGAGCCGCCGTCGCGGAAAGCCGCGTCGACAGGGGCCGCATCTCCGGCCCCGACCCCGTGCGCCGCACCGGCCACCTGCCGATGCGCCGTCCGGGCTGCTCCGCCATCAAGACGCCTCTAGATGGCGCCCCCCGACCAGCAGGACACCGATAGGACTATAGTCATTTAGGAATAAAGTCAAGACGACGGAAGCCGGACGACGCGACCGGCCCGGCCGGTGGTCGCATCGCACAGGGCCGGGCTGGAATTACCCGGCCCGACGTGGGCCATCGCCTTCGAGACGCCGGCCCGACCTCTCGGAATGAGGCGGCACGGCCGGCTGTCAGAGCGACGCGGAGCGGATATCCGTGCCCCTCCTGCCCTCGCCTTATCCGGCCGTTGCCCGCGCCCGCGCGTCTGCTATGTAGGCGCCACGATGACCGACAAAACCAACACAACCGACACACCCTCCGGCAAGCCGAAGAAGCCGCAGAAACTGAAGGCCCGGCGGCCGCGCGGCCTCGAAGACCGCGACGCCACCGCGATTGCCGCGACACGCCGCATGGTCGAGGCGATCAGCGCGCAGTTCGAGCTCTACGGCTTCGAGCCAGTGGAGACCCCGGCGATCGAATACACCGACGCGCTCGGCAAGTTCCTGCCCGACCAGGACCGCCCGAACGAAGGCGTGTTCTCCTTCCAGGACGACGACGAGCAGTGGCTGTCGCTGCGCTACGACCTCACGGCGCCGCTCGCCCGCTATGTCGCGGAGAACTACGACGCGCTGGCCAAGCCCTATCGCTCCTATCGCCACGGCTGGGTGTTCCGCAACGAGAAGCCCGGCCCCGGCCGCTTCCGCCAGTTCATGCAGTTCGACGCCGACACGGTCGGCTCGTCGTCGCCGGCGGCGGATGCGGAAATGTGCATGCTCGCCGCCGACACGATGGAGAAACTCGGCATTCCGCGCGGCTCGTATGTGGTGAAGGTCAACAACCGCAAGGTGCTCGACGGCGTGCTCGAGTCGATCGGGCTCGGCGGCAACGACAATGCCGGACGGCGGCTCACCGTGCTGCGCGCCATCGACAAGCTCGACCGGCTCGGGCCGGACGGCGTCAAGCAGTTGCTCGGCGAAGGCCGCAAGGACGAGAGCGGCGACTTCACCAAGGGCGCGGGGCTCGATGCCGCCGCGTGCGACCGTGTGCTCGCCTTCTCCAACGCCAAGGGTACGGACACCGTGCACACGCTTGCCAATCTGTCGCGTGTCATCGGTGAATCCGCGACCGGCGCGCAAGGCATCGAAGAACTCAACGCCATCGGCGAACTGATCGACAGCGGCGGCTACAATGACGACCGCATCGTCATCGACCCCGCCGTCGTGCGCGGCCTCGAATATTACACCGGCCCGGTCTACGAAGTGGAATTGCTGATCGAGGCGAAGGACGAGAAGGGCCGGCCGGTGCGCTTCGGCTCGGTCGGCGGCGGCGGCCGTTACGACGGCCTCGTCTCGCGCTTCCGCGGCGAGCCGGTGCCGGCGACCGGATTCTCCATCGGCGTATCGCGGCTGATGGCGGCGCTGGCGCTGATCGGCGAACGCGGCGGCGAAGCGGTGGCCGGCCCCGTCGTCGTCACCATCTTCGACCGCGACCGCCTTGCCGATTACCAGCAGATGGTGGCAACGCTGCGCAACGCCGGCATCCGCGCCGAGCTCTATCTCGGCAACCCGAAGAACTTCGGCAACCAGATGAAATATGCCGACAAGCGCAACGCGCCCTGCGTCGTCATCCAGGGCTCGGACGAAAAGGCCAAGGGCGAGGTCACCGTCAAGGATCTGGCGCTCGGCGCGCAGCTGGCGACGCTGGAGAAGGACCGCGAGGATTACCTGCAGATGCAGGCGCAGGCGCAGGTCACCGTGCCGGAGCGCGATCTGGTGCAGGCGGTGGAAGCGGTGCTGGCGCGGCGCGCGGCGAACCGCTAGAGGCCGTCAGGCTCCGATGCAAGGATGTGTGTCCGGATCAAATCCGGGCATGACATTAGCTGGCCTCGTGCCGGCATGGCATCGGCTTGCGTCACCACGAACGAGAAGCCGCGTGCGTTCTCAGAGCACCACGATGTCCGAATCCGCCGGCCACTCGTCCGGCGGCGTATCGAGCACGATCGGCCGGCCGGTCACCTGCTCGACCGCGTCGAAGCTGTCGATCACCGACAGAAAACTGACGATCTTGCCGTCGTGAAATTCGATGAATTGCGCCAGACGATAGCGCACGACACGCCCGTCGCTCTTGGTCGCCGCGAAATGGCCGAGCACCGCTGCGGCATTGCCGTCGACCAGCATGCGCTCGGAGCGAAATTCACGCTCGCGGAACAAGGCCGGCACGCTGCGCCTGATCGAGCTTATCACCTCGGCCTTGCCCCGCCGCGTGCCGCAAAAGCTCAGCACATCGACCGGGCCGCTGACCGTCCATTGAACGTCGTCATGCAGGAACGAGGCGACGACGGCAAACTGCTGCGTCGCGTAGGCGTCGTAGAACCGCTCGACCTCGGAACGCGAGATTGTCTGCAGCATAACGTGCCTCCCGCCTTTTCCATTCCAGTAAAACGGCCGTGTGTTGACAGTTTCTTACCGGCGGGACCCCCGCGACACGTGCGCCCAACCTGCGGCATTCGAGCGGATTTATTAACGAAACCCGCGATTTACGCCGCTTCGTCGCGACAAAATATCGGCCGGCATCGAATCCTTAGCTTTGCCATGCTAAACGCCGCCCCACGGCGACAAGGCCGGCAACGGGATGCAAGCGACGATGGCAGCCGCGATACAGGAACCGGCACAAGGATATGGCGGGAACGCCGGCAACGGCGGCAACGGCCGCGCCGAAACGCTGGTCGGCGCGCAGGGCCTGATCGCCGCCTATGAGCACGCCGGCTACCGCCGCAGCGCGCCGGCGATCCTGCAGCCGGCAGAGCCGTTCCTCGATCTGTCGGGCGAGGACATCCGCCGGCGCATGTTCCTCACCACCGCGCCGGACGGCAGCGACTGGTGCCTGCGTCCCGATCTGACGATTCCGGTATCGCGCGACTATCTCGCCTCACCCGACGCCGGCACGCCGCAGGGCTTCTGCTGCATCGGCCCGGTGTTCCGTCATCGCGGTGACGCGCCATGGGAATTCCTGCAAGCCGGCATCGAATCCTTCGGCCGCACCGACCGCGCCGCCGCCGATGCCGAGATGCTGGCGCTCGGCCTCGAAGCGACGGCGCATTACGGCCTCGACCGGCCGACGGTGATGATGGGCGACGTGGCGCTGTTCACCGCGCTGATCACCGCGCTCGATCTCGCGCCGGCGTGGCGGCGCCGGCTGGTCAAGGATTTCACCCGCAAGACCAATCTCGCCGCCGATCTCGACCGGCTGGTGCTGGGCGGCAATCTCGAACAGCCCGAATATCAGGGCGTGCTCGCGGCGCTGTCGGGCGCCAACCCGAAGGGCGCGCATGCGCTGGTCACCGACCTGCTGTCGATCGCCGGCATCAATGCCGTCGGCGGCCGCTCGGTGGCGGAGGTGGCGGAGCGCTTCCTCGAACAGGCGGCGCTCGGCGGCGGCAGCACCCTGCCCGCCGAACAGCGCGGCCTAATCGAGCGCTTCCTTGCCATCGGCGGCGATCCCGATGCCGCCGCGGCGGCGCTGCGCGCGCTGGCCGGCGACGTCGGGCTCGACATGACGGCGGCGATCGATCTGTTCGAGAGCCGCACCGGCTTCCTCGCGGCGCGCAGCATCGACGTGGCGGACATCCGCTTCTCCACCGCCTTCAGCCGCGGCTTCAGCTATTACAGCGGGCTCGTCTTCGAGCTCACCGATCCGGCGGCGCCGGAGGCCGGATCGCTGGTCGCCGGCGGCCGCTACGACGACCTGCTCACCCGACTGGGCGCCGCGACGCCGATCCCGGCGGTCGGTTTTGCCATGTGGGTCGAGCGTCTCGCCGCCTACGCCAACGGCAGCAGAGAACCAGCATGAACGCGTCCAGCCCGCTGATCATCGCCGTCCCGGCCAAGGGCCGCCTGCAGGAGAACACCGAGGCGTTCTTCGCCCGCGCCGGCCTGCCGCTCGTCAAGCCGCGCGGCGCCCGCGATTATCGCGGCGCGGTCGACGGCCTCGACGGCGTCGAAATCGCCTATCTCTCGGCCTCCGAGATCACCCAGCAGATCGCGCAGGGCGCGGTGCATCTCGGCATCACCGGCGAAGACCTGGTGCGCGAACTGATCGCCGACGCCGACGCGCGCGTGGTGCTGATCGAGGCGCTCGGCTTCGGCTACGCCAATGTCGTCGTCGCGGTGCCGCAGGCCTGGATCGACGTGCGCAACATGGCCGACCTCGACGACGTCGCCACCGCGTTCCGCCAGCACCACAACCGCAAGCCGCGCGTGGCGACGAAATACGTCAACCTGACGCGCGGCTTCTTCGCCCGTCACGGCATCGTCGACTACCGCATCGTCGAGAGCGCCGGCGCCACCGAGGGCGCGCCCGCCGCCGGCACCGCCGAGTTGATCGTCGACATCACCACCACCGGCACGACGCTCGCCGCCAATGCGCTGAAGATCGTCGACGACGGCCTCATCCTGCGCTCGCAGGCCAATCTCGTCGCCGCGCGCACCGCCGCATGGAGCCCGCAGCAGCGCGAGACGGCGCGCGTCATCCTCGACCGCATCGCCGCGCAGGCGCGCGCCCGCGCCTATCGCGAGGTGCGCTCGCGCTTTGCCGCCTGCGACGGCGCGCTGGTGGAAACCGCGCGGCAACGCTTCAAGGTCGAGACACCGTTCGGCGGCCCGACCTCCTCGGGCATGCTGACGCTGCATTGCCCGCCGGCGCAGGTCTATGCGCTGACCGCGTTCCTGCGCGAACACGGCGCCGAGGCGGTGTCGGTCGCCGAGCTCGGCTATGTGTTCTCGCGCGACAATCCGCTTTACGCCAAACTCGTCGCCGGTCTGACGTAACGATCGGCGTACCCCTGAAACGCCGGATGCAGATGCCCGGGTCGAGCCCGGGCATGAGAGGGGATTTGCCGCGTCCTACTTCGCCGAGATATTGGCGGCCTTGATGATCGGCCACCACTTGTCGATCTCGGCCTTGTGGAATTTGCCGAGCGCTTCCGGCGTCTGCTGCTCGCGCGGCGGAATCTCCAGGCCCAACTGCTCCATGCGCTTGCGCACCGCCGGATCGGCAAGCGTCTCGACCACCGCCGCGTTGAGCTTCGCGATCGCAGCCTTCGGCGTGCCTTTCGGCACCCACATGCCCGACCACAGCGTCATGTGAAAGCCCTTCAGCCCAGCCTCGTCCGCGGTGGGGATGTCGGAAGCCGAAGCGACGCGCTTGACGTCGGTCACCGCATAGGCGCGGATATTGCCGGTGCGAATCTGGTTGATGGAATTCGACGTCTGGTCGATGATCATGTCGATCTGCCCGGCGACGAGATCGTTCAGCGCCGGCCCGGTGCCGCGATACGGCACATATTGCAGCTTCGCCCCGGTGAGGTTCTGGAAATAGACGCCGGCGATATGCGAGCCGGAGCCCGCGCCGGCAGTACCCGCCGTCACCTTGCCGTCGTTCGCCTTCACCCAGGCGACGAAATCCTTGAGGTTCGTCGCCGGCACCGCCTTCTTGCTGACCACGACCATCGGGTTGCTCGGCAGCATCACCACCGGCTCGAGGTCTTTCAGCAAATCATAGTTCAGCGGATAGATCGCGCCATTGCAGACATGCGTGCCGAGATGGCCGAAGCTGATCGTGTAACCGTCCGGGGCCGCGGCGACCGCACGGCCGACGCCGATCGAACCGCCCGCGCCGGTGACGTTCTCAACAACGATCTGCTGGCCGAGCGGCGCCTTCATCCGCTCGGCGAGAATGCGTGCCATCGCATCGGACGGACCGCCCGCCGCGAACGGCACGATGATGGTGATGGTGCGTGAGGGATAGGTGTCGGCCGCTGCGCCAACAGCACCCGCGACGATCGTCGCGAGGGTCGTCAAAATCGCAGCGAGAACGGCCCGTAAACAGGTCATTGGTCTCTCCTACGGCTCTGGCAGGAGAGATCATCACCTCAGAATTTGGAGAAGTCGATAGGCTTGTGGCGGTCGAGCATGCGCGTCACCGGCGGCAGCGGATATTTGAGACCGCTGGCGCAGTTGAACAGCACGACGCGGTCCTTCGCCGACACGCGCCCGTCGGCCAGGCTCTCCTTGTAGGCGGCATAGGTGGCCGCGCCTTCCGGGCACAGCAGCAGCCCCTCGGTTCGTGCAACCTCGGTGAGCGCCGATGAAATCTTCTCGTCCGACACCGCGATGGCGAAGCCGCCGCTCTCGCGCACCGCGCGCAGGATCAGGAAATCGCCGATCGCCTGCGGCACGCGGATGCCCGATGCGATGGTGTGGGCGTTCTCGAAACGCGGCGCGTGTTCCTCCCCGGCCTCGAACGCGCGCACCATCGGCGCGCAGCCTTCCGCCTGCACCGCCACCATACGCGGCTTCTTGTTGCCGAGGAAGCCGATCGCCTCCAGTTCGGCGAAAGCCTTCCACATGCCGATCAGGCCGGTGCCGCCGCCGGTCGGATAGAAGATGACGTCGGGCACGTCCCAGCCGAGCTGTTCGGCGAGTTCGAGGCCCATCGTCTTCTTGCCCTCGATCCGGTAGGGCTCCTTCAGCGTCGAGACATCGAACCAGCCGGCCTTCGCCTTGCCCTCGCCGACGATTTTTCCACAATCATCAATAAGCCCGTTGACGCGATAGACGGTGGCGCCCTGCAATTCGATCTCGCTGACATTCACCTCCGGCGTGTCCTCCGGGCAGAAGATCGTCGTCTTGATGCCCGCACGCGTCGCATAGGCGGCCAGCGCCGCGCCGGCATTGCCGTTGGTCGGCATCGCCATGTGCTTGATGCCGAGCGCCTTGCCCATCGACACCGCCATGACGAGGCCGCGTGCCTTGAACGACGCGGTCGGCAACCGGCCTTCGTCCTTGACGATGATCTCGCCGCCGCCGAGTTGCCGCGACAGGCGCGGCAGGCGGATCAGCGGCGTCATGATCTCGCCGAGGCTGACGATGTCGGCGACTTTCCGTACCGGCAGCATTTCGCGATAGCGCCAGATATCGGCGGGACGCGCCGCCAGCGCCTCCTTGCTCAGCGCTCGCTTCACGCCGTCGAGATCGTAGCGCACCAGCAGCGGCTTGCCGGCCGACGACAGGTTATGCACCCGGTCGGCTTCAACGCGCTCGCCGGTATAGGCGCATTCCAGATGCGTGACGAAAGTCGGCCGCTCGGTCGTCAGATTGTCGTCGTCACGCATGAGAAGCCCCCGCTGCACCAGCGCGCTAAGGATGCCGGTCCGGCTGGCGCGGCCGGAACACGACGAAATGCGACATCGAGAAATTGACCACGAAACCGGCGCCGATCGCCACCAGCTTGGCGAGCATGATCGGCAGGAAGCGGCTGGCGATCAGCAGCGCCGTGGTGTCGGCGATCAGCCCGAGCACGCCCGACGCGGCGAAAGTGAGATAGGCGCGCCAGGTCAGCCGGCGGCCGGATTCGGCGGCGAAGGTATAGAACGAGTTCATCACATAGGAGCCGGTGACGGCGACGATCCAGGCGACGACGTTGGCGAAGATCGCCGCCGCGTCCTCGGCGGTGACGAAGTCCGTGGCTGCCGCCACCTCGCGCAGCATCTCGCCCAGCCCAGTGCGCGGCTCGATGGCCCGCAGCATCAGCCAGAACACCAGATAGTTGACCGCGACATTGACGACGCCGACCAGCCCGAAGCGGATCGCCTTCATCAGCAAGGTGCGATCGACGCCGCGCGGCAGCAGACGGTCGAGCAATCCGATCATCGCGGAAAATCGTCCTGATACTGCCGGCCCTGCAGCCGCGGCCCGCTCTGCGGTGGTTGGAACATCGTCGGAATCGTCCCCCCGGATTGACGTCGGCCCTGCGGTAGCACGTCCGGCAGCCGGTACCCAACCCCTGCCGGCCCGGCGTCGCAGACACTTTTTTTCCCGTACAGCCGGCCTGCGCGGGGTCGCGACAGGCCATGGCAGGTACGCTATAGGGTGCGCTATCAATTGCGCGGCAAAACGGGTGGCGGCGGAATGACGGCGGACATCTCGACAACGGCGGCGGAAGCGGGACTTTCCATCGTCGTGCCGGTCTATAACGAGGCCCGCAACCTGCCCGCGTTGCACGAGCGGATCTGCGCGGTGGCCGCACGGCTGCGCGACAGCCGCGGCCTGCGCACCGAGGTCGTCTATGTCGACGACGGGTCGAAGGACGACAGCCGCGCCATCGCGCTCGCTCTTCCGGCGGACGGACTCGACGTGCAGGTGGTGTCGCTGTCGCGGAATTTCGGCAAGGAGGCGGCCCTGCTCGCCGGCCTCGACCATGCGCGCCTCGGCGCCGTGCTGTTCATGGACGGCGACGGGCAGCATCCGCCGACGCTGGTCGAAACGCTGGTGGCACGCTGGCTCGACGACGGATACGACGTCGTCTACACCGCCAAGGCGCACCGGCAGAACGAGCCGGTGCTGCTGCGCGCCGGCGTCCGCACCTTCTATGCGCTGATCAACTGGGGCTCGCGCCAGAAAATTCCGGAAGACGCCGGCGACTTCCGCCTGCTGTCGCCGCGCGCCGCCGCGGCGCTGCGACAATTGCCGGAGCGCAACCGCTTCTTCAAGGGACTGGCGAGCTGGATCGGCTTCCGTCAGCTCCGCGTCGACTACGAGCCGGCGCCGCGCGCCCACGGCAAGACAAGCTGGAACATCTGGTCGCTGCTGGCCTTCTCGATCGAGGGGCTGACCTCGTTCTCGGTGGCGCCGCTGCGCGTCGCCAGTCTGCTCGGCGTCGCCATCGCCGCCTTCGCGCTGTTCTTCGGCATCTGGATCCTGATGGAGACGTTGATCAGCGGCAAGGACGTGCCCGGCTATCCGTCGCTCGCCGTCGGCATGATGGTGCTGGGCGGCGTGCAATTGATGATGATCGGCGTGCTCGGCGAATATATCGGCAAGCTGCTGTCGGAGATCAAAGCACGGCCGGTCTATTTCGTCGCCGAGCATCAGACGAAAACCGCCACGCCGCCTGCCGCCGCCCGCGACGAGACGGCGGCGCCGTGAGCGAGCGGCGCCTCCGCCAACGACGCATCACCTTGTGTGCCGACGACTACGGCATCTCGCGCAGCGTCGATCAGGCGATCCGCGACCTGCTGGCACGGCGGCGCATCAACGCGACATCGGTGATGGTGCTGGCGCCGGCTTTCGACGCCGCCGAAGCTAGGGCGCTGCAAGCCCTGCGCGACAACGGTGATGCCGCCGTCGGCCTGCATGTGACGCTGACCGCGCCATTCGCGCCAATGAGCCCCGGGTTCAGGCCGCTGCGCGACGGCGCCTTTCCGCGCCTGCAGACGCTGCTCGGGCTTGCCACGGCACGACGCCTCGATCCGCCGAGCCTGTCGCACGAGATCGCCGCGCAGTTGCAGGCCTTCGCCGACGCCTTCGGCACACCGCCCGATTTCGTCGACGGGCATCAGCACGTGCAGCTGTTTCCGCAGATACGCGACGCCTTCCTCGATGCGGTGGCGCGCCACGCGCCGCAGGCCTGGGTGCGCCAGTGCGGCCGGCCGGCGCAGCAGGCCGGCCGGTGGCGCGACCGCAAGGGGCTACTGCTCGACATCCTCAGCGTCGGCTTCCGGCGTCGCGCGGCGCAACGCGGCCTGCGCAGCAATGCCGCCTTCGCCGGCACCTACGATTTCCGCGACGACGCCGACGTGGCGGCACTGTTCCCGCGCTTCTTCGACGGATTGCCGGATGGCGGGCTGGTGATGTGCCATCCGGGCCTTGTCGACGCGGAACTGCGGCGGCTCGATCCGCTGACGACGCTGCGCGAGCGCGAATATGCCTATTTCGGCGGCGAGCCCTTCGCCCGGCTGTTGCAGGACCAGGGCATCGTCCTGCACGCGTGAGCGGTTCCGCTGCCGAAAGAATTTGCCGGGAGAATTTTTTGTCGCAGGCATTTGCCGGCGCAACCTTGCTTCCCACATCAGGCGCTGGGGCATGATCCCGAAAAGTGGGCACCGGTTTTCGGAAAAGCTCATGCTCAAGCAACGCCGACGGTCAGGGAGACCATCATGACGCCGCAGGAACGCCAGCTTGTCGCCGATCTGTTTGCTCGTCTCGCCACGCTCGAATCCGGGCCGCGCGACGCCGACGCCGTGCGCGCCATCAACGACGGATTGCAGCAGGCGCCGAACGCCATCTATGCGCTGGTGCAGACCGTGCTGGTGCAGGAGGAGGCGCTCAAGCGCGCCGATGCCCGCATTCGCGCGCTGGAAGCCGGCGACGAACCGCAACCGCAAGGCGGTTTTCTCGACACGATGCGCAGCGCCCTTGCCGGCGGCGGCCGGCGCGATCCCGACGCGCCGCGTGCCTCGGTGCCGGATGCCGGCGGCAATGCGCGCTGGGGTCAGCAGGCGGCGCCCGGCATGCAGCCTGCTCCGGCGGCTTCCGCCGCGCCCGGAGAACGCAGCGGCGGCTCGTTCCTCGGCACCGCCGCAGCGACAGCCGCCGGCGTGATCGGCGGCAGCCTGCTGATGAACTCGATCGGCTCGCTGTTCGGCAATCGCGGCGGCGGCCAGGCGTTCGCCGGCGAGGATGCCCGCTCCGGCTCGTCCGGAGACAGCCCGTGGGGCAATGCAGCGGGCAGCGACCTGTCGCGCGAAGCCGGCCTCAACGATATCGGCAGCGACCGCCGCGCCTCGTTGTTCGACACCGATCAATCCAGCGACGACAGCTTCGACGACTTTGACGGCGGCTTCGACGACGATTTCGGCGGCGACGCCGCCTGACCCCGCCCCGCCCTTCGCGACCGACAAAAAAGCCCGGCGCGAGCCTGCTCACGCCGGGCGTTTCCTGAGACGCGGAGCTGTTACATCACCACGACCTTGGTGCCGACCTTCACCCGCTGATAGAGATCGACCACGTCCTCATTGCGCATGCGGATGCAGCCGGAGGAGACGTTGCGGCCGATGGTCCACGGCTCGTTCGAGCCATGGATGCGATAGAGTGTCGAGCCGAGATACATGGCGCGCGCGCCGAGCGGATTCTCCGGGCCGCCCGCCATGAATTTCGGCAGGTAGGGCTGGCGCTCCAGCATCTCCTTGGGCGGCCGCCAGTCCGGCCATTCCTTCTTCGCCGTCACCGCATGCGTGCCGGCCCAGGTGAAGCCGGGGCGGCCGACGCCGACGCCGTAGCGTTTCGCCTTGCCATCGCCTTCGACCAGATACAGGAACTTGTTCGGCGTATCGATGACGATGGTGCCCGCCGGCTCCTTGGTCTTGTAATCGACCTCCTGCGGCAGATAACGCGGATCGATGCCCCGCCGCGTCACCTCCTGCGGGCTGATCGCTGCCTGCATCTGACGCGCGCCGCGGCGCGGCTGGAATTCCTGCGGGTCGGCCTGCGGCTCGTCGAACTGCGGCTCCATCGGATAGACGGCCTGCGGATACCGCGTTTCAGGATAAGCGGACTGCCGATAGGCCGGATAATCGTCCTGCGGTTCGGCTGTCCGGCGGGCGACCCCGCGCGGATCATGTTGCGGCTCCCGCTGATGCACGACACGCGCGGTCGAGCGGTCTCCGAACAGGAACTCGATGAAGCCGCCGCCGAGATCAGGCTCGGCGCGCGCGTGCTGCTGAACCACCATGTACTGACGCGGCGCCGAATATTGAGAATAGGACTGAGCCGCCGCCGGCGCCGGCGGCAGCAGGCAGAAGGCCGCCGCGAGCGGAACGGCAACACACGCGGAAAGCCGGGCAACAGGGTAAATCATCGGGATCATCTCACGCAAAACACAAGAGACTGTCGCCGACGACTACAGGCGAAAAGCAACACCGGTTGGTAAACCGCATCGGCATTTGCGCGGTCAGGCTGCGGTAAAGGTTCGCTTAGCGTTTATTTTGCGTAAAGCGCCGGCCCGCATGGTAAATGCCACGTTGCCGCCGTCGCCGGCATTTGCAACGGCGCGTTAAGCCTGCGGCGCTAGTGTCGGTCGCGCCAACGGCCGACGATATGGCCGGTCGTGCGGGGATGCGCAGTGTCGCCAAAACCATTTCGGATCGAGCGGCTACTGCGGCCCGAAGCGCCGGCCGCCGCGACGCCGATCTCCTCGCCTCATGAGCCGCTCGAAAGCCTGGCGCGCGACGGGCTGCGTCTCGCACGCGCGCGCGATGCATTGACGGCGATCGTGACGGATTCGGAGCGCGCGGTGCAAACGATCCTCGACAGCGTCGAGCGGATCGAGGCCGCCGCCAGAATGCTCGCTGCCAGTACGCTCGCTGCCGGTGCGCTCGATGCCGATACGCACGAAGACCAGCACCCGGCGCGGAATATCCTCGATCAGGTGACGCACGTCTACGAAGCCTGCAACATCCACGATCTGGTCGGCCAGCATGCCGCGAACATCCACGCGGCGTTGCGCGAGATCGAAAACCGGATGGCGCACGCCGCTTTCATGCCCGACAACGGCGATGCCACGCCTGCACCCCGGCCGCCGCAGCATCCGCGAGGCGATCTGCTCAACGGCCCGCGCCTGGCCGGCGATCATGGTCACGTCTCGCAGCAGGATATCGACGAGCTGTTCGGCTGAAGCGCTACGGCCGCCGCACCAGCAGGAAGCACACCAGCGCGACGAGCGCGCAGGCGGCGGTCAGCGCAAGCGCCGCCGGATCGGACACGCGCTCGATGACGAAGGCCATCACCAGCGGCGCGGCCGCCTGCATCAGCAGGAACGGCGCCGCCAGCCGGCCGATGACCCGGCCGTAGCCCGCAGCACCGAACAAAGCGAGCGGCACGGCGCCGCGCGCGATCGTGACAAGCCCGTTGGCGCCGCCGAACATCAGCGCGAACAGCGCGGCGACCGGCGTCGAGAAACCCAGCACCGCCAGCATGATGAAGCCGCAGATCAGCGCGGTGAGCGCGCCGCGCACGATCGGCAGCGGATGCACGTCGCGGGCGAAGATGAATTCGATCAGCCGTGCCGCCACCTGCGCCGGACCGAACAGCGCACCGATCGCCACCACCATCGCAGGCTCGATGCCGGCGCGCCCGAAGATCGCCAGCAGATGCGCCGACAGGCCGGAAGGCACGAAGGCATAGATGCCGAACGCCGCGGCGACCAGCAGGAACGGCAGGCCCTTCGCCGGCAGCACCGCTGCCCGTGCCTTGCCGTCGACCGGCGCCGGCGGCAACGCACCGGCCCGGCTGCGCGGCAGCGCGAAGGCGTGCAGCGGCGCGGCGACGAGCACGAACAGTGCCGCATAGACCAGATACGTGCCACGCCAGCCAAGCGACTGCATCAGCACGAAAGTCGTCGGCCAGCTCACCGTCGAGGCCAGCCCGCCGGCCAGCGTCACCGCGGTGATCGGATTGCGCGCCTCGATGCCGAAGATGCGCCCGAGCGTCGCGAAGGTCGCGTCATAGAGATTGGCGCCCATCGCCAGCCCGAGGACGATCCACGCCAACACATAGAGCGCCGGGCTGTCGGCCAGGGTGATGAAGACAAGGCCGAGCGCGCCGATCAGCGAACCGATGCCCATGATCACATGGCCGCCATAGCGGTCGATGGACCGGCCGACGAACGGCGCCGACAGGCCCGCCGCCAGCAGGCCGATGGAAAAGCCGGCCATGCCGAAAGCGATCGACCAGCCGCGTTCGATCGCGATCACCGGCACGATCAGCACCGGCGTATAGAAGATCGCGCCCCAGGCAAGAATTTGCGTGACGCCGAGGACCGGCACCGCGCGCCAACGGCCGGTGAGAAAATCGCGCAAAGGCGGCATCAGGGCCTTCAGGCTGACTCGATATGTCGCCCGTCTTATAACGTTTCGGACGAGGTGGACACCGGGTCGCGTCGGGAAAGCGCGTCAGAAAGAAAACGCGCCAGAGAAGGGAAACCGCGCTGCCGATGCCATCGGCAGCGCTCGCACCGCGGCCGCCGCCGAAGTGCCGATGCGGCGGCTCAGCTTGCCTTCGGCTTCGGCGCGGGCTTCGGCTTGCTCCGCGTCGCCGCCGGCTTGGTCCCCTCGGCGCCGCAGCGGACATAGATGCTGGTGCCGTAGCGGCCCTGCACTTCCGGATCGATCCAGCGGGTGATCATCACGCGGCCGTCGAAGGAGACGATCTCGCGATCCTGCATGCCGCCGGGCTCGCCGACCGGCCCAATATAGGTCTTGCCGCCGGGCCCGCCCTTGAGCCGCAGCTCTTCCGGCGTCGCCTGGTCGGCCAGATGCATCATCACCCCGCCCGTCGGCCCCATCGTGATCACATAGGGCTGGCGGCACTGGCTGCGCGCCGCGTTCTCGGTGCGCGCCTGATCCTCCGGCTTGTGGAAGGCGGCAAGCCCGTAGCGCCCGACCAGTTCAGCCGGCGAATAGGCCGGCGGCAGAACCGGCACCGGCGCCACCACCGGCGTCTCGACCTGGGTGTCCCGGCTGCTGGCGCACCCGGCCAGCAGCAATGCCGACAACAGGGCCAGCGACACGGACGGCGATACGGAACGGCGATGGATCATGAAAACTCCCCGACCTGCCACGCGCAGAATGCGCCACGGCCGACCCTCTTGCGACAACAGCAACCGGCTGCGGCGCCCAGCATAATCGAGGCCACCGCACCCTCCTGTCGACCTTTCTATCACAAAGTCCTAAGCGCCTCAAAGACCTGTGTTTTTTTACTCGCAGGGCGTGGCGCGGACAGCACAGTGCAAAGTTCAGTTGGTCGCCGGCTGAAACCGCAAGGACAATCCCGCGCCGGTCAGTAGCACCGCCTCGTTCTGCTGCCGCCACCCGGTCGCCTGAATCAACGCATCCAGCAACGCGGCGTCGGCGCGCTCGCGCGCCTCGTTGCACTGTCCGGGGCCCTGCATCGCCGGCGGCGGCTGCTGCGCAAGGTCCTGCGGCTGTATGTCGACGGTGACGGTCAGCGTCCCCTCGCCCAGCGCCACCTGCCCGGTGACGCTGCGGCACCACAGATCGATCGTCGCGCGGCCGTCGCGCGCCACGGTGATGCTCGGCAGGCGCTTGCTCGGTCGCATCGGCGCGGCGTCGAGCAGCAATTCGCGGTCGAACGGAAAAGCGACAGCCGTCTGCGCGCCGGCGCTTCGCAGACCGGCGGCCGACCAGCCGACCGTCGCCGCCAGCAACCCGCACCCCATTGCCCGTCCCGTCGACCATCGCATCATCGTCACCGGCTCCCGCTTGCTTGAACGGGCGACATGGCCGCTGACGATGGCAGCGTCAAGACCGCCTCCATCATTGTCCCTATGGCAGCAGCGCCACCAACAGCCAGCGTCACCGCGGCGCGTTGTGATGCGCCGCGAGGATGCTAGCCTCCGGATGCCACCATCAGGAGACGACCGTGGACCAACGCATCATCGATCTCTATGACCGCTTCACCCACGGCGGCATCAGCCGCCGGGATTTCCTCGACCGCCTCTGCACGCTCGCCGGCTCGACGGCCGCCGCGACGGCACTGCTGCCGCTGCTGCAGAACAATTATGCGCAGGCGGCGATCGTCGCAGCAGACGATGCGCGGCTTACCACTGCGCGTGTCGCCTATGCATCGCCCAAGGGGCAGATCAACGGTTATCTGGCGCGTCCGAAAGCCGGCGCCGGCACGACGAAGCGCCCCGCCGTACTGGTCGTACACGAGAACCGTGGTCTCAACCCGCATCTCGAAGATGTGGCGCGGCGGCTCGCGGCGGACGGCTTCCTCGCTTACGCGGTGGACCTGCTGTCGCTGGTCGGCGGCACGCCGCCGAACGAAGACGCCGCGCGCGAGTTGCACGGCAAGCTCAATCAGGACGACGCCGTGACGGCACTGGTCGCCGGCGTGCAATTCCTGAAGACCCACCCGGAATCGACCGGCAAGGTCGGCACCGTCGGTTTCTGTTTCGGCGGACTGATGATCAACCGGCTGGCCGCCGCGAGCCCCGACCTTGACGCCGGCGTCGCCTATTACGGTCGTCAGATCCCGGCGGCGCAGGTGCCGGCAATCCGCGCCGCGCTGCTGCTGCATTACGCCGATCACGACGACGGCGTGAATGCCGGCATCGCCGCCTACGAGGCGGCGCTGCGCGACAACAACAAGAGCGTCGCGATCTATCGCTATCCCGGCACGCAGCACGCCTTCAACAACGATACCGGTGCAACGCGCTACAACAAGGCCGCCGCCGATCTCGCCTGGCAGCGCACGCTGGCGTTCTTCCGCGACAAACTCGGTACACCGCCTTCGGCGACGTGAGGGTCGTGCGCCGCCGGGTGTGCGACGCTGGCTTTCGTTCGCGATGGCGTGAGCGTCGCCATGCCCGGACCTGATCCGGGCATCCAGCTTTTTGACAAGAAGTGGCTTGCTGAAAAGAGATGGCTCGTTGAAAATAAATGGCTTGTTGAAAAGAAATGGCTCGCCGGGTCAGGCCGTCCGCGACGGGCTCGCCCGGCAACAACAGTCTGGACGGCCCGAACCGACCCGGGGATTGCGCGCGAACCGGTGCCCTCGAAAACGCTTTAGCCGAGCCGCGCGATCAGCGCCGCCGATGTGCGCAACAGCCGCTCATCGCGGCCATCGGCGCCGATCAACTGCACGCCGATCGGCAGGCCGCCCTCGCCCTGCAGCAACGGCAGGCTGATCGCCGGCAACCCGGTCAGCGTCCAGAAAGTGCAGAACAACGGATCGCCGGTCGTCGACGCATCCGGCGCGACACCCTTGGCCGGCAGGGTCATGATCGCGTCGGAATACTGCTCGAAGATTTCGGTCAGCGAGGCGGTGTAGCGCCGCGCATCGCGCACCGCGGCGAGATAATGCGCAGCAGTCACCGCGCGGCCTTCCGCGACGAGATCGCGGAACTGCTGGCTGACGTCCCCGCCGCCATCGACGAAATGGCCGAGATTGAACGCCATGTCCGCCGCCATGATGGCGCGATGCGCGTCCCAGGCCGTAACGACGTCATCGGCAAGTTCGATCTCGCGCGCGCCGACCTCGCGGGCAAGCTCCTCAAGCGCCGTCCGCGCCTCCGCATCCGCCCGCTCCCACATCGGCGTACGCATCAGCGTGAAGCTCGGCTCGATCGGCGGCGGCTCGGCGAGCGTCCGCCGGAAGGCCGGCGCCGCGTAGAGCCGCGAATCCGGATCGCTCGGATCGTGGCCGGCGATCACATCCATCAGCAAGGCGAGATCGTCGAGCGAGCGCGCGAAGCCGCCGACATGATCGAGCGTGCGCGACAGCGTCAGCACGCCGGCGCGCGATACCAGCCCGTGTGACGGCTTCAGACCGAAGACGCCGCAGAAGGTTGCCGGCCGGATCACCGAGCCGTTGGTCTGCGAACCGATGGCAAGCGGCACCATGCCCGCCGCCACCGCTGCCGCCGAGCCGGAGGACGAGCCGCCCGGCGTGCGCGTCAGATCATGCGGATTGCGCGTCTTGCCGGGATGGTAATAAGCGAATTCGGTGGTGACCGTCTTGCCGATGATCACCGCGCCGGCATCGCGCAACCGCGCCACCACCGTCGCATCGCGGCTCGGGCGACGGCCGGCGGTCACCGGCGACCCGTATTCGGTCGGATAGTCGGCGGTGTCGAGCAGGTCCTTGATGGCGACCGGAATGCCGTGCAGCGGCCCCAGATTGCGCCCGCTCATCCGGTGCCGGTCGCGCGCGCGCGCCTGTTCGAGCGCGTCGGCCTCGTCGAGATGCACGAAGGCGCCGACCTGCCCGTCGATGGCGGCGATGCGCGCCAGACAGGCGCCGACATAGGCCTCGGCCGACAACTCGCCACGGGCGATGGCGGCAGCGGCCTCGGTCGCGGTGAGCATGGTCGGATCAGATTGCGACACGGCGGTATCCTCGTCAAAACGGACGCGCGCGGAACGACGCCTTGCGGCTTCGTCCCGCGTCACGGCTTCGACTGATCAGTTACCATAGAGATAGTCGGGCAGCCACAGCGTCATGCCCGGCCAGATATACATGAAAATCATGCAGACGATGACGATGAGCATATAGGGCATCATGCCGGCGAAGATCTGGTTGAGCGTGACGTGCTTGGGCGCAACGCCCTTGAGATAGAAGGCCGACATCGCCACCGGCGGCGACAGGAACGCCGCCTGCAGGTTCACGAACACCAGGACACCCCACAGGATCGGGTCGATGTTGAAATGCTTCAGCATCGGCAGGAAGATCGGCACGAAGATGATGATGATCTCGGTCCATTCCAGCGGCCAGCCCAGCAGGAAGATGATCGCCTGCGACATGATCATGAACTGCACGGGCGACAGATTGAAGCCGAGCACCCACTGTTCGAGCAGCGCCTGGCCGCCGAGAATGGCGAACACCGCCGAGAACAGCGCCGAGCCGACGAACAGCCAGCACACCATCGCCGTGGTCTTGGCGGTGAGGTAGACGGCCTCCTTGGTGCGCTGCCAGTTGAGCGTCCGCGCATGGAAGGCGAGCAGGAAGGCGCCGGCCGAACCGACCGCAGCCGACTCGGTCGCCGTGGTGATACCGACCAGGATCACAACCAGCACCACAACGGTGAGAATGCCAAGCGGCATCACCGAGGAGACCAGCAGCCGCAGGATCTCGAACTTCTCCGCCTCCATCCGCCAGTAGTAGCGGATCATCAGCAGCCCCATCACCGCGGCCGCGATCCAGAAATACAGATAGAAATCATCCGGCGGGCCGGTCCATTCCGCCGGCCCGGCGGTGCGCAGCTCGGCGCTGCCCATCTGCTGCAATTCCTCCGCCCCGGCGCGACGCTCGCTCGGCGTCGAGCCGAAACCAAGCTGCTGCGGCGGTTCGTCGGACGGCGCGGCGGACGGCGCGCCAAGGCCGAGCGGCTGCGGCGCCTCCTCGGCAGCGGGAGCGGACGGCTGCGCCGGCGTCTGCTGCAAACCCGTTATGCCGGCACGCGGCGGCTCGATATCGGGCTGCTGGTGGATGACGACATACCACCAGGTCAACGCCAGCATCCCGACCGTGAAGGTGAGCGGCACCAGCGCATAGACGAAATTCCACGCCAGCGCGCCGTAGGTGATCGGCTTGCCGTTCTCGGACAGCTTCAGCGCCTTGCCCGGCGCGGCGAGCGCCATGGCCAGCGCCGGCAGCAGCTTGCGCGAATAGCTTTCCTGCAGATCGACGATCCACGGCCGCACCGGCACCACCTGGGCGGACGGGGGCAGTTGCGGCGCGATGCGCGGATTAATCAGCGCCCAGCCGATGATGTAGACGAGATAGAGGAACGACAGGAAGAAGCTCGGGAACATCGCCGCGGCATAGAGCTTGACCACCGATTGGCCCGCGACCGCCGCATAGACGATGATCATCACCGACGGCGGAATGAGGATGCCGAGCGTGCCGCCGGCGGTGATGACACCGGCCGCAAGCCGCGTGTCATAGCCCGCCTTCAGCATCGGGTTGAAGGCAATGACGCCCATCAGCACCACCACCGCGCCGACGAGGCCGGAGGCGATGCCCCAGAAGGTGCAGACGATCAGCGAGGCCACCGCCAGCGACGCCGGTAGGCGACGGAAGGCGAGCTGGATCGAATAGAACATCTTGTCGACCAGCGCGCCGCGCTCCATCACATAGCCCATCAGGACGAAGAGCGGGATGGAGATCAGCACGTCGTTGGTCATCGCGCCGTAAGTGCGCTGGACCATCAGGTCGAAAACGCGGTTGTCGGTCCACGCTTCGTGCGGATTGTAGAAGGCGACGAAGCCGAAAACGATGCCGAGGCCCATCAGCGTGAACGCCGTGGCGAAGCCCATCATGATGACGACCACGATGAGCGCGAGCATCAACAGCCCGAGTGCGGGTTCGCTGATGATCATAGCAACGTATCTCCGCCCATGCCGCGCTGCCGCGCTTCTTCGTCGATTTTCTGCGCCTTCTCGATCGCGACGCGGCGCGACTCCTCGTCGACGAACTCGCTGTTTGCAAGCTGCTCGCCGATGACGTCGGTCTCGGCCACGTCCTCGAGCCGTTCCGGCCAGACGCCGTCGCGCAGGCACATGACGCAGCGGACGATCTCGGCGATGCCCTGCAGCATCACCAGCGCGCCGGCGATCGGGATCACGGTTTTGAAATGATAGACCGGCGGCCCGTCGGCGGTGACGTTGGAGTGCTCGGCGATGCGCCAGGAATCGGCGGCATAGTCCGAGCCCGCATAGATCAGCGCGGCGATGCCCGGAATGAAGAAGACGAAATACAGGATCAGGTCGAGCGTCGCCTGGGTGCGCGGGCGCATCGAACTATAGAGGAAGTCGCCGCGCACATGCGCGTTCTGCGCCAGCGTATAGGCACCGCCGAGCATGAATGACGTGCCGTAGAGCATGTTGGTGGCATCGAAGATCCACGCCGTCGGCATGTTGAGGATGTAGCGCTTGAAGACTTCGGCGCAGACGACCAGCATCAGCGCCAGAATAAGCCAAGCGGATGCCTTGCCGGCCCAGGTGCTGATCTCATCGACAACCCGCAGAAACTTCTGGCCGCGGACAAGCGGCCGCTCCCCGTTCACGCTCATCGTTGATCACTCATCGCTGGTCGCTCATCGTTGATCGTTAGCCCTGCATCGCCGGATCGAACATCGTCAGGTCACGCGCGGCCGGCTGCACATGCCGTCTCATGTCGTCTCACGCCGCCTCATGCCGTCTCGTGGCTCGATGGCGTGACGGTTACATGCGACGGCCTTCGCCGACACAATAGGGCTTCGCCGCGCAACCGCCTCCTCGCCGGAACGGCGGATGCGGCACGGCACGAGGACGGTCTTGCATCGATCAGGAATTCCCGGGCTCACATGGCGGCTGACGATCGGAGGCGCGTACGCCATCCGGAGACTGAAGCCCCGGATGGCGCCCTCCGACAGCGGAGGCGCTAGAGCTTTGCAGCCGCGCCATTCGGCCCGAAGTAATGGGCATAAGCCATGCGGCGGTTGACGACCGTATCCTGCTCCCACTGCACAGCGCGCTTTGCGAACGCGATCTGTGACTGCAGGATTTCTTTGAACAGCGGGTTTTCCGCGGCCTTCTTCTTCACCACGTCGTCATAGATCGTGAGTTGCTGCTGCAGGATCGAATCCGGCGTCTTGTAGAACTTCACGTTATGCTTGGTCTGCAGCTCGATATAGTCCTTCGAGTAGCGGTCGATCGCCTTCACCGACATATCGTGGCTCGCCGCTTCGGCAGCGTTGTCGATGATCGCCTTCATCTTTTCCGGCAAGGCGTTGAACTTGTCCTTGTTGAACATGATCTCGAACTGCTCGGCGTTCTGGTGATAGCTCTGCAGCATGCAGACCTTGGAAACGTCGGCAAAGCCGAGCGCCAGGTCGGACGAGGCGTTGTTGAATTCCGCCGCATCGAGCAGGCCGCGGTCCATCGCCGCGACGATTTCGCCGCCCGGCAGCGCGTTCACCGCGGCGCCGAGACCGGAGAACACGTCAATGGAGATGCCGACGGTACGGAACTTGAGGCCCTTGAGATCGTCGGCCTTGGTGACCGGCTTCTTGAACCAGCCGAGCGGCTGCGTCGGCATCGGCCCGTAGGGGAACGACACGACGTTGGCGCCGATCGAAGCATAGAGCTTTTCCAGAAGCTGCTTGCCGCCGCCGTATTTGTGCCAGGCGAGCAGCATGTTGGCGTCCATGCCGAAGCCCGGGCCAGAACCCCACAGCGCCAGCGCAGTCTGCTTGCCGTAGTGATAGACCAGCACGCCGTGGCCGCCGTCGAGCGTACCCTTGCTGACCGCTTCGAGCAGGCCGAACGCCGGCACCACAGCGCCGGCCGGCAGCACCTCGATCTTCAGATCGCCGCCGGTCATGTCGTTGACCTTCTTGGCGTAGTCGATCGCATATTCGTGGAAGATATCCTTCGACGGCCAGGTGCTCTGCCAGCGCATGCTGATCGGCCCCTGTGCCGAAACGATATTCGGCGCCGCCACCGTTGCTACGGTCGCAACCGCCGCGCCGCCCAGAAACTTGCGGCGAGTCGCACTTGTCCTGTCTGAATTCCTCATCGTCGCCCTCCCGATTGGCGCTGCGATTCTGCGCCGCATTATTGTGAAGCATTAGTTTTGTTGTTGGCGGGATTGTCGTCACTTCTCGGCACGAGTCAATCATCTATCGATCATCTGCCGCGCGACCGGACTACAGGCGGTGGGATCAGTGGGCGACGACCGGCCCTGCCCGATGTCACGCAAACATGATGGGCCGCCGGCAGCCGGCGGCGGCAACCGCCGACCGGACGGCGATGCGGGAAAAGCCGGAGAAACACGACGTTTATCGACCGCGACGGCAACGGATCGACACAAAACGCCCGCCTGAGCGGCAGGAAGCCAGCCGTCGGCGCACGCGGCAGAGCCCGACGACATCCGCCACCGGCCGACATGACAAAGATTTTAGATCAGCTTCAATTTCCGCTTCAGTAAAAAGCCGACTACACCGGCCCCTATCGGCAAAGCGATTCCCTGCCCTGTCATATGGCCCGCCGGTTGGGAGACGATCGTGAAGGGACTTCTCGCTACGCTCGCCACCATCTGGCGCATCGGATCGCCCTATTTCTGGTCGGAGGATCGCTGGCCCGGCCGCATCCTGCTGCTGACGCTGATCGCCATCGAACTCGGCGTCGTCGGCCTCACGGTGCTGGTCAATCAGTGGAACAATACGTTCTACAACGCCCTGCAGGATCGCAACTGGGACGTCTTCATCAGCCAGCTCGGCTATTTCTGCGTGCTGGCAGCAAGCTACATCGTGCTGAGAGTCTACCAGCTCTACCTCAATCAATGGCTGCAGATGCGCTGGCGGCAATGGATGACGCAGCGCTACCTGACGCGCTGGCTTGCAAACGCCAATCATTACCGCATGCAGCTTGTCGGCGACGCAGCCGACAACCCGGACCAGCGCATCGCCGACGACCTGCGGCTGTTCGCCGAGAGCGCGTTGCGCATCGGGCTGGCGTTTCTGAATTCCGTCGTCACCATCGCCTCCTTCGTCATCATCCTGTGGGGCCTGTCGGCGGCGGCGCCGCTGCATGCTTTCGGCATCACCTGGAGCGTCCCCGGCTATCTGGTCTGGGCGGCGCTGCTCTACTCGGTGCTCGGTACACTGTTCGCGCATCTGATCGGACGCCCGCTGATCCGGCTGCTGTTCCAGCAGCAGCGCTACGAGGCGGACTTCCGCTTCAACCTGGTCCGGACGCGGGAGAACGGCGAACAGATCGCGCTGATGCGCGGCGAGGCGGCGGAAACGACACGGCTGCTCGACCGCTTCGGCCGGGTCGTGCGCAACTGGCTGGCGATCATGTCACGGCAGAAGCAGTTGACCTTCTTCACCGCCGGCTTCGATCAGGCGGCGGTGGTGTTTCCCTATGTCATGATCGGGCCGGCCTATTTCGCCCGCAAGGTGCAGCTTGGCGCGGTGATGCAGACCGCCTCCGCCTTCGGCAGCGTGCAACAGGCGATGTCGTTCTTCGTCACCGCCTATGCCGAGATCGCCGACTGGCGCTCGGTGATCGAACGGCTTGCCGGCTTCGAGCGGACGACGGCTGCTTCCGCAGCCGCCGCTGACGCTGCGCCGCGGCCGCAGGCCGGCGACGGCCCGCAGATCCGCATCGAGGATCTCAGGCTGCAACTGCCGAACGGCGCGCCGCTGCTCAGCGCCGATGAACTGACCATCGCGCCCGGCGAGCATGTGCTGGTCAGCGGCCCCTCGGGCGCGGGAAAATCGACGCTGTTCCGCGCCATTGCCGGCATCTGGCCGTTCGGCAGCGGCCGCATCGTCATTCCCGCCGGCGCGCGGGTGATGCTGCTGCCGCAGCGTCCGTATTTCCCGATCGCACCGCTGGCCGCCGCCGTGGCCTATCCGGCGCAGCCGGACACGATCGACAGCGCCCGCGTCGCCGAGGCCATCACCGCCGTCGGCCTGCCGGCGCTGGCGCAGCGTATCACCGAGGAGGATCACTGGAATCTCCGGCTGTCGCTCGGCGAGCAACAGCGGCTCGCCATCGCGCGCGCTCTGCTGCAACGGCCGGACGTGCTGTTCCTCGACGAAGCGACCGCCTCGCTCGACGAAGCGGCAGAGGTGGCGCTCTATGCCCTGCTGGCCGAGCGCCTGCCGGACGCCACCATCGTCTCCATCGGCCATCGCCGGACGCTGGTGCCGCTGCACAAGCGCCGCCTGGTGTTCACGCGTTCGGATACGCAGTTCGCCATCCGCGAGGCGTCGCTCGAACAGCAGCCGTGAAGTCGGCGGCGCGCCATGGTTCCGTGATCCGACCACTTCGCCGGAAACGCGCCTGATCGATGCCGGAACGCTCTACCACCAGCGCTGCGGCCATGGCGCGCCGGTGACGAAGCGGTGCCACAGGCCGGCGAACAGCGCCAGCGCCAGCGCCCCGACCACCACCGGCAACAGCAGATAGGTCAGCGGCATATTGTTGACGACGATGATCAGCGGGTCGATGCCGGCCGGCGGATGAAAAGTGCGGGTGGCGTGCATCGCGACCATCGACAGGCCGACCGCCAATGCCGCCGCCCAGGCATGCGGACCGAGCAGCTTCAGGACGACGAGGCCGACCACCGCCGACACCAGATGCCCGCCGATCAGCGAGCGCGGCTGCGCCTGCGCCGCCTCGGGCGAGCCGAACACCGCCAGGATCGACGTCCCGAACGGGATCATCAGCAACGGGAAATGCGTATAGGCGGAGGCCGCCTGCATGGCGCCGACCGCCAGTGCGCCACCGGTGGCGGCAGCAACGACGATCAGCCAGACTCGCAGATTGGGCATCGGTTCGACAGACAGGAAAGCAAAAACGGCAAAGCGGCAGCGATTGCGCTGCCGCCTTGCCAGACATGCGGATGTCTGTCGCGACTTTACTTCAGACTGTCAAGCGTCAGGTCGGCCGACAGCTTGGCGATGAACGCCGCCCCGCACCAGCGCGAGCCGAGCCCGCCGGTATTGATCGGCGTGACATTGGCAATGCCGCTTGCGCCCGGATCGCCGGTGAAGGCATTGCAGTCGCCCTTGCTGAGATCGGTATCCGAATAGCGCAGGTCAAGCGTGAACACCTTGTAGGTGATGCCGATACCGACGTTCCAGGTCGTGTAGTCTTTCAGATCGACACCGTTCGGGAACAATGCGTTGCCGTAGAATGCGTCCGTGGTGCCGAGCCACTGATGGCCGAGTTCGCCGGAGATGTAGAAGCCGACACCGTTCGCGAGCGTCGGAAACGTATATTTCGCGGTGCCGGAAAGATATTCGCCCGACGCGCCGGTGTTGAGGAAATTCGGCGAGTAATAGAAGTTCAGGCCGAGGCTGAGCGGTTCGATCGGCGCGTAGCTGGCCTTAGCGTAAACTTCCCAGAAATCGTTGACGCTCTTGATGACGTTGGTGTTCGGCAGCGCCGGCAGACAGGCAAGATCGGTGCCGCCGAAACAGGTTCCGCCCGGATAGTAGTAATACCAGTAACCGAAATCGAACTGCACCGGCCCGAACGTCGGGCGGATGCCGCCGTAGAAGTCGATCTCCGCCGCGGCGCGATTGGCGAAGCTGATGCTCTCGCCGGCGATGCCGGCATAGAGCTGCACGTTCTTGGTGATGTTGAATCGCGGCTCGAAATAGGCCGCAACCGAAGGCTTGTGGTTCGACTGCGTGATGCCGCGGAAGATGTAGTCGTTCATCACCGCGGCACCGAAGGCGATGTCCCACGGCGACGGTGCCGCGACCACCGGCGGTGGCGCTTTCACCACCATGTCGGCGGCAAAGGCCGAAGAGCCGGCCGAAGAACCAGCCAGAAGACCGAACGCCGGCATGCCCAGCGCTGCCAGCGCAACGGCGGATAAGACAGTTGGTTTCATCAATGAGCCCCTGTTGTCGTTCGCACGCGCCAGCCCGGCACTGACGGTCCGCCGCACGCGCCGCCAATGGCGATGGGCACGAACGCGGCGGAACGCGATCAGCCTGCGGCCCGCCACGGCAAGCGGCAAGACGATAAGAACGGCAAGTGCTGCCTCTTTAGGCACCGGAACCCCGGTGGCGCATCCGGCACGGCATCTTGCGTCCGGATCGCGCGCCGGTGTGCTGAAAGCGCCACAGCGTCGGCATACGCAACGCCCTGCCTGCGATAGCCGGCAGCCCACGCTAACGGTCAGTCGATCAGCCGGTAGGCGGGAATGGTCAGGAACGGTGCGAAGTCGTCCGCGAGCGTCAGGTCTCGGAACAGCTCGATGGCCTCGGGGAAGCGGCCGCCGTCATAGGCCGCCGCGCCGATCTCGCTCCGCACCACCGCCATTTCCTCGTCGAGCGCCGCGAGAAAGACCTCGCGCGTCGCGCGCTTGCCGCTATCGAGCACGACACCGGCCTTGATCCACTGCCAGAGCTGGGCGCGGGAGATTTCCGCCGTCGCTGCGTCCTCCATCAGGTGGTAGATCGGCACTGCGCCGCGCCCGCCCAGCCATGCCTCGATGTATTGCACGCCGACGCGGATATTGAGACGGAAGCCGGCCTCGGTGCGCGTGCCCTCGTGCACCTGCAGAAGATCGTCGCGGCCGACACTGGCCGGCGGAACACGGTCGCGCTGGTTCGGCTGCGGCATCAGGCGGTCGAACACTTCGGCCGCCACCGGCACCAGATCGGGATGCGCCACCCAGGTCCCGTCATAACCTTCCTCGACCTCGCGCTCCTTGTCGGCCTTCACCTTGGCGAAGGCGGCGGCATTGGCGGCCGGGTCGTTCTTGATCGGAATCTGCGCCGCCATGCCGCCCATCGCGAAGGCGCCGCGTTTGTGGCAGGTCTCGACCAGAAGCCGCGCATAGGCGCCGAGAAATGCCTTACCCATCACCACCTGTCCACGATCGGGCAGCACGAAACGCGGATCCGCGCTTCCGGCGAAGGTTTTGATGAACGAAAAGATGTAATCCCAGCGCCCGGCATTCATGCCGGCAATGTGCTGGCGCAACTCGTAGAGGATTTCCTCCATCTCGAACGCGGCCGGCAGGGTCTCGACCAGCACCGTCGCCTTGATGGTGCCGCGCGGCATGCCGAGCCGCTCCTGCGCGAACAGGAACACCTCGTTCCAGAGCCGCGCCTCGCGGTGGCTTTCGAGCTTGGGCAGATAGAAATACGGACCGCTCCCGGCGGCGAGCGCCGCGGTGGCGTTGTGAAAGAGATAAAGCCCGAAATCGAACAGCGCGCCGGCGACGGGCTTGCCGTCGACGGTGAGATGCCGCTCGTCGAGATGCCAGCCGCGCGGCCGCACGATCAGCACCGCCGGCCAGGCGCCGATGTCATAATGCTTGCCGCTCGCCGGATCGGTGAAGGCGATCGTACCGGCCCAGCGGTCCTTCAGATTGAGCTGGCCCTCGATGAGATTGGCCCAGGTCGGCGCATTGGCGTCCTCGAAGTCGGCCATATAGTGCGTCGCGCCGGAATTGAGCGCATTGACCACCATCTTGCGGTCGGTCGGCCCGGTGATCTCGACGCGACGATCCAGCAGGTCCTGCGGCACCGGCGCCACCTGCCATGCGCGGTCCTCACGAATGGCGTGCGTCTCGGTCAGGAAGTCCGGCAGCTCGCCGGCGTCGAACTGGCGTTGCCGTGCAGCACGCGCCGCCAGCAGTTCACGCCGCGTCTTGTCGAAGGTCCGGTGCAGGCTGGCAACGAAGGCCAGCGCCTCCGGCGTCAGGATTTCCGCGTAGCGCTCTGCCATCGGAGCGGTGCCCTGCGATCCATGCACGTGCACCCCCTTGAGCGTGGGCGTGGCGCCGAGCCGGGCTGGCATGCGCGACGGCTTGCGCCGCGAGGCGCGGGTGCGCGCTGTCTGCCGTTGCGGACGTGGCGGCCTCGGCGGCGCGACCGGGGACGGCGCGCCGGCGATGCGCTTTGCGGGCGCGGCCGCCGTCATTGTCCTGCCGGCAGCCGCCGGCCGGACCTTCTTCACCGCAGGCCTGGTCGCCGTGATCGGTCTGGCTCTCCTGACCACGGTCGCAGCCGTGGCGCCCCCCGGCGTGGCACGACCGCGCCTCGCCGCGCGCACGGTCTTGCGGGTGGTTCTGCTCGCAGCCTTGCTTACAGCCTTGCGTGAGGCGCCTGCAGTCTTGCGTGCAGCACTGCGGATCGTATTACGCGCAATCTTTTTCACGGCTTTGCCGGCCGGCCGCCGCGCTGTCCCTATCGCTGTCCGTCCCGCCCGCCGCTGCGGCGCGACAGGTTTCGATGCCGCTGCGACAGTTCCGGTTCTGGCCTTGGTCTTGAGCCCGGTTTTGCTTTTGGGTCCGGTTTTGTTGCCGGTTTTTGTTTTGCTCTTTGTGCCGGTACTTTTGACCTTGGCTTTGGCTGTCCGTGCGGCGGGGCCACGCTTCACCGCAGCCCTGACGGCCGTCCGCCTGCCACGTTTTGCCGGAGCCGCTGCGCGCTTCGCTTTTTTCATCGCGGGCCTGCTGACGGGCGGTACGTCATATAAAAGAAGAAGACGCACGGAGCATCGCCGAAATCGCGCGCGCCCGCAATCAGCCGAACGTCGCGACAGCAACAAATCGACCGGCGCGGCAAGCAGCGTCAGCCCACCGGCGCGGCAACCGGCTGCGCCGCCGGCGCTTGCGGGGTCGCGGCACGGCTGGCCAGCGCCTGCGGTTTCGGGCCGCCCGTCGCCCAGTCCAGCAATTCGGCGGTATGCACCACCGGCGTGCCGGTACCGGAGGCGATCTGCATGATGCAGCCGATATTCCCGGCAGCGATCACCTCGGGCGCCGTCCGCGCGATATTGGCCACCTTGCGGTCGCGCAATTGCCGGGCAAGGTCCGGCTGCATGATGTTGTAGGTGCCGGCCGACCCGCAGCACAGATGCCCCTCCGGCACGTCCTTCACCGTGAAGCCGAACTTTGCCAGCAGCGCCTTCGGCTCGCGGGTGATTTTCTGCCCATGCTGCAGCGAGCAGGCGGCATGATAGGCGACGGTGAGACGCGGCGGATTCTGCGGCGACGGCATGTCGATGTGATAGAGATATTCGCTGATGTCGCGCGCCAGCGCCGACACCCTGGCCGCTTTTCCAGCATAAGCGGGATCGTTGCGGAACATAAAGCCATAATCCTTGATGGTGGTGCCGCAGCCCGACACCGTCACCAGAATCGCATCGAGCCCCTCGCCTTCGATCTCCCGTGTCCACACGTCGATATCGTTGCGGGCGAGCGCCAGCGCCTGCTCTTCCCTGCCCATGTGATGCACCAGCGAGCCGCAGCAGCCTTCACCGGCAGGGATCACCACCTCGGTGCCGAAACGATTGAGCAGCCGGATCGCCGCATCTTGAACATTCGGCGACAGGATCGGCCCGACGCAACCGCCGAGCAGCGCCACGCGCTGGCGGCGCTTGCCCGAGGCCGGGAACACGCGCGGCATGCCCTGCTTGGGCGGAGGCGGCAGCTTCGCCGGGGCGAGCGACAGCAGCGCGGCGATACGCTTGAGACCGAGGCCGCGCAGCAGGCCGGCGAACGGCCGTGCGATCAGGCCGCCGGTGAGCGCCACGCGAAAGCGCGCCGGATCGGTCATCACATAGGCAAGCAGCGCTCGCAGTCCGCGGTCGAAGAGCGGACGCCTGTAAGTCCGCTCGATATGGCCGCGCGCGTGATCGACGAGATGCATGTAATGCACGCCGGACGGGCATGTCGTCATGCAGGCAAGGCACGACAGGCAGCGGTCGATATGCTTGACCACCTCCCTGTTGGCCGGGCGGTCGTTCTCCAGCATGTCCTTGATCAGGTAGATGCGCCCGCGCGGCGAATCCAGTTCGTCGCCGAGCAGCACATAGGTCGGACATGTGGCGGTGCAGAAGCCGCAATGCACGCAGGCGCGCAGGATTCGGTCGGCTTCCTGGATATTTGGATCGGCGAGTTGGGCCAGGGAGAAGTTGGTCTGCATCGGTCAATCCCCTATTGCCCCTGTCGCCATCGTTAGGTTTGTCGCCCGGAACCCTGTCGCGATTGCGGCAGCCGTCGTGGAACCAGCGCGGTCGCAAGCGGGCGCCGGCGCGCGCCACCGTGGCGATCTGCGGCCTTGACCATGGCCGGCGAGTTCAGCAAGTCGATGGCACCCGTCAACGAGCCGAGCACCGCCCGCCAGATGCAGTCCACCCTCCAGGAGATCATCGCGCCCGGACTGGCGCTGCTGAAGGACCAGCAGGCCTGGGCGGTGCCGCTTGTCTTCGTGCTCGCCTTCGCCCGATCGCTCGCCGCCGTGGCGCTCGCGGTTCCCGGCAATGCGGTGCTGATCGGTGCCGGCGCGCTGGTCGGCACGGGGCATCTCGACCTGCTGAATATCCTTGCCGCCATCGTCGCCGGTGCGGGTCTCGGCAACTGGGCGTCCTATTGGGTCGGCTATACGTTCAAGGATCGCATCCGCGATTTCCGCTACTTCGCCAAACGCCCGCATCTGCTGCCGCGCGGCGAAGCATTCTTCCACCGCTACGGCGCGCTGAGCATCGTGCTGAGCCGCTTCGTCGGACCGCTGCGCGCCACGGTGCCGACGCTGGCCGGCGTGCTCGGCATGTCCTCGCCGACCTTTCAGATCGCCAACTGGCTGTCGGCGCTGCTGTGGGCCGGGCTGATGCTGCTCACCGGCTACATGGTCGTGCAGCAGGCCGCGTGAAACGCCGCATGAAACAATCGTTGCGGACGGGCGCGCGTGGCAGACGGCAGATGGCATCTCACACTCCCGCCCACATACGGCCTGGATTGAGCACGCCGTTCGGATCGAAGCCGTCCTTCACCCGCTTCGACAGCGCGGCGAGCGCCGGCTCCTGCGGCGGAAACACATCCTCCACCGCACGCACCGCCGCCGGTGCCCGGATCAGCGTCGCATGGCCGCCGACCTTCGCAACCGCGGCGCGGATCGCAGCGGCGTCCGGCTGGTCGTCCACCGGCATCGCCACCCAGACGAGACCGCCGGCCCAGTCGTAGAACATCTGTGCCGCGGGCGAGATGCAGGCCGCGATCTCGTGGCCACGCATCGGCTCCGTCGAGATGCGCCACAGCGGGCGCTTGCGCGCCTCCTCCTGCGCGAACGGTGCGGCGTCGCGGATGCCGCGCCAAAGCGCCCGCGACGGCGTCTCGTCGAGAACCGCAACCGGTCCGAACGGCTTGAGCAGCGCCGTCAGCGACGCCTTGCGATGCGCCACCGATGTCGCGAAGCCTTCGAGCCTCAGGCAGGTCGATGCCTGCGGCTCCGGCAGGCCATCGAAGCGCGCCGCGATATGGTCGGGCAGATGCGCCGCCCCGGAGACGTCGAAAGACGAGCCCATTGCCACGGCCATCGCCCGCCCCGCCGCCGCGTCATCGAGGCCGGCGACGATCAGCGTCGCTTCCGTTTCGGCGCGCGGCAAAACCTTCACCGTCACCTCGGTCAGTGCCGCCAGCGTGCCCCACGACCCGGCCAGCAGTTTGCACAGATCATAGCCGGTGACGTTCTTCACCACGCGGCCGCCAGTCCTGATGCTCTCGCCGCGTCCGGTAACGGCGCAGGCGCCGAGGAAATGATCGCGCGCCGCGCCCTGCCGGATGCGCCGCGGCCCCGACAGATTTGCCGCCAGCATGCCGCCGATGGTGCCGGCGCCGGCCGCGCCGCCGAACAACGGCGCATAATCCATCGGTTCGAAGGCCAGTTCCTGCCCGCTCCGCGTCAGCAGATCGTTGATCTGCGCCAGAGGCGTGCCGGCATGCGCGGTGAGCACGAGTTCTTCCGGCTCGTAGAGCGTCACGCCGGAAAGCCCGGAGAGATCGAGCGTCATATCGGTCCGGCTCGGCCGGCCGATGCCGCGCTTCGTCCCCATGCCGACGGGTTCGAGCGCCGTCGCGTTCGACGCGGCAAAGCGCACGGCCTCTTCGACGTCTTTGGCGTCGCGGGGTTTGATCGTATCGGCCATTGTCTAGAACCGCGGAATATCGGGGAACGGCAGCTTGCCGCCGGAAATGTGCATGCGGCCGAGTTCTGCGCAACGGCGCAATTGCGGAAACACCTTGCCGGGATTGAGCAGGCCCTTGTCGTCGAAGGCGCATTTGAGGCGCTGCTGCGCATCGAGGTCGATCTCGGAGAACATCACCGGCATCAGATCGCGCTTCTCGACGCCGACGCCATGCTCGCCGGTGAGCACGCCACCGACCTCGACGCACAGTTTGAGGATGTCGGCGCCGAACTGTTCGGTCTTGTCGAGTTCGCCCGGCACGTTTGCGTCATAAAGAATGAGCGGATGCAAATTACCGTCGCCGGCATGGAAGACATTGGCGACGCGCAGGCCGTAGTGCTCGGACAATTCGCGCATGCGCCTGAGCACCAGCGGCAGCTTGCCGCGCGGAATGGTGCCATCGACGCAATAATAGTCGGGGGAGATACGCCCGACCGCCGGGAACGCCGCCTTGCGCCCGGCCCAGAACAGAAGCCGCTCGTCCTCCGATTGCGAGACCTTGCACGATGTCGAACGGCAGGACCTGGCAATCGCCTCGACGCGCCCGATCAGGTCGTCAACCTCCGCCTGCGGACCGTCGAGTTCGACGATCAGCAGCGCCTCGACGTCGAGCGGATAGCCGGCATGGACGAATTCCTCGACCGCGTGGATCGCCGGCTTGTCCATCATCTCCATGCCGCCGGGAATGATGCCGGCAGCGATGATCTTGCCGACACATTCGCCGGCATCCTCGGAAGTGGGAAACCCGACCAGCACCGCGCGAGCGGTCTCCGGTTTCTTCAGGATGCGGACGGTGATCTCGGTAACGACGCCGAGCAGGCCCTCCGAGCCGGTGACGATGCCGAGCAGATCGTAGCCGCCGGCATCCAGATGCTTGCCGCCGAGACGCAGCACCTCGCCGGTCATCAGCACCATCTCGCAGCCGAGTACGTTATTGGTGGTCATGCCGTATTTCAGGCAGTGCACGCCGCCGGAATTCTCCGCGATGTTGCCGCCGATGGTGCAGGCGATCTGCGAGGAGGGATCCGGCGCGTAGTAGAAGCCTTCATGCTCTACTGCCCTGGTCACGGCGAGGTTGGTGACGCCCGGCTCCACGACAGCAGCGCGGTTGTCGAAATCGATCTCGCGCACGCGGTTGAACTTCGCCATGCCGAGCAGCACGCCGTCCGCGAGCGGCAGCGCCCCGCCGGAGAGCGAGGTCCCTGCCCCGCGCGGCACCACCTTGATGCCTTCCGCATGGCAATAGCGCAGCACCTCTGACACCTGTTTCGTCGTATCCGGCAGAACGACGACCATCGGCAACTGCCTGTAGGCCGGCAGGCCGTCGGATTCGAACGGCCGCATCTCCGTCTCGCCGGCGATCACCCCCTCGCCGGGGACGATCTGCCGCAGCGCCGCGACAATTTTCGCACGGCGGTCGAGGACGGCTTGATCCGCCGCAGGCATACGGATGGACATATTCGCTCCACGTTATATTAGAGATTGTACAACCGCCGGGCGGAACCGAAAATGCCTCGATGGGCGGCACGTACATTTCAGGAGCAAGCACGATGAAGGCCTTCGCACTCGCAATTGTGGTTCTCGCCGGCTCGACGGGTCTGGCCGCCGCCCAGGACGTGGCCGCCGGGGAAACCTCGTTCAAGAAGTGCCAAGCGTGCCACGCCGTGGCCGAAAACGCCAAGAACAAGGTCGGCCCCGAGCTCAATGGCCTCGACGGCCGCCATTCGGGCAGCGTCGAAGGCTACAAGTATTCCGACGCCAACAAGAATTCCGGCATCACCTGGAACGAGACGACGTTCCTCGAATACATCAAGGACCCGAAGGCGAAAATCCCGGGCACCAAGATGGTGTTCGCCGGCATCAAGAACGAGAAAGAGGCAAAGAGCCTCTGGATGTTCCTCGCCCAGTTCAAGGCGGACGGGACGAAGAAATAAGGGGACGGGCCACGCAGGACGCGCATCCGCCTTTCGCCGAACGCCACGAGCAGTTGCGCGATGGCACGCGCGTCCTGATTCGCGCGTTGCGTCCACAGGACGCCGCGCTCTACCCTGATTTCATCGCCCATGTGACCGCCGACGACATGCGGTTACGGCTATTCGGCCCGGTGCGCGAGATCGGCCCGGAGATGATCGAACGGCTGACGCATTTCGATCCGGCGCATGCCTTCGCGCTCATCGCCATCGACGAAGCGAGCGGCCATATGCTTGGCGTCGTGAGGCTGCACAACGACCCGGATGATCGCGCCGGCGAGTTCGCCGTCCAGGTCCGCTCGCATCTCAAGGGTCAGGGCCTCGGCTGGATGCTGATGCAACAGATGATCGCAGCGGCGCGCCAACGCGGCGTGCGCCGCATTCACGGCCAGGTGCTGCGCGAGAACGTCACCATGCTGCAGATGTGTCGCGAACTCGGTTTCCATGTCAGCGACGACCCCGACGACACCTCGGTCGAGCAGGTGACGCTTCCCTTGTAGAAGCAGAAAGACAACACCCCGGCATCGCCGCAGTGCTCTCTATTGCGGCGCATCGCCGTATCGTTCATTGCGGCGGCATCGCCGCGTGCGCCACAAGTCCCCGCGCGTGCGCGTCAACGACGCCGAGCGAGCGCAGCGCCAGCAAAGCCAGCGTCTGCACCGCCTCGCGCGCCTGCGCCGGATCGTTACCCGTCTCCGGTGCCAGCGGCCCGAGCAGGCCTTCGAGCAGCGCGCCGGTGATGGCCGGCGCCGCGAGCGTCGCATCCTGCTCCGGCAGGTGCCCACCACCGATCGCCGCGCGGATGCGCGTTTCGATCTCCGTGCACAGCGCCTTGCGATAGGCGAGCCGGGCGGCATCGACATCCGCATCCACCGGCTCGGCGATCACGGCCCAGGCCAGCCGCCGGGCGGACAGCGCGCGCGTCGCGAAGGTGACGATGACCGCCGCCAGCGCCGATAGAGGCCCCGGCGCCGCATCGGCGGCGTTGCGCACCGCCGCCAGTTCGTCCGCCGATACCGAGGCAACGAATTGCGCGATCAGGTCCGCCTTGGCCGGGAAATAGCGATAGACGGTGCCGGCAGCGATGCCGGCGCGCCGCGCCACCGGCACGATCTGCACCGCGGCCATGCCACCCTCCGCCGCGGCGGCGCGCGCTGCATCGAGAATGGCATCCTCGCGCTCGGCGAGCTTGCGCAGGACATTGGCGGTTTGTCGGTAGGCCATGAAATGACTGAATGACGATTCACGAGAAAGGGCAAGCGCGTGCCCCATCAGCAGGGCGGTCGACGCGGCAGACATCCACGTCTTTCTTCGCGACAGGTCGGGGGCGCTAGCCGGGATGACCGGTCAGGAGGATAGCGGCGGGAAAATACTTCCCGTCAATTATCCCGTTCGACAATATTTTATTTTTCCGAGCGCATTCCTTGCGAACATCCACTCAACGATCTCCCCGTCACGCAGAGCACAGACCACCAGGCGAATTATGGCGAACGCGCGAAAAGTCGTGCGCCGCAGGTTTTTATTCGTGACATCCGCGTGGATATCGCGTCGCGCATTCGTGAGCGTGGCGTGTTTCGTTGTGATCCTGCGTGATCGTTTTTCATGCGAACACGCATCATCGATGCGGGGCATTCCTCCCGCACGAAGAAGAAAAGAGACTGCATATGACTAATCTCACGAAGGTGCTTATCGCCTCTGCCCTGTCGCTCACTTTCGCCGTACCGGCGCTCGCCGCCGAAGAGACGACGCTTGCGGAGCACAATGTGTATCTCAATCAGAACAACCTATCGCCGCAGCCGGCTGGCGCCGAATCATTCGCAGCCGTGCCTGCCGCGACGAGTTCTCATCGACGTGCGCACCGTACGCATTCGTCGCCAGCGGTCGAAATCGCGAATCCGGCTCCGGACCTCGGCATTTCCTCGCAAAGCTGATACCGCGGAAACGCCATACAGATTCCTCGGCAAGACAAACGCGGCAAGACAAAGGAGGCCGCCATGATTGACGGTCTCCTTTCGGTTTACGCCGCGAAGGGCACTCAGGGCTTGCCTGCCAGCGCCTTTTCGCGGATCGCTGTCAGCGTCGCCGCAGGCGAAATGCCGTCGGCGTCGATCTTGAGATGGATGATCGACGGCAGCCCCGAGCGTTCCGCCGCGGCAAAGGCGGCGGCGAAGTCTGCGGTCTTCTCCACGGTGATGCCGAAGCCGCCGAACGCCTTCGCATAGGCGGCGAAGTCCGGATTGCGCAGCGCCGTGGCGACGACCCGGCCGGGATATTCGCGCTCCTGATGCATGCGGATGGTGCCGTACATGCCATTGTCGGCGATCACGACAATGATCGGCAGGCCGTACTGGACGGCGGTCATCAACTCCTGTCCGTTCATCAGAAAGTCGCCGTCGCCGGCGACGCAGACCACCGGCCGGTCGCGATACAGCGCCTTCATCCCCACCGCCGCCGGTACGCCATAGCCCATCGAGCCGGCGGTCGGCGCGATCTGCGTGGCGAAGCGGCGGAACCGGTAGAAGCGATGGATCCAGCCAGCGAAATTGCCGGCGCCATTGGTGATGATCGCCTCCGGCGGCAGATGCTCACGCAGCCAGACGATGATCTCACCGAGATTGACCTGCCCCGGCAGCGGCGTCGCCGTCTCGCTGAAGGCGAGATAGTCGGCATGCGCCTCGTCCGCCGCCCCCTGCCACGGCAGCGCCGCCGGCGGCTGCAACCGTTCCAGCATGGCGCAGAACGCCGTCGGCGCGGCATTGATTGCCAAATGCGGGCGATAGACGCGACCGAGTTCTTCCGCCCCCGGATGCACATGCACGAATGTCATCTGCACGTTGGGGATGTCGAACAGCGTATAGCTCTGCGAGGTCATCTCGCTCATCCGGTCGCCGATCAGCAGCACCAGGTCCGCCGCCTTGATGCGCGCCAGCAGCTTCGGGTTCGGAGCGATGCCGAGATCGCCCGCATAGCAGGGATGCAGCGCATCCACGATCGAGCTGCGACGGAAAGCCGTGCACACCGGCAGCGCGAAGCGTTCGGCAAAGCGCATCAACTGGTCGCAGGCGACCTGCGACCAGCGGCTGCCGCCGGCGATCACCATCGGCTTCCTGGCCGCGGCAAGCAGTTCGCCGAGCCTGTCCATCTCGCCCGCTCCCGGCGAGGTATCCACCGGTATGAAGGGCAGCGCATCGGCGACCGCCGCCCGCTCCACCAGCATGTCCTCCGGCAGCGCAATCACCACCGGGCCCGGCCGTCCGCTGGTCGCGGTGTAGAAAGCGCGGGACACGATCTCCGGAATGCGCGCCGGATCGTCGATCTCCGTCGCCCATTTCGCCATCGTGCCGAACACCGCGCGATAGTCGAGTTCCTGGAAGGCGTCGCGCTCGCGCATGTCGCGGCCGATCTGGCCGACGAAAACGATCATCGGCGTGTCGTCCTGACGGGCGATATGGATGCCGGCGGAGGCATTGGTGGCGCCCGGCCCGCGGGTGACGAAACAGATGCCCGGACGGCCGGTCGCCTTGCCATGCGCCTCGGCCATGCAGGCGGCGCCGCCTTCCTGCCGGCAAACGATCAGGTCGACCGGCCGGTCATGGAATGCATCGAGCACCGCCAGATAGCTCTCGCCGGGCACGCAGAAGGCGTGCGTCACGCCATGGGCGATAAGCTGGTCGACGAGAATCTCGCCGCCGGTGCGCATATTGTCCTTGCCTCGCATCCACTGACCTCGATCAAAAATCCGTGTCGTCGTTCTGCGGGCGGACTCTTTCGGGCAACGCGGCCAGGGTCAAGGGCCTGCCGCGGAGTTATGCGCGCACCGCTGTACCGCTGTCTGCCATAGCCTCTGGCCGGGCGCGCCAAACCCGTGCATAGGTCGACAGTCAGCGTTCGGATTGATTCATCGCAATGGATGCGGCCGGTTCAAAAGCGAATACGGCGCGCCGCATGGCGGTGGCGGTCATCGGCTATTGCGCCTTCATCAACCTGTATTCTCCGCAGGCGCTGTTGCCGCTGCTGCAGCAGGAGTTCAACGCCACAGCCGCCGACATCTCCTATCTGATTACCCTCAGCGTGCTTGCCGTGGCGCTGACCGCGCCGTTCACCGGAACCGTCGCCGACGTGCTCGGACGCCGGCGGGTGATCCTGACGGCGATGGCGGTGGTCGGGCTGCCGGCAATCGCCGGGGCGCTGTCCGGCTCGCTCACCGAGCTGATGATCTGGCGCTTCGTGCAGGGGTTGATCCTGCCGCCGATCTTCGCGGTGACCATCGCTTATATCGGCGAGGAGTTCACGCCGCGCGAGGCGACGGCGGCGATCGGGATCTATACCGCCGGCGCAAGCCTCGGCGGCTTCAGCGGCCGCTTCTTCAGCGGCCTGATCGCCGACGCCGCCGACTGGCGGACGGCATTCATCTGCCTTGCAGTCATCAATCTCGTCGGTGCGGGCGTCACCTTCCTTCTTCTGCCGCGCGAGCAGAACTTCGTACGCTCGCCGGGATTGCTGACTTCGGCGCGGCAGATGCTGGCGCACCTGCGCAACCCGAAGCTGGTCGCAACCTATGCGGTGGGCTTCGGCGTGCTGTTCAATTTCATCGGGATCTTCACCTTCATCAATTTTCACCTGGCGGCGCCACCCTATCTGCTGACGCCGAGCCTGCTCGGCACGATCTTCTTCACCTATCTGCTCGGCTCGGTGACGGCGCCGTCGGTCGGCCGGCTGGTGGCGCGTTTCGGCCGCCGCCATCTGATGATCGGCTTGATCGCCATCTGGATCGCCGGCAGCGCGCTGACGCTCGCCACGCCCTTGCCGGTGATCCTTGTCGGATTGATGCTCTGCGCCGCCTGCGGCCTGATGTGCCAGGCGGTCTCGACGGGCTATGTGACGCTGACTGCGCAGGCCGGCCGCTCGTCGGCGGTCGGCCTCTATGCGATGAGCTTCTATATCGGCGGCGCCTTCGGCGGGGCGTTATGCAGCGTCGCCTTCCGCTACGGCGACTATCCGGCCTGCGTGGCGCTCATCATTGCCGTGCTCGCGGTGATGGCAGCGATCGTCGCGCTGTTCTGGAGTGCCGACATACCGCCATCCGCGGCCCTGCCGGTAAAGCATCTCTGATCCACGCCGACCGGCCGCGACAAGCCGACGGCAAAGGAACTACACTCGGCGAACAAGCCCACCCGCTCGACAGGCCATCGCGGGGGGACAAGTAATCATGGGAGGATAACAATGACGGCCAGTTTCCGGTTCTCGTCGCTGTGCAATTGCGGGCAGCTCCATCTTTCATCCAGCAATCTCTCATCCGGGATCAGCCGCCGCCAGTGGCTCAAGGGCGGCGCGGCGCTCGCGCTCGGTGCCGGCCTGACGACGGGCGGCTTCTCCGTCGAAAGCTTCGCCCAGGGCATGAGCAACCCGAATGCGGCACCCGCGGCACCTGCGGTAAAGCCGCACCGTATCGACGTGCATCACCATATCTCGCCACCGACCTGGCTCGACGCGGTGAAGAGCATGAAGCAGGACAATCCGCCGCTCGCCAACTGGACGATCCAGAAGACGCTCGACGACATGGACAAGGGCGGCGTCGCGGTGGCGATCACCTCGCCGACCACGCCGCAGACCTTCGGCCTGAACGCCACCGATGCTTCGCGCATCGCCAGGGAAAGCAACGAATACGCGAAGAAGCTTGAAACCGATTACAAGGGCCGCTTCGGTACCTGGGCCATGCTGCCGCTGCCGCATATCGACGAATCGCTCAAGGAAATCGCCTATGCCTTCGACACGCTGAAGGTCGACGGCGTCGGCATCATGACGAGCTATGGCGACAAATGGCTGGGCTATGCCGAGTTCGAGCCGGTGTGGCAGGAACTCAACCGCCGCAAGGCCACGGTCTATACGCATCCGACCGCGGCGAACTGCTGCGTCAATCTCGTGCGCGGTATCGAACCCGCGCTGATCGAGTTCGGCACCGATACGACGCGCTCCATCTTCTCGGTGATCTTCTCCGGCGTTGCGCAGAAATATCCCGACATCAACTGGATCTGGTCGCATGGCGGCGGCGCGCTGACCGCGTTCTACGAGCGCTTCACCGTACAGGCGCTGGCGATACCGCCCTACAAGGGCAAGTTCACCCGCGAGCAGATCGACCAGTTCATCGACGGCTTCTACTACGACACCGCGGCAATCCCGAACGACGTGACGCTCGCTGCCGTCAAGAAGATGGTGCCGACCTCGCAAATCGTGTTCGGCAGCGATTTCCCGTATCGCCGCGCAACCGATTACCTCGACGCGCTGAAGAAGAATTTCACCGCCGACGAACTCAAGGCCGTCGACCGCGACAACGCGCTGCGGCTGGCGCCGCGGCTGAAGGCGGCCTGACACCCGTCGCTTCCCGCCCTCCCCCTTTCAGGGGGAGGGAACGGAGCCGGCGCTCACAGCGCCACGCGGCCGCAGGCGCCTTTCAATATGCGCCGTCTGCAGTCCTGCCAAATCAGATTTTGTTGAAGCCGCCGCCCGCCGCCACGAAACCGCCTGCGACGCGCAGCGATTCGATCGCTCCATGCTGCTCGATTGGAGCCACACCCGCGCCATTGGTCTTCACCCCGCCGCTGATGTCGATCTCGCGCGCCGAGCCGCCCGGTTTGATGCTCAGGGCGATGGCGGACAGCGTCACCACAACGCCCTTGACCAGCGACGGGCCTGTGCCGCCATACGTCTCGATGCCACGATGGACGATCAGCCGGCCGATCGGCCGGCTGATCTGGATGCCGACAGCACCGTCACCATGGGTGATGACGCGGTCGAATTCGGCGAGATTCACCGTGCCGGTATAGACATTGAAGCCACGCGCACCCTGACCGAAGGTTTCGATCGGCGCTTCGACTTTCAATTCGTGCACGGTGCCGAAATTGACGAAGCCGATACCGCTCGGGCCATAAGATGTAATCTTCGCTTCCGCAGTCCAGCGATCGACCACGCCCCAGTTGTCGAGCACCATATCGTTGACCCCGTAGGTCACCACCGGACCGCGGTTGCGCACCACATCGACATGCGCGCCATACACCGTGAAGACGCCGCCGGTGATCTGATCCGGTGTCCCCGGCGCGATCCCGCCATCGCTGTAGACTGCTTCCGTTTCCAGACGCCGCACATTCAGCCGTCCGCCCTGATCGCCCGCGCCACTGACGAAAATGCCGCTGCCGCGCACCGGAGCGCCATCGCGGCCGGCCGAGAGGCCGACGAGATCCGCGCTGAGAACGACATTCGCATCTGGCTGCATGTTCCAGAGCGTAAAGGCGCCGTTGAGAACATAGACGCCGTAGCCTTGCGGACGTTCCGTCTCGGCGCGCGCATCGGCGGCAACGATGTCGAGGCCGTTGACGTCGACATGGCCGCCACGCACCTTGTTGCGCGCCACGATCCGGACGCAGCCGATGGTCGTGACGCTACGTAGCTCAATCCGCCCCAAACTCTCGACCGATGTGTCGTTGAAGATCGCGCACTGGTCCGCAGATGCCTGCAGCCGGATATTGTGAATCCGATTATCCGACGACAGACATAGGCCGCCGCTGCCGGCGACAAAGGCGAGTGTCGCGTGTTCGTCAGAGCCGCGCAGGGACTGTCCGGGAGAAAGGCTGATCGACGGAACATCGGAGAGATGGCCGCCGACGACAATGCGCTGGATACTCCTGTCACTGGTTGCTGCAACAAGTGCATCGACGGTGGTGACGGATTTTTCGGAAATGGTCATGCAAACCCCTTCGCTGGGTCGTCGTTTGTCTCCCCCCTTTGTCGATTGATGCAGGATATCGGAGCCGAGGGTCACAGGGTACAAATTTCATCCGCACTGACATGCCAGACCGGCCGGTAGCCGTTGGCGAGCACCTGCACGATCGCCGGCGGCGTCAGCGTATCGACGGTGATGCCGCGCGGCCGCGGTCCCGCATCCGCATAGCCCGATGGCGACCAGCGCAGCAGACGCCCAGCCTTCAGCATCAGCACCGTGTAGCTGTCCAGTGTGATCGCCGCTCCGTCAGGCAGCGCCTCGATCGCCAGGCGATGCAGACGCTTGCGCCGCCCCTCGAGGCGCTCGCCGTGCAGGATGCGATCCATCGCATCGGCGCGCATGCGCTGTCCTGCCATGTGTCGCCCGGCAACGTCCGCCTCTTTGCCGAACGCTTGCGCGAAAGCTGCGGCATCGGCATGGCGGCACTCGAAGCAGGGGCGATGCCCGGCGGCGAATGCCGTCGGTTCGTCGAGGAAGAACAGCTCGGTATAGCCCTCGCTCCACACCGCGCGATGGCGGTTGTTGAACGCGAGCACGCAGCAAATCCATTGGCGGGAGGCCCAGCGCCGCTGCGACAACCGGCGTCCGGCGTCATGAATGCGCCCGCCGCGATTGCCCATGAACGTGCCGCGGGCCGGGTCGGCGAACAGATTTCCGAACGGGTCGACGCGGTTCGGCAGCGGCATCGCGGTCCCCTGCGGGTTGTGCTGCGCTCAGGCCTCCGCTTGCGTGCGAACCTTTGTCGGCGGTTCTGATTTTCGTCCGGTTATCGTCCACGACGGCGGCCGGCCGGCAAGCGCCGGACCGTAGCAGATCAGAAAACCGGCGAATGCCGCCGCCCAGATCAGCCCCGCGGCAAGCAGCAGGCCGGAGCCGCCACCGAACGCTGCCGCAATGCGCACCAGCGCCGCGATCAGCACCAGCGCATAGATCGCCTGCGTGCCGGCGGAGGCAACGAGCGGCTGCTTGAGATGGCCGAGGCTGGCGCGCGTCATCACAGCGAGTGTCATCACGCCGACCGCACCTGCCGTCCAGGCATGAATGCCGGCGCTTTCCGGAAGGGCCGGCAGCCATGCGGCGGCGCCGAGCAGCAGAAAGCCGAGCGGCACGAAGGCATAGGCAATATGCAGGATCAGCAGCAGCCGGTCGCTCACCGCCCGGTCGCCGGCCCAGCGGACAAGCCGCACCGCCTGCATGATACCGGCAACGATCAGCAGCGCACCGCTTGCCCGCTCGCCCGGCGCGATTACCCAGCCGAGCAAGGCGAGCGCGCTGACCATAATGGTCACGGCATCGTAGCGCGAGAAAGCGACCGGCAGCCGCCCCGGATTGTTGCGATTGAGCCAATTGTTGGTGAAGCTCGGCACGATGCGGCCGCCGATCAAGGCGATCAGCAGGATCACGGCACCGACAGAGATGCGGATGCCGTAATCGGCGAAACCGCCGATCAGCACTTCGGCGTGAAACACGACATTGCCGACGATCAACACGCCGAGCGCCAACAGCACCCGCAGATTGCGCCAGTTCTTGCCGGCGACGATCTCGCGCGCCGCGACCGCCGCCAGCACCAGCAGAAACAGCACATCGACCGCCGCGGCTATCGCACCGAAATCGGCGGAGACCAGCAGCACGATACGACCGGCGAGCCACAACGCCGCCAGCGCGGCAAGCGATGCCCCGTTGACCGGCAGCCGGCCGGTCCAGTTCGGAATGGCGGTCAGCAGAAACCCGGCGATCGCCGCCGCCACATAGCCGAACAGCATTTCGTGGATGTGCCATTCGCGCGGCGACAGATGGCTGTGCAATTCGAGGTCGCCGAAGAACTGCGGCAGCCACAGCAGCATCGCCAGCGCCGCCCACGCCGCAGCGGCCAGGAAGAATGGACGGAAGCCGAAGGAGAACAGCGCCGGTCCGCGATAGTTGCGGCGACGGCGAAGCGCCGGATTGTCGTCTTTCGGCAAGGCCGAGGATGCGGCGGACGATGAGGCTGGCGACGGGCTCGCGGGTCGCGGCGTGGCGGTCTCGGCGGACATGAATATGGCACCTCCGGCGCCATCGTAGCCTCTTCGGCCGTCCGGGAGAAATGCCCTGGCTTCAACCCTGCGTTCGAGCGCCCGCCGGCTTCGACACCATGCACTGACCCGGATGTCGCAGGCTCACAGCGACAGCGCGCGCGCCAGTACCACCGCACCAATACCGCAGGTGACGGCGATAAAATCGTTGCGGCTGGCCGCCATCACGGCCAGCGCGACCACCACCGCCAGCATCGCGGAGATGCCGTCGCGCAGCACCAGCGGCAGCACCGTGGCGGCAATGACGGCGCCGGGCAGCGCGTCAAGCATGGCGCGCAGCCGCGGCGTTACCGGAACCCATTGCATCAACAGGAAGCCGCCGGCGCGGATGGCGAAAGTCACCGCCGTCATCGCGGCGATGGTGATCCACACGCCATGGGATTGAAGGCTGATGGCGCTCATACGGCGGTCCGTTCGCGTCCTTCGAGCAGTCCTCCGACCACCGCGCCGGTGACGGCTCCGATGATGATGAACCACCAGCCCGGCAGCAACCGTTCCGACGCCAGCGCGACAAGGCCGGCGACGCCCCAGCCGATGGCACGGCGCGGGCCGTTCCACAGCGGCACCAGCATGACGACGAAGAACACCGGCATGACCAGATCGAGACCATAAGTGCGCGGATTGCCGACACGCGCGCCAAGGACATAGCCGGCAACCGTCGTCGCCAGCCAGACAAGAACAATCAACAATGTCGCCGACGCGCAGACGGCGACGTCGCGACCGCCGTCGGCACGATAACGCATCGACACCAGCCAGCTCGTATCAGTGAGATAGTAAAGCAGCGGTACCGACTGCCAGGCCGGCAACGGCGCCAGCCATACATGCATCGAGGCGCTGGCCAGGAACATCCGCGAATTGACGATAGCGGTGATCAGCGTCAGCGTCGCCACCGTGCCCCATGTGAAGGTCTGCGGCCAGATTTCGAACGCGACCATTTGCGATACGCCGGCGAACACGAAGACGTTCATCAGCAGGTTTTCGACGAACGACAGGCCGGCGCGCGCACCGGCCGCGCCGACCGCCAGACCGAACAGGACCATGCTGGCGAGGATCGGCAGGCTCAGCCGCAGGCCGATCCACCAGCCGGCCGCTGACCAATAGGGCTCGATATCTTGTCGGTGGGATTTCAGCATCGGTGCGGGCGCGTCAGTGGCAGGAACGAAGGATCATCAAACACAACGGCCGGGCACAAGCCCGGCCGTCACACATTGTCTGGTCAATCTATCAAGCCTGCGGCTGCGGCTCCAGCGGTCCGGTTTCCGGCCCGCGGCGGCCGCGGCCTGCCGAGGGCACGGCGGAGACCCGCGGTCCGGACGGTTCGACCACCGTCTCGCGGTTCGGCCGGATGCCGTTGAGCAGGTCCTTGATCTCGTCGCCGCTCAGCGTCTCGAATTCGAGCAACGCCTTGGCCAGGGTTTCGAGATCGGCGCGCTTCTCTGTGAGGATCTTGCGCGCCTCGGCAAGGCCGGATTCGACATAGCGTCGCACCTCGGCGTCGATCTTGCGACTGGTCTCTTCCGAGATGTTGGTCTGGCGCGCCACCTGATAGCCGAGGAACACCTCGTCCTGATTTTCGCCATAGGCGACCGGCCCGAGATCGTCGGAGAAGCCCCAGCGCGTCACCATCATGCGGGCAAGCTTTGTGCCCTGCTCGATGTCGGATGCCGCGCCGGAGGTCACCTTGTCCTTGCCGAACACCATTTCTTCCGCCACGCGCCCGCCCATGATGATCGCCAGCCGCGACGTCATCTGCTCGAACGACATCGACAGCTTGTCGCGCTCAGGGAGCTGCATGACCATGCCGAGAGCGCGGCCGCGCGGAATGATCGTCGCCTTGTGCACCGGATCGGTGGCGACGACGTTGAGCGCGACGAGCGCGTGGCCGCCTTCATGATAGGCGGTGAGGAGCTTCTCCTCCTCCGTCATCACCAGCGACTTGCGTTCGGCGCCCATCATCACCTTGTCCTTGGCGTCCTCGAACTCGGCCTGCGTCACCATGCGCTTGTTGCGCCGCGCCGCCATCAGCGCCGCCTCGTTGACGAGATTCATCAGATCGGCACCGGAGAAGCCCGGCGTACCGCGAGCGACCGTCTTCAGGTTGACGTCGGGCGCCAGCGGCACCTTGCGCACATGCACCTTGAGAATCTGCTCGCGGCCGACGACGTCCGGGTTCGGCACGACGACCTGCCGGTCGAAGCGGCCGGGCCGCAGCAGCGCCGGGTCGAGCACGTCGGGGCGGTTGGTGGCGGCGATCAGGATGATGCCTTCGTTGGCCTCGAAGCCGTCCATCTCGACCAGCAACTGGTTGAGAGTCTGCTCGCGCTCGTCGTTGCCACCGCCGAGGCCGGCGCCGCGATGGCGGCCGACCGCGTCGATCTCGTCGATGAAGATGATGCACGGCGCATTCTTCTTCGCCTGCTCGAACATGTCGCGCACGCGGCTGGCGCCGACGCCGACAAACATCTCGACGAAGTCGGAACCGGAAATGGTGAAGAACGGCACATTGGCTTCGCCAGCGACGGCGCGCGCGATCAGCGTCTTACCGGTACCGGGCGGACCGACCAGCAGCACGCCACGCGGAATGCGGCCGCCGAGGCGCTGGAATTTCGAGGGATCGCGCAGGAATTCGACGATCTCCTGCAGATCGGACTTGGCCTCGTCGACACCGGCGACATCCTCGAAGGTGACGCGCCCGTGCGCCTCCGAGAGCATCTTGGCGCGCGACTTGCCGAAGCCCATCGCCTTGCCGGCGCCGCCCTGCATCTGCCGCGAAAGGAATATCCAGACACCGATCAGCGCGATGAACGGCAGCCACGAGACCAGCAGCGACACGAACCACGGGACGTTATCCTGCTGCGGCCGCGCGGTGATCGACACGCCCTTGCCATAGAGGCGCTGGACCAGCGTCGGATCGTTCGGCGCATAGGTGGAGAACTGGCGACCGTCGGTGAAATTGCCATGGATGTCCGGGCCCTGAATGGTGACGTCGCGCACCCGGCCCTGATCGACCTCGTTCAGGAGCTGCGAGAAGGAGATATCCTGAGACGAGGTCCGTTGCCCCGGATTCTGGAACAGGGTGAACAAGGCGAGCAGCAAGAGGACAATGATCACCCAGAGGGCGAAATTGCGCAGATTCGCGTTCATCCTGTGTCCTTAATGGCCGCGTCCGGCGTCATCGTCGCCGGTCCGGCTAAAATTTCAGCTTCACGTCCCGGTTCAATGTAGGGATCGCATTTCGGGCTGCCAAGTGACCATCCCGGGCGGCAGCCCTGTTTCCCGGCAATTTAGCCCGATTCCGGCCGCGCCGCTTTGCCACGTCGGCGTTTGGTTAAGGCCGGTTTGCAGCCGGATTGCGCACCGCCGCGCCGTGGGGGAGCGGTTTCCACCACGATTGCATCGCCGCGGCCCGTGACCAGCGCCCCGGCGAGCGTGCGTCGCAAGGTCCCTTTCCGGCCGGCCAGCGCCGCCAGCAGCGCCTCCAGCTTGCCCAGTTCCACCGGTCCCTCGTTACCGACGAAGGCGGCGGCGCGGCCGAGGAGCCGCAAGGCGATCTCGGCCGGTAGTTGGTCGAACGCCGCAGCATCGAAGACGATCCCGGCAGTCCAGGGCCGGCGCGAGACTGCGATCTGCGCCGCGTCGACCGCCACCTCGATGGCCTGGTCGGCCCGCCGCAGCCGCCCGGCCAGCGTCGCCAGTCGCGGGGCATTGAGCCCCTCCTGCTCCAGCGTCGCCAGCAGCGTGCGGATCCGCGGCCGGGTATAGCGCGGGTCGGTGTTGCTCGGGTCCTCGGCAAAGGCGAGCTTCGCCGCGCGGCAGGTAGCGACAAGCCGCGCCTTGGGAATGGCAAGCAGCGGCCGCGCGAGAACCAGCGGCTCCTCGCCCGGCTGCTGCGATCCGGAAAAAACCGGCATAGAAAAAACCGGCATGGAAGAAAACAGCGGCACCGCCGCTGCCATGCCGCCAAGGCCGGTCATCCCGCTGCCGCGCGCCATACGGATCAGCACCGTCTCCGCCTGATCGTCGCGGCTGTGCGCGGTGAGGACATGGCTTGCGCCGATGCCGCGCGCCGCCTTCGCCAGCAGCGCATAGCGGGCCAGTCGTGCTGCCTGCGGCAGGCCGGTCGCCGGCTTGCGGCCGTTCCAGCGCAACGTCTTGTGCGGCACGCCGAGCCGACGCGCCAACGCCGCAACGTCGCGTGCTTCGCGGGCCGCTTCGGGGCGCAGGCGATGATCGACCGTGAGTGCCACAAGCGCCGGCTTGCGCTTCGATTTCAATGCGCGATGCCAGCGCGCCGCGAGCCACAGCAGCGCCGTCGAATCCGGCCCGCCGGAGACCGCGACCGCAAGCGCCGGTGCCGCATCCAGCCCCGCGAACAGGGCTGCCGCCTCGCTCGCGGAAATCGGAACGGCCGACACGGCTTCGGCTTTCTGCCTGGCTTTCGCCATCGCGTTTTGCCGCACCATTGCAGTGGACAGGACTCGTGTGAGTCTCGAATGGGGAGTTTAGAGCTTTTCGTCCCCCGATGGAATCAACGACGGCGCTGTATGGATACAGCCAGACCAGGTAAATGGCCGCTCAGCACTTCGCCCGTTTCTGTGCCTGCTCGACGCCACGTTTCACGCTTGCAGAAGCGCGCGGATATTTGCGGTTGACCTCGTTGAGCGAGGCACAGGCCATTTCCTTCTGGCCAATGGCCGCAAGCGACTGACCGAGGCGCAGCAACGCATCCGGCGCCTTCCCCGACTTGTCGTGGTTGCGCACGACGACAAGGAAACTATCGGCCGCATCCTGATAGCGCTGGCGCTGATAGAGCGTTTCGCCGAGCCAGTACTGCGCATCGGCCGTCAGCCGGTCGTCCGGATATTTCTTCAGGAAATTGCGGAAGGTATTTTCGGCGAGCCCATAATCCTTGCGCAGGACGTAGCCGTAAGCGAGATCGTACTCATCCTTCGGCGTGTTGGATGGCGGCGCGGTTGTCGTCCCGACCGCGGCCGGCGCCGGCGCGGTGTTGAACGGCAGATTGCCCGACGGAGGCGATCCGGCCGCCGCCTCGCGCGACAACGTCGACAGATCGAGCGGTGCACCCGCGTCGCGCCCACCCGGCGCGCCGACCGGATAGCTCGGCTCCTCGCGCGCGATCATCGGAACCCCGCCGACGGTGCCGCCGGCAGCGCCACCAAGCGGCCGCGGCGCACCGGGCGCATTCGGCTGCTGCGCCGGATCATAGACATCGGAACGCCGCCCCGGCACCGGCGCCGCGGAGGGTGCAGCCGGGGCCGGCGACGCGGCGCGCCCGCCCTGCTCTTCCTGGAGGCGGCGAAGCTGCTGTTCGAGTTGCTGGTTGCGATACTGCAACTGCTCGATCGCGCCGGTCATTTGCCGCATCTGATTCTGCAACTGCTCGAGCCGCACCACCACGTCGGAAGGATCATAACCCTGCGCACGCAGCGGCAGCACCGCCAGCACGAGAGCCGCCAGCACGGCCGGCGCCAAAACATAGGATCGTCGGATCATCATCTCGCCTTACAGAACATACCGTCCCGGGCTGCCGGCCCCTCGCCGCACCACTCCCGCCCTCTCGGCGCCCACCATAAAGTGTGCTGCGTCGAAATTGTGGCCCAGCACACCGAAGGAGCGCCGAACAGGCGCCATGCACAGAAGCAAAACAGGGCCCGAACGCAAACGGCCAGGCATTGACGCCTGGCCGCCGGCTCCCCCCGAAAACATGAGCGGTCAGGAACTGGCGTTGAGCACCGTTACCGCGCGGCGATTTTGCGACCAGCAGGAGATGTCGTTGCAAACCGCCACCGGGCGTTCCTTGCCGTAAGAGATCGTGCGCATGCGGTTGGCCGCAATGCCGCGGGAAATCAGATATTCGCGCACCGATTGTGCGCGCCGCGCACCGAGCGCGATGTTGTATTCACGAGTACCGCGTTCGTCGGCGTGACCTTCGATGGTGAAGCTGTACTGGCCGTAGCGGTTAAGCCACTGTGCCTGATTGTCGAGCGTGGCGCGCGCCTGCGACGACAGATCGGTCTGGTCGGTGTCGAAAAAGACGCGATCGCCGACATTGACGACGAAATCCTGCTGGCTGCCGGGGGTCGCAGCCGCGCCCGCGCCGCCATTGGCCAGCGTGTCCTCGGCGTTCTTCGCGCAGGCCGAAATCGCCAGCGCTGCAACCAGCACGGCTGCGAAACGCGCGCCGCGAAGAATCCTGCTGCCATTGATCATTCCGGCTTCTCCGTTCTCACTGCTCAGTCCTCAAAAATCTCGGGGTATCGTCCGGTCTATGCCTCGTTCGTTAAGCGAACGTTCCATCAACCTTGATGGAGGCTTTCACGACTTCATTAAATCCATCCCAACCGCCGAAACCGTTTGTTGTGGTTAAAGGCTGGTGAATATCGCGCGTCAACACGGAACTTCGTCCGCGTCCCCTCACATTTTGTTTGCTTGTTTCTTCGTGCGTGTGCGGCTTGCGCCCGCTTATGCCAGAAGCGGCGACCAAGCAGGATCGGATGCAAAGCTCGGCGTCGGAACCTTCTGCTCGTTGCGACCGGTGACGTCGATGGTGAACAGCGACGGTCCGGCGCCAAGATCCCGGAAGAACATGACGACGCGGCCATTCGGCGCGAAGGTCGGCCCCTCGTTGTGGTAGCCTTCCGTCAGCACGCGCTCGCCGGAACCATCCGGCTTCATGATGCCGATACCGAACTTGCCGCCGGCCTGCCGCGTGAAGGCGATGAAGTCGCCGCGCGGCGACCAGACCGGCGTCGAATACGAGCCGTCGCCGAACGAGATCCGTTGCGCCGGCCCGCCGCCGGCCGCCATCACATAAATCTGCTGGCGGCCACCGCGATCGCTCTCGAAACAGATCTGCTGGCCGTCCGGAGAATAAGACGGCGAGGTGTCGATCGCCGCCGTGTCGGTGAGCCGCGTCGTGCGGCGCGAGCGCAGATCCATGGTGAACAGGTTGGAGTTGCCGCCCTGCTGCAAGCTCATGATGACGCGCTGGCCATCGGGCGAGAACCGCGGCGCGAAGGTCATGCCGGGAAAGTTGCCGACCACTTCGCTCTGCCCGGTCTCGATATTGAGCAGCAGCACGCGCGGATCGCCGCGCCCGTAGGACATATAAGTGATCTCCTGCGTCGACGGATTGAACCGCGGCGTCAGCACCAGATCTTCGCCGCGCGTCAGATAGCGCAGATTGGCGCTGTCCTGATCCATGATCGCCAGCCGCTTGACGCGACGGTCCTTCGGCCCGGTCTCGTCGACGAAGACGATGCGGCTGTCGAAGTAGCCCTTCTCGCCGGTCAGCCGCTCGTAGATGGCATCCGAGATGATGTGCGCGACGCGCCGCCAATTCTCCGGCGTGGTGAAATATTGCTGGCCGGCGAGTTGCTGACCGGCGAATACGTCCCACAGGCGAAACTCCGCCTTCAGGCGGCCATCGCCCTGGCGTGTCAACCGGCCGGTCACCAGCGCCTGCGCGTTGATGGCGCGCCAGTCGGGAAACCGCGGCACTGCGTCGCTGTTGGTGATCTTCTCGATGAAGGCCGCCGGATCGATCGGCGCGAACAACCCGCAGCGCTTCAGGTTGGCGCTGATGATGCCGGAGACATTGCGCGCCATCTCCGCCTCGCCCGCCGCGCCGGCACCGAAATCGGTAATCGCTACCGGCATCGGCTGCACGTTGCCCTGCGTGACATCGAGGCGCAGCACGGCGGCGGCGCGGCGAATGCCGCCGAACGAGGCAAGTCCCAGTCCAGCGCCGAAACCGGCGCCGGCAAGCAGCACGCGCCGGCGATCAAAAGACGACAGATTGTTCACTGTTTTCATATCCGTTATCAAAACCATCAGCCGCGGAACATATCGCGCGGATCAAACGTCACTTCGATGTCCTTCCAGAGTTCGTAAGTCTCCGGCCGCAACATCGTATAGGGGGCGCCACGGAACACCGCGCGCACGGCGCTGTCGCGCGCCGTCTCGAACAGGATGCCGCGACCGCTGGTCAGCACCATCGGCGGCGCGCCGACGGTGCCGTCGCGCTTGAGCTGGATGCGCACGCGGATGATGTAGTCTTCCGGATTCTTGATGCCGACCGGCGGATTCCACAGCGACATCAGCCGTGCGCGCAGCGCGTCGATCTCGCTCTGCGATAATGTCTTGGCGCTGCCCTGCGCGGTGCCGAGCGACGGCGCATTCGACACTTCCTGGCCAGCCGAAGCGTGACGCTGCGGCGCGCGCTTGTCGAGCAGTGCGGCGATCTTGTTGGCGTCGAACTTCGGCTGTTCCTTGACTTCTTTCTTCTTCGGCTCCGGCTTTTTCTCTTCTTTCTTCAGCGCCTCGGCGATCGGGTCGGGCTTCTTCTCCTCGACCTTTTTCTCCGGCTTCTTTTCCTCTTTCACCGGCGGCTCCGGCTTCGGCTCGGCCGTCGGCTTGATTTCGGGTTTCTTCTCGACAACCTTCTCTACCGGCTCGGGCGCGGGCTTCGGCTCTTCCGCCTTCTTCTCGACCAGCGGCTTCGGCGTTTCCTTCGGCGGCGCTTTCTCGACGCCCTTGGTGATCTGCGAGAATTGCTCGGCGGAGATCACATCGACCGGAATGGACTGCGGCGCGGCGTCGAGCGGCTTGCCGGAAAACGTCAACACGCACCAGCCGAGGAACGCGGCATGCGCCCCCGCCGATACGATCGATGACGTGCGAAAATTCATCTCCCCCGCCCGCCCTGCTCGACTTCGGTCACCAGCGCGACCTTGGTGAACCCGGCTCCCGACAACTGACCCATCACCCGCATGACCGTGCCGTAATCGACCTTGCGGTCGCCGCGCACGAAGATGCGCGCCTCGTTGCCGCCGCGCGCCTCGGCTACGGCCTTCAGCTTCGCTACCAGATCGTCGAACGGAATTTCGGCATTTTGCAGGAACACCTTGCCCGTGTCGTCGACGGAGACGGTGAGCGGCTCCTTGTCCTGATCGAGCGAGGTTGCCTTGGTCTGGGGCAGATCGACGGCGACGCCGACGGTGAGCAGCGGCGCCGACACCATGAAAATAATGAGCAGGACCAGCATCACGTCGACCATCGGCGTAACGTTGATCTCCGCCATCACCGGCCGGCGGCGACGGCGGCGCTTGCCGCCGCCGATGGCGGGAGTTGCGGTGCTGGCAGCCATATCCGGTTTTCGTCCCTATCCGCGTTCGTCGATCTGCCGCGACAGGATTGCCGAGAATTCATCGGCGAAGCCTTCGAGGCGCTGCGTCTGCTTGTTCACGTCTGCCGCGAACTTGTTATAGAAAATTGTCGCCGGGATGGCGGCGACGAGGCCGATGGCAGTGGCGAACAGCGCCTCCGCGATGCCCGGCGCGACCACCGCCAGCGAGGTGTTCTTCGACGCGGCGATCGACTGGAAGCTCGTCATGATGCCCCAGACCGTGCCGAACAGGCCGATGAAGGGGCCAGCCGAACCGACCGTCGCCAGCACCAGCAGCCGGCGCTCCAGCCGTTCGACCTCGCGCGCGATCGTCACTTCCATCACCTTCTCGATACGCATCTGCAGACCGGCGAACGACTTCGCCTGCCCCTCGAAGCTGCGCTTCCACTCGCGCATCGCAGCAACGAACAGTGCCTCCATCGAATGCGTCGTACGCGCCGACAGCGTGCGGTAAAGCTCTTCCAGCGATTGGCCTGACCAGAACGCCTGTTCGAAGCGATCCATGGCGCGGCGGTTGCGGGCATAAAGAAATGTCTTGTCGATCGCGATCGCCCACACCCAGACGGAGCAGATCAGCAGACCGAGCATCACGCCCTTGACGATCCAGTGCGCCTGCCAGAACAGCGTGAACAGCGACAGATCAGCGGAAGCCGCCGGCAGAACCGACCCGGCTACGTCGGCAGGATTCATGGAAGCGTCCTTCGCAAGCGTGTCGTTTCAGGGTTCCTCGGGGCACGTCGGCGGAGGATCAAATCGACGGACGCCGGGCGACCCTAACGCGGACCGCCGGAAACGCCCCGGATACGGGAATGATGCCGTCCACCACCGGCGATCGACGAAATCCCCGCCAAACATGACCAAACTAGGGCCTAACCAGCACCCGCCATGGTTAAGGTCCAGTTAATTCGTCGCGGTCGTCGAGGGCGGCCGACTGTCGCCGCCGGCTACTAAGCTCTTCAAAAATAGATTTTTTTGCATTTTTAACAGCGCCGGCCCGTGCCAGCCGGGTGCAACTCCGTCCCGTCCCGGGGAGTTCGTCCGGTTGAACCGCCGGGAGCGTCATCCGAAGGGCAACCTGAAAACGACAAGGCCGCGGAATCCCGCAGGGCCTCGTCGTCAAGTCGGATCCAAATCAGTTGTTTTCGGCGCCCGGATGAATGCGCTTGGTCCGGTGCAGCGTGTTGCGATCGGTGTGATGCATCTCGCTGCCGGTCGCCGCCAGTTTCAGGATCAGATCGGATGTGTAACTCAGCGTCCCGTCATCATTGAACGTGAAGGTGCTTGCGAAAGCCGTAGCGGTGGCGCGCTCGAGAAGATGTCTGTTTTGCGACAGTCCGTAAGATTTCGAGCCTGGCTCGGCCTTGAACGTCAGTGCCTTGTCGCGAGGTCCGGCATCGCCCCCCGCCAGGATCGCCAACCCGCGCGGCACGGCGAAGCAGCGGATGACCTGACCGTTGGCTTTGTCCCACAGCAGATAGCCGACCTCGTCGTGGAAGGGATCCATGGCTTCCTCGCCATGGCGCCACGCCGTCATCTGGTAGTTCAACCCTTCCATGGTCTGCTGGCCGTTCTCGACAATCGGTATCGGCCGAAACCACGCTTTCTCGAAATAGCCAGTCTCGATCGTTTCGTCGTCCTTGTTGCGATAGGAGAGATCGACGCCGAAGTCGCCTTCCCACTCTCCGACCAAAGGAGTCAGCGGCCCCAATTTCTGCGGACCCAGTATTTGTGTCATGGCCGTCTATTCTCCCAGCGCTCGACGTGACGTACTCACGACTTTTTATCGCCGGGCCGGAGACGCTCATACTACCCGTTCGTCCTATGGCCGATCTGACCTCCAGCCTTGAATGAGTGGCGATCAACGATCAGACTGCCCGATCGCTTCCATCGGACGATCTTACGCAAGCGCAACGTCGTGCACGCAAGACTCGGATGTCTGCCTCACCAAACATCGCAACACGTCGGACGCACGCGCATCCCAGGCGGCTCGATCATCGCGGCTGAGACGCGCATGAACCAGGATCAGCCGCCCGTCTTCGCTGCTTGACGATTGACGATTGCCAATGCGTCGATCACCTCGCAAACAAAAAAGGCCGCCTCAGTGGCGGCCTTTCGGTGTCGGACGATCTTCCGTCTCAGTTCTGCGGTGCCGGATTATCCGGTGAGTGATCCGGAGTCGGTCGACCACGGCGCTCGGCCATGAACTGGTCGAACTCGGTCTTGTCCTTGGCGAAGCGCAGCCGCTCCAGGAACGTCCGGAATTCGCGCTGCTCCTCTTCAAGGCGCCGGATCGTATCGGCCTTGTACTCGTCGAAGGCGCTGTTGCCGCTCGACGGGCCGGTCCAGGCGCCCCAGCCGCCGCCCGCCATCCGCTCACGCATGCGGTCCATCTTCCACTGCATGCGCTCCATCTTGTTCTGCCAACGGCCAGCGCCGTAAGACCCGCAACCCATGCGACCACTCCCGATCAGAAAGGCGAGTGTCAGCAGGCCGATCGGCCACCACACAATGAAGCCCAGAATCATAACGGCGATCCAGGCAGGTTTTCCGTAGTGATCGAGTGTGGCGGTGATCGGCATGGCAGACCTCGCGTGTGAATGTAAATAACATTTACATAGCTGGTGAGCGACCGTCAAGGGCGCAAGAGGCTGCGTCCAAGGGCTGCGTCACAGAGGCGCTCCAACAAGCGCAACGGGCGCAGTCACAACGGTAAAAAGTGGTGGGCTACAATTCCGGGTGCAATATGCGGAACCCTGGTTTCGACGGGGAACATCGCCGCCTCGCGGCCCGAACCGCACCGGAAGGCAATGAAACCAAACGGAACCATGGCTCCGGGCCCCATAGTTCCGGCGGCGCAAAGAGAACCGCTATGGCGCAGCGATCCCGAGCCCTTTCAGATAGACGAGGATGCCCGCTTCCAGGAGTTCGTCCGGCGGCATCGGCAACGTCCGGCGCGCCGCATCGCCGCGCCCGAACAGCGAGGCGATACCATGCGTCAGACTCCAGACGTGTAGCGCCACCATCAGCGCCGGGGGCCGCTGCTTGTCTGGCGCCAGCAGGACGAGCCGTTCCGCAGCGCCGCGCAACACCGCGAAGGCGCGGTCGCCCGCCTCCTTTAATGCCGGATCAGCGTCGACCGGAACCCCGGCTTCGAACATCGCAGCGTAATAGGCCGGCTCGCGCCGCGCGAACTCGAGATACGCCTTACCCAGCCGGTCGAAGGCGGTGAACAGATCTGGCTTACCGTCGTTCCAGGCGCGCGCCAGCGCCGCCGCGAACTGCTCGAAACCGCGCCGGGCGACATCGGCGATCAATTCCTCGCGATCGCGGAAATGCCGATACGGTGCCGCCGGGCTGACGCCGGCCCATCGCGCCGCATCGGCAAAGGTGAAACCCGCCGGACCCTTGTCGCGGATCAGTTCAAGCGCCGCGCGGATCAGCGTCTCGCGCAGATTGCCGTGGTGATAGCCGCGGCCTTCGGCTGAATGACCAGCCGACGCCCCGCCGCCTCTCCCGCCGCCGCTCGTCCCTTGCGGCCTGCCCGTCTTCGACCAACGCATGTGAAGGGTCTTTACATGAGCAGCCCGGCTGCGTCGATGGCTGTCAGGGGTCAATGACTGGACTCGGCTGGCTCCGACCTGCGCCGCCCGGGTCAGCGGCGATGGGGCGCGAGCGCCAGCGGCAGATCGCCGAACAGGGTCGGTTCGCCCGGTTCTGCGCCCTCGATGGTCAGCAGACGCAGCTTGGTCGCAGCGCCCCCGGGCGCGGAAAATCCACCGACCCGGTAGCCGCCCTCTTTGCTGCCGGCGGCAAGCACGCGATGGCACGGCATGACGATCGGCGTTGGATTCTCGCCCATCGCCTGGCCAACGGCGCGCGCCAGCGACTTGTCGCCAAGCTGCTCGGCCACTTCGCCATAGGTCATCGTCTTGCCCGGCGGAATCTGCCGCACGATCGCATAGACGCGGCGGTTGAACGCCGGAACGCCGCGCTCGTCGACGAGGATGTCGCGCAGGTCGCGCCGCTCGCCGGAGAGCAGCGCGACGATACCGGCGATGGCTTTTGCGACGTCAGCCGTCGGCGGCGCCTCGATGGCGCCGGGCACCGACCGTTTGAGGCTTTCTCGCATCGCCGCCACATCGGCCTCCGGCAAGCGCACAGCGGCAATGCCGGCCGCGCTCCAGGCAATGCCGCAGCGGCCGATCGCGGTGTCGAAAATGGCGAAGTAACTTCCGCTCATCACCTGAACTTAAGCGCTACGGCGCGACACGCCACCCGTTTTCAGCAAGCCCGTGCTAGCGCGCAATCGTATCGTGGTCCGCCTTCATGGCGATGCGCAGCGGCCTGGGGATCGGCCGCGCCCGGCCGCCGGAGATGAAGGCCACCTGCACCTGCGCATCGAGCAGCAGTTCCTCGCCGCGCATCACGCGCTGCGCCATCATCACCGACGCGCCTTTCACCTCGGCACATTCGGTGACGATCTCCAGCACGTCGTCCATCTTCGCCGGCTTGCGGAAATTCATGTTCATCTGCCGCACCACAAAGGCGAATCCCGGCGCCTCTGCCTGCGCCTGTTCGAACAAGCCCCTTTGGTCAGCACCAATAAGCCGCAGATAATTGGTGCGGCCGCGCTCCATGAAGCGCAGATAATTCGCGTGATAGACGATGCCGGTGAAATCGGTGTCCTCGTAATAGACGCGCACCTGCATATGGTGCCGCCCGTCGCGGATCTTGCCATCGAGTGCGGCATCAGAACGTGCCGTCATCAGTCCCCTCCGCGGCGGCAAGCGGCAGCACGTAATCGCGCGTCAGCGGCGCCAGATCGAGATCCGGCAGCATCTGCGGATCGACCCAGCGCAGTTCGTCGATCTCGGCGCTCGGCACGATCGCTCCGGCGACTTCAACCGCATAGACAACCGCCCGCACCTGCAGACCCGGCTCGTTGGCGGCGGGCGCCTCGAACTCGCCGAGATGCTGCGCCGTTTCCGGCAGCACGCGGCAGCCGAGTTCCTCGTCAAGCTCGCGCATCAGCGCGGCAACGTCGCCCTCGTCGGCCTCGCGCTTGCCACCTGGCTGCATGAATGCGACCGTGCCACGCTTGCGCACCAACAGCACGCGGCCGGCGTCATCGCGCACCAGCGCGGCGACCACCTCGATCACCTGAGCCGTCATTCGTCGTCTCCGGGGAACAAGCCGAATTGAGCCACATCGCGCGCCGGCTCGGCAAGACCGAGATGCCTGAATGCATGCAAGGTGAGCAGGCGGCCGCGGGGCGTCCGCTGGACGAAACCCTTCTGGATCAGGAACGGCTCGATGATATCCTCGATGGCGTCGCGCGGTTCCGACAGCGCCGCCGCCATCGTGTCGACGCCGACCGGCCCGCCACCGTAATTTAGCGCGATGGTCGAGAGATAGCGCCGGTCCATCGCGTCGAGCCCGGCGCCGTCGACTTCAAGCGCGCCGAGCGCCATATCGGCAATGCGGCGGTCGATTGCCGGAGCATTCTCGGCATGCGCGAAGTCGCGTACCCGTCGCAACAGCCGGCCGGCGATGCGCGGTGTGCCGCGCGCGCGCCGGGCGATCTCGTTGGCGCCATCATCGGTGATACCGATGCCGAGCACGCGCGCCCCGCGTCGTACGATCAGTTCCAGTTCCGCTTCGGTGTAGAAATTCAGCCGCAACGGAATACCGAAACGATCTCGTAGCGGCGTGGTGAGCAGGCCGGCGCGGGTCGTCGCTCCGACCAGCGTGAACTTCGCCAGGTCGATCTTTACCGAACGCGCCGCCGGCCCCTCGCCGATGATCAGATCGAGCTGGAAATCCTCCATCGCCGGATACAGCACTTCTTCGACCGACGGATTGAGACGATGGATCTCATCGATGAACAGCACGTCGCGCTCTTCCAGATTGGTCAGGAGCGCCGCGAGATCGCCAGCCTTGGCGATCACCGGGCCGGACGTGGCGCGGAAGTTGACCCCGAGTTCGCGCGAGACGATCTGCGCCAGCGTCGTCTTGCCGAGTCCCGGCGGGCCGACGAACAGCACGTGATCGAGCGCATCGCCGCGGGCACGCGCCGCGTCGATGAACACCTTCATATTGGCGCGGGCTTTCTCCTGACCAATGAAGTCGGCAAGCTTCTGCGGCCGCAGCGAGGCGTCGAGATCTTCCTCGCGCTTTTCCGCCGAGATCAAACGCCCGGCTTGCTTGTTGTCTGCGCCGGTCATAAGAGCTTCACCTCCCGCGCAAGACGCCAGCACGCCGCCGACGCGACGAGCATCGGCAGCAACAGGAACTTTACCGATGTCGGCGACGTCGGCAGCAGCGCCGCCACCATCGGGCCGACAGACGAACCGCTCAAGACGAGCCCGGCTCCGTATACCAGCACTGCCGCCGCAAGCGGCGTCGCGATCGTCGTGCGGCCACCACAGATCCGCGACAAAGTAACGACCAGCCCGATGAGCAGCGCCAGCGCCGCGCCGAAGCCATAAGCCAGTCGCGCCGTCTCCAGCACCATCACCGGCAGATCGAAAACAATCGCCGGTCGAAACGGCATGATGACGGCACCAAAAGCAAGCGAGGCGAGCACACCGCCGATCAGCGGTCCAAGCATGACGAAGATCAGCGCCACCGGCACGAGCCGTGCGAACCACGGCCATTCATCGCACCGAACGCGCGGCCCCGCATTCACCGATGGCGTCGAACGATTCACTTCGAGAGTTCCTTCAAGCCAAGGCGGATCAGTTGCGCGGTCGCAGCCTTGTCGCCGGCCTCGCGCAGCGCCGCAGCGATAGCTGTCGCCGCCTGCGGCTGGCCATAGCCGAGATTGACCAGCGCCGACACCGCGTCGCGCACCGGCGCCGGCGCGCGTGCCTCGTCGAGCGAACCGGCCAGATGCGCAGCCGCAGGGTCGACCGCGGCAAAGGCCGGCGCCTTGTCTTTCAGTTCCGTGACGATGCGCTCGGCAACGCGCGCCCCGACGCCCGGCGTGCGCGCCACCGCCGCCTTGTCGCGCATGGCAATAGCATTTGCCAGTTCCGACGGATTGAGCGTGCCGAGCACCGACAGCGCGCTCTTGGCACCGACGCCCTGCACGGTCTGCAACAAGCGGAACCATTCGCGCTCAACATCCGACGCGAAGCCGAACAGCTTCAGTTGATCCTCGCGGACATAAGTCTCGATCGACAATGTCGCTGCCTCGCCCGGCTGCGGCAGCGCCTGCAGCGTGCGCGGCGAGCAATGCACGACATAGCCGACGCCATGCACATCGACGATGACGTGATCGTCGCCATAGCTGTCGATGACGCCTTTGAGCTTGCCGATCATTGCGCAGCCACCCGCATGGCAAGGCTCTGGCGGTGATGCGCGTGGCAGATGGCGATGGCGAGCGCATCGGCTGCATCGTGCGATTGCGGATCGGCCTTCGGCAGCAGCACGCCGATCATCACACGGATCTGCGTCTTGTCGGCGTGGCCGGCACCGACGATCGTCTTCTTCACCAGGTTCGGCGCATATTCCGACACGTCGAGCCCGAGGCGCGAGGGCACCAGCATGGCGACGCCGCGCGCCTGGCCAAGTTTCAGCGTCGCGGCGCCATTGACGTTGACGAAGGTCGCCTCCACCGCCGCCTCATGCGGCGAAAATTGGCCGATCACCTGCGTCAGGCCGTCATGGATCGTCACCAGCCGCGCACCAAGGGTTGCACGCTCGCTGGTTTCAACGGAGCCGCAGGCAACGAAGACCAGCCGGTTGCCGGCGGCCTCGATCAGGCCCCAGCCGGTACGGCGCAGCCCGGGGTCGATGCCGAGAATACGAATCGGGGAACGCATAATGACGGAGCCTAAAGACGACGACGCCCTGCGCCTAGGCAAGCCGCGCCCGCGGGTGGGGATTAAACCGCGTGGGCGGGTCGCCGGGGCGCGATGCACCTGATAAGGGAGGCGTCGCTGACCGTCTTCCTCCCCTCTGACTTTCCCGGATTCCAGTGCTGCAGTTCCCCGACGGTGCGGTTTTCGCCGCCACTTTCGCCGACAACCGGTTTTACCTGGCGCTCGCCATCGGGCTGCTGACCGGACTGGTGCGCGGCTTTTCCGGCTTCGGCTCGGCGATGATCTATGTGCCGCTGATGAGCGCCGTCTACGGCCCGCGCGTCGCCGCCGTCACCTTCGTCATCCAGGACGCCATCACCGGGCTGTCGTTCCTCGCCGGCACTTGGCGCAAGACGCAGTGGCGCGATGTGCTGATCATGGCGGCCTGCGCGGTCGTCGCCATCCAGTTCGGGGCACTGATCCTGCAATATGCCAATCCAGTGCCGCTGCGCTGGTCGCTATGCGTCCTGGTGGCCGTCGTCCTGATCGTCCTCGGATCGGGCTGGCGTTATCACGGCCGGCCGAAACTGGCGATCACCATCGGCGTCGGCCTGCTCGCCGGCGTGATGGGCGGCGCGGTACAGATTTCCGGCCCGCCGGTGATCGTCTACTGGCTCGGCAGCGGACTGCCTGCCGATATTCTGCGCGCCAATTTCTTCGCCTATTTCTCGATCTTCTCGGTGGCCGCGCTGACCACCTATGCCATGCACGGACTGGCGACGGCGCAGGTCTGGGCACTCGCCCTGTTCATCACCCCGACCTGCATCACCGGCATGTGGCTCGGCAGTAAAGCCTTCGGTCTGGCGAAGGAGACAACCTATCGCCGCACTGCCTACGTCATCGTCGCCTTTTCGGCGATCGCCGGCCTGCCGCTATGGGATCACCTGCGCTGAGCGCAGGCATTTTTCTTGTGTTCGCGCATGATCTTTCCCGAACTCCACCCTCGGGTCAGGCCCGAGGGCAGGCTTTTTCGGGATCATGCGCTACGCTTCGCTCATCTTCTGCAGCAGCGCGTCTGACACCTCGAAATTGGCATAGACGGTCTGCACGTCGTCGAGTTCTTCGAGCGCACCGATCAGCGACAGCAATTGTTCGCCCTTCTCGTCGTCCACCGCGACGGTGTTCTGCGGCTTCCAGACGAGCTTCGACTGCCGCGGCTCACCGAATTTGCTTTCCAGCGCCTTGCTGACGTCGTGCAGGGTCTGGGCGGTCGTGTAGACGGCGTGGCCGCCCTCATCGGACGACACATCCTCAGCGCCTGCCTCGATCGCCGCTTCCAGCATCGCGTCGGCATCGGCAACCTTAGCCTCGAACTCAACGGCGCCGACGTGATCGAACATGAACGACACGGCCCCGGTCTCGGCGAGGTTGCCGCCGTTCTTGCTGAAAGTGGAGCGCACCTCGGAGGCGGTGCGGTTGCGGTTGTCGGTGAGCACCTCGACAATGATGGCAATGCCGCCCGGCCCGTAACCCTCGTAGCGGATCTCGTCGTAGCTCTCCGCGTCGCTGCCGGAAGCCTTCTTGATCGCGCGCTCGATATTGTCCTTCGGCATGTTCTCCGCGCGGGCGGCGAGGATGGCGGCACGCAGCCGCGCATTCATCGTCGGGTCAGGCAGGCCGATCTTGGCCGACACGGTGATCTCGCGCGCCAGCTTGCTGAACAGTTGCGAGCGCGCCTTATCCTGGCGGCCCTTGCGGTGCATGATGTTCTTGAATTGCGAATGTCCGGCCATACGACCTCGTCAGCGTCCCCAAAAAAAATCGATCGGCGGCGGGGGTTATAAAGGAGCGCCCGCCAGCGAGGAAAGGGGTCAGCCCCAAAAACCGGGCTGCACCTGCTCCAGAATACCGCCGAGCCGCACCGGGCCGACCCGTGTTGCAAGCCCTGTCCTGTCGTCGGTTTCAACGGCCAGCCCGCACAGGGTCGCCGGCCCCGACGCAGCCTCGAACTTGCCGGTCGGCAGCTTGCGCAGGAAACGCTCCATCGGCTGCTCCTTGGCCATGCCGATCGAGGAGTCGAAATCGCCGGTCATGCCGACATCCGACTGGTAGGCCGTCCCCGCCGGCAGGACCCGATAATCGGCCGTCGGGACATGAGTATGGGTGCCGATCACCAGACTGGCACGGCCGTCGGCATAATAACCCATGCACTGCTTCTCGCTCGTCGCCTCGGCATGAATGTCGACGATGATCGCGTCGGCGCCCTCGCCCAGCGGACAGGCCCCGATCTCCCGCTCGACGGCGGCGAAGGGGTCGTCGAGCGGGTCCATGAAGATGCGGCCCATCACGTTCATCACCAGCGCCCGCTTGCCGCTTCGCGTCTCGATCAACGCGGCGCCGCGACCGGGTGTTCCATTGGGGAAATTCACCGGCCGGATCAGCCGAGGCGCGCGTTCGATGAACACCATCGCCTCGCGCTGGTCCCAGGCGTGATTGCCCAGCGTGATGGCGTCGGCGCCGGCGTCGATCAGCTCGTGATAGATCGTCTCGGTGATGCCGAATCCGCCGGCCGCATTCTCGCCATTGACGACGACGAGATCGAGTTTCCAGTTCTGGATCAGGCCGGGCAGCCGCTCGCTGACGACGGCGCGACCGCTGCGCCCCACGACATCGCCGATGAACAGAATACGCATGCTTAAATTTTCCGCCGCAGATCGATCACCTCGCGCTCGGTTAGCACGAGATCGAGCGCCTCGTCGTGCTCGGCTGCCGGAACGCGGTCGATTTCCTGTTGAGCAAAGGCGATGCCGATGGCGGTCACCGGCTTGAGACCCCGCAGCCGGTGGATGGTCATGTCAAAATAGCCGGCACCATAACCGATGCGGTGGCCGCGGCGGTCGAAACAGGCGAGCGGCACGATCAGCACATCGGGATCGACCTGCGGTGCCTGCGGTGTCGGCTCGCGGATACCCCATTGTCCGCTGGCGAGTTCGTCACCCTGGTTCCAGGCGCGCATCGTCAGCGGATTGCCGCGCCCGGCGATCACCGGGAGTGCCAGTTGCGCGCCCTGCGCTGCAAGCTTGCGCATCAGCGGCAGCGGACTGATCTCGCTGCGCATCGGAAAGAAGCCCGAGACGATCACGCCGGCGCCGACCGCGAGTGGAAACGCACGCTCCGCAATCGTCGCAGCGGCGGCCTGACGATCCGCGGCAGGCATCGCATCGCGCCTGGCAAGCGTAGCGGTGCGGAGGACGTTTTTTTGATCTGCCGCGTTTGCGAGGTCCGTCAAAGCCACAAACCCGTCATCCTGAGCTGCGAGCGCCAGCAAGCCTCGAAGGATGAATGGCCGAGGTGGCGAGATGGACGATACCATTGACGCCAACGACCGTCGGGGACAAGGCAATCGAAGTGCGGGGCCGCAAAAGCCGCCAGAGACATGATCCCGGGAACCTACAAAGTAGGTGGGCGCCATGTGTCCGAACCCACGGGTCCGGCAGGGACAGCTCCCTTAGGGATCGTAAGGCCCCGGGGAATAAAGCTCTGTCGCACCCCGCAGCTCCGCCACTACAATGTAGTACGTCATCGGGCTTTGCACCACTGCGGGACCTCGCCGGCAACAGGGGAATCAGCCAAACGGCGCGCTTTCCTCGCCGAGTGACTTGTTCAGCTTGCGGGTAATGCCTTCGATCCGCTCCGACGCGGAGTTGAATGCATTGATGACCGCCGCCTGCGCCTGTTTGGCGCGCTCGGCGGAAACCAGCCGGGCATCCTGCAACGCGGTGCGCTCCTCCTCCAGCCGGCGGATGCGCAATTGCGCCTCGCGCAATTCGTCGGCGATCTGGATGGCCGCCATCACTGTCAGCCGGGTATCGCCGATCTCGCCGAAGCTGCTGCGCATGCCCTCGATGCGCTGGTCGATTTCCAGCGCCAGATCCGCGAGGTTGTCCTCCTGACCGTCGTCGCAGGCGATACGGAACTGGCGGCCGTTGATGGTAACACTGACCTGAGCCATGGGCGTTCGTCGTTCCCCGGTTATCTCTACCCGCACCGATCCGCCGTACCGGATTTACCGATCGTTGCTCTCGATCACCGTGCGGATCGTCTGCATCGCCACGTCGATCCGCGCGACGACGTCGCGATGCGTGTCTTGCAGCTCCCGGATGCGCGCCGATTCGCCGTCGAGCGTTTCCGCCAGTCGCGCCCGGTCGTTGCCGAGGGCATGGAGTTGCTCGGCCAGGTCACGCTCGCGCGCGTCGCCCTCGCGCCGGCGTTCCACCGCCGCGTCCAGCGCATCGAGCGCCAAGGCCAGCCGCTTCACCGCGGCATCGAGCGAACCATCTTCGGACATCCGGTCCAAATTCCTGAGATCACGCCTCCTGAAATGCCGCCGGTTGCCGCACGGCCACACAGGAGCACAGGATTTTCAAGCATTTAGGCCAAAAAGCTTAGGTGCCATGACATGCCCGCGTCAACCGCCCCGGCGAATTTGCCCCGTGCTATTTGCAGCCTGTGCATAGTTGGCGGGCCAGCACCGGGCATGAAATAGATAAGGCGTGTGTATGGCATCGCCGCCGCCGGGCGGTTTCGTTGGACTTAGCCCCCCTGCGTGCTATCCCACCGCCATTCACAGCCCAGAGCGATAGAACATGAGTGGATCAGCTTCGCCCGCCGCAGTGGCCGCAACCGGCCGCGATGCCGGGCCCGTCGCGCGCGCGCAACATGACAAAATGGCCAATGCGGTGCGGGCGCTGGCCATGGATGCCGTCGAACAGGCGAAGTCCGGCCATCCCGGCCTGCCGATGGGCGCCGCCGACATCGCCACGGTGCTGTTCTCGCAGTTCCTGAAATTCGATCCCACCGATCCGCAGTGGCCCGACCGCGACCGCTTCGTGCTGTCGGCCGGCCACGGCTCGATGCTGATCTACGCGCTGCTCTATCTTACCGGCTATTCATCGGTGTCGCTCGACGACATCCGCAACTTCCGCAAGCTGGGCTTCCGGGCGCCCGGCCACCCCGAGAATTTCGTCACCGCCGGCGTCGAGACCACCACCGGCCCGCTCGGCCAGGGCATCGCCAACGCCGTCGGCTTCGCCATCGCCGAGCGGCACCTGGCTGCCGCGTTCGGTAACGATCTCGTCGATCACAAGACCTACGTGCTCGCCTCCGACGGCGACCTGATGGAAGGCATCTCGCAGGAAGCGATCGCGCTTGCCGGCCATCTCAAACTCAACCGGCTGATCGTGCTGTTCGACGACAACGGCATTTCCATCGACGGCAAGATCTCGCTGTCCGACAGCACCGACCAGGTAAAGCGGTTCGAGGCCTCCGGCTGGCGCGCCGAGCGCATCGACGGTCATGACCCGCAGGCCATCGCCGCGGCGCTTGCCCGCGCCCAGACTTCCGACCGGCCGAGCCTGATCGCCTGCCGGACGCAGATCGGCTTCGGCGCACCAACCAAGGTCAACAGCGAGAAGGCGCACGGCTCGCCGCTCGGCGCCGATGAAATCGCCGGCACCCGCAAGAACCTCAACTGGACCTCGCCGCCGTTCGAAATCCCCGCCGATATCCTGCAGGACTGGCGGGCTGCCGGCCAACGCAGCAAGGCCGCGCATGGCGAATGGGACAAGCGGCTCGCCGCGCGCGATGAGCCGACGCGCAGCGAATTCACCCGGCGGATGCGCGGCGATCTGCCGGCGCAGGCGCTCACCGGCGCGGTGAAGGCACTCAAGGAAACGCTCGCCGCGACGCCGAAGGACATCGCGACGCGCGCCTCCTCGGAGTTCGCGCTTGAAGGGCTGGTTCCGGCGGTGCCGGAGATGGTCGGCGGCTCGGCCGACCTGACCGGCTCCAACAACACTCGCACCAAGTCGATGCAGGCAATCAGCGCCGCGGATTTCTCCGGCCGTTTCATCAATTATGGCATCCGCGAGCACGGCATGGCTGCGGCGATGAACGGCATGACGTTGCATGGCGGCATCATCCCCTACTCCGGCACCTTCCTGGTGTTCTCCGATTATTGCCGTCCGTCGATCCGGCTGGCGGCGCTGATGGGCGAGCGGGTCATCCATGTGATGACCCACGATTCCATCGGCCTCGGCGAGGACGGCCCGACGCACCAGCCGGTCGAGCATCTGGCAGCGCTGCGGGCGATCCCGAACCTCCTCGTCTTCCGCCCGGCCGATGCCATGGAAACCGTCGAATGCTGGGAACTGGCGCTGCAGAACCGCAACCGGCCGAGCGTCCTCGCTTTGACGCGCCAGAATCTGCCGCAGTTCCGCAAGACCGCAGACCGGGAAAACCGCTGCGCTGCCGGCGCCTACGAGATTTCCGCTGCCGGCGGGCCGGCGGATGTGTCGATCTTCGCCACCGGTTCGGAAGTGTCCCTGGCGCTCGAGGCCAAGGCCCTGCTGGACGCGCAGGGCATTTCGTCGCGCATCGTCTCGGTGCCCTGCTTCGAACTGCTGGCGGAACTGCCGGAAGCGGAGCGCCGGGCGCTGATCGGCGATGCCAGGGTCAAGGTCGGCATCGAGGCCGCCATCCGGCAAGGTTGGGACGCCATCATCGGCGCCGATGGGGTATTCGTTGGCATGACTGGATTTGGCGCCAGCGGACCCTATAAGGAACTGTATAAGCACTTCGGCATCACCGCGCAGGCGGTCGCCGAAGCGGCAGTAGCGAAATTGAGACATTGAAACGAGTTGTCGTCGTCGGGTCCGCCCCGGCGAGCCATCGCGCGAAACGGATGGCCGCCCGGCATCGAGGCCGGGCATGACAGGAGCGCCCGGGCCGATCCCGGGTCAACCGTGAAGGAGCCGGGAAGAAAATGACTGTTCGTGTCGCCATCAATGGGTTCGGCCGGATCGGCCGCAACGTCCTGCGTGCCATCGCCGAAACCGGCCGCAAGGATATCGAGGTGGTCGGCATCAACGACCTCGGACCGGTCGAGACCAACGCGCATCTGCTGCGTTTCGACAGCGTCCATGGCCGCTTCCCGGGCGAAGTCACCGTCAAGGGCGATACGATCAGCCTCGGCAACGGCGCCATCAAGGTGACGGCCGAGCGCGACCCGACCAAGCTGCCGTGGAAGGATCTGGGCGTCGACATCGCGATGGAATGCACCGGCATCTTCGCGTCGAAGGACAAGGCCTCGGCGCATCTGACCGCCGGCGCCAAGCGCGTGCTGGTTTCGGCGCCTGCCGACGGCGCCGATCTGACTGTCGTCTACGGCGTCAACCACGACAAGCTGACCAAGGATCACCTGGTCGTATCGAATGCCTCCTGCACCACCAACTGCCTGGCGCCGGTCGCCAAGGTGCTCAACGACGCGATCGGCATCGACAAGGGCTTCATGACCACGATCCATGCTTACACCGGGGATCAGCCGACGCTCGATACGCTGCACAAGGATCTCTACCGCGGACGCGCTGCGGCGATGTCGATGATTCCGACCTCGACCGGCGCTGCCAAGGCCGTCGGCCTCGTCCTGCCGGAACTCAACGGCAAGCTCGACGGCGTATCGATCCGCGTGCCGACGCCAAACGTGTCGGTGGTCGATTTCAAATTCGTCGCCAAGCGCAAGACCGACAAGGACGAAGTCAACGAGGCGATCAAGCGCGCCGCCGAGCAGCAGCTCAAGGGTATCCTCGGCTTCACCACCGCACCAAATGTGTCGATCGACTTCAACCACGATCCGCGTTCGTCGATCTTCCACATGGACCAGACCAAGGTAATGGATGGCACGCTGGTGCGCGTCATGACCTGGTACGACAACGAATGGGGCTTCTCCAACCGGATGTCGGACACCGCCGTGGTGATGGGCAAGCTGATCTGAACACGTTCCGCCATCCTGAGGGGACCGCCGCTGGCGGCCCCCAAGGGGTGACGAGCAAGGCGTTACAGTCATGAGCTTTCGCAACCTCGACAGCGTCGATCTTGCCGGCAAGCGCGTGCTGCTGCGCGTCGACCTCAACGTGCCGATGGCCGACGGCAAGGTCACGGACGCAACGCGCATCGAGCGCGCCGCTGACACCATCAAGGAAATCGCCGGCAAGGGCGGCAAGGTGATCCTGCTGTCGCATTTCGGCCGCCCGAAAGGACGCGACCCGAAGGAATCGCTGAAGCCGGTGGCTGCTGCCGTCTCCCACGTCGTCGGCAGGCCGGTGACCTTCGCCGACGACTGCATCGGTGCCAGTGCCGAGCAGGCGGTAGCGGCGATGAAGCCCGGCGACATCCTCTGCCTGGAGAACACCCGTTTCCACACCGGCGAAGAGAAAAACGACCCCGCTTTCGTCGCCGCGCTCGCGAGGCTCGGCGATATCTACGTCAACGACGCCTTCTCGGCGGCGCACCGCGCCCACGCCTCGACCGAGGGCCTCGGCCGTGTGTTGCCGGCCTATGCCGGGCGCGCCATGCAGGCCGAACTCGAAGCGCTCGCCGCTGCGCTGGAGACGCCGAAGAAACCGGTGGTCGCCGTGATCGGCGGCGCCAAGGTGTCGACCAAGCTTGCCTTGCTGGAAAACCTGATCGCCAAGGTCGATGCGCTGGTGATCGGCGGCGGGATGGCCAACACCTTCCTGCATGCGCAAGGCGTCGGCATCGGCAAATCGCTGGCAGAGAAAGACCTCGCCGATACCGCGCGCCGGATCCTCGACAAGGCCGAGGCGGAAAACTGCGCCGTCATCCTGCCGGTCGACGCCGTCGTCGCCTATCGCTTCGAGAACGATGCTCCGTCGCAGGCCTACGGCCTCGATGCCATCCCGGCGGACGGAATGATCCTCGACGTGGGCCCGCAATCGGTCGAGCGGATCAAGGCGGCGCTCGACGATGCCGCGACCGTGGTGTGGAACGGGCCGCTCGGTGCCTTCGAGCTGCATCCATTCGACAAGGCAACGGTCACGGCAGCGAAATATGCCGCCGAGCGCACCCGCGCCGGCAAGCTGGTCTCGGTGGCCGGCGGCGGCGATACGGTCGCAGCGCTCAATCATGCCCACGTTTCGCACGATTTCACCTATATCTCGACCGCCGGCGGCGCCTTCCTGGAATGGATGGAGGGCAAGAGCCTGCCGGGCGTGGAGGTATTGCGCGCCTGAAACCGGCCGCGCATCCGCGCCAGAGGCGCACCGCGCACCGGATGAAAACTGGAGCGTCCGCCATCGCGGACGACGACACGCTACGAGAGGGAGCGACGAATGAATCTCGCTGAGTTGAACAAGATTGCCGAAGCGATGGTCGCGCCGGGCAAAGGCATCCTTGCCGCCGACGAATCCACCGGCACCATCAAGAAGCGCTTCGATGCCATCGGCGTCGAGTCGACGGAGGATAATCGCCGCGACTATCGCGAAATGATGTTCCGCACCGCCGAAGCGATGAAGAGCCACATCTCCGGCGTCATCCTCTATGACGAGACGATCTGGCAGAAGGCGAAGGACGGCACACCGCTGGTCAAGGTCATCGAAGCCTCGGGCGCCATTCCCGGCATCAAGGTCGACGAAGGCACCAAGCCGCTGCCGAACTGCCCGGGCGAACTGATCACTGTCGGCCTCGACAAGCTCGCTGACCGGCTGACGAAATATTACGAGCAGGGCGCACGCTTCGCGAAATGGCGCGCCGTGATCGATATCGGCAACGGCATCCCCTCCTACACTGCGATCCGCACCAATGCGCATGCGCTGGCCCGCTATGCCGCGCTGTGCCAGGCCGCGCAGATCGTGCCGATCGTCGAGCCGGAAGTGCTGATGGACGGCGACCACGACATCGAGCGCTGCTACGGCGTCACCGAATGGGTGCTGAAGGAAACCTTCCAGGAACTGTATTATCAGCGCGTGGCGCTCGAAGGCATCGTGCTGAAGCCGAACATGGCGGTTCCGGGCAAGAAGAGCCCGCGCAAGGCGTCCGTCGAGGAGGTTGCCGAAAGCACCGTGCGGATGCTGAAGAACTGCGTGCCGGGCGCAGTGCCGGGCATCGCCTTCCTCTCCGGCGGCCAGTCAGACGAAAACGCCACCGCGCATCTCGACGCGATGAACAAGATCGGCAACCTGCCGTGGAAGCTCACTTTCTCCTACGGCCGCGCCCTGCAGGCCGCGCCGCAGAAGACCTGGGCCGGCAAGAGCGAGAACGTCGCCGCCGCGCAGCGCGCCTTCGCGCATCGCGCCAGAATGAACGGCCTCGCGGCGCTCGGCCAGTGGCAATCCGATCTGGAGAAGAAGGCCGCCTGACGCGCCTTCCGCTTCGGCGCCCGTCAGCAGCGTAGCCCATCAATGCAAACCGGCGGACATCGTGTCCGCCGGTTTTTTTGTTGAACGCACCCGGCAAAACGCGCCTTGTTGAATGCGGTCAGGCGACCCGCACCAGACTCATCATTCCGCCGGCCTGATGTTCGAGAATGTGGCAGTGGAACATCCAGTCGCCGGGATTGTCGGCGACGAAAACAATCTCCGCCCGCTCGCGCGGATTGAGCAGCACTGTGTCCTGCCATTCGCGATGCGCGGTCGGCGTGCCGTTGCGGCTAATGACGCGGAACGAATGGCCGTGCAGATGCATCGGATGATGCCAGGCTGTATCGTTGATCAGCGTCAGAACATAGGAGCGGTTGCGTGCGAAGGTGAACAGCGGTTCGTGCACATGCTCGCTCTCGACGCGGCCGTTAATCGCCCAGGCCATGCCGTGCTGCATCAGCGTACGCATGTCGACCTGCCGGCCGTTCATCGTCGCCGACATCATCATGCCCATCATGCCACCACCGAGCGTGACCTCGTGGCGTTCGGCATTTCGCATATCCGGCTCCGGCAGTGGATTGGGCGGCAGGATGGCAGCCGCCTTTTCCGGCGCAGCGGGTAGCGGCGCCTCTTCGCCGTAAGCGAGATCGAGCAGCCGGTATTCCATCCGGCGGTAGAAGGTATCCGACACCCGATAGCGCGTGCCCGGCTTGCCGGTCAGGTCGATCAGCACGTCAGCGCGCATGGCAGGGCCGAGAACAACGCGCCCGTCCGGCGGCGCATGCGGAGCAACCGGCTGGCCGTCGAGGGCAATCACCGTCACGTCGTGGCCTTCGAAGCCCAGCCCGAAGATCCGCGCATTGGCGGCATTGATGAGCCGCAGGCGGATTCGCTCGCCGGCGCGCACCGGAAAGGTGTCGCGCACGCGGCCATTGACCGTCACCGTATTGCCGAGCCGGCCGTTATGCGCGACATCGTGCATATTGCCGAAGTCATTGCTGATCGTTGCATCTTTCAGCAGCCGCCAGTCGCTGAGCACCCAGGTGATGTCGCGATCCACGGTAATCGGCCGGGCTTCTTCGACAATGAGCGGGCCGTACAGCCCGCGCCCGACCTGCGCCGAACTGCGCTGGTGCGGGTGGTACCAGAACGTCCCGGCATCTGGACAATCGAACTCGTAGGTGAAGGTCTCGCCCGGCGCGATCGGCTTCTGCGTCAGGTCGGGAACGCCATCCATATCGTTCGGCAGACGGATGCCGTGCCAATGCACGGTGGTGTCCTCCGGCAACCTGTTCTCGACGACGACGCGCAGGCGCGCGCCCTGACGCAGCCGGATTTCAGGGCCCGGCACGTCGCCATAGGACCACACCGGCGTATCGGCATAAGGCGCGCCGACGATCGGCGAACGCCCCGGCGCTGCGACCAGTTTGAACGTCCTGGAGGAGATCCCGGGCGATGTCTGGGATGTCATCGGCTGGCGATCCTGCGCAACCGCAAGCCGCGGCAGGCTCATCGCGCCGGCAAGGCTGATGCCGGCAAAGCTGGCGCCACCCGCGAGGAAATCGCGGCGGCGCAAACGGAATTTCATTGTCTTGTTCGATCTTGTGTTCATGGCACGATAGGTCTTTGGAAAAAGATGCGAAGCCGCAGGATTCACGGCTGGCGCGGATCAGGCCTGCGCAGACGCGCACAAGCCCGGGGACTGCAACATTCGGATGGGACATGCGCCCGTGGGCAACGCCTCACCCCGGAGCACCTGACCGGGGCGGATGCGGATCCGGCGAATTGCCGCCGCCCGCAAGCGGCAGCAACGGCACAGGATCATGCCGACCCTCACGCGCCGCTTGCGCCAGCATGACTGACACCGGAAGAATCGCGAGGCTGGCGCAAAATGCCGAGCAGGCCGGCGCGCCGGTCATGCCGTCGGGACAGCCGTCGCAGCCATCGGGCACGACGACGCCAAACGCCGCTGCCGGGGCGGACGCCACAGACAACATGTTGCGTGCGTTTGCTGGCCACGCGCTCGCCAGAGCCAGCGCAGCAACGAGCGCGAGCGACACCACCTTCATCCAATGCAGGCGCGCCAGAACGATCATGAAGACGAAAATAGCATGCACAGCCATGCACGTCTTCACGTTGCCGTGTAGGCGGATCGCAGTCATGCTACGCGCTATCTCATCCAAGCTGCATTCACCAAGCCACAGTCACTCAAGAGCGACGCTCACTCAAGCAGACAGGGTTTTTCTCGTGATCGATCTTTATACATGGACCACACCGAATGGCCGCAAGGCATCCATCATGCTGGAGGAAATCGGCCTGCCCTACACGACGCACGCCGTCGATATCGGCAAGGACGAACAGTTCAAGCCTGATTTTCTGAAGATCGCGCCGAACAATCGTATCCCGGCGATCGTCGACCGCGACACCGGCATCTCGCTGATGGAAACGGGCGCAATCTTGATCTATCTCGCCGACAAGACCGGCAAGCTCCTGCCGAAATCCGGCGAGGCGCGCTACCGCGTCATCGAATGGCTGATGTGGCAGATGGGCGGTCCCGGCCCGATGCTCGGCCAGGTGCATCACTTCGTCAAATACAATCCCGGCAAGGCGCCGTATGCGGAGGAGCGCTACAGCAAGGAAGCAGCGCGGCTCTACGGCGTGCTGAACCGGCGTCTGGAAAATCGTGCATTCGTCGCCGACGATTATTCGATTGCCGACATCGCCATCTGGCCGTGGATCTCGCGCTTCGAGTGGCAGCAGATCGATCTCAGCGCCTACCCGAACGTCAAGCGCTGGTACGAGGCCATTGCCGCGCGTCCGGCGGTGCAAAGAGGTTACAAGGTGCCGAAGGACGTCGGCGAGATTCCGATGCCATAACCAACGATACCAGAAAAAACAGCAGATGCCGGCGCAGTAACGCGCCGGCATTTTCCATTGTAGCGTGCTGTTTTCGATCGATCACGCGTGGCATCGGGAACTGCGGCGCTTGTGCGGCTCTCGTCGCCGCAGTTCCCGCCCCGCCGCCAAAATCCGTCCCCAAATCGCACACCTTTGTCCGCCAGAACCCGCACGGAACGGGGGCTTTTCCTCATCATCAACAAAACGACGCGCACCGCTCGTGCGCTGCGACGAGGTTTCTACGAATGCGGCGTTTGCTGGTTTCCGTTTGCGTCTGCGCGACGACCCTCAGCAGCTCGGCATTCGTGATGCAGAAGCCCTTCCCGGACATACGGCCCGGAAGACTCTCTGAACGCACCGTGCCACCCGAGAGAGCGATCGCGCCGCTCCCCAGCACCATAACTGCCACCGACGACATCGACGGAGCCGGCCTCGCGGAAATGCTCGACGTTCCGTTGATCGACATCCCGATAGCGGACGTGCAGCAAGCGATCCTCGGCTCGCATGAGGCATCGGAGGACGAGGCGGAGATGTTTATCGGTCCGCCAGCCCCGCCGCCGAAACCGGTGATCCACCGCTCGCACGCGGAAGTCTGCGAAACGCTGGCGACCGCCGCCGAGGACAACGATCTGCCGGCGCCGTTCTTCATCCGCCTGCTGTTGCAGGAAAGCGGCTTCCGGCCGGGCGTCATCAGCCCGGTCGGCGCGCAGGGCGTCGCCCAGTTCATGCCCGCAACGGCAGCGCAGATGGGCCTCGACAACCCCTTCGATCCACTGCAGGCGATCCCCGCCTCGGCGCGGCTGCTACGCATGCTGTTCGAGCGGTTCGGCAATCTCGGCCTTGCGGCCGCTGCCTATAACGCCGGGCCGAAGCGCATTCAGGACTGGCTGGCACGCAAAGGCAAGTTGCCTAGCGAGACGCGCGGCTATGTCAAAACCATCACCGGCCGCGATGCCGAGAACTGGAAGGACAAGGCATCGGCTGGCATCGCCGGCATCAAGCTGCCGCGAATCTCGCCCTGCCAGCGCGAAGCCGGCCTGCACGCCTGGGACGGACCCGATGCCGTCCCGCTGCCGCCACCTTCGCTGCACTCGCAACCGGCCGTCGTCGCCTCGGCACCCGCCCTCCCGAAAGGACCGGAGCACACCGCCCGCCCAACGCGGAAGCCAACCATCCAGTTGACCGCCCGCCAGGCCGGGAAGAAGGGCAAGATAGCGGCCGCCAAAATGACAACGGCGAGCAGGACGGCGGTCAGCAGACCGACAAGCAAATCGAAAAGCCGTCAGACCGAACGTCGTGGACGCCATGCGAAGCCGGGGCCACCGCTGCAACTGGCGGAAACGCACAGATAAGGTTAGGCGCCCTGCCCTTATTCCGGCGGAATGCGCTACCATGGAACGATCATGGCATCCGCATCGAAATCCGCGTCGAAACCCGCTCCGCCGCGTCCCGCCCCCCGTCTCATGCTGGTCACGCCGCTTGTCAGCGGCACCGGTGATCTCGCCCGATCGCTGGACGAAGCGCTGGCCGCCGCCGATATCGCCGCCGTCATCCTGCGCCTTGCCGACGACGGCGATCGCGTGCTGATCAACCGCGCCAAGGAACTCGCCGGGCCGGTCCAGCGCCGTGACGCCGCGCTGCTGCTCGCCGGCCACCCGGACCTGGTGGCGCGCGCCGGAGCCGATGGCGCCCATCTGTCCGGCACGGACATATTCCTTGCCGCCGCGCCATCGCTGAAGCCAGACCGCATCGCCGGCGTCGGCGGACTGCCAAGCCGCCACGATGCCATGGTCGCTGCCGAGGCGGGCGCCGATTATCTGCTGTTCGGCGAGCCCGATGCCGATGGCCAGCGCCCGTCGTTCGATGCGGTGATCGAGCGGATCGAATGGTGGGCGGAGGTGTTCGAGGCGCCCTGCGTCGGCTATGCCAGCACGATGGACGAGATCGCGCCGCTGGTCGCAGCCGGCGCGGATTTCGTGGCGCTCGATCCTGCGCTATGGGTTGCCGCGCCGGGTACGGCGCTGGCAGCCGCGACCCGGCTGCTGGCGTTGCCGGAACCGGTCGCGCCGTGACGCGCAGATTGCGACCAGGGTCGGGACACAACCGCCGCATGAGAAAACCGCTACATGATCGTGCCGTCCAGCCACGCTTGTTGCTGAGCTTCTGCGTTGCCACCGCGGCGACCGTCATGACGACCATGACACTGTTGCCCGGCACCGCAGCCGCGCAGAAGGCGACGAACGAGGCTGCCGCTAAGGCCACCACCAAAAGCGGCAGCGAATCCTCCGTCGACGAAACCTATGCCGCCTATCAACGCGGCTACTTTCTCAGCGCTTTCAATCGGGCCACCGAGCAAGCCAAGGGCGGCGACGTCAAGGCGATGACGCTGCTCGGCGAGCTCTACGCCAAAGGCCAGGGCGTCAGCCGGGACGACCAGAAGGCGGCGGAATGGTACAAGCTCGCCGCCGACCGCGGCGACGCGAACGCGATGTACGCGCTCGGCACCTTCCGGCTCGACGGCCGGGCCGGCGCGCGCGACCGCGACGCGGCGATGAAGCTGTTTGCGCAGGCCGCCAAGCTCGGCAATGCCAGCGCCGCCTACAATATGGGTCTGGCCAATCTCGAACCCCAGGGCGACCCGAAAGCCGCCGCCGACTATCTCAAGATCGGCGCCCAGGCCGGCCTTCCCGACGCACAATACGCGCTGTCGCTCATGTACAAGGAAGGGCGCGGCGTCGGTAAGAACGTGAAGGAAGCGATGCGGCTGCTGCAGAGCGCGGCGATCGCCGATCATCCCGACGCAATGGTGGAATTCGCCATCGCCCAGTTCAACGGTGCCGACACGCCCCGTAACGAGACCGCCGCCATCGCCATGTTGCGGCGCGCCGCGGCGATGGGCAGCCCGATCGCGCAGAACCGGCTGGCACATGTCTATCGCATGGGTCGCGGCATCAAGACCGATCCGGTGCAGGCGATCCGCTGGCATCTGGCGGCCCGCGCCGGCGGGCTCGGCGACCCGGCCCTCGACGATTTCGCCGCGCGGCAGACGCCGGAGGTACGCGCCGAGGCGGAAAAGGCCGCCGCGCCGTGGATCGAATATTACAAGAATGCTCCGCGCAGCGGCGACCGCCGCTGATCACGCCGCGTCGCTCTTGACGCGGCAAGCGGCGGCGGGCAGACCCTCGCCGTCATGGTTCATTCCGCGCTCATCAATGTCATGGTGCAGGCCGCCCGCAAGGCGAGCCGCGCACTGAAACGCGACTTCGGCGAGGTCGAAAAGCTGCAGGTCTCGCTCAAGGGCCCGGCGAATTTCGTCAGCGCCGCCGACCGCAAGGCCGAGGAGACGATTTACGCCGAACTGGCGAAAGCGCGCCCCGGCTATGGCTTCCTCGGTGAGGAAGGCGGCGAGCGCGAAGGCGCCGACAAGACCCATACATGGGTGGTCGATCCGCTCGACGGCACCACCAACTTCCTGCACGGCATCCCGCATTTCGCGATCTCGATCGCGCTGGTGCGCGAGGGGATCGCGGTCGCCGGCGTCGTCTACAATCCAATTAGCGACGACTTGTTCATCGCCGAACGCGGCAAGGGTGCGTTCCTCAACGACCAGCGCATCCGCGTCGCGGCGCGCAAACGCCTGCACGACAGCGTCGTCGCCTGCGGACTGCCGCATTACGGACGCGGCGATCTCGAGCTCGGCGCGCGAGAGACCAGCGCTATGCAAACCGAGGTCGCCGGGCTGCGGCGCTTCGGCGCCGCTTCGCTCGATCTCGCCTGGATCGCGGCCGGACGCATCGACGGCTACTGGGAACGCAACCTGAAGCCATGGGACATCGCCGCCGGGCTGGTGCTGGTGCGCGAGGCCGGAGGCTTCGTCACCGACATGGTCGGCAAGGACGCAGTCCACCT
>DATMEV010000067.1:0-16675 GCA_035556795.1 Pseudolabrys sp. | reverse complement strand
CGGATCGACGTCGGCGAGGTTGCGATAGAAGGCGCGGATCACCTGATGCTCGACATCGGTGAACAGCATGCCGAGCGCGCTGAACACGCCGGAGGCCGGCGGCACGATGACCGTGCTCATGCGCAGATCGTCCGCGAGCTTGGTGCCGTGCACCGAGCCGTTGCCGCCGATGGCGAACAGCGTGAACTGCGACGGGTCGCGGCCGCGCTCCGACGACACGCCATTGAGCGCGCGCATCATGTTGCTGTTGGCGATCAGATGGATTCCATAAGCGGTATCCACCGGGCTCAGGCCGATGCGACAGCCGAGATCGGCGATCGCCGCCTCCGCCTTCGCCTTGTTGAGGGACAGGTCGCCACCGACCAGCGCCACCGGGCTGAGATAGCCGAGCACCAGATTAGCGTCGGTGACCGTCACCTGCTCGCCGTCGCGGTCGTAGCAGATCGGCCCCGGCACCGCTCCGGCGCTGCGCGGACCGACCTTCAGACCGTTGGCGCTGTCGACGGCGGCGATGCTGCCGCCGCCGGCACCGACTTCGGCGATATCGATCGTCGGCGCCTGCACCGCGTAGCCGGCGCCCTGGATCAGCCGGTGGCCGAGCGTTGCGGCACCGCCGACTTCGGATTCGGTGGCGACGTCGAACATCCCGTTCTCGATCAGCGACGCCTTGGCGGTGGTGCCGCCGACATCGAAGACCATGATATTGGGAACGCCGAGCCGGTCGCTCAGCCGCTGCGCGCCGACGACGCCGGCGGCCGGACCCGACTCGACGATATAGACCGGATTCTGCGCGGCGATGACGCCGGGAACGCAGCCGCCGCTCGACTGCATGATCATCAGATCGCAATTGATGCCGATGCCGGCCAGCCGCTTGAGCAGCGAATCGAGATAGCGCTCCGCCACCGGCCGGACATAGGCATTCACGACCGTGGTGGAGGTGCGCTCGTATTCCTGGATCTGCGGCAGAAGCTGCGTCGAGGCGGAGACCGAAACGCCCGGCAGCCGCCGCTTCAGGAATTCGACGGCAACGGTCTCGTTCGCCGCATTGACATAGGAGTTGATGAAGCACACGGCGACCGAGGTGACGTCCTCGCGCTCGATCTGGGCCGCGACTTTCTCCAGTTCGTCGAGATCAACGGGACGGAGGACCGTGCCGTCGGCCGCCATCCGTTCGGAATTCTCGAAACGCAGCCGGCGCTCGGCGAGCGGATCGAGCTTGCGGAATTTCGAATCGTAGAGGGTCGGCGCACGGAAGCGTCCCAGTTCCAGCACGTCGCGGAAGCCCGCCGTGGTGATCAGCGCCACCGGGTCGCCCTTGCGCTCGATGATCGTATTGGTGACCACCGTCGTGCCGTGAATGAATTCGACGATCTGCGCAACATCGACATTCGCCTCGGCAAGGAGCTGGCGGACGCCGGTTTCGATCGCCTCGCTGTAGTCCGGCGGCGATGAAAGGATCTTCTTGGTATGAATCGTGCCGTCTTCGCCCAGCAGAACGATGTCGGTGAAGGTTCCACCGATATCGACTCCGAGCCTGAATGACGGCGTCCCGTTCGCGCTCACGCTGCAACCCCCGACTGACGGATTCTGTCTTTTGCTCAAGACGTCCTAGGCGAGCGGCGACAGCCGGGAAAATTTGAAATCTTTATGAATCCATAAGCCGCCCGACAATCGCGCAGCCCACACATCGCAGGCCGCATGCCGCTATGGGAAAACCTCATCGGCGCGACGCACGCCGCCTGCGAATGTGGACTTCTATCGGGTTTGCGCGGTGCGCCGCAGCAGTTCCAGCCTGAAGGCCAGCGCATTGCTGACGTGAATGCGCGCGGCCTTCTCGGCCTTGACCGCATTGCCGTCGCGGATGGCGCGCAAGATATCCAGATGCTCCTTGCGGGCCTGCTCGGCGCTCCCCGAAATGACGAATGTCGAATGGCGCAGCAGTCCGAGCGTATCGGCGATCGCGTTCAGCGATTGCAGCAGGTAGCGATTATGCGTCGCGCTGTAGATCGCCTGATGCAGTTCGGCATTGATAAGGACCAGCCGGTCGGGATCGTTCCTGGCTTCTTCCTCGCTCTCGGCGATGCGGAACAGATTCTGGATCTCGGCCTTCGAGGCATGCTGCGAGGCAAGGCTGGCGGCGGATCCTTCAAGCACTTCGCGGACCGCGTACAATTCAACCAGCCGCTGCTGATCGAGCTCGATCACCATGGCGCCGTTCCACGGGCCGGTGACCAGCAAACCTTCGGAGACGATCCGGTGAAAGGCCTCGCGAACCGGCGTACGGCTGATATTGAGCCAGCGCGCGACATCGGCTTCCCGCAGATGCTCGCCGGGCGGCAGGCTGCCGCCACGGATGCCGTCGCGCAGCACGCGGGCAGCGAAATCTCCGAGACCTTCGCCGCGCCGCCGCTTCGCGGTCGCATCGAAAGGGTTCGGCCGGAGATCTGCTTTTGGCGAGGTGGCGTTTCTTTTTGGCTGCGTCACAGTCACTTGTCCGCCCCGGTGCGCTTCACCCGTTTCCTGGCGACATGGTCAATGCACAGAAAATCAATGCATGGAAAACGCCCGCACCTGTTGTACGGGCGCCCCGGCGATCGCCCGAACGGCAATTTTAGCACTCAAGCCCGGCGCGCGGATAGTCTCGCCGACGCGCCGGACACACACGTTTTAGTCCACGGCTCACCCCGCGGCGTTCGCGACCATCGCCAGCGCCCGCGCCCCGGCCCGGACCGTCGCGAAGACAGGGAGGTCGGCGCCCTCCACTTCCTCGGTCCAGCGGGCCGCGGCGCTGCCGTAGATCACCAGCGCGACCGGCTTGTCGTGCTCGCGCCGCAGCTTTTTCAGCAGTTCTCCCATCTCCGGGAAATCGGCGTTCGGCGGCGCCAGCAGCGTGCAGAGGACGAGATCGACATTGGGGTCGGCGAAGACGGCGCTCAGGCCGGTCTCGTGTGCCTCCCGCGCGCCCCTGACGTCGATCCCGATCCAGAAGTCGTACGGGTTCGCCGGTGCCAGCCAGTCCGGAAAGACCGTCGCCATCTTCTCCAGCGTCGCCGGAGCGAAGGTCGCAAGTTCGAGGCCGTAGTCGGTCACCAGGTCGGTGGCGATCACGCCCAGCGCGCCGCTGGTCGTGGCGATGCCGACCCGCCGGCCCTTCGCCGCCGGCAGCATCGCCAGAGCCCGCAGCGTGTTGACGAAATCCTCCTCGTCCTCCACCCGCAGAATCCCGGTCCCCTGCAACGCCTTCTCGACCGCGGCATCGTCCGACGGCGGCGAGCCGGTATGACAGTCGGAAGCGATCTTGCCCGGGCCGGTGCGGCCCGGCTTGAGCATGACGATGGGCTTGCGGCCGCGCAGCGCACGCGCCTTCGCGGCGAAGGCCGGCAGGTTGCGGATGCTTTCGATGTAGAAGCCGATGACTTTCGTCTGTGGATCGTCGACGACGAAATCGAGAAAGTCGACTTCGTCGACGTCGATCTTGTTGCCGACGTCGATGCTCTTGGAGATCGGCAACCGCTGGGTCGGCGAATCCATGACCTGCCGCATCAGCGCGCCGGTGAAAATCCCGGTCTGGGTGAAGAGCGAGATGCCGCCCTTCTCCCAGTGCGGGAAGTTCACGAAACTGCCCATCATCCCGCAATCGGCATTGACCATGCCGATGGTGTTCGGACCCGCGAGCAGCAGGCCCGCCGCCTTCGCGGCATCGCGGATCTTGTCCTGCAACACCTTGCCGGCCGGCCCCGCTTCCGCGAAGCCGGCGGTGATGATGCAGGCGGCGCGCGCCTTCGCCTCGATGCACTGCCCGATCGCCGCTTCCATATATTCGGCGGGCAGCACGATATAGACGAGGTCCACCGGCTCCGGGACCGACTTGAGATCCGGATAGGCTTTCACCCCCTGGACCTCGGGCGCTCGCGGATTGATCGGATAGAGCGGGCCGGCAAAGCCGCCGTCGCGCAGATTGCTGAACAGCACGCCGCCCGACTTCGTGGCGTTGGTGGAAGCCCCGATCACGGCGATCGATCGCGGCGCCACCAGCGGTTGGATATCACGCATCAAGTCTCTCCCTGAACTGCTATCCGGCGCGGCCGATCAATGCTCGACCCGCAGCAGCACTTTTCCGAACTGCTTTGCGGCCTCCAGATAGGTGTGCGCCTGCGCGGCTTCCTGCAGCGGGAACACGCGGTCGACGACGGTCCGCAGCTTGCCGCTGCCGAGCATCGGCATCATCGCTTCGAGGTCCTGCTTGGTGGCGCTGTTGGAGCCGATGATCTGCAGCTCCTTGTGGAAGATGTAATGGACTTCGATGTCGCACTGATAGGATTTGGTGCCGCCGACGGTGACGACGCGCCCGCCGCGCGTCAGGCAGCGGATCGACTTGCCGAGGAAGTCGCCGCCGACATGCTCGATCACGACGTCGACGCCGCGCTTCTTCGTGCGCTTCATGATCTCTTCGACGAAATCCGTCTCGTTGTAATTGATCACCTCGTCGGCGCCGAGCTCCCTGGCCTTTTCCAGCTTCCAGTCGGCGCTTGACGACGCATAGACGTAGGCGCCGAGATTCTTGCAGATCTGGATCGCCGCCATGCTCACGCCGGAGCTGGCGGAATTGACCAGCACGGTTTCGCCGGGCCGCACATTGCCGCGCGCGACGATCATGTGCCACGCGGTGCCGAAGGCATTGGGGAACGCCGCCGCCTGCTCGTAGCTGACGCTGTCGGGCAGCGCGATCAGGTGATGCGCCGGCAGCTTGATGTATTGCGCATAGGCGCCGGGCAGATGCGCGCCGAGATAGCGGTAGTTGCGCGAGCAGCGGTTCGGGAAACCCTGCATGCACTGGTCGCAGCGGCCGCACGGGACCACCCACCAGCTCGTCACGCGGGTTCCGATCGGGATATCCGTCGACGCTTCTTCGCCGAGCGCCACCAGTTCGCCGCCGAAATCGCCGCCGAGGATGTGGGGAAACTTGCCCTTGTTCGGCTTGTAGCGCCCGGCCCGCGCCATCAGATCGTAGCCGTTGAGGCCCACGGCATGAACCTTGACCAGCGCCTCCTCCCGGCCGGGAACCGGCACCGGGACGTCGGCATATCTGAGCACTTCGGGGCCGCCATATTCGTCGTAGATCGCGGCTTTCATCGTCTTCGGGATCATCGCGTTCCTCTCCTCAGCAACAGCCGAAACCAGCCCTGACGGGCCTTTATGGAGGCGAGATTGCCAGACCTCCTATTATTTGTATACTGAATTATACCAAATTATCCAAACGAGTTGAAATCGCCGCCGGACACGGCAAGATGGCGTTCGGCCGGGTCGCAGGAACGGCCGCGCGCTGGCCGGGCGGCGGGACGACAATCCGTTCGCTGCAACAGATGCCGTCGAACAGGGACTGTCGGAGCGCGCCCCATTCGTCCGACAGGCCGCGCTCCGGGGATTGTCCGAACCGCCGCGAAGGAGACCACTTGAGCACCGACCCACGGCCCTATCCGCAGCTCAGAGACACCGTCGCCCGGCGCGACCGCAGCCTGCGCGACAAGGTGATGTCGCTCGAGGAAGCGGCGAACCTCGTCGTCGACGGCGAGACCGTCGGCATCGGCGGCAGCATGATGTCGCGCACGCCGATGGCGATGATCTGGCAACTCATCCGGTCCGGGCGACGCGACCTCACCTGCGTGCGACCGATCACCACCAGCGAGGGAGACCTGCTGCTCGGCTCCGGGCTAAGCCGTCATATGATCACAAGCTGGTTCAGCCAGGGCATCATGTGGGGCGTGTCGAAGGTGCTGCGCCACCATGTCGAGAGCGGCAAGGCGACATTCGAGGAATGGAGCCATCTCGCGATCGGCATGCGCCTGCGCGCCGGCGCGATGGGCGTGCCGTTCATGCCGATGCGGCCGATGCTCGGCTCCGACGTGCTGCGCAACCGCCCCGAAGCACAGACGATGATCTGCCCGTTCACCGGCGAGGCCATCCTGCTGGTGCCGGCGCTCAACCCCGACCTCGCGATCATCCATGTCAATCGCTGCGACCGTTACGGCAACGCGCAGATCGACGGCCTGCAGTTCATGGATGTCGATCTGGCGATGGCCGCCGATCGCGTCATCCTGACCACGGAACGGATCGTCTCCAACGATCAGATCCGCCGCATGCCCGACCAGACCAAGATCCCGTTCTTCTGCGTCGAGGCGGTGGTCGAGGTGCCGTTCGGCTCCGCGCCGCACGAATGCTACGGCGTCTACGAGCCGCTGATGCAGCATATGAACGCCTATACCAGCCTGGTGAACGCCGATCCGGTCGGCGGCATGAAGGACTATCTCGACAGATATGTGTACGGCCCCGCCTCGTGGAGCGATTACCTCGAGCGGATCGGGCTGGATGAATTGCTGGACGCCGCCCGGCGCGGCCGGAGCGTACTGAATGACTGAAGCCTATTCGGAATCGGAGCTGCTCTCCGTTCTCAGCGCGCGGGAGCTGAAGGACGGTCAGGTCGTGTTCGCCGGCATCGGCATTCCGCTGCTCGCCGCCGTGCTGGCGCAGCGCTCGCATTGCCCGGGGCTGACCATCCTGTTCGAAGGCGGCGTCGTCGGCGCGACGGTGGAGCCCGGCCGCCTGCCGCCTTCGACCAACGACCAGCGCGGCGCACGTCGCGCGAACATGGTGCTCGGCAGTTCCGAGGTGCTGCTGCTGATGCAGCGCGGCTATGTCGATGTCGGCTTCATGGGCGGCGCACAGATCGACCAGTACGGCAACCTCAACAGTTCGCTCATCGAAGCGGCGGGCGGCAAACCCGCCATCCGTCTGCCGGGCAGCGGCGGCGGCAACGACATCGCCAGCCTGACCAGCCTGATCGTTTCGATCAGGCACGAGAAGCGGCGCTTCGTCGAGAAGGTCGATTTCATCACCAGCCCCGGCTGGCTTCGCGGAGGCGACGACCGTAACGACAGCGGATTGACTCACGGAGGCAGCTTCCGCGTGATCACCGATCTCGCGGTGCTCGGCTTTGATGCGGGATCGAAACGCATGACGGTGCGCGCGCTCAACCCCGGTGTCGCCAGACAGGACGTTCAGGACAATACCGGCTTCGAACTGCTGTTCGATCCGGATCTGACGATCACGGCTCCGCCGACCGCGGACGAGCTGCGCCTGTTGCGCAACCTCGACCCCGATCGCATCCTGCTATGACGAAGGCGCGCCTTCGCCCATCAGACGCAGGCAGGCGCGGGCATAGACCCGCGCACAATCGACGACGTCCTGCTCGTTGGCATAGTCGTCGACCCCGGCGGACAATAGCGGCTGCGGACCATAACAGGCGGCTGGAACGCCGAGATCGCGCCAGCGGCGCGCATCGCTGCCCGGCAGGCGGACGACGAACTGAGGCTTTTCACCCCGCACGGCCGTCGCGGCGTCGGCCAGTTCGCGCACCAGCGGATCGGACAAAGCCGTCCAGTTCGCATCCCAGAACTTCACCGCTTTCACCGTTATCGCCGGATCGCCGGCAGCGGCATCCAGCACGCGCCGTTCGATCTCCGCCCCGGTCACGCCGGGCGGCAGCCGCACGTCGATCTCGGCGCGCGCCCTCGTCGCCAGCAGACTGCGCACGCCGCCGGCCTCGACCGTGCCGGCATTGAGCGACACGCGCAGCCCGGTATTGCCGTCGCCGCCGGATATTCCCTCGATCTCCGGCGCGATGGTCGCATAGATGTCGTTGATCGCGTCGATCTTCGACAACAGGGCGGCAAGCTTCACCGCGGCGGTCTGCCCGCGCAGCGCCTTCGACGAGTGCCCGCCATCACCCGACACCTCGATATCGAGCCAGAGCAATCCCTTCTCCGCCGGCGCGAGATGCATGAAGCCGGGGCCTTCGCCGCTGATCAGATATTCGCCGTGCACGTCGGGCCGGGCTTTCAGCAGGAAGACCGCACCGCGCTCGCCGAACATCACCTCGTCACACACCGCCGTCATCGTGAAACGGCCGGGCAGATCGGCGCGGTGCCGGGCGAGCACGGCGCTCGCCACGCACATGCCGGCGAGCGCGCCTTTCATGTTGCCCATGCCGAGCCCGTAAAGCCGGCCATCCTTGCGCGTCAGGTCATAGCGCGGAACCGTCCAGCGCCTCTCGTCGCCCGGCTGCATCGTATCCATATGCGCGTTGAACACGACGTGGCGGCCGCGCCCTTCGCCGACATGGGCGACGATGTTCGGCGCCTCGGGATCTTCCGCCACGCGTTCGGTCGCGATGCCGCCGCGGTTGAGGAATTCCTCGACGATCGGCGCCACCTCGACGGTGCGGCCCGGCGGGCTGGCGCTCGGCGCGGCGACGAGGCGGGCGCACAGGTCGACCAGCGTTTCACGTTCCGCCGCGATCTCGCGATCGATATCGGCAAGCAACTGTTCGGCAAGCAACTGCGATGTCACGGACATGATCCCCCCGGGTAACTACGCCGCAGCGCGGACCTGATCCGCAGAGCGCCCGACGATCTGGCGATAGATGTCCTGATCGGTCGCTCCCTCGGTGCCGAACACCAGCGCGACACTGTCCGGCCCGAGCGCAAGCCGCGCGCGCGCATCGCGATCCGTCGCGGCGAGAGCGACGCCGACCAGACCGGCGACAGCGGATTCGCCGGAGACGATCGGCTGATCGCCGAAATGGCCGTCGGCCAGGATGCGCATCATTTCCGCCGCCGCCTCGTCGCTCATGGTCATGAAGGCATCGGCGCCGGGACGCAGGATCTGCCAGGCCAGCAGCGATACTTCACCGCAGGCGAGGCCCGCCATGATCGTATCGAGCGCACCGTGAACAGCGACCGGCTTGCCGGCAAGCGCGCTGCGGTAAAGGCAGTCGGCCTTCTCCGGCTCGACGACGACATAGACCGGGCGCCGGCTGCCGTAGCATTGCCACAGATGCGCGCAGACCGCGGCCGCCAGTCCGCCGACGCCGCCCTGCACGAAGACATGCGTCGGCGGCGACGCCATCTGCCGCAGCGCCTCGTCGACCATGATGCTGTATCCCTGCATCACATCACGCGGCACGCTGACATAACCGTCATAGGACGTATCGGAGACCACGAACCAGCCATTGCTGTTGGCGTCCTGATCGGCCTGACGCACCGCGTCGTCGTAGTTGCCGGGAACGCGACGAACCTCGGCGCCATATTGCTCGATCGCCGCGCAGCGGCCCTCGCTCACCGTCTCGTGCACATAGATCACGCAACGGCAGCCGAACATCTGCGCGCCCCAGGCCACCGAACGTCCGTGGTTGCCGTCGGTCGCGCAGGTGACCGTCATCCGCGAGACGACGTCCCTGTAGGCCCCCGAAAGGATCTCGGCCGCATGCACCTGCTTGCCGGTCTTGCGCTCGATCTCCTTCTGGATCAGCCGGAAGACCGCATAGGCGCCGCCCAGCGCCTTGAAGCTGCCGATGCCGAAACGGCCGCCCTCGTCCTTGTAATAGACCTGCCCGATCCCGAGCTCGCGGGCGAGGCCGGAAAGACTGCGCAACGGCGTCTCCTGATAGCCCGTCCACGACGTGATCTCGCTGCGCGCTACCTCGAATGCCCGATTGCTGAGGATGTCGGCGCGGCCGTCCTCGTCATAGGCCGCGGTGCGCGACAGCCCCGGATTGGCGGCCAGTTGGAAACGCCTGGATTCAAGCACGCTCATTGTCTTCAAACTCCCTGGAGGCATCGCGCGACGCGCGCTCAATAGCCAATTGCAAGTCCATCGCGGCGGCCGTCGGCGCCGCCGCGCAAAATGCCCCGCTCGCGGTCGATCCAGATCGCCTGACCGGTGCCGAGCGGGCTTGCCGCCCGCGTCACCGGATGGCCGAGTTCGCGCAAGCCCTGCACCACCGCATCCGGCACGGTGCCTTCGACCTCGAAGCTCTCGTCGCGCGCGAATATCCGCGGATGGTCGAGCGCCGCCTGCACCGGCAGGCCGTGATCGACGATATTCGTCAGCACCTGCACCTGTCCGATCGGCTGGAAGTGCGCGCCGGTGACGCCGAACGGCATCACCGCCTTGCCATCCTTCGCCAGCATCGCCGGGATGATGGTGTGCATCGGCCGCTTGCGGCCGGCGATGACATTCGGATGTCCGTCCTCGACGACGAAGGACGAGGCGCGGTTATGGAAGATGACGCCCGTATGCGGGCAGGCGATTCCGCTGCCGAAATCCTCGAAGATCGAATTGATCAGCGCCACTGCGGTGCGGTCGCGGTCGACCACCGTGATGAACACCGTATCGCTATGAGGGCGCTGCGGGATCGTCTCGACCTGCGGCATCCGCCGCGACAGCGAAACCCGCTGCCGCATGCTTGCCGTATGCCGGTCCGACAACAGCCAGTCGACCGGCACGGTCCCGGTCTTCGGATCGGCGATGAACGCATCGCGCTCCGCATAGGCAAGCCGCGCGAACTCCGCGAGCAGATGAAAGCGTTCGACACTCAGCGACGGCCACGACGGGAGATCGAAGCCTTCCAGACCCCTGAGCATCAGCAGAGGGACGATGCCCTGGCCATTGGGCGGACACTCCCACAATTCGTAACCTCGGTAGCCGGTCGAGATCGGCTCGACATATTCAGGGGCAAGCTCGGCGAAATCCGCCGGACCGTGCAGCCCGCCCTGCTCACGCAATGTCGCGATCAGTTTGTCCGCGATCCCGCCTTCGTAGAAGGCGCGCGCGCCTTCCGCCGCCAGCGTGCGCAGCGTTTGCGCCAGCGCCGGCTGACGATGCAGCGTGCCCGGCACCGGCGGCTCGCCGTCGAACAGGAACAGCGAGGCGGCGGCGGCGTTGCGACGCAGCTTGCCGACCTGTCGTCCCCAGTCGCGCGCCAGCCGTTCGGGAATGCAGGCGCCGCCTTCGGCCAGCGCGATCGCGCGTTGCAGCACGCGCTCCCACGGCAGCCGGCCGTGGTCCGCGACCAGCCGCGCCCACGCAGCCACCGATCCCGGCACCGTGACCGCATGCGGGCTCTCGACCGGAATCTCGGCAATCCCGCGCTCGCGATACCAGGCGAAGCCCGCCGCCGCCGGCGACCAGCCGGAGCCGTTGAGCGCGACCGGGCGGGCATCGCCCTCGCGCATCAGCAGCGCGAAACAATCGCCGCCAAGACCGGTCTGCGTCGGCTCCACCACCGCCTGCACCGCCGCGGCGCAGACTGCCGCATCGATCGCATTGCCGCCTTCGCGCAGCATGTCGAGCGCCGCCAGCGACGACAGCGGATGCGAGGTGGCGACCATGCCATTGGCGCCGACGGCCTCCGAGTGACCGCAGAGTTCAAAATCGCGATAATCGACCATTCCAGACCCGTTCACGATCCGCGGCGCTTCACAGCATCGCCAGGCTTGCGTTGCGCAGGTCGGTCACGAGCATGGAAGACGGCGCATGGGTGATGCACAGCGGCGGCTTGGCGTTCATCACGGCGAATTGCGGGGTCAGGCCACAGGCCCAGAATACCGGGATCTCGCCGTCGCGAACCGTGCCGTCGCCGACATTCTGATAGCGTTTCGACAGATCGATGCCGATCTGCTCGGGACTTCCGATATGGACCGGCGCACCATGCACGTTCGGAAAGCGCGAGGTGATCTGGATGGCGCGGATGGCATCGGCCGGCTTGAACGCGCGCATCGTCACCACGAGCGGCGCGCTGTATCGCCCCGCCGGCTGCGTCGGCAGGCTGGACACGTAGACGCCCGCCACATTGCCCTTTTCCAGGAAGGGAAGCGGAACGCCGGCATCCTGCAGCGCCTCCTCGAACGAAAACGAGCAGCCGAGCGCGAAGGTGACGAGATCGTCCTGCCAGTATGACGAGACGTCGCTGACCTCCTCGACGAACACGCCGTCGCGGAAGACATGATAGCGCGGCACGTCCGTGCGGATATCGAGGTCCTCGGCCAGGCTGGGCAGATGCGGATTACCCGGGTCCGACTGGTCCAGCAGCGGACAAGGCTTCGGATTGCGCTGGCAGAACAACAGGAAATCGTCCGCCCAGGCCTTCGGCAGAATGCAGATATTGGCCTGCACGTAACCGGGCGCGAGACCGGCCGTATATCCCTTGTAGCCGCCGTTGCGGCAGGCGTGCCGTACCTCGCGCGGATCGCTCGGCTTCCAGGCCCGGTTTGTTTCGTTCTTCGTTATCGCATTCATCTGGTACTTCCCGTCATTCCATGCGCGCGAGCAGCACTCTCAGGTTCGCACCGCCCACGGCACGCTGATCCGCTCAATCAATTCGATCGCGTAGTAGAGAACGATGCTCATCACCGTCAGCAACAAGAGCGCGGCAAACGCGACCGGCGTCTTGGCCTGCGACGACGACACCAGGATCAGATAGCCGAGACCGGACTCCGACCCGACGAACTCGCCGATCACCGCGCCGATCACCGCAAAGGTGATGGCGATCTTCAGGCCGACGAAGATGTGCGGCATCGCCGTGGGAAACCGGATCTTGATGAAAGTCTGGAGCTGGTTCGCCGAGAGCGAACGGATCAGGTCCATGACCGGCGTCGGCACCGAGGCAAGCCCGGTCGCCGTCGCCACGATGATCGGGAAGAAGCAGACGAGGAACACCACCAGGATCTTCGGCAGCGCACCGAAGCCGATCCACAGCGCCAGCAGCGGCGCGATCGCCACCTTCGGCACCGACTGCATGGCGAGCAGAATGGGATAGATGCTCTTCCGCAGGATCGGCGAATAGACGACGGCCACGGCGAGCGGCACGGCGAGCACGATGGACAGCGCGAATCCGACCAGCGTCTCGTAGAGCGTCACCAGCGTGTGCACCCACAGATCCGACCACCAGTCGACAAAGGCGACCGCGATGGCTGAGGGCGCCGGCAGGAGCCAGCCCGGAATCTTGAAATAGACTGTGGCGATCTCCCACAGCATCAGCAACGCGCAGAACGTCAAGATCGGCGTGATGCTTTCCTTGAGCCAGGAACCCTCGTCGATGATCTCGTCTTCGAGGTCGGCATCTGCTGGTGCAACGGTTTGTTCCGACATCGTGTCCCTCAATGGCCGATCACCGCCCGGATGCGGTCCGAGTAGGTCTTGAATTGCTGGGTGAACTCCATGTCGAGCGTTCGCGGCCGCGGCAGATCGACTTCGAGAATTTCTGAGATGCGGCCCGGCCGCGGCGACATCGCCACGACGCGGTCCGACAGCAGGATCGCCTCGGAGATGTTGTGCGTGACAAAGATGATTGTCTTCTTCTCGACGGACCAGATGCGCAGCAGTTCGAAACCCAGTTCCTCGCGCGTGAAGGCGTCGAGCGCGGCGAAGGGCTCGTCCATCAGCAGAACCGACGGATTGTGAATGAGCGCCCGGCAAATCGCGGCGCGCTGCTGCATGCCGCCGGACAATTCGTGCGGATTGCGCGTTTCAAACCCGGCAAGGCCGACGAGCTCCAGCAACTGATGCGCGCGTTCCCTCGCGGCCTTCATGTCGAGGCCGAGGATTTCCGCCGGCAGCAGGACATTATCGAGCACATTGCGCCACGGCAGCAGCACCGCTTGCTGGAATACGATTCCGACGTCGTGGCTCGGGCCGGTGATCGGGACACCGTCCATCAAGATCTTGCCTTTCGACGGCTTGATCAGTGCGCTGATCAGCCGGAGCAAGGTCGACTTTCCACACCCGGATGGTCCGACGAGCGCAATGAACTCATCGTCGCCGATGGTCAGATCGACATTCTGCAAGGCGACCGTGCGTCCCGTCCGCGTGAGATAGGTCTTGTGCAGACCCTCTACCTTGATCTTGTCGCGCACTCCGGACGCCTTCGACTTGGAAGTCGACTCATTGGGGGTCGGCTCAGCGGGCACGACGGAAAAATTTCGAAGCGGTGAAGACATCAAGAAATCCTGACATTTCATTGATCATGCGAGCGCACCGAACGGTCGACTCAACGATCGGCCGGCGCGGCGGCAAACCGATCTCTGCAAACCGGTCTCTGCAAACCAATGCCTGCACGGCGATCCGGTTTCGGCGCGAAGCGTGAAGCGCGGCGGACGGCAACGGGAGGGAAGCAGCCCGCCGCGCTTGCAGTTATGGCGTGGCGACGAAGCCAGGCACATACACCTCCGCCGGAGAGACGGAGTTCTTCAAGCCGAACGATTCGGCAACGAGGTCCACCGTGCTTTTCATGCGGCCCGATTCGATCAGGCCGATCTTGTCCGCTGGCGAACGCACCAGCCCGGCGACCGCCTTCATCTCGGCCGTTCCGACGTCAACCTCGATCTGCCGCTGATGCTTGTGCAGGATCTTCGCCGCAGCTTCGGGGTCGGCGATGGCATCCTTCAGCCCGCGCAAGGTCGCCGCCACGAAACGCTTCACGACATCGGGCTTGCTCTTGATAATGTCCTCGGAGGCGATGATGCCGTTGCTGTAGAAGTCCATGCCGGCATCGGCGTAGACGAGCTTGACCAGTTCCTTGCCGCCGGTCGTCTTTTTCAGCAGCGCCTCGCTGATCGTGTAGTAGCCGACCGCATCCGCACGCCCGAGCGCGAGCGTCGAGGCAATCGCGTCGCTGGCGACCACCGTCCACTTCACCTTGCTGGCGTCGATCTTGGCAGCCTTGGCATAGGCATTGAACATGCGCGGGATCGAACTCGCGGCCGCGTCGGCGACGGTACGTCCCTCGAGATCCTTGGGCTTGGTGATGCCTGAATCCTTGAGCGCGAAGATCGCGTGCGGCGCCTTGTCGTAGACCATGGCGACGAGCTTGACCGGCACCTTGTCATTGGCGCGCGACAGGATGAGTGTCGCGGTGTCGGCAAAACCGAGTTGCGCCGAGCCGGCCGCGACCTGCTTGACCGCGTCGCTCGACCCCTGGCCGCGGACGATGTTCACGTCCAGGCCGGCGTCCTTGTAGTAGCCCTTATCCAGCGCGACGAAATAATAGGCGTGACGACCGAGATAGCCGAAGTCGGTCACGAAGGTGATCTTGTCCGCCGCGGATGCGGTGGAAGCGGCGGGCAACATGGACAAGGCGCCGAACGCCGCCGCCGAAACCGCAAATAAAAACCGACGTGAAACCGTATTGAATATCCTGAGCAAATCTCTGCTCATCATCAACTCCTCCACTCATGCTCAGCTTTCTCTTTCGTCCTCCGCCTGCACGGGCGGGTTCAGGACGACCGAAGCCTTGGTTGTTTGAGTCATTCAGTATCTTGGATCATGGATCAAAACTGATAACCTGCCAAGAGCCCATCGCAATAATTACGCCTGGGCGGCCGTGCACGGGCCGCGATGAAACCCATAATTATTTGATATATAAATATATTTACATCAAACGTGACATCGACAGAGTTGCAACTCCGCCTTCCGCACTGCATCCGGTCGACTAAAGTTTCGCGTATCTATACAACTACAGATAGAATTTATATCCCATGCCAAAAACTGCTGCTTGCAAAACGAGTATCGGAAGTGCAAATGAAGCACAGAGAGTGCGGCATATTTTCGATCCATGATCCAACAAATGACCGAGAAAGCGGCCACCCGCCCGACAACCACCGCAGCGTGGATTCTCGACAATCTGCGCGCGGCGATCCTGCAAGGACGCATGGCGGCGCATTCCCTGGTTCGGCAGGACGAGATCGCCACGACCTATGGCGTCAGCCGGATGCCGGTCCGCGAGGCCATCCGGTCGCTGGAAGCCGAAGGGCTGGTGATCGTACGGCCGAACCGCGGATCCTTCGTCGCGCCGCTCGATCCGGATGACGCGGCGGAAATCTTCGATATCCGCGCCTCGCTCGAAGCGCTGGCGTTGCGGCGCTCGATTCCGAACATGAACGAAGCCAGGAAGCAGGCGGCGACCGACGCGCTCGCCGCGCTTGAACGGGCGGCGCCGAGCGAGGCATCAGCCCTGCATCGCGACTTTCATCTGTCGCTCTATGCCGGGGCCGGCGGCCGTCTACTCCGGCTCATCGGCCAGCATATCGACGCCGCAGAACGCTATCTGCGGCTGGAAGCGACGCTCGTCGGCACGATGGATGAAGACCGCTACGAACATCGCGCGCTGCTGGATGCGACGCTCGCCGGCGATGTCCGCGGCGCCACGAGGCTGATCGAGCGTCACGTCGCCGGCACAGGTATCGAGATCGCCGAGATCTTGCGGGAGCGCTCGCTGCAACAGGCGTCGGCGCCGGAAGAAGCCCAGCGGTCATTCTGATCAACAGGCAGGGATCAACAGGCAGGACGATCCGCGGAGCGCGAAACCGGCTCCACGTCTGTCTTGCGGCGACCGCTTCAAAACCTCGATGCCCGCCACGAGCCAAGCAACATCACCCGTCGGACGGCCGTCCGGGGCATGGCGCACGACTACGCGCGCCCCGATGCCGACGTCCTGGCGGCAACTCCCGCCAGGCTTCCGTGACCGGCGATCAGAATGCGGTCAGCGGTAACGCCTCAGGTCGCGACCGACGGATAGTCGCGGCCCGCCCAGTGCTGAAGCCGCGCCGCAAAGTCGCGCTGGAACGACAGCGGCCCATGCTTGCGCGTCCATTCCTCGTCGTACAGGCCGATGAAGATCGTCAGCGACAGGAAGAAATGTGCACCCATCTCGAACAGCGCGACATAGTCATGATTGATCAGCGCGTTGCGCTCCGCGTCGGTGAGACTGTTCACCGTCGACCGCTCGACGTCATTGAGCTTCGGGCCGATCGACTGCTCCCACGCCGTCACCAGCGACCGC
>DATMEV010000066.1:0-24200 GCA_035556795.1 Pseudolabrys sp. | reverse complement strand
ATTTCTTCTCAACATCGGCGGGCTTGGCCGAAAAGGTTTTCATTGTTCGTTCCTCGCAAAAACGCCCGCACCGCAGACGTCTTGTGACGTGAATTCCGGCGCCGTCAGTAGCTCACTCGCGGGGATTCCGTCAATCCAGATTAAATGAAAAAACTCACGTTAAATCAATTGTTTATAAAATAGGTATTATAATACCCCAGATTAAGGTGACGGCGGTATTGAATAGGTTGCCGTGACATGCGCCACAGGCTCGGCGACGCCGCCAGAATGGATCAGAACCTCCCCCACCACCAGCCGCTTGCCACGTTTGAGGAGCCGCGCATCGGCCACCAGATCGGTCTGCGCCGGCTTGCGCAGGAAATTGATATTCAGATTGGTGGTGACCGCGAGCGGCACCGGACCGGCTGCCGCGAGCACCGCGACATACATGGTGAAATCCGCCAGCGCCATCATCGTCGGACCGGAGATCGTCCCGCCCGGCCGCACAAAGCTTTCGCGAAAGGCCTGCACCACACGGCAGCCCGTGCCGGTGACGTCGGCAATGCTGAGGCCGCTGTCCGCATTGAACACCTGCGGAAACTCACTGCGCAGCAGCGTTTCAATTTCCTTGACCGACAGGACCGGCGCCGCCATCTGAGAATATCTCCCCTGCAGCTTCTCTGCCGCACCTCCGCGGCTGGCGCTGCGAAAGGACCAGATGCGGGGGAACCGAATACCGGAACGGGATACAATAGCGGCACGACACAGGCAAAACGCCGCCGGCGATACCGCCCCGCCATGGCAGGACAATATTCGATGACCCTTCAGCCCAACCGTGGCAATCAGGACGCGCCAGCCGCCGTACTGAGCAAGCGCCTTGACGATATCGCGATTCTGACGCTCAACCGCCCTGCCCAGCGCAATGCCCTGTCGGAAGAAATGCTGGTCGATCTGTCGGATGCGCTGGCGGCGATCGCCGGCGACCGCGCAATCCGCGCCGTGGTCCTCGCCGCCGCAGGCCCCGCCTTCTGCGCCGGCCACGATCTCAAGCAACTTACGGCGCGCCGCAGCGATGCCGACGGCGGGCGTGCCTATTTCGCAACCATCATGACCGCCTGCAGCGCGATGATGCAGCAGATCGTCGCGCTACCACAGCCGGTGATCGCTGCCGTGCACGGCGTCGCCACCGCCGCAGGCTGCCAGTTGGTCGCGAGTTGCGATCTCGCCGTCGCCTCGACGCAAGCCAAATTCGCAACGCCGGGCGTCGATATCGGCCTGTTCTGCTCGACGCCGATGGTGGCGCTGTCGCGCAACGTCGCGCGCAAACATGCGATGGAAATGCTGCTCACCGGCGAGATGATCGATGCCGAGCACGCGGCACGGATCGGCCTGATCAACCGCGTGGTTGATCCTGGCCGCGAATGCGAGGAAGCGATGGCACTGGCGCGCCGGATCGCGTCGAAGTCCAGCTACACGGTGAAGATCGGCAAGGAAGCGTTCTATCGTCAGGCCGAGATGAGTCTTGCCGCAGCCTACCGATACGCATCGGAGGTGATGGTCGAGAACATGATGGCCCGCGACGCCGAGGAAGGCATCTGCGCCTTCGTCGACAAGCGCCCACCCCGATGGACCGACCGCTGACGAAGCAGAGCGGTTCTTGAAGAAGGAGGAATCGATATGTCTCCTGCTTTCGTTATCCTGCGGCTCCGCCACCGCCGCCTGCCGCATCTGGCACTCGCCGGCGCGGCGTGGGGATTGAGCCTTGCCGCTGGCCTGACGGCGATGGACCTTGCCCGCTGCGGCGCGGTCTGTCTCGACCAGGCTGCGACGACCGCTGCGCTTTGCATGGCGGTCGGGATGATTGGAATCGGCCCGCTCGCGGCCCTGCAGCTTCGACGATAGGCATAGGCGGCCTTCAGACACATGATCTGACATAGGCGCCCAATTGCGCTATAGCCACAAACACAGGCGTCGTCTCCGTCCGGTATTCGCATTGCGGCACGGAAGCTCCGACGGGAGCTTGGTGGTCCGGCAGCGGCCGACACAGGGTCCCGAAAGCCAAAGCTCGTTCAAGGCTCGTTCACGACATGAATCACGATCTCCCCTACGCCGACAGCTACATTCGCGGCATCCTCAACACCGTTAAAACCATCGCGATGGTCGGCGTGTCACCAAAGGAGAACCGGCCGAGCTATTTCGCCTTCAAATATCTGCTCGAACGCGGCTATCGGATGATCCCGGTCAATCCCGGCCAGGCCGGCAAGCAACTGCTCGGCCAGACGATTTATGCGTCGTTGGCCGATATTCCGGAGCCCGTCGACATGATCGATGTCTTCCGCGCCTCGCAATATGCGATGGCGGTGACACAGGATGCACTGAAGCTCGACCCGAAACCGCGTGTCATCTGGATGCAACTTACCGTCCGCGACGACGCGGCGGCGAAACTTGCGGAAGACAACGGCCTGAAAGTGGTGATGAACCGCTGCCCGAAGATCGAATATGGCCGCCTCTCGTCGGAGATATCCTGGATCGGCGTCAACTCACGCACGCTCTCCTCAAAGCGCGCCAAAATTATGGGGAAGGGTGTCCAGCGCATGTCGCTCAATCGCACCACGATGAGCGGCGGCACAACCGAGGCAACCGACGCCGCCCAGCGTGCACAGCGGGAAGAAATGGCCGAGGACAGCAACTCTCCCGCGGCCTGATGCTCCGGCCTTGATGAAACGGGGAATGATCTTGCCACCCCGCCGCGTCTCGAAGGCAAGCCAGCCTACCGCCGGCTGGCCTGCCGCCTCCGCACCGTCTGGCAAGAACGAAAACACCGTGAAGGGCTTGCCTTGACGCGTGCTGCCGCGGCCCCGATAACCGTCGCTCGCCATCCTCAGCGTTCATCTGCTGTGGCCAACCCGTACGAAGCCATTTTCAGGATCGACCATGACAGAGCGTACCCCCGGCTTTTCGACCCTTGCCATTCATGCGGGCGCGCAGCCCGACCCGACGACCGGCGCACGCGCGACCCCCATCTACCAGACCACATCGTTCGTCTTTGACGATGTCGATCATGCCGCCTCGCTGTTCGGCCTGCAGGCATTCGGCAACATCTATACCCGGCTCGGCAATCCAACCAACGCCGTCCTCGAAGAACGGATCGCCGCGCTAGAAGGTGGCACCGCGGGCCTCGCCGTTGCCTCGGGACACGCTGCCCAGTTCATCGTCATGCACACGCTGCTGCGCTCCGGCGACGAATTCGTCGCCTCCAAGAAGCTCTACGGCGGCTCGATCAACCAGTTCAATCACGCCTACAAGAACTACGGTTGGAACGTCGTCTGGGCCGACCCCGACGATATCTCCTCGTTCGAACGCGCGATCACGCCGAAAACCAAGGCGATCTTCGTTGAATCCATCGCCAATCCGGGTGGCGTCATCGTCGATCTCGAAGCGATCGCCAAGATCGCGCGCAAGGCACACATCCCCTTCATCGTCGACAATACGCTGGCGACGCCCTATCTGTGCAAACCGATCGAATACGGCGCGGACGTCGTCGTGCATTCGCTGACGAAATTCCTCGGCGGCCACGGCAACTCCATCGGCGGCATGATCGTCGATGGCGGCACATTCAACTGGTCGCAGGAAGGACGTTATCCGATGCTCTCCGAGCCGCGGCCGGAGTATCAGGGCATCGTGTTGCACGAGACCTTCGGTAACTTTGCCTTCGCCATCGCCTGCCGCGTGCTCGGCCTGCGGGATCTCGGCCCGGCGATCTCGCCGATGAACTCCTTCCTCATCCTCACTGGTGTCGAGACGCTGCCGCTGCGCATGCAGCGCCATTGCGACAACACGCTTGCCGTCGCTGAATGGCTGAGCAAGCACGACAAGGTTGCCTGGGTCAGCTATCCGGGCCTGCCGGGCGACCGCTACCATGCACTTGCCAAGAAGTACTGTCCGAAGGGTGCCGGCGCGGTGTTTACCTTCGGCCTCAAGGGCGGCTACGACGCAGGCGTCAATCTGGTCTCGAATGTGAAGCTGTTCTCGCATCTCGCCAATATCGGCGACACGCGCTCGCTCATCATTCACCCGGCCTCGACCACACACCGGCAATTGACCGACGCGCAGAAGACGCAGGCGGGCGCCGGGCCGGACGTTGTGCGCCTCTCGATCGGTCTGGAAGACCCGGCCGACCTGATTGCCGACCTCGAGGAAGGTCTCAACGCCGCCTGATACAGAACCGCCGGACCGTGGCTCAGCCCGCGGTCCGGTCCCTGTTCCTCGTTATCGTTACAAGAAACGCTGCAACGCCCTGCGGCTACCGCGATGCGAGCGGCATCGGCACACCAATCGGCCGGTGTTCGACGCGATGCCGCAGACGCTCGGCATGAACCACCGCGATGGTCAGCACCAGCAGCGCGATTCCCTGATGCGTCAGCGCCAGATCGAGCGGCACGACGTAAATCAGCGTCAGGATGCCGACGACCACCTGGAACGTAACCGCGGCCGCCAGCAGCAACGCATAGAATCTCGCGCGATCGCCGCTTGGCAGGCGCAGCGTATCGACGGCATGCAGCAGCGTCAGCAGCCAGATCAGATAGGCGAGCATGCGATGCTGGAACTGCACCATCAGGTGGTTTTCAAACAGATTCCGCCACCAGGGCGATTCAAACCACAAACGCGCACCATCAGGAATGAAGGCGCCGTCGATCGACGGCCAGGTATTGTAGCTCAATCCGGCATGCAGGCCGGCAACCAGCGCGCCCAGATAGATCTGCACGAGCACGAGAACCGCGATCAGTAACGCGCCGTGCCGTATGCGCGCCGGTACGATCACGGGCTGCCGGGGCCTCACTTGCTGCGCGGTCCAGACGACCGCCGCATAGATCAAACAGGCCAGCGTCAGATGGAATGCCAGCCGGTATTGCGACACGCTGGTCCGCTCGCTCAAGCCAGACGTCACCATCCACCAGCCGACGGCGCCGAGAAACGCACCGCCCGCGAAGATCACCCACAACCGCTTCCGTAACGGAGGCTCGATCCAGCCGCGCCACAAGAAGAAAATGAAAGGCAGGAAAAACACCGCGCCGACCGAACGCGCCAGAAGACGGTGCGACCATTCCCACCAGTAGATCACTTTGAACTCATCGAGGTTCATGCCCCGCTTGAGTTCCTGGTATTGCGGGATCGTCTGATATTTCTGGAACTCGGCCTGCCAGTCGGTTTCCGACAGCGGCGGCAATACGCCCAGCACCGGCTTCCATTCGGTGATCGACAGGCCGGATTCCGTGAGCCGCGTGGCCCCCCCGACCAAGACTGTCGCCACCATCATCGCGGCGACGATGAGGAGCCACAATCGTACGGCGCGCCGCCGGGCCCCGATAGCTGGAGTGTTCTCGACCATGACTGTCCGATACAGGAAATGACCTTGCGAGGGGATCGCGCGGACCATATAGACCTGCGTCAGATGCCGCAATCGCGTCGGAACTGAGGCGCCATGCACGCAAGAACCCGCAAATTGATCGGTACGTTCCTTCTCTTCGCGCTGGTCATCGTCTGGTCGCTCGTCGGCATGGCGCTGGCGCAATCAGCGCTGACCTCGATCAACGGCTGGCTCGCCGCAGTCTATTATGTGGTCGTCGGCCTCGGCTGGGTCCTGCCCGCCATGCCGCTGGTCAAATGGATGCAGAAAGCCTGAGACGCCGGCTGCGTCAGGCGACATTGACGCGGCGGAAACCGTTCCACATTGCGGTCGCCGCTCCCGACGTCAGGACCTTCAGGTAGCGCCGCTGTGCGAACTCGCCGTTGACCGAAATGCGCGGTAGCGCCGTCAAATGATGGCGGTGCGCGCTGAAAAGGACACCGGGCCGCGTCGTTACCGCACTTTTGAAGCCGAGTTCAGCGGCAATTCGAAACTCGCGCGGGCCGGCCGAAGTCGCATCGCCGACCGGATAGGACAGATGCGCCGGTCTCACCCCGATCGCCGCTTCGATGACGCTGCGGCTCATGTCCATTTCCGACCGGGCGGTGCGCGCATCGGCGATCTTTTTGAGCATCACGTGATTGACCGTATGGGCGCCGATCGTCGCCAGCGGATCGAGCGACAAATCGCGGATTTCATCCCAAGTCATGCATAATTCGTCGCATAGCGCCGGAATGTCGACCCGATAGCGCGCGGCAAGATCGCGTACGACGCTCCGCAACGCATCCTCCGTGCGCAATTGCCGCAGGTACCGATAGAGCAGCCCGAACAGCCGCCGCTTTTCGTTGGCCGTCCGGCATTCAAAGACCTGCTTGTCTCCGTCGATAGCCAATTCAATCTGCGGGCTGTTCGCGATCACCCGTTCGAGCGTCAGCCACCATAATTCGCCGAACCTGTCCGGAAAGCTGGTCGGCAGATAGATCGCGAACGGCATGTTGAACCGCTTGAGCAGCGGATAGGCAAAACGCAGGTTATCCCGATAGCCGTCATCGAAGGTCAGGCATGCAAAACGGCGCGAAAAGCGTTGCTGGACCATGCGGTCATGCATCTCGTCGAGCGAAACGACCTCGATCCCGGCGCGGACCAGTTGCTGGAGCACCTGTTCCAGAAAGGCTGGCGTAACCTCCAGCAACCGGTTCGGCTGGAACGGATCCGGGCGCGCCGGCCGGACGTGATGAAAGGTCAGGATGAATCCCACCCCGCCGGTCACCGGACGCAAAACATGATGCCCGCCGCTGAAATACAGGCCGTTCAGTCCGCTCCGGATGATGGTGTTTTTCAGCGCGGTCATGCGTCTCCCTTACTCGGCGACCAAGGGCGGGCGATGGCGGGCGAACGACTTTTTGAGAGAAAGGGCCGGCTTTTCGATCCACAACCACGACAGCGTGGCCAGAATCACGGCGCCGAGCGCCGCCAGGATCGTCGCATAGACGGCGTGCGCAGGCGTCGTACCATATTTTGCGATCGTGGCCTGCTGAATGGGAAATGCGTACAGATAGAGACCGTAAGATACATCGACACGATTGGTGATCGTTGTGACAACCGACAAGGGCGTCGCACCGATGGTGATGGCCAGATAGGCAAAGGCGACTACCGATGCCAGTTGCGCGAACGGCAGCGCGGTGACGAGAAACGCGGCGGCAACAAGCACGATCGCCAGCGGCCACGATGGCCGGATGGCATCCCGATGCAGGAAGGCCTGCATTCCCAGTGTAAAGCAGAAACCGAAGCGAACGAGACTACCGACAAACGAGGACTCGAAGGCGTGACTGCCTTCCGAAACGATCAGCAGACTACCAAGAGCGATCGTCGCCAGGTTCGCAAATACGCGGGACCCAAAAAGCCCGCAGATCGGGACAAGCAGGAAGGTGCAGTAGGCAAGGAGTTCGTATTTGACGGTCCATAGCGGGATGTTGACGCCCGGCTCAATGCTGGTGGTGAAGACACCGGGCAGAGGCACCTTGCTGAACTGAAACACCACCTTCAGAGGGTAGAAGGTCGTGGCAGGATCGCGAAAATAGGCATCAAGATCGAGCGTGGTATTGAGTGGACCAATCACGAACGCGGTCACGAGCCCGCAGGCGATGAGCGCCGGAAAGATGCGCAGCATGCGCGCAGCCACAAAACTTGTCAGATGCGGCTTCAGGGCAAAGCTGCGGCTCAGCATCATTCCGGACAGGAAAAAGAACACGTTAACGGCAATCTGGCCGAGATTATACGCGGTCCCATCGAGCGGCTCGCTGTGATGGCCGATCGGCAGGATCAGGAAGGTATGCGATATAAATACCGCTCCTGCGGCCATGAGGCGGACCGCATTGAAGCTGTTCCTGTCGTCAAGAATCTGACCGAGCGTCGTTGGTTTTTGCAAGATGAGCTTCACAGCGAACCGGACCGTGCAACCTGCTTCCTAGCACGGCGCCGCAGCGTCCTACCGCGATATAATGTTAAAATTGCTTAAGCTGCTAAGCGACCTGCGAGGATGCGGTGTCATTTTCACATCCCCCTCGGAGCAGCCCGCCTGAAAGCATTGAGAAAAATCAAAGGGGTATTCCACTCTAGTATTCGCTCAACAGTCTATTGACAAATCTTTGCAACCTTGCCGGAGCGCGTTCCTCACCAGCCTCCGGTATCCAATGATGAGTTTCCCTGCCTCCCGCATCCGGTCTGCCATACCGACCGTCCGGCTGTACGACAGCTTTGCGGAGGCCGAACCCGTCTGGCGCTGGCTTGAGGCGCTGCCTGCAAACGTGCTCACGCCCTATCAGCGGTTCGATCTTCTCCACGCCTGGCAGCGCCATGTCGGCGCCCGCAAGGGTCTGACGCCACTGATCGCAGTCGGCTTCGATGCCGCCGACACGCCGGTCTGCCTGCTGCCACTCGGTAGACGGACGATCGGGGCTACACAGCAAGCGGAGTTTCTCGGCGGCAAGCACGCCAATTTCAACAGCGCGATCTGGCGGCGCGACGTCGCGGAGCGCATCAGCGCCGACGACGTGCAGGCTTTCCTGCAGCAGCTCGCACTGGCAGCCGATGCGCTGATCCTTCTCAACCAGCCGCGGCAATGGGATGGTCTGGCGAACCCGCTGGCGCTGCTGCCGCACAGCCCCTCCTCCGACCCCGCCTATTACGGCACGCTGACACCCGATTTCGATGCCCTGCTCGCTGCGCGCATGAGCGCCAACAAGCGCAAGAAACTCCGCAATCGCGTGCGTGCGCTCGAGCAGCACGGTGCCGTCGTATTCCGCAAAGCACGTACGGCGGCCGAAGTGTCCGCCATCCTGACCGCCTTCCATGACCAGAAGGCCCAGCGCATGCAGGAACTCGGTGTCGACAATGTCTTTGCCGAGCCCGGCGTCGCCGATTTTATTGCTGAAGCAGCCTGTCATGCGATCGATACGGCGCCCGTGATCGAGGCTTACGCGCTATTCGCGGGCGAGCGCATTGCGGCAACATCGGCCGGCGTCGTCGCCAACGGTCGGTTCTCGACAATGTTCAATTCGATTGCGCGCGACGAACTGGCTCAGGCCAGCCCCGGCCAATTACTGCTTACCAGACTGGTTGAGAACGCCTGCGCGCGCGGCTTGCACATCTTCGATCTTGGGGTTGGCGAAGCGCATTACAAGGAGTTGTTCTGCAACGAGCCGCAGCCCTTGTTTGACAGTTTTCTCCCGCTATCGGCCGCGGGCCGCATGATCGCCGCCGCTCACCGCGCCGCCTATGCGGCAAAACGAACGATCAAGCGTACGCCGATATTGTGGTCCGCGGTGCAGACGACCCGTCGCTGGCGTAGCCAGAGCGGCAATCCCAAGGCCTAGGCTAGTCCGCTCGCGTCAGGCAGCGACGGCCTGCGGGCCGCCCAGCATCACCGTGACATCCGTGAACCCGGCATCGAGAAGCTGATTACGCGCCGCTCGCGTGTCGCGGTCGGCGCTATGCGCCGTCACCAGCACCGCCCGCGGTGCCAATGGTGCTATCCGTGCGGCATCGATATCGGTCGCTGCACCGGCATCAATCAGCACATGGTCATAGGTGCGGACCAGCGCCTCCATCGTTACGGCAAGGATCGGCGATGCAGCCAGTGCCGCCGCGTCCGCAGCAACATCGCCGGCCGCGATCAGATGCACCGATGAGAACCGGTCGGCGGCTATGATATCACCAAACGAAGCCGTGCCACGAGCCAAATCGGCGATCCCGGGCGCTTCAGGGTCGTTCGAGATCACCGAGAGATTCGGCGAATTGAAGTCGAGATCGACCAGGACGACCTTCGCATCGCGCGCCAACACCCGGGCAAGCGAAACCGCAGCAAATGTAGTGCCGACATTCCGCATCGCTCCGACAACTGTCGCACGGCGCCCGGCATCGCCTATTTCGCGCATCTCGGCTGCGATCTGGTCAATCGTCCAGGCACGCTCCATTTCGCTAGTTGAAGAACCTGCAGCTTGCCCGCTCGGCTGGCGATGTGCCAACGCCGCTTCAGTCAGCGCCCCCCCTGCCCGCCCCCCAGCTGAGCCGAAGCGCACCCGCCGGCCGCGCGGCGTCGTAGGCGTTGGCGGCGGTGTCAGATCGGGCTCTGGTCCGCGCGACATCAAACCGCTGAACACCGCCGGACGCTCGCCCCGAGAGCCGCTGACAGGAATGTCTGCATGCGTCGATGCCAGCAATTCTCCGGTGAGAACCAGCACCGATGCCAGCATGAATGTTGCAAGCGTGACGATCAGCACGATCGGCAGTTTCTTCGGAAAACTCGGCTTCGTCGGCACCGATGCGTGCGAGATGATCCGTGCATCGGCAGGAGCCGCGTTGATGTTGTCGCGCGCCGACGCCTCACGGTATTTGGCAAGATAGGATTCGAGCAGTTCGCGCTGCGCCTTGCCTTCGCGCTCCAGTGCCCGCAGATGCAGATCCTGCTCGTTGGATTTCGATGCCATCGTCTTGACCTGATCGAGGCTGGCGGTCAGCGTCTCGATCCGGTTACCGGCCACTCTCGCATCGTTTTCAAAAGATCGTACGAGGCGCTCGCCTTCGCGGCGGATCAGAACGTCGACTTCGGCAATCTGGGCTTTCAGCTCCCTGATACGCGGATGCCGATCGAGCAAAGTCGAGGACTGCTCCGCAAGCTGCGCGCGCAGTACGTTGCGCTGCTCCACCAGGCGCCGCATCGACTCCGAATTGGCAACATCCGATGAATCGATCGTACGGCCGGAGCGCAGCAACTCCCGCAACTGCTGCGCCCTGGCTTCAAGGTCGGCTTTCTGCGCCCGCGCTGCCGAGATCTGCGAATTGACCTCAGTCAACTGCTGGTTCGGCAACGAGCTGTTGTTAGAGCCGACATAGAGGCTCGATTTTGTCCGGTATTCCTCGATCTTCGACTCGGCTTCGGCGACTTTCTTGCGCATCGAGGCGATTTCATTCTCAAGCCAGTCGCTGGCGGCGCGAGTTTGTGCCTGTTTGGTGGACTGCTGCATCGCCAGAAAGCCTTCGGCGATCGCATTGGCAACCCGCGCAGCCAAGTCTGGGTTACTGGAAGTAAACTCCACTGCGATCACGCGCGTTTTCTCGACGGCGAAGGCATTCAATCGCTGATAATAGGCTTCGAGAATCCGCTCTTCCGGCGACATGGACAACAGATCGCGTCCCAGGCCCACTAACCCCAGCAGGCTGCGCACCACCGAGCCGCCGCCCACGAGAGGGTCGAATTCCGGATTCTCCGCAAGGCGCTCACGCTTGATGACCTGACGAGCAAGGTCTCGCGACAATACGACCTGGATCTGGCTTGCCACAGCTTCCGGGTCGATCGGAGAACGCTCGATATTCTTGTCAGCCTCTGCCCGGAGGAATACGTTTTCCCGGGTTTCCAGAAGAATGCGGGCTTCCGATTTGTAGCGCGGCGTCATCATGTTGACGGCGACAAAGGCCAGCGCTGCTGCGACAAGGGTCGGAATCACGATGCGGCGGCGCTTGTCCCAGAGCGCTCGTCCGAGCGCGCCCAGGTCCACCTCCTCGCCGGCGATCACCCGACGATCCGTGCCTCCTCCGGTCTTCGACGATAGTGAAAATCGCATGCCACCGTTCCAACGCGCACGGACTCAGCCCAGAGGCTCCGTGTCGCATATTTATGGTTGCCGTAGCGTTAACCCGCGGAGGCTGCCCCGCCCGGTGAGATTTTCTTAACCGTCGTTCCGGCAATGAATTGGTCTTGGGTTTGGTCTTGCACGACGCGGCAGCAGCCGGCGCTGCCGATGCAAGCCGCTGCCTGGAAAGGCCCCTGTGATGCAACCGCTCCACATCCTGCATATCTTCCGGTCGCCGGTCGGCGGCCTCTTCCGGCACGTTCTGGACGTCGCCCAGGGACAGATCGCCCGCGGCCACAAAGTCGGGATGGTCGTCAGCAACCTGACCGGGGGCGAAGACGCAAGCCGTCGCCTGGCCGCGCTTGCACCGCAGCTTGCGCTCGGCCTGACCCGCATTCCGATGCGGCGGTTACCTCATCCGTCTGATCTGGCGGTCGTGCGGCACCTTATGCAGCGGACACGCCAGACAAAGGCCAACGTCATCCATGGCCACGGTGCCAAAGGCGGCGCCTACGTCCGGCTCGTCCCTGCTCCAGCCGGGATCATTCGTGCCCTCACACCGCATGGCGGTAGTCTGCATTTCGGACCTGAAACGCTTTCCGGCCGGGTTTATCTCGCCTTCGAGCGGCTGCTGATGCGGCGGCGGACGCTTTACCTCTTTGAGAGCGCTTACGCTGCCGACACTTTCCGCAAGAAGATCGGCGAGCCGCGGGGCTCGCTGCGGGTCATTCACAATGGTGTCGGCGCCCCCGAATTCGATCCGGTCCTGCTCGAGAGCGATGCCACCGATCTGGTATTTCTTGGAGAGCTGCGACATCTCAAGGGCGTCGACGTTCTGCTGGCAGCACTGTCACAGCTTCATCGCAGCGGCCGGACCGCAACCTTGAGCGTCATCGGCGACGGACCGCTCGTCTACGACCTTCGCGCCCGGGCATCCGAACTCGAACTCGCGCAAGCGGTGCGTTTCCTCCCGCCGATGCCGGCTCGTCTGGCCTTGGCGAAAGGGCAGATGATGGTCGTTCCGTCGCGTTCGGAATCGCTACCTTATGTTGTCCTCGAAGCAGCGGCTGCCGCCAGGCCGCTCGTCGCAACCCGCGTCGGCGGGATACCGGAAATTTTCGGTCCACAGAGCGTATCTCTCGTCCCACCTGGCGACAGCGTCGCGCTGGCCGAGGCTATCCGTCAGGCGCTCGATGACCCGCATACCGCCGGCATCAACGCGGAACGCCTTCAAGAGCGTATCGCCAGCGATTTCTCGGTGGATGCCATGGTGGCAGGCATCATCGCCGCCTATCAGCAGGAGCTTCAGCAGCTCGTCATTTCCGGTGTTACCGACCGTGCAGGCCATGATGCTGTCGGCAGCGCAGTTCGCTGACGCCGACCGGATCGGCCGGCAAGACTTAACCGGCACTTCTGCATTGCGCCAACGATGGTAAGCGGCCGTTAACGATTTCGTCGCGGTCGCACTAAATCTTTCTTGAGATTTTATACTTAGGAATTGTCTCAAATTTCAAAAATATCGCCGGTTTCCATGGCTGCTGACCGGCCAAAGGATGCACGGCATGAGTGACGTCGACCCTCGTTCTTCCATTCGGGCTGCCGCATCCTCCCTAAGTCCGGGCGCCCTTTCCGGCCTCGCACGCAACAATAAAAGCAGCGTAAAGCTGTCGCCGCTGGCGCTGTCCATCGCCGGCAAACGCGCACCGGCAGCGTTCTCCCCGATCGTCCTTGCCGGCTTCGTGCGCATGATCGAATTTGCGCTGATCGTCGCCGTCGGGCTTGCGGTCTACTTCGTCTACGTCGTCCCGCGCGAAGGCGTCGAACTGTACTATTTCGTGTCAATTGGCGGTATCGCCGTGCTCGCGATGGCCGCCTTCCAGGTTGCCGACATCTACCAGGTGCAAGCATTCCGCGGGCACGAAAAACAGTATATGCGGCTCGCGTCGGCATGGTCCGTCGTTTTCCTCGTCGCGATGGCGATCTCGTTCTTCGCCAAGGTGGGCGGACAGTTTTCACGCGCCTGGCTCGGCGGATTCTATGTCATCGGGCTCGTCTCGCTGATCGGCTGCCGCCGCATCGTTTTCCTGCTGGTCCGCGAATGGACACGCCAGGGCCGACTGACCCGCCGCGCGGCAATCGTCGGCGGGGGCGAGCCCGGCGCATCGCTGATTGAATCGCTGCGCACACAGAAGGATTCCGACGTCGAGGTCATCGGCGTCTTCGACGATCGCGGCAACGACCGTTCCGGCAACGAATGCGCCGGGCAGCCGAAACTCGGCACTGTCGACGATCTCGTCGAATTCGGACGCCGCACGCGCGTCGATCTGGTAATTTTCTCGCTGCCGATTTCGGCCGAGGCCCGCATCCTGCAGATGTTGAAGAAACTCTGGGTGTTGCCGGTCGATATCCGGCTCGCCGCCCATACCAACCGGCTGCAGTTTCGGCCTCGCTCCTATTCGTTCGTCGGCGAAGTGCCGGTTATCGACGTATTCGACCGGCCGATCGCCGACTGGGACGTCGTGACCAAATGGCTGTTCGACAAGATCATCGGCGGCGTGCTGCTGATTGCGGCACTCCCGGTGATGATGCTTGTTGCGTTGGCGATCAAGCTCGACAGTCGTGGCCCGGTTCTGTTCAAGCAGCAGCGCTACGGTTTCAACAACGACCTCATCGAGGTCTATAAGTTCCGTTCGATGTATGCCGACAAATCCGATGCCACGGCGGCAAAGCTCGTCACCAAAGGCGATCCGCGTGTCACCCGCGTTGGTCGCTTCATCCGCAAGACGAGCCTCGACGAACTGCCGCAGCTCTTCAATGTCGTGTTCAAGGGCAATCTGTCGCTTGTCGGCCCGCGCCCGCATGCGGTCAACGCCAAGGCCGAGACAAAACTCTACGATGAAGCGGTCGACGGCTATTTCGCGCGCCACCGGGTCAAACCGGGCGTTACCGGATGGGCACAGATCAACGGCTGGCGCGGCGAGACCGATACCGAGGAAAAGATCCAGCATCGCGTCGAGCATGATCTCTATTACATCGAGAACTGGTCGGTGATGTTCGACCTCTACATTCTCGCCGTTACTCCGTTCGCGCTCCTCAAGACCGAGAACGCCTATTGATCACCGCCGACGAGGCAACGTTCCGGCGACCCACCACTCCCGATTCAGGATGGCGTGTGCGGAATCACGCGGTCGCCGCACCGCAATGGATGCAGCGTCTGCTGAATGCGACGCTGTTCGTCACCGTGCTGACGAGTTCGTTCGCGATGATCGAGCCATCACCGCACGACGTGCTCGTTGGTATCCTTGCGATCGCCTGCCTCCTCGCCGGCGTCACTATCGCGCGCAACATCCTGCCGATGGTGATCCTGCTGACGGTGCTGAATGTCGGCGGGCTACTGTCGTTGTTTGAATTGTCGACACAACAAGAGCCGCTGCAATATGCGGCGGTATCCATCTATCTCGCAGTGGCTGCGATTCTGTTTGCCTGCCTCGTCGCCAACGATACCGACATGCGGCGGATACGCATCATCGAGAAGGCCTATGTGCTATCGGCGGTCATCGCTTCGGCGATCGGTATTCTTGCCTATTTTCGGGCGCTTCCGGGGGCCGAGCAATTTCTGCTTTATGGTCGCGTCAAATCGACCTTCAAGGATCCCAATGTTTTCGGGCCGTTTCTCATTCTGCCGCTGCTGTTTCTGGTCCAGGGCCTGATCGCCCGCGGTATCCGCCTGCCGACCCTGGCCGCCAGCCTGATCATCGTCGTCGGGCTATTCCTGAGCTTCTCCCGCGGCGCATGGTTTCATACGGCCCTGTCAGGGCTTGTGATGATCGTACTGATGATCCTGACGGCGCGCTCGCAGCATGAGCGCATGCGCATCATCGGTCTGAGCGGGCTTGCCGTGTTCAGCATTGCCGCGCTGCTCGTTGTTCTGCTGTCGGTCGATTCGTTGCGCAGTATGCTGCTCGAACGCGCACAACTGATCCAATCCTACGATGTCGGCACTGGCGGCCGCTTCCAGCTCCAGGAGCTGGCGCTCACCACGCTACTCGAACATCCGCTTGGGCTCGGTCCCTTCGAGTTCGGGCGGATTTTCGGCCTGCAGCAGCACAATGTCTATTTGCAGGCTTTCCTTGTTTACGGATGGGTCGGCGGCCTGGCCTATCTCTCGCTCGTCGTCACGACTCTGATCGTCGGCCTGCGCGCGACGCTGATCCGCACGCCATGGCAGCTCTACCTCATCGCCGCCTATGCCACCTTCGTCGGCGAGGTCGCGGAAAGCTTCATTATCGACTCAGACCATTGGCGGCACTATTTCCTCATTCTGGGGCTTGTCTGGGGATTATCGGCAGCAACGTTCCGCAGCCGACAACTGCCGAAAGATGCCATCGCAGCCGGCTACGAACCGCTATCGCGCGCCTGACGGTGGACTGCGCCGAAGAAACCGGTCGGCCATGTTGCACCCGCGCAGGCGGCTCCCTATAGTCCGCGCCGTTCCGGTCGGGGCGTGGCGCAGCCCGGTTAGCGCACCAGTCTGGGAGACTGGGGGTCGGAGGTTCGAATCCTCTCGCCCCGACCAATAAAATCAAAGACTTAGCCGGAAAAGCGAATACCAAAAAAATATAGAATCGCCACCGAGTCGCCACCGCATACCAGCGTGTAACGGTGCTCGCCAGGTGCGCAGTTGCGGCGCCGGACGTCTGGCGCGGCCACTCCCGGCAGCCCCCCCCCGCGCCCCGCCTGCCAAAATAAATTTCCATCTCAAGTTTACGTTTCCTGGTCTGCCGCCAAGCTACTCACATGCGGCACAAAATCCATTCCCGGCGGCGAGCGGCCAAGTCCGGCCGCCAGATCAATTTAGGGGCCAATCGGCCGCGGACCACTATCTAGTGGCAGAACCGACGACATCGGCACGGCGCAGCATACCAATCATCGAAGGAGGTCGGTGTGGAGTTACTTTCGTTGAGTGAAACCGCCGAACTAACGGGGCTCTCGCTCTCAACCCTTGCGAAACGTCGCTGCGCGGGCCTGCCGCCGGCCTATTTCAAACTAGGTAGGTCTGTGCGCTACGCTCGCTCGGACATCGAGGAATGGGTCCGGGCTCAGCGCCGCACCTGCACATGGGATCGATGCACCGCCAACGATAACCAGCCGGCTGCGGGCCGTCTGAAGACGGCATAGCCCCTTCCCTGCGTAACCCTCGCAGCTGCGCCCAGGCCGCCTAGCCCTTACGAAAACAACCGCGCTACGGCGCACCCTTCCCCGAACCTGAGACCACCATGAAGATCCTCTCAATCCGCCCGGCACCGCCTGGCGAAGGGAAGACATTGGCTCGATTCGATATCGAGCTGACACCGGAGTTGCGAATGTACGACCTGCGGCTTGTGCAAGCGGCAGATGGTCGACGTCTCACCTATTCGCAGAATGCCGGCGGTCGCCGCACAGCAACGTTTGTCGGCGATTTAGCCGATTAGATTTCCAACCTTGCGAGCAAGGCATTTGATGGGGGCTTGAACGCCAATGGCGCCACTCACTGAGACCAACACCGTAAAAGACATCGCCGACATCCGCCGCAAGCTCTGCGAAAATGGCTACAGGCACATTCCTGTCCTGGACAAAGGCCCGCGAATTCCCGGCTGGGCAAAGAAGCGCATCACCGCCGCGCAAGTCGACGGCTATCTCCGCAAACACCCCGATCACCTTCGCACCGGAATCCTTTGCGGTAACGAGCTTGTCGCGATCGATATCGACGCTCCGACTGAGGTTATCGCCGAAAAGCTGATTGCGCGCCTGCGTGAGCTTGTGCCCGCCGCTGCACAGGCTCCCCGCCGGACCGGAAAAGCGCCGAAATGTCTTTTGCTGTTCCGCGCCACCGAACCCGGCGAAAAGAGAGCGACGGCTGAATTCGTAATCGATGGCGCCAAGCACCAAGTCGAGGTCCTGCGCGACGGGCAGCAGTTTGTCGCCTTCGGCGATCACGTAGAAACGGGACGCCCTTACATCTGGGAAGGCGGATCGCCGCTCGATATCAAACCCGCGGATCTTCCCTCCATCAGTAATGCTGAAATAGCGACGTTCCTCGCGGAGGCCGAGACTATCCTCGCTGGTCTCGGCGAGCGCGTAAGGGAGAAGCCAAAGACCAAGCGCAGCGACGGCGGCGACTCCTTCTGGCGGCGTGTGAACGCGGCGGCGCTTGCATCGCCTGAGCGGTGGGTGGAGGGCTTGTTCTCCAACGCGCAGTACCAGCCCGGCACCGGTGCGTGGCGCGTATCCAGCCAGGAGCTAGGGCGCGCACTGGAAGAAGACATCTCGGTCCACCCCGACGGCATTCAGGACTTCGGACGTGAACACGGCACGACTCCGATTGAACTGGTGCGCGAATACGGCGGCGCACCGAGTGCGAAGGATGCGGCATTCTGGCTGTGCGAGCACCTGGGCGTTGATCCGACAAGCCTCGGCTGGCGTCAGTCTGCTGGCGTTGCGATCATCACCGGATCCATTGCGCTTCCAACGCCGGCAAACGACCTATTGCCTGCCGAAAATCCGTTCACGGCCGAAGCTGCCGGTGGATTGATGGGGCAATTGACCGAATGGATTCTCAACACCTCGCGCCGCAAATCTCCAGAGTTCGCAGTCATGGCGTCGATCGCCTTCATGTCGGCATTTTACGGTCGCCGCGTCGTCGGCCCAACCGGCTGCGGCGTCAACCTGTACCTTGCTGGGATTGCCGGGCCGGGTTTTGGAAAAGAGGCACCGCTACAACGACTGGTCAAGGTCCTACAGGACACGGAGTTGGCGTTTCTTGTCGGTGCCGGTGAGGTTTCCAGTTCAAGCGCGATCGAGAAGATCTTGCGGCGGAAACCAGCGGTCGTCATGCCGTGGGACGAGATCGGCGACGTCTTGGAGGCGATCAACGCGCGCGGGCCGGGAAACTGGGCAACGACGATCCGAAAAGCGATGCTGGAGCTTTATTCTAAATCAACAGGAGTTTGGTTTGGAAAAGAGACTACCGACGAAGAGCGGATTGGTTCCCCGATCCATTGCCCTTCGCTAACCGTTATCGGCACTTCAACACCGACCAGATTCTATGGTGGACTCTCCGACAAGAACCTCAATGATGGATTCGCAGCACGCATCGTGTTTATCGCACCGACCGCACGGCCGGAACGCGGCAACCCGCGCGACAATGGCTTGATTGTTCCGGAGGCGCTGCGTGAAGCGATCAAAACGGCAAACAAATCCTTCCCGTGGCCAGGCATGGACTCGCCAGGAAGGTGGCGGCTGGCGGACATGCAGCCCAGCCTTGTCGCGGTGCCCTGGAAAGACGCTAACGCCGAGCGCGCTTGGCTAGATCTTGAGGATTGGCAGGAAAGCGAGATCGAGCACGATGAAAGCCGCGACGGAATCCTTGGCCGGCTGGCTGAGAACGCTATTCGCCTCGCCACGCTGCGGGCGCTAAGCCGCACCCCATCCTGCGCCGCCGTCGCTGTTGAAGACGTCGAATGGGCGCGCGCTATCATGATGGCCTCGGTGCGCGCGGTGGACGATGGCGTCGAGAAATATATGACCAGCTCACAATTCGAGAGCCTGTGTCAGGCCATCATGATGGCGCTTCGTGGCTCAAGCGGCGGTGCGCTCTATCGTGCCGAGTTGCTCAAGCGTCGCGGCATCCGCGGTGCCGATACAAAGATGTTTAAAGATGCCCTCGTTCGCCTTCAGGAGACAGGTGACATCGAACCAACCGACGGCGCCAGGGTGGTCCTGGCGGCGAGCAATAGACGCGCGGCATGAGTTGCCAAAATCCTTGCCAAAACGTGGCAATTGCCACGCCGTGGTACGGAAAATTGTGCCAGCACGTGGCAAATGGCAAGAGTTTGGCAAGTGGGTATAGGAGGTTAAATATATGATATATCTATATTATTTAACTTCATTTGCTAATTTGCCAGACTTGCCACGACTCCGCGTTTTTCTGGTTTCGCCCGGATTTGCCTATGCGTGGCAAGTCGGCAAGTGGAGGCAATGATGATCGACCTCGACACGATTGAAGACGTCGATGAATGCGACGGCGAGGTCATCCACGTGTACGGCCGCGACGCCGCGACCGGCAAGTGGCAATGGCAGTGGGTTTCGGTTGAGTTGCTGGTCGAGGCTGGCCGGGGCGATCTCGTCCCCTGGCTGGCAGCGGCCTGACCACGGGGCCGCCTCTCACTCTGGAGCCTTTCGTCCCGCGTACCGGCGTCGGGCTCACACGCGCGACGCCGCAGGTTTTTCAAAATGTTGCAAAGGCCCAAAGAGGCCACCACGTCACGTCGAGGAACACAATGCACAACGCAAACGACAATCGGCCACGCAAGGTCCCCCCCCTCATCACCCGCCTTCGCCGCGCAGGCCGGCAGGCTGATATCGCAGCCCTTGCCACGCTTGCCCTCCCGGCAACCCCTCCCCAATCTGCCAACGACAACGAACTTGCCGACGGTTTCGGGATCGACACGATTTTCGAGATCCGGCCGACCGAGGGTGAAATCGAGCGCGCCTGCATGAAGCGCGAGGAGCACGGGATCGGGTTGCGGTTTAATAGGAAGGGTGAAATCACCCACTGGCGCGCCCACGATGAAATTGGAAACCCGGCATTAGACGACGACGGCAATGAGCGGTGGTTCCGCGCCCGCGAAGGCTACCGGCAAAGTAAAGGCACGCGGCGCAAATCGCTGAAGGCGTTGGCGGCGGATAGCGCTCGCCATCTTTCATTGCCCGGCGTCGGTGGGTTTCCGGAAACGGCCCCCTACCGAGCCCGCCAAAGCGACGGCGCGGATTATTGGCGGATTCGGCATGCTGCAATGTGTCATGCAATCGTCGGCGAAAACGAGCCCGCCCGCCGCGAAATCGATCGGCTCGGCGTCGGCGCAGCGGTGCCGTTCGCGGTCGCCCGAGCAAACGCCGGCCTGCCGCCCGCAGAGCGCTGCCCAAAAGCCGTAGCGCGCGGCGCTACGTTCATGGCCGGTAGCGTTTCCCTCAATGAGACTGCTTCGCAGGGATCTTTCGTCGGTGCACCCGACGCGGCCGAGAACGCGCTGATCGCCAGGATCGACACGCCGGCTGCCGAAGCCGCGCTTGGCCGCCATGCTGAAGTACTGCAGGATAGCCTCGATGGTATGTCTGCCCGCGAGATCGCCACGAAACACGGTTGGGGCAATAGCAAGGCGGCTGAGCAGCGCGTGGTTCGAGCGCAAGATCGGGCACTTGCGGCTCTTGCGGAAGTGCAGCGAAAGGCTGCGTAAATTATTTTTCGACCGATACTGCCTCGGTGGCGGTTGGGGCCGTAGTTTGTTGTAGGCAGTTTTTCCCTGCCGACGTGACAACTTGGCGCCGGTTTCGGCCGGCGTCTCTTTTTATCGATGACGCCGGACGTGCGCGCATCGGATTTTGCGCGTCAAATAATTATTTCCCCAACCAACGGTAAGACATGAATAAGTCAGACGCTGCGCGCATCCTTGCGCGTCGGCTCGGCCTAAATATTGGCCGTGCCAATGCACTCCTGGTTGCTGCCTCCGACGCCGGCGTCTTGCCAAAGGCTCGCGGTCGAGACGTTCCGCGGTTGTCGGCCCTAAACCTGGCTCACATTGTTCTGGCCTGCACATGCGATCGCGGTATCGGCGTCGCTGGCCAGTCGGTCGGGGAGTTTGCGGCGCTACGATCTGCCGAAGGTCTTGTGCTGATTGACCTACTGGAGGGTTGGATATCCGGCCACGTCCCAGTCGCCGGCCTTCAGTCCGTAATCGTGCAACTCGATCCGCCCGGCGTTTCCGTCTCGACGGGCGCGCATCATTTCCGATTCGGTGCCGAACATGCCGGCGGCGCTGCACGCCAAGTTGTGATCCGTGGCGCTGATCTAGCTGCGGCAATTCTTGAAATGCAAGGCATGCCTACAGAAAAGGCAGACGAAGCCGTCGCCGTGGCGAAGCTGGCGGCGGCGCTCAATTAGAGGAAACTCCGATGAGAGAATATGTGAACCGCGAAGCGATGATCGCCGCCGCGGAAAGAGAAGTGCGCGAGGAAGCCCGACGTCACCCAGACGATCCCTGGCGGATGAAGGCCGGCGACACCCACGAATTTGCAGAGGCCGTTGCAGAAGCGCGCAAGCGTCTCCGCAACGAGTGTCTCGCGGCGCGCTTTGAGCAGGTCCGCCAGGCAGCAACCGTGCGCGATGACTATCAGGCGCGCGGATGGTCGCTTCCGCTGTGGGTCCGGAACACATTGGACTGGGCGGCGGCGCCTCAGAAGATCAGCACTTTATATCAATTCAACGACGACAACGACGACACTGACTCCGCAATCGCCGCCCTATCTGCGGCTTTGCGATAACGCGCCACCACGGCGCAACACAGCCGCAGGCGCGGCAAATTAAAGGAAACGAAATTGAGTGAACTGAACACGAAGATTGATAAACTGGTTGAAACCTTCAAGGTTGTTGAAGGTCAGTACGGCACGCGGCTCTCCGAGCTGGAACGCCATGTTGCGCGCATGCCGGATAATGACAACCGCGCCGTCTCGCGCAGTGACGACAATCCGCTTGCTGCGGCGTTGCTGGATTCCAAAGAACTGCAAGATCTGACTTCAACGTTCCGCGGTCGCGCTGTTGTGAAGTTAAGCGGCGAACGTGCGGCGATCACGTCGGGCAACAGCACGGTTGGCGCCGGCCGGTCTGCTGGCACCAGCCTGGTTCTGGGACACCGCGTTGCAGGAGTCGTGACGCCGTTCGAGCGACGCCTGACGATCAGAGATCTGGTCACGGTGGCGCGCACCACCAGTAACTCTGTGGAGTGGGTGAAGGAGGCTGGCTTCACCAATAACGCGCGTCCCGTAACGGAAGGCCAGACGAAACCAGAATCCGACCTAAACTTCAATCTGCTGACGGCGCCCGTGCGCGTGATTGCGCACACATTCAAAGTGTCCCGTCAAATGCTCGACGACGCGCCGGCCCTAGCAGCCTACATCGGCTCGCGTGGGACATACGGTCTGAAGTACGTCGAGGAACAACAGATCCTCACCGGCAACGGCGTTGGCCAAAATCTGAATGGCATTGTACCGCAGGCAACCTCGTTTGTGCCACCGTTCAGCACCACGGCGGAGCAGGCGTTCGATCGGATTAATCAGGCTCTTGCCCAAGTAGGCGACGCCAACGCGATCGCGGACGGCATCGTCCTCAATGCAACCGACTGGCGGCGGCTGCTTGGAATCAAAGACGGCGACGAACGTTATCTCGCGCAACAGGCGCCGTTCGGCGTTCAACCTCTGCAGTTGTGGGGCTTGCCGGTTGTACCGTCGCAGTCCATGGCGCCGGGGGAATTCCTGGCCGGCCAGTTCGCCGGAAACTGCTTTATCTTCGACAGGCTCGACACTGAGGTGCTGATCAGCACCGAGGATGGCGACAATTTCGTGAAGAACATGGCCACGGTTCGAATCGAGTCTCGACTGGCTTTCGTTGTAACGCGGCCGGAAGCGCTGATCACCGGCGACCTGACCGCTTCCACGTAACCGACAGCCGGCGGCGGACCTCCGGGGTGCTCACTCCGTAAGATCGCGCACGCGCCGCCGGTTTCGGACATCGCGCGCGCGATCAGAGCAAGGCGGCCGGCCTCATCCGGTCGGCCGCCACCCCTAGGGGCGCAAAAAAAAGTCTAGGTCCGTCGCGTTCAGGGGCCGGCGTCGGGCCATTCTGTGCGCATCTGCAATTCAGACCCCCATAGTGATAAATATGCCGAAACCACGCCTGCCGAAGGCGCGCGCCCTTGTTGAAGGTCGCCACCTGATCAATCCTAGCCGTCACAAACGCAACACGCCGACGGCCGACGACCTTGGCGACCCGCCGCGATGGCTGACCGACGCCCAAGCCGCGGCCTGGCGTGAGTTTGCCGGCGAACTTCCGTGGCTGAACCGATCGCATCGCGCAATTGTCGAAATCGCTTCGGTAGTGCGCGCTCGCCTGCAATCCGGCGACGAGGTCGGTACCAAGGCAATGTCATTGCTGCGGCTCTGCCTAGGATCGATGGGCGCCACGCCCGTTGATGCTAGCAAGGTTGCGTGGTCGCGCGAGGAAGAACCAGACGACATCCTCGATTAGCTGCCCCAATAGCACCCCCCTCTCCTTTTCTCATTTTTTTGAGGACACGATGAAATATTTCGACCGCGTGAAGATCAATATCGAGACCGTCGGCACCGGCGAGGTGACGTTCGGCTCGGTTGCGTCTGATGCATTTCTGACGCCGGCCGAAGCTGGCGCGCTCGACGGCGATCAGACGCCGTATGTCATCATGGACGGATCGAACTTTGAGACCGGCGTCATGACGATCGGCGGCGGCGTCACCGTCGGCGCACGCGCTGTCTCGCAGTCGAAGATCGGCGGCACGGTCGGGGTCACGCCGCTGACGTTGAGCGGCACGGCGGTGCTGGCGTTTACAGCACGCGGTCTTGACTTTGCGGGTATGGCGACTGCCGCGGACCTGGGTGCGCTACTTTCCAGTCTTGGCACCGGCGCATTGCTCGACCTGGCTGACAAGGAAGCGGCAGAAGCCGGCGTTGCCGATGACCTGCTGATGACGCCTGCGCGCACGCGGGACGCTGTCGATCTCACGTTCGCGCTCTTGCAGATGCAGGCGGCCGACAGTGCTGCCCTGCCGATGTTCTGG
>DATMEV010000065.1:0-26973 GCA_035556795.1 Pseudolabrys sp. | reverse complement strand
AGGAGTCTTGGGGGATTGAACCGTACACGGAACTAAAAACTCACGTTTGCCTGACAGCTCGGACGGCGAACCCCGGGGGGCTGGGGGGCTGAGGAATCCGAAGCCCGTCCGTCCGAGCATCAGGCAAGTGAGTATGTTATCTCCCCGCAGGGTGACGGCGTATTGACCGAAATTGGGCATGATTATGGCCCATCTAACGATGGCGTGATGGACGCCTGCCGGCTTGGCTCCGGGCCGCCCGCGGCCACGATCCTGCTGCGCTCGCTTGGCCCGGCTTGCCCGACCCGGTTCACCGGCTCCGCCGACTGCCCTGCTGGCTTTGCCCGTCCGGATGCGCCACTTGTGAATGCGCCCACTTGCCGACGCCGCGCCGGAGGGCGATCATGGCTGCAACCAAGGAGGCGCCGCATGACCACCGGCGATACCGATCCAAGCCAGTCGTTCGTTCGCGCGCGGCGCCCGGCAGCAGTTTCCGCGGTCCAGCCGCATGCCCAGCACCATGTCCCGCATCATGCCGGCTCCGCAGCCGCTCCGGCGCTCAACCAGGTGACGTTCAACCGGCGCGAACTCGACCGCATTCTCGGCCTCTACGGACGGATGGTGGCGGCCGGCGAGTGGCGCGATTATGCCATCGACTTCCTGAAAGACCGTGCGGTGTTCTCGATCTTCCGGCGTGCCTCGGAGGTTCCGATCTATCGCATCGAGAAGGATCCGCGTCTGGCGCGCAAGCAGGGCGCCTATAGCGCGATCTCGGCCACGGGTCTGATCCTGCGCCGCGGTCACGATCTCGATCGCGTGCTGCGCGTGCTCGACAAGTCGATCCGTCTCGTCGTGCGCTGATCCCGTTTCCCGCGGCGCTGCGTCGAGGCGCGTCATGACGGGGAGACTTCAGGGCGAAGCGCTCGTGCATGAGTTGCATGACAAAGGTCGCCGGATCGCCGGCGGTCTTTGTTATTATCGCGGCTGGCGCTGGGCTTACGCGGCGTTTGCCTTCGTCGCGGTCTTCAGGCCGCAGGTCTCAAAGGCGCTGCGGATCGCGTCACGCTCCGCGTCGGTGAGTTGCAGCATCGGTCGGCGCACCGGGCCGCCGACCTGGCCGAGCAGTTCCTGCCAGTATTTCTGATGCGCCTGCGGCTTCTCGTCCGGGCGCGTCTTGCGCAGCGCCTGGCGCACCGGTTCGAGGCTGTCGCGCACCTTGCGCGCCTCCTCGACGCGCCCGGCAAAAGCCAGATCGGTATATTCGCGCATGCGCAGGTCGTTCCTGGTCTGCAGCAGATAAGGCGGTGATGAGCACAGATACAGCCGCCAGCCGAGCTCGACGATATTGTCGAACCATTCCTCCTCGGAGGCGGTGGAGACGATCAGCTTGCCTTTCGTCATCCGCGTCAGCTCGGCATACATCTCGCGCGGCACGCTGTATTTGATGGCGACGATGTTCGGCAGTTCGGCGATGCGCGCGCAGGTCTGCGGGCTCATCAGATAGGCGCTGTCCGGGTGGCTCCACATCGCGATGCCGATGTCGAGATTGTCGCTGAGATATTTGTAATAGGCGTAGAGCGTCTCGTCCTGTTTGTGGGTGAAATGCAGGATCGGCGCGTGCACGACGATGTAATCGGCGCCGCAGGCCTGCGCGTGACGGGCCAGCTCCAGCACCGTGTCCATGTTCTGGTCAGAGCAGGACATGATGGTGCCGGCGCGTCCCTGCAGTTCCTGCGCGGCGATGTCGAACAGCCGCTTGCGCTCGGGGATCGACAGCGAGAAGAACTCGCCCTGCTTGCCGGCGACGAAGATGCCGTCGATCTTCAGATCGTCGACCCAGTGCCGCAGATTGGCGCGCATGCCGTCTTCGTCGATCGAGAAGTCCGGCTTGAACGGCGTCAGCGCCGCCGCCCAGACTCCCTTCATGTTGGCCTGCGCGTAGCTCTTGGCGTCCTGCTTGGCGTATTTCATGGCGATTCTCGGCCCTCGCTCTCTCGCTTCGTCCGGCCCGGCGCCGTGCCGCGGGCGATCGGTGGGCCATCATGATCGCTGCCGTGGCGTCTGGCCAGCGGAAACCCGGCGCTTACGGCGATGGCGGACAGGCGGGTTCTGCGTCGGCGGGCGCGGTTGCCGCGCCCTCGCCGAGCGCGCGCTGCATCAGCATGCTGTCGAGCCAGCGCCCGTGCTTGAAGCCGATGTCGTCGAGCACGCAGAGCCGGCGGAAACCGGCCGCCTGATGCAGGACAACGGAAGGCTGCTGGCGTTCGGGATCGCCGATCACCGCCACCATCTGGCGGAAGCCGCGGCGGGCGCTGTCCTCGATCAGCGCCGCGAGCAATGCCCGCCCGATGCCGCGCCGCTGCATGGCAGGCGCGATATAGATCGAATCCTCCACTGTGAAGCGGAATGCCGGCCGCGTGCGGTAGTGGCCGGCATAGGCATAGCCGGCCAGAGCTCCGTTGATCTCGGCCGCCAGATACGGAAAGCCGCCGGCGAGCAAAGCGCGCATGCGCGCCGCCATCTCGGCCTCGTCCGGCGGGTCGAGCTCGAACGAAGCGGTACCGGTTCGCACCGCCTCCGCGTAGATGCGGGTGATGGTGGGAACGTCGGCAGGGATGGCGGGACGGATGACGGTCATGGATGGTCTGTCGGGCGATGCGACGAAATTAGAGCTTTTTCGCTGCCGATGGAATCGGAAGCGACGCTCTCTGCATTCTTGCTTTGCTTGTTTTGCCTGTTTTGATCTTGCTTTGATGCGTTTTCTGACGCGAAGCGATATCCGCCCGGGTCAGGCCCGAGGATATGCCGCGCTCGAAAAACGCTGCTGCAAAACAAAAACGCCCCGGCACGGGGCCGGGGCGCATCGCAGCTTTGTCCTGTGGCGTGCCGGTCGTCTTCGACGCCGGTCGCCGGCCGGCGCTTTAGCGCCGGTCACCCATGAAGCGCAGCAGGAACAGGAACAGGTTGATGAAGTCGAGATACAGCGTCAGCGCGCCCATTACCGCCTTGCGGCCGGCGATGGTGCCGTCGTCGTTGACGTCGTACATCTCCTTGATCTTCTGCGTGTCCCACGCGGTGAGGCCGGCGAAGATCAGCACGCCGAGCACCGAGATGATGAATTCAAGGCCGGTGCTCTTCAGGAAGATGTTGACGATCATCGCCAGGATGACGCCGAACAGGCCCATGATCAGGAACGAGCCGATCGGGGAGAGATCGCGCTGCGTCGTGTAGCCGTAGAGGCTGAGCGCGCCGAACGATGCCGCCGAGATGAAGAAGGTGCGGGTGATCGACGCGCCGGTATAGGTCAGGAAGATCGACGACAGCATCAGGCCGAGCAGGCCCGAATAGAGCATGAACAGCCCGAGCGCGGTCGACGGCTGCAGGCGGTCGACGCGGAAGCTCATGAAGAATACGAGTCCGAGCGTCGCGATGAACAGCACGATCGCCACCGGGCCGCTATAGAGCGCCTGGCCGAACGAGGTCAGCGCGAGCTGGCCTGCGGCATTGGTGGTGACCGCCGCGTTGAAGGTGAGCCAGGCGACGACGCCGGTCAGCGCCACGCCCGCCGCCATGTAGTTGTAGACGCGGATCATGTAAGCGCGCAGGCCCGCGTCGATGGCAACCGCCTGATCGGCGCCGAAGCCCCGACGGGCGGCGATGTTCCGGTCGAAATCCGACATCGAAGTTCCCTCTCATGTGGCCGGCCCCCATGAGCCGGCTGTCGTTCGCAGGGAATCTAGTGCGCGTTTGGCTTCAGCGCCAGACCGGCTCGGCGTCGCAGCCGCCGGATGGCCAATCGTTAATGAAATCCTGACGCGGAATTTCGAGGGAATTTCCGGGCGAAATTTCCAGCCCGGACGGGCGGTGCCGCCGGAGCGGTGTCGGCGCGTCGGTTTGTCGCGACGATGACGACGGCTCGCGTGAAGAAAGCGCGCCGGATCAGCAGCATGCAGCCTCCCGGCGTCCGCCGGACATGCCGCAAGGCGCTAGAGGTTGCGCAGCACCGGCGCCGGCTTCTGGCCGAGCGCTCGGGCGGTGCCGGCGAGGCCGAGGACGACGGTCACCGCGATGGCGGCGAGCGACGCCGCGAGCGCCGGCAGCGGCAGCCAGACGAACGGCAGGTTCATCAGCTCCGTAACGATCGCCCAGGCCGACAGCGATCCGGCCAGCACGCCGAAAGTCGCCGTGGCGATGGCGAGCAGCAGATATTCGATCACATAGGCGGTGAGTAGACGGCGGCGGGTGGCGCCGAGCGTCTTCAGGATCACCGCGTCGTAGACCCGGTGCCGGTGGCCGGCGGCGAGCGCCCCGCCCAGCACCAGTGCCGCCGCCAGCAGTGTCACGACGCTGGCGCCGCGCACCGCCAGGACGAGATTCTTGACGATCGCGCCAATGGCGTTGAGCGCATCGCGCACCCGCACGCTGGATACGCCTGGATAGGCTTCGGCGACGTCGCGGATCAGCCGGTCTTCCACCGCGCGCTCGGCGGTGTCGCCGTTATGGGCAAAGGTCAGGGTCGCCATATGCGTATGCGGCGCGCCGGCGAAGGTGTTGGGCGAGAACACCAGCACGAAATTGATGCCGAGGCTCTGCCAGTCGACGGCGCGCAGATTGGCGATGCGGGCGCTGATATTGCGGCCGAGCACGTTGACGACGATCTCGTCGCCGATCTTCAGGCCGAGCCCGTCGGCGATCTTGCGTTCCATCGATACCAGGGGCGGCCCGTCATAATTCTCCGGCCACCACGGGCCGGCGACCAGCCGCGATCCCTCCGGCAGCGTCGCCGAATAGCTGATGCCGCGGTCGCTCTGCAGCACCCAGGCGGCATCCGGCGACGGCTTGAGAGTCTCCGCTGCGACGCCGCGTGCCGAGACGATACGGCCACGCAGCATCGGCACTTCCTCGAGTTTGGCGTCGGCGGCGCGCGTCCTGATGAAGCCCCCGAACGCATCCGCCTGATCGGCCGGAATGTCGAGGAAGAAGAAGGCCGGCGCCTTCTCCGGCAGTTGCGCGGAGAACTGGTGCCGCAGATTGCCGTCGATCTCGATCACCGTCACCACCAGCGCCAGTCCGAGGCCGAGCGACATCACCACCGCCGGCGTCAGCGCGCCGGGCCGGTGGATATTGGCGATCGCCATCCGCCACACCGTCGAGCGCAGCCGCGGCAAGGCCGCCGCGCCGCGCATCAGCAGAACGGCGACGACGCGCAGCAGCACGAAGACGCCGCCGGCGGCGAAGACGTAGATGATCGCCACCTTGCGGTCATAGGCGAGGCCGACGGCAAGCGCGATCAGCACTGCAACGGCGATGGCGGTGGCGATCAGATAACGGCGGCGTGGCCAGCGCCGCTCCGGCGCGATGCCGTCGCGGAACAGCGCCGCCACCGGGACGTCATGCGCGCGGCCGAGCGGCCATAGCGCGAAGGCGACGGCGACCATCAGCCCGAAGACGACGGCGAGGCCCAGCTCCCGCGGCTGTATCGCCGGCTCGATCGGCAGCGGGATCACCGCGCCGAAGCCCCAGGCAACGGCGAAGGGCAGCGCCGCGCCGAGCACGACGCCGATCACGCTGCCGAGCGCCGCGAGTACGACGACCTGCGTCAGATAGATCGTGAAGACGCGGCGGCCGCTGGCGCCGAGCGCCTTGAGGGTGGCGATGGTGTCGCGCCGGCGGTCGAGATGGCTGCGCACCGCATTGGCGACGCCGACGCCGCCGACCAGCAGCGCTGTCAGCCCGACGATAGTGAGGAACTGGGTGAACTGGTTGACGGTGCGTTCGAGCTGCGGCGAGGCCTTGCTGCGCGTGCGGATTTCAAAGCCGGCGTCGGCGAGGTCGCGTCGCGCGTCGCGGACGGTGCTGTCGACGACATCGTCACCGGCGCCCGGCGGCAGCCGCAGGCGATAGGTGAAGCGCACGAGGCTGCCCGGCTGCACCAGACCGGTGGCGGCGAGTGCCTCGCTGCTCATCAGCAGGCGCGGGCCGAAGCCGATGCCGCCGGCGAGCTTGTCCGGTTCGCCGCTCAGCACGGCGCGGATGACGATGGTCGCCTCGCCGATCCTGATGCGGTCGCCGGGCTTGAGATCGAGCCGCGTCAGCAGATCGGAAGCGGCGGCAGCGCCATACGCGCCGTCATGCGCCGCCAGTGCATCGGCGAGCGGCATCGCCGGATCGAGCGTCACCGTGCCGGTGAGCGGATAGGCGTTGTCGACGGCTTTCACGTCGGCCAGCGCGGCGCGGCCGTCCTGTGTGCGCGCCATCGCCCGCATCGTGGTCGCCGCTGAAACGGTGCCGCGCTGTGTGAAGAAGGCGCGCTCCTGCGGCGTCGCCGGCTGATGCATGCGCGAGAACGACAGATCGCCGCCGAGGATCACCCGGCCCTCGCGCGCCAGCCCGTCGGCCAGACTGCCGGCAACCGAGCCGACGCCGGCGACTGCCATGACGCCGAGCGCGATGCAGGCGATGAAAATATAGAAGCCGCGCAGCCCGCCGCGCAGTTCGCGCAACGCCAGCCGCAACGCCAGTCCGCGCACGGCCGTGCTGTCGCTAGGCGCACTCCGATCATGCGTCGTCGCGGTCATCCGGCGCTCGCTTTGGCGGCGACGGCAGGCCTCTCTTCCTGCCGTTCCTCGATCCGGCCGGAGCGCAGCCGCACGACGCGCCCGCAACGGGTCGCGAGCCCCTGATCGTGGGTGACCAGGATCAGCGTGCTGCCGCGCTGGCGATGGCCGGCGAACAGGAGGTCGATGATCTGTTGCCCGGTCGTCTCGTCGAGATTGCCGGTCGGCTCGTCGGCGACGAGAATGTCGGGATCGGGCACCAGCGCCCGCGCCAGGGCGACGCGCTGCTGCTCGCCGCCGGACAGTTGCGCCGGATAATGGCCGAGCCGGCCGCCGAGGCCGACCCGGGCAAGTTCGTCGCGGGCCTTGTCGCGGCTGTCGGGATCGCCGGCGAGTTCGAGCGGCACGGCGACGTTTTCCAGCGCCGTCATGGTCGGGATGAGATGGAACGACTGGAAGACGATGCCGATATGCCGGCCGCGAAACCGCGCCAGCCGGTCCTCGTCGAGCCGGCCGAGGTCGGTGCCGGCGACCGTCACGGTGCCGGCGTCGGGCCGTTCGAGGCCGGCCATCACCATCAGCAGCGTCGATTTGCCGGAGCCGGAGGGGCCGACCATGCCGATGGCCTCGCCAGCGCCTATATCGAGACTGATATCCTTCAGGATGTGGACCCGGGCGGCGCCCTGTCCCAGCGATAGATTGACCCCCGCAAGCGAGACGGCCGGGGCGGCAGGAGATGAACGCGTCATGCAATGGATCCGATGGCGTTTCCGCTCATATGGGGAAACAGGCGGCATGGTCCAGCGTCTGGCGGCGCTCTTCGTGCTCACACTTGCGTGGGCGGCCGCGACCGGGGGCCTGTGGGCGGGCGCGGCGGCGGCGCAGGACCGGCCGGTGAAGATCGTCGCGCTCGGCGATTCGCTGACCGCCGGCTATGGCCTGCCGGCAAATCAGGCGTTTCCGGCGCGGCTGTCGGCGGCGCTGAAAGCGAAGGGCGAGACGGCGGTGGTGATCGCCAATGCCGGCGTCTCCGGCGACACCGCCTCGGGCGGCCTGGCGCGGCTCGACTGGTCGGTGCCGCAGGGCACCGACGCGGTGATCGTTTCACTCGGGTCCAACGATTTCCTGCGCGGCATCGATCCGAAGGTGACGACCGAGGCGCTCGACGCGATCATCACTAGGCTGCAGGCCCGCAACATCAAGGTGCTGCTGTGCGGCATGCTGGCCGGCAAGAACATGGGTGCCGAATACGAGACGGCGTTCAACGCCATCTTTCCGGCACTGGCGAAGAAACACGGCGTGCTGTTCTACCCGTTCTTCCTCGATGGCGTCGTCACCGAGCGGGCGCTCAATCAGGCCGACGGCATCCATCCGAATGCCAAGGGCGTCGACGTCATCGTCAACGCCATCTTGCCGAAGGTCGAGGACCTGATCGCGCAAGCGCGCGCCGCGCGTAGTTGAACATGCGCGCGCCGCGCGGTTCTGAATGGTCGCGCGCGGCGCGTTCTTGCGTGCGGGCGCGCGGCGCACACTTGTAATACGAGAGCGGCGACCCTCACTGTCGTCGCGATGCCGGGTTATTCCGGGATGCAAAGTCTGCCAGTCTCCGTTCATCATGCCCCGTCTGTTCACCGGTCTTGAAATTCCCCCCGATGTCGCCGCCGAACTCGCTTTGCTGCGTGGCGGCCTGCACGGCGCGCGCTGGATCGAGCCGGAAGATTTTCATGCCACGCTGCGGTTTATCGGCGATATCGACGATCCGACGGCGCGCGAGATCGCCTCGGCGCTCGAGCGCTCGCATCGCGCGCCGTTCGATATCGCCATCGACGGGCTGTCGTCGTTCGGCGGGCGCAAGCCGCGCGCGCTGATCGCGACGTTGGCGCCGAGCCCGGCGTTGATGGAGATGCAGGCGGAGCAGGAACGGCTGATGCAGCGTCTGGGACTGGCACCCGAGGGACGCAAATATACGCCGCATGTCACGCTGGCGCGTCTGCGCGACATGTCGAGCCACGCCGTCGCCGCCTATCTGTCGGGTCGCGGCGTGTTCAATCCGCTGCGTTTTCGTGTCGCGCGCTTCGTCCTGTATTCGTCGCGGGCTTCGACCGGCGGCGGACCCTATGTCGTCGAACGCGCCTATCCATTGACCGCGTGAGCATGCGGCTGAGGCAGCAACCTGTCGGCGGGCTCACGCCGTCTGCAGCAGCCGCGATTGCGCGTCGAGCAGGGTGCGGGCGAGGCTGTGGCTGTCCTCGAGCAATTCGCGCAGCAGCGACAGCGGCGTCGAATGCGGCGAATCGACTTCGCCGATCACGCCGTCGGTATCGAAGCTGAGCGTCGCATCGAATTTGGTGGCGAGGTCGCGCATGCGCCGGTTGTCGGCGAGACAGCGCATCTGCAGCGCGGTGATGCCGCGGTTGCTGGCGGCCAGCAGCGTGCGCGCCAGCAGCGCGCTGCCGACACCATGGCTTTGCCACGGTTTCTCGACGCTGAGCGCGATTTCCCCCGCATGCGAGAGCGGCGATCCGAGGCGGCGCAATTCGGCGGCGCCGTGCAGTATTCCCTCGATGAGGAAACCGGTGACCAGTGCGCCTGGACCGATGGCCCCGGCGGCATGCCGCTCGATGACGTCGTCCGTGACGGCGGTTCCGAAGCGGGTGTGCAAGCTGTCGGCATCGAGCCGCAGCAGATGATCGCGATAGAGGCCACTCTCTCCGAACCACAATTTCCGGATCAGGCCGTTACCGGGAAGCGCTTCGATCATGGCAGGATTCTCCGCGTTTGATGGCGTGTCGAACCCCTCGTCCGGTGCGTCGTCCTCCCGGTCGATCGCCCGGGCTGCCCGTTCGATCGCCGGACGAACATATTGGTGCGATGCAACATAATTGCGACGGCTGCGCGAGCCTGTTGCCGGGCAGCGATGCGCCGGCCGCATGGATGGGAACACGCGCCGGCCGGGCCGTTCGCAGACCCTGTATCGGGCTGCCGGTTGGCCGATCCCGGACGGAGCGGCACGCCCCGCGCTCGCGCACGGCTGCTGCCGCCGACAGCGGGATCGATTTTTGCGCGGCGATGTGAGATGACCCCGCGCGCATATCCTCCTGTTTTCCCTGTCCCCGCCTGTCGATGTCCGTTCAGATCAGCACGCGCTACGCCGAACTCGTTGCCGCCGGCAAGATCGAGTCCGATCCCGCACAACTTGAGCTCGTTCATCATTATTCGGAACTCGAGGCGCGCATCGCCCTGCGCCGCACCGGGCGCAAGACCTCGGCGCTCGGCTGGCTGCTGAGCCGCAACCAGGCGACCTCGGCGCCGATCAAGGGACTTTACGTCTACGGCGATGTCGGCCGCGGCAAGACCATGCTGATGGATCTGTTCTTCGAGACATCGCCGGTCGCGCGCAAGCGGCGCTCGCACTTCCATGAATTCATGGCCGACGTGCACGAGCGGCTCAACGATTACCGGCAGAAGATCAAGCGCGGCGAGATCGCACAGAAGAATGATCCGGTGGTGCTGGCGGCGGCGGATATCGCCGCGGATTCCTGGCTGCTGTGCTTCGACGAGTTCTATGTCACCGACATCGCCGATGCGATGATCCTCGGCCGCCTGTTCACGCAGCTCTTCGCGCGCGGCGTGGTGCTGGTGGCGACGTCCAACACGGCGCCGGGCGATCTTTACAAGGACGGCCTCAATCGCGCGCTGTTCCTGCCGTTCCTCGATCTGCTGCGGCAGCGGGTCGAGGTGGTGCGGCTCGATGCGCGCACCGATTTCCGCCTCGAAAAGATGACCGGCGTCCCGGTCTGGTACGTGCCGGCGGATGCGGCCGCAGCGCGCAAGCTCGACGAGGCGTGGGCGCGGCTCACTGGCGGCCAGGCCGGGCAGCCGCAGACGCTGACGGTGAAGGGGCGGCAGGTGCGGGTGCCGCGGGCGGCGATGGGCGTCGCGCGCTTTACGTTTGCGGATCTGTGCAACCAGCCGCTCGGCGCGTCGGACTATCTGCGACTGGCGCATGATTTCCATACGCTGGTCATCGACGGCATCCCGGTGATGGATTTCCGCCGGCGCAACGAGGCCAAGCGGTTCATCATCCTCATCGACGCGCTCTACGATCATGCGGTGAAGCTCGTCGCTTCCGCCGACGCCGAGCCGGACGATCTCTACGTTGCCGACGAGGGCATCGAGGCGTTCGAGTTCAAGCGCACGGCGTCGCGGCTGACCGAGATGCGCTCGCAGTCCTATCTCGGCCTGCCGCATGGGCCGCGCGATCCCCGGCATGAGCCCGACTGGCAGGCGAAGATTGTGGAAACCTGACGGCCCGTCGCCGTCCGGGGCCGCGCGCGACCGCCCGTGATCATTGCCGCCACGTTTGCCAGCGGGGCTCCCGCCCAAGGTCTGCTCCCGACCATGCCTTGCCCGATGCCCGCTCCACGCCTGTTTTTCTGCGTCGACCGGCGCAGATTCGGCTGGACAAGCGCCGCAACTTCGTCTGGAATAATGTATGCCAGATAACTTGCGAAGTTGCTGAAGCCGATCAGATCGACGAACGGTTCCTTGTCGACGGGCGTCGAAAGCGATAACCAGCGGCGTCCGCTATCCTGCGGTGCACACCAGCCGAGAGTTGTCTTCCATGGCTCGTAATAAAATTGCGTTGATCGGTGCCGGCCAGATCGGTGGTACCCTCGCCCATCTCATTGGTCTCAAGCATCTGGGCGACGTCGTCATGTTCGACGTTGCCGAGGGCATCCCGCAGGGCAAGGCGCTCGATATCGCGCAGTCCTCGCCCGTCAACGACTTTGACGCCCGCCTCACCGGCGCCAATTCCTACGAGGCGATCGAAGGCGCCGATGTCTGCATCGTCACCGCCGGCGTGCCGCGCAAGCCGGGCATGAGCCGCGACGATCTGCTCGGTATCAATCTCAAGGTGATGGAGCAGGTCGGCGCCGGCATCAAGAAATACGCGCCGAATGCGTTCGTGGTCTGCATCACCAACCCGCTGGATGCGATGGTGTGGGCGCTGCAGACCTATAGCGGCCTGCCGCGCGAGAAGGTCGTCGGCATGGCCGGCGTGCTCGATTCGGCGCGCTTCCGCTATTTCCTCGCCGATGAATTCAACGTTTCGGTCGAGGACGTCACAGCTTTCGTGCTCGGCGGCCACGGCGACACCATGGTGCCGCTGACGCGCTATTCGGCGGTTGCCGGCATTCCGGTGCCGGACCTCGTCAAGATGGGCTGGACGACCCAGGCCCGCATCGACGAGATCGTCAAGCGCACCGCCAACGGCGGCGCCGAGATCGTCAACCTGCTCAAGACCGGATCGGCCTTCTATGCCCCGGCGGCCTCCGCGGTGGCGATGGCGGAAAGCTATCTGCTCGACAAGAAGCGGGTCATGCCTTGCGCCGCGCATCTCAACGGCCAGTACGGCATCAAGGACCTCTATGTCGGCGTGCCGGTGGTGATCGGCAGCAAGGGCGTCGAGCGCATCGTCGAGATCGACCTCAACGGCGCCGAGCGCGAAGCCTTCGAGAAGTCGGCGGCGTCGGTGCAGGGCCTGGTCGAGGCCTGCCGCAAGATCGCGCCGAATCTCGGCGCCTGAGCAACAACAGACAGCGAACCGGACCGGAGCGCAATGTCTCCGGTCATTGAAGACGGATCAGGCAGGGGAGTGCCGGATGAATATCCACGAATATCAGGCCAAAGGCGTGCTGCGCGACTTCGGCGTTCCAGTGCCGCGCGGCATACCGGCGTTCTCGGTTGAGGAGGCGCTCAAGGCCGCCAACGATCTCGGCGGCCCGGTCTGGGTGGTGAAGGCGCAGATCCATGCCGGCGGCCGCGGCAAGGCCGGCGGCGTCAAGGTCGTCAAGTCCGTCGACGATGTGAAGAAAGAGGCGCAGCGCATGCTCGGCATGACGCTGGTGACCCACCAGACCGGCCCGCAGGGCAAGGAGGTGCGCCGCCTTTACATCGAGGAAGGCTCGGCCATCGACAAGGAGTTCTACCTGTCGATGCTGGTCGACCGCGAATCCTCGCGCGTCGCCATCGTGGTCTCCACCGAAGGCGGCATGAACATCGAAGAGGTGGCGCACGAGACGCCGGAGAAGATCGCCACGATCACCGTCGATCCGGTGGCGAATATCTGCCCGCATCACGTCCGTCGCGTCGCCAAGGCGCTCAAGCTCGACGGCGACCTGCAGAAGCAGCTCAGCCCGCTGCTGACCAATCTCTACAAGGCCTTCGTCGAGACCGACATGAGCCTCCTGGAGATCAATCCGCTGGTGGTCACCAAGGACAAGCAGCTGATCTGTCTCGACGCCAAGGTCGATTTCGACAACAACGCGCTGTTCCTGCATCCCAAGATCGCCGCGCTGCGCGACGAGACGGAAGAGGACGCCAAGGAGATCGAGGCGTCGAAATACGACCTCAACTACATCGCGCTCGACGGCACCATCGGCTGCATGGTCAATGGCGCCGGCCTCGCCATGGCGACGATGGACATCATCAAGCTCTACGGCATGGCGCCGGCCAACTTCCTCGATGTCGGCGGTGGCGCCAGCAAGGAGAAGGTGACGGCGGCGTTCAAGATCATCACCTCCGACCCGAACGTGAAGGGCATCCTGATCAACATCTTCGGCGGCATCATGAAATGCGACGTGATCGCCGAGGGCGTCGTCGCCGCGGTCAAGGAGGTCGGGCTGAAAGTGCCGCTGGTGGTGCGGCTCGAAGGTACCAATGTCGAGCTCGGCAAGAAGATCATCGCCGAATCCAAGCTCAACGTGACGTCCGCCGACGATCTCGACGACGCGGCGCAGAAGATCGTCAAGGCCGTGAAGGAGGCCGCGTGATGTCCGTCCTTATCGACAAGAACACCAAGGTCATCTGCCAGGGCTTCACCGGCAAGAACGGTACCTTCCATTCCGAACAGGCGATCGCCTATGGCACGCAGATGGTCGGTGGCGTGTCGCCCGGCAAAGGCGGCTCCACGCATCTCAACCTGCCGGTGTTCGACACCGTGCAGGAGGCGAAGGAGAGGACCGGCGCCAATGCCTCGGTCATCTACGTGCCGCCGCCCGGTGCCGCCGACGCCATCGCCGAGGCGATCGATGCGGAGATCGAACTGATCGTCTGCATCACCGAGGGCATCCCGGTGAGCCACATGATCAAGGTTAAGCGCGCGCTCGCCGGCTCGAAGTCGCGGCTGATCGGGCCGAACTGCCCCGGCGTGATGACCTCCGGCGAATGCAAGATCGGCATCATGCCGGGCAACATCTTCTCCACCGGTTCGGTCGGCATCGTGTCGCGCTCCGGCACGCTGACCTACGAGGCGGTCTTCCAGACCAGCCGCGAGGGACTCGGTCAGACCACCGCCGTCGGCATCGGCGGCGACCCGGTCAAGGGCACCGAATTCATCGACGTGCTGGAAATGTTCCTGGCTGACGACAAGACCCGGTCGATCGTCATGATCGGCGAGATCGGCGGCGCGGCTGAGGAGGATGCGGCGCAATTCCTCAAGGACGAAGCCAGGCGCGGCCGCAAGAAGCCGATGGTCGGCTTCATCGCCGGCCGCACGGCACCGCCCGGCCGCCGCATGGGCCATGCCGGCGCGATCATTTCCGGCGGCAAGGGCGATGCGGAGTCCAAGATCGCGGCGATGGAATCGGCCGGGATCAAGGTGTCGCCGTCGCCGGCGCGCATCGGCAAGACGCTCGTCGAAGTATTGAAATCCTGATTCAGCAGGCGGGTGCGATTTTGCGCAAAATTGCGCAATTTCGCACCTGCGGCACTTTTCCGGTCTTACGCTGAACACAAATCGGCGTTAGATATCCTTCATCGTCGGTTGCGGGCTCTCTTGCCTTAGCGCCGCCGTGGCGGGGCAGGTGCCCTGTGAAGGATTGAAACATGTCACGACAAGACGCGAATGCGGTATTCGCCCGCACTTCCTTTCTGTATGGCGGCAACGCCGCCTATATCGACGATCTCCAGTCCCGCTATGAAGCCAATCCCGCCTCGGTCGATGCCGAGTGGCGGGAATTTTTCGAGGCGCTGAAAGACGATCCGACCGCCGTCGAGAAGATTGCTCGCGGGCCTTCGTGGAAGAATCCGAACTGGCCGCAGCGCGCCGGCGGCGATCTCGTCGCCGCGCTCGACGGGCAATGGGCCGAGACCGAGAAGAAGCTCGGCGACAAGATCGCGGCGCGCGCCCAGAGCGGCGGGGTCGAGCTGTCGCCTTCGCAGGTGCAGCAGGCAACCCGCGATTCCATCCATGCGCTGATGTTGATCCGCGCCTATCGCGCGCGCGGCCATTTCCACGCCAATCTCGATCCGCTCGGCCTCGAGCCGGAAAAGAACGAGGAAGAACTCGATCCGAAGTCCTACGGCTTCACCGAGGCCGACCTCGACCGCAAGATCTTCCTCGACAACGTTCTCGGCCTCGAATTCGCGACGACGCGCGAGATCGTCGCCATCCTGCGCCGCACCTACTGCCAGACGCTCGGCGTGGAGTTCATGCACATCTCCAATCCGGCGCAGAAGGCCTGGATCCAGGAGCGCATCGAGGGTCGCGACAAGGAGATCACCTTCACCCGCGAGGGCAAGCGCGCCATCCTCAACAAGCTGGTCGAGGCCGAGGGTTTCGAGAAGTTTCTCGACGTCAAGTTCACCGGCACCAAGCGATTCGGCCTGGACGGCGGCGAGGCGCTGATCCCGGCATTCGAGCAGATCATCAAGCGCGGCGGCAATCTCGGCGTGAAGGAGATCGTCATCGGCATGCCGCATCGCGGCCGCCTCAACGTGCTGACCCAGGTGATGGGCAAGCCGCATCGTGTGCTGTTCCACGAATTCAAGGGCGGCTCGGCGACGCCGGATGACGTCGAGGGCTCGGGCGACGTCAAATATCACCTGGGCGCCTCGTCGGACCGCGAGTTCGACGGCAACAAGGTGCATCTGTCGCTGTCGGCGAATCCGTCGCATCTGGAGATCGTCGATCCGGTGGCGCTCGGCAAGGTTCGCGCCAAGCAGGACCAGCATGGTGCAACGCCCGAGGATCGCTCGATGGTGTTGCCGATGCTCATTCACGGCGACGCGGCCTTCGCCGGCCAGGGCGTCGTTGCGGAATGTTTCGGCCTGTCGGACCTGAAGGGGTACCGCACCGGCGGTTCGCTGCACTTCATCGTCAACAACCAGATCGGCTTCACCACCTATCCGCGCTATTCGCGGTCGTCGCCCTATCCGTCGGACGTCGCCAAGCTGGTCGAGGCGCTGATCCTGCACGTCAACGGCGACGACCCGGAAGCGGTGACCTTCGCCGCCAAGGTGGCGATCGAATACCGGCAGCAATTCGCCAAGCCGGTGGTCATCGACATGTTCTGCTATCGCCGGTTCGGCCACAACGAGGGCGACGAGCCTTCGTTCACCCAGCCGCTGATGTACAAGAAGATCCGCTCGCATCAGACGACGCTCGAAATCTACAGCCAGAAGCTGATCGCCGAAGGTGTCGTCACCGAGGGCGAGATCGAGAAGATGAAAGCGGACTGGCGCGCGCGTCTCGATGCCGAATTCGAGGCCGGCGCCAGCTACAAGCCGAACAAGGCCGACTGGCTCGACGGCCGCTGGGCCGGGTTCAAGGTGGCGGGCGATAGCGACGAGCCGCGCCGTGGCGACACCGGCGTCAAGCTCGAAACCCTGCGCGACATCGGCAGCAAGATCACCGCGGTGCCGGCGGATTTCGCCATTCACCGCACCGTGCAGCGGTTCCTCGATGCGCGGGCCAAGGCGATCGACAGCGGCGAGCATATCGACTGGGCGACCGCAGAGGCGCTGGCGTTCTGTTCGCTGCTGCTGGAGGGCCATCGCGTGCGCCTGTCCGGTCAGGACAGCGAGCGCGGCACCTTCTCGCAGCGCCATTCGGTGATCTTCGACCAGAACACCGAGACGCGGCACACGCCGTTCAACCATCTCGCCGCCCAGCAGGGCAATTACGAGGTGCTCAACTCGATGCTCTCGGAAGAAGCGGTGCTCGGCTACGAGTACGGCTATTCGACCGCCGAGCCGAATGCGTTGACCCTGTGGGAAGCGCAGTTCGGCGACTTCGCCAACGGCGCGCAGGTGGTCTTCGACCAGTTCATCTCGTCGGGCGAGCGCAAGTGGCTGCGCATGTGCGGGCTCGTCTGCCTGCTGCCGCACGGTTATGAAGGGCAGGGGCCGGAGCATTCCTCCGCCCGGCTCGAGCGCTTCCTGCAGCTCTGCGCGGAAGACAATATGCAGGTCGCCAACTGCACCACGCCGGCGAACTACTTCCACATCCTGCGGCGGCAGCTGAAGCGCGATATTCGCAAGCCGTTGATCCTGATGACGCCGAAGTCGCTGCTGCGCCACAAACGGGCGGTGTCGCGGCTCGACGAGATGGCGCCGGGCACTTCGTTCCATCGCGTGCTGTGGGACGACGCGCAATGGCTGCCGGACGAGAAGATCAAGCTCGTGCCCGACAACAAGATCCGCCGCGTGCTGCTGTGCAGCGGCAAGGTCTATTACGATCTGTACGAGGAGCGCGAGAAGCGCGGCATCGACGACATCTATATCCTGCGCGTCGAGCAGCTCTATCCGTTCCCGACCAAGGCGCTGGTCACCGAACTGTCCCGCTTCAAGCAGGCGGAGATCGTCTGGTGCCAGGAAGAGCCGCGCAATATGGGCGCCTGGCATTTCGTCGAGCATTATCTGGAATGGGTGCTCAACCAGATCGAGGCCGACCAGCGGCGTCCGCGCTATGCGACGCGCCCGGCTTCCGCCTCGACCGCGGTTGGACAGATGTCGAAGCATCTGGCGCAACTCAAGCAGTTGATGGACGAGGCGCTGGGCTGAGGCATGATCCCGGAAAGAGCGTTGCAGTTTCTGGGCAGGATCATGCCGTGATAGGGATGACGTCGTCCTGAGGCGGCCCGGTGGCCCTCGCAGGATGACGGTGGAATTCAGGACCGTGCATCCGTCGAGGTTCGCACTCAGGTCGGTTGAAACCGACCTGAGCCGGCCGTTTCCTCGGGATGACGGACCGGACAGCACGACGATGAACAGCAGGACGATGAGACAACAATGACTGAAATTCGTGTTCCCGCGCTCGGCGAATCCGTCACCGAAGCGACGGTCGGCCGCTGGTTCAAGCAGCAGGGCGAGGCGGTGAAGGTGGACGAGCCGCTGGTCGAGCTCGAAACCGACAAGGTGACGCTGGAAGTGCCGGCGCCGGCTGCCGGCGTGCTGTCCGAGATGACGGTGAAGGCCGGCGACACGGTCGCCGTCGGCGCGCTGCTCGGCCAGATCCAGGACGGCGCGGCGGGCGCTGCCGCGAAGCCGGCTGCCGCGGCCACAGCCGCACCGGCTCCTGCTCCTGTTCCTGCAAAGCCCGCGGCCGCGGCTCCCGCCGATGCGCAGCAGGCTCCCTCGGTGCGCCGTCTCGCGGCGGAAACCGGTACCGATCCGTCAGGCGTTGCCGGCAGCGGCAAGGACGGCAGGATCACCAAGGGCGACATGTTGTCGGCGATCGAGACGGCCGCGGCGAAGCCGACGCCGGTCGGCGCGCCGGTGCAGATGCGTGCGCCGTCGCCGGCCGACGATGCGGCGCGCGAGGAGCGCGTGCCGATGACGCGGCTGCGCCAGACCATCGCCCGCCGTCTCAAGGACGCGCAGAACACCGCCGCGATGCTGACGACCTACAACGAGGTCGACATGAGCGCGGTGATGGCGATGCGCAGCCAGTACAAGGACCTGTTCGAGAAGAAGCACGGCGTCAAGCTCGGCTTTATGGGCTTCTTCGCCCGCGCCTGCATCCAGGCGCTGAAGGAAGTCCCGGCGGTCAATGCCGAGATCGACGGTAACGATCTCGTCTACAAGAACTACTATCACATCGGCGTCGCCGTCGGCACCGAGCGCGGGCTGGTCGTGCCGGTGGTGCGCGATGCCGATCATCTGTCGCTCGCCGGCATCGAGAAGGCGATTGCCGGTCTCGGCAAGAAGGCGCGCGACGGCCAGCTCAAGATCGAGGACATGCAGGGCGGCACCTTCACTATCTCCAACGGCGGCGTCTATGGCTCGCTGATGTCGATGCCGATCCTCAACGCGCCGCAGTCCGGCATCCTCGGCATGCACAAGATTCAGGAGCGCCCTGTGGTGATCGGCGGCAAGATCGAGATCCGGCCGATGATGTATCTGGCGCTCACCTACGATCATCGCGTCGTCGACGGTCAGGGCGCGGTGACCTTCCTCGTCCGGGTGAAGGAAAATCTCGAGGACCCGGCGCGCATCGTGCTGGACCTGTGATCCGCCATATTCTTCGAGGCGCCCGCCTGGCGGCGGGCTCCTCGGAAGCGGCCGGGATAGAGTGCATTTGAAGAAACACGGAACGTTTGCATGTCCTACGATCTCATCGTCATCGGCACCGGCCCCGGCGGTTATGTCTGCGCCATCCGCGCGGCGCAGCTTGGCCTGAAAGTTGCGGTCGTCGAGAAGCGCGCCACGCATGGCGGCACCTGCCTGAATGTCGGCTGCATTCCATCGAAGGCGCTGCTGCACGCCTCCGAACTGTTCGAGGAAGCCGGTCACGGCTTTGCCAAGATGGGCATCGGCGTCCCGGCGCCGAAGCTCGATCTGGCGGCGATGATGAAGTTCAAGGACGAGGGCGTCGACGGCAACGTCAAGGGCGTCGACTTCCTGCTCAAGAAGAACAAGATCGATTCCGTGCAGGGGATCGGCCGCATCGCGGCGCCCGGCAAGGTCGAGGTGAAGACGACCGACGGCAAGACCCAGATGCTGGAGAGCGAGGCGATTGTGATCGCCACCGGCTCCGACGTGGCGAAGCTCAGGGGCATCGAGATCGACGAGAAGCGGGTGGTGTCGTCGACCGGCGCGCTGGCGCTCGACAAGGTGCCGGGCAGGCTGCTGGTCGTCGGTGCCGGCGTCATCGGCCTCGAACTCGGCTCGGTGTGGCGGCGGCTTGGCGCCGACGTCACCTTCGTCGAGTTCGTCGACCGCATCATGCCGGGCATGGACAGCGAGGTCTGCCGCCAGAGCCAGCGTATCTTCGAGAAGCAGGGCCTGAAGTTCAAACTGGGTGCCAAGGTCACTGCGGTCGACAGCAGCGGCAAGACGTTGAAGGTCAAGGTCGAACCGGCGAAGGCCGACGACAAGGTGGTGCCGGAAACGCTCGAGGCCGACGTGGTGCTGGTCGCGGTCGGTCGCGTGCCTTTCACCGAGGGGCTTGGGTTGAACGAGGTCGGCGTGGCGCTCGATGAGCGCGGCCGCGTCAACGTCGATGCGCATTTCGCGACCAGTGTGCCGGGCATCTATGCGATCGGCGACGTGATCAAGGGGCCGATGCTGGCGCATAAGGCGGAAGACGAAGGCGTGGCGGTCGCGGAGATCATCGCCGGCCGCGCCGGCCATGTGAACTACGACGCGATCCCGAACGTCGTCTACACCTATCCGGAAATCGCCTCCGTCGGGAAAACCGAGGACGAGCTGAAACAGGCGGGCACCGCTTACAATATCGGCAAGTTTCCGTTCACCGCCAACGGCCGGGCCAAGGTCAACAATACCACCGAGGGCTTCGTGAAGATCCTCGCCGACGCCAAGACCGACCGCATCCTCGGCGCGCATATCGTCGGTCCGGATGCCGGCACGATGATTTCCGAACTGGTGGTGGCGATGGAATTCGCCGCATCGTCGGAAGATGTGGCGCGCTCCTGTCATCCGCATCCGACGCTGTCGGAAGCGGTGAAGGAAGCGGCGCTGGCGGTCGAGAAGCGCGCCATCCATATGTAGACGCGCCGTCGTCGCGGCGGACTTCGCGACGGCTACAGCAGATGCACGGCGTGCGGGGCGAAGAAGCCGATCGCCGTGAAGGCAAGTCCGGCGAGGGTCAGGCCGCCGGCAAGCCAGGCCAGCATCATCATGCCGGTGATGATGGCCGCCGATGACAGCACGATGCTGATCTGGAAAGCCGCCGAGGCGACTTCGTAGTGATGGTAGCGGGCCATCGCGGTATCGCGATTGTGCTCGGCGGCCTTGGCGCGCGCCACGAGCTGCTTGCGGCCTTCGCCGGTTTCGGGCTCGTCGTTATAGCGCGCAACGGTTTTTCGCCATTGATCAACGCGTATCTCCATCTGCCTGCGTGCTGGCGCATCGCTGACCGCCGCGGCGCCGGCTTCCATGGATTCGGCGGCCGTTGCGATCACGGTTGTTCTGATCGTCTTGGCCTGAAAGAAGGCCCACAGATCGGATGCCTCGACATTATGGCTGATCGCGTTGGTCTGGGCGCTTTTGCCGAGCGTCTCGGAGAAGGCCAGAAACAGAGCGATCACGGCGATCAGCAGAGCGATAGTCTTGTTTCGATGGGAAGCATGCTGGGCATGCTCGGCGTGTTCGAGATTTTCGTGCGATCCGGACATGAATGCCGCGCCGGCGGGGGCGCAATGAGCAGCGTGTTTGCCGCACCGAATCCTTGGCCGGAAATCAAATCCGCGACAAGCGAAAAACGTATCCGTTTATGGCAAGTTTACGCGCGCGGATGGGCGCTCTTGTACGCGCTGAGCAACTGCTCGGTATCGACGGCCGTATAGATCTGCGTCGTCGACAAAGAAGCATGGCCGAGCAGTTCCTGGATGGCGCGCAGATCGCCGCCGCGCGCCAGCAGATGCGTCGCGAAGGAATGGCGCAGCGCATGCGGCGTCGCGCTGTCGGCGAGGCCGAGCGCCCCGCGCATCTGTTCCATGACGAGCTGGATGATGCGCGGCGACAGCGGTCCGCCGCGGGCGCCGCGGAACAGCGGCTCGGTCGCCGGCAGATCGTAGGGACACAGTTTCACATAGTCGGCGATCAGCGCCTGCACCTGCGGCAGCACCGGCACCATGCGGCGCTTGCTGCCCTTGCCGGTAACGACGATGACGTCGGTGTCGGCGCCGATATCGCGCGGCGTCAGCCCGAGCGCCTCGGCAATGCGGAGTCCCGCACCATAGAGCAAGGCGAGCACCGCCGCGTCGCGCGCCAGCACCCAGGCGGGACGATCCTCGCCGGCGCGCAGGTCGACATCGGCGAGGCGTTGCGCGGCGGCGATGGCCAGCGGTTTCGGCAGCGTCCGCGCGATCTTCGGCGCGCGCACGGCGGCAAGCGCTCCGACCCTGCCTTTGCCGTTGCGTTCGAGGAACCGGGCGAAGGAGCGCACGCCCGCCAGGATGCGCATCAGCGAGCGGCTGCCGATGCCGTCGGCGCGGCGGGCGGCGAGAAAGGCGCGGACGTCGCGCGGGCTCAGCGCCGCGAGGTCGGCGAGCGAGGTCGGCTGGCCGAGGTGGCCGGTCATGAACGACAGAAACTGGCCGGCGTCGCGCTGGTAGGCGTCCAGCGTCTTCGGCGACATGCGCCGCTCGTCGCCGAGCGAGGCCAGCCAGCGCCGCAGTTCGGCGGCGACCTCGGGAGCAACGGAAAAGACGAAATCACTCATGGCCGCAGCTTCGCCGGCAAATGTGAAGAAAGTGAAAGGGCGCGGGCTCTTTCTTAATCCGCCGGAATCGGCCAGACCGTGACGATGACGCAGCGTATCGTCGACGTGCTGGTGCCGGTCGCGCTCGATCAGGCCTATTCCTACCGGGTGCCGGCCGGAATGGGACTGGCTCCCGGCGACGTCGTGACGGTGCCGCTCGGTCCGCGCGAGACGCTCGGTGTCGTCTGGGGCGAAGGAACCGCCCGGCCGGGGCTGCACAACCGGCTCAAGGATATCGACGGCAAACTCGACGTGCCGCCGTTGCGCGGGGAATTGCGCCGCTTCGTCGATTGGGTCGCCAATTATACGCTGAGCGCCCGCGGCACCGTGCTGAACATGGCGCTGCGCATGGGCGCGCATCTCGGGCCGGAGCGCGAGCGCGTTGGCGTGCGACTGGCCGGCCCGTCGCCGCAGCGCCTGAGCGCGGCGCGGGCGCGGGTGATAGCCGTCTGCTCCGACGGGCTGGTGCGCGCCAAAGGCGACCTGGCGAAAGAGGCCGGCGTCAGCGCCGGCGTCATCAATGGGCTGATCGACGACGGCGTGCTGGAGACCGTGGTGCTGCCGCCGGCGCCGGCGGCGGAGACACCGGACCCGGATTTTCTGCAGCCGGATTTCAGCGGTCCGCAGGCCGATGCGGCGGCGGCAATGCGGGCGATGGCGGCGCAGGGCGGATTCGGTGTCGCGCTGGTCGACGGCGTCACCGGATCGGGCAAAACCGAGGTTTATTTCGAGGCGGTGGCGGAGATCGTCCGCCGTCGGCGCCAGTGCCTGATCCTGATGCCGGAGATCGCGCTGACGGCGCGCTTCCTCGACCGGTTCGCGGCGCGTTTCGGCGTGCGTCCGGCCGAATGGCATTCGCAGCTTTCGCCGCGCAAGCGGGCCCGCACCTGGGCGGCGGTGGCGGCGAACGAGGTCCGCGTCGTCGTCGGCGCGCGCTCGGCGCTGTTCCTGCCCTATGCCGATCTGGCCCTCGCCATCGTCGATGAAGAGCACGACCAGGCCTACAAACAAGAGGACGGCGCGCATTACCATGCCCGTGACATGGCGGTGGTGCGCGGCAATATCGGCAAATTCCCGGTGGTGCTGGCCTCGGCGACGCCGTCGGTCGAAACCGAGGTCAATGCACGCAAGGGACGGTACCGGCGGGTGCATCTGCCGGAACGCTTCGGCGGCCAGCACATGCCGTCGATCGAGGCGATCGACCTGAAGACCGAAGGGCCGGCGCGCGGCCGCTTCATCGCGCCGCGGCTGGCGGAAGCGGTGAACGTCGCGCTCGAACGCGGCGAGCAGGCGCTGCTGTTCCTCAACCGGCGCGGCTATGCGCCGCTGACGCTGTGCCGCGCCTGCGGCTATCGCTTCCACTGCCCGCATTGCGATGCGTGGCTCGTCGATCATCGCTTCAAGCGGCGGCTCGTTTGCCACCATTGCGGTTTCTCGACGCCGCAGCCGTCGGAATGTCCGCAATGCCATTCCACCGATACGTTCGTGGCCTGCGGGCCGGGCGTCGAACGGCTGGAGCAGGAAGCTGCCGATCTGTTTCCCGACAGGCGCATCCTGGTGCTGTCGAGCGATCTCGTCGAATCGGTCGAGCGGCTGCAACAGGAACTGACGGATGTCGCCGAGGGCCGGTTCGACATCATCATCGGCACGCAACTGGTGGCCAAGGGGCACCACTTCCCGAAGCTCAATCTGGTCGGCATCGTCGATGCCGATCTCGGTCTCGGCAATGGCGATCCGCGCGCCGGCGAGCGCACCTTCCAGTTGCTGCATCAGGTCACCGGCCGCGCCGGCCGCGAGACGGGGCGCGGCTATGGCTTTCTGCAGACGCATCAGCCGGATCATCCGGTGATGAAGGCGCTGGTCAGCGGTGACCGCGACGCCTTCTACGAGAGCGAGATCGCGCTGCGCGAAACGACCGGTTATCCGCCGTTCGGGCGGCTCGCCGCGTTGATCGTGTCGGGGACGGATCGTCACGCCACCGAAGCCTATGCGCGGCAGCTTGCCCAGGCGGCGCCGCGTGCGGAGGATGTCCGCGTCCTCGGGCCGGCGGAAGCGCCGGTCGCTGTTGTGCGCGGGCGGCATCGCTTCCGGCTGCTGGCGAAGTCGCCGCGGGCTTTCGACCTGTCGGCCTATCTGCGCGACTGGCTGGCGCGCGGACCGAAGCGGCGCGGCAATATCAAGCTCGACGTCGATGTCGATCCGCAGAGCTTTTACTGACGGGACGCGGGCTTGCGGTCAGCGCCACAGTGCCCGTGCGATCAGCGAGATGCCGGCGACGATCAGGATGAGGCAGAGGATCCTGATGAACTGCTCGCGGTTGAGCCTGCCCGCCAGCCGGTGACCGACGAATACCCCGCCTGCCATCACCGGCAGCGCGCACAGCGCCAGCACCGGCAGGCGTCCGTCATTGTAGACGCCGGCGGCGGCGAAGAAGAAGAAGCGGGTGAAGTTGCTGATCCCGAGGACGGCGGTAAGCGTGCCGCGCAGCGCGTCCTTGTCCGGCAGGCGGCGGCTCAGATAGATGGCATAGAGAAAGCCGCCGGCGCCGAACATGGCGCTGAACACGCCGCCGACCGTGCCGAACGGGATGATCCAGGCGCGGCGGAAATGCCCGGCGATCGTCGGCGTCATCAGCGTATAGAGTGCGTAGGCCGAAACGAATACGCCAAGCACGATCATCATCGGGCGCTGCGGGATAGTCAGGATTAGATAGATGCCGACGATATTGCCGATCGCCATCAGCGGGATCAGCCGCAGCAACTCGTCTTTGGCGATCTTTTTTCCAAGCTTGATGCCGTTGATCGTGACCGCGATGCAGTCGATGATCGCAAACAGCGGCACGATATCGGCGACCGGCATCACATGCGCGAGGACCGGCGCCGCGATCAGCGCGCTGCCGAAGCCGGCGAGGCCGAACACCAGATAGCCACAGACCAGCGCCGGCAGCGCGACGACGACGATGTCGAAGGATGGAAGCAGCGACCACATGCGGATGAAGGTACCTGGGGAGTTTCCGGGCGGCGTTCCGACGGTCAGGTCGCCAGTTTGAGGCCGATCAGCCCAGCAAGGATCAGGCCGATCGATCCCAGCCGCAGCGCGGTTGCCGGTTCGGCGAACAGCCAGATGCCGAGGATCGCCGTTCCGACGGCGCCGATGCCGGTCCAGACGGCGTAGCCGGTGCCGACCGGCAGCGTTTTCAGCGCCAGGCCGAGCAGCACGACGCTCACCACCATGCTTATTCCGGTCAGGAGCGAGGGAACAAGGCGGGTGAAGCCGTCGGTGTATTTCAAGCCGATCGCCCAGCCGATTTCGAACAGACCGGCAATGCACAGATAAACCCAAGCCATGACAGGGCCTCCGTCATTGGCAGGGTCGTCCCCACCGGAATACTGGAAATCGCGGGTCGTCCCGCTCCGAGGCACCATAAAGCCGCCTGTTGCGGATACAACTCGAAACCCGCGCAAAAGCCGCCGACGCATGGCTGCCCCTTCCGCGGACGGGAGCCCGGATTATCAGGGGATGGGACTTTAGACATTAGACAATTGCGGCGTCACGCCGTGTTGCACCGCATTTACCGGTATGTTAGCAAGCCGGCGATTTTGCGAGGGTTTCCGCGGGCTCCCGCGTCGTCCTCCAGAATCGGAATTCCCTATTGGATTCCAATCGTTTGTGCCGCGCCTTCGGCGACGGCTCCAGACTTGCGGATTTTATGGTTTGACGACGCCCATGGCAGCCGAACTATCGATCGTTTCCAGCATGGCGGGCCGCTACGCCAACGCCCTGTTCGAACTGGCCCGCGACGAGAAGAAACTCGACGCGGTGAAGGCCGATCTCGAAGCATTCGACGCCCTGATCGCCGAAAACAAGGACCTGGAGCGCCTGGTGCGCAGTCCGGTCTACAGCGCCGACGATCAGTTGAAGGCGCTTGCGGCGATCCTCGACAAAGCGGGGCTGACCGGGCTTGCGGCCAACTTCCTCAAAGTGGTGACCGCCAACCGCCGGTTGTTCGCGGTGCGCGAGATCATCCGCGGTTTCAAGGCGCTCGTCGCCCGCCACCGCGGAGAGGTCAGTGCGCAGGTCACCGTCGCCGAGCCGCTCAGCGGCGCCAATCTCGATGCGCTGAAAAGCGCCGTGCAGTCGGTGACCGGCGGCAAGGATATCGATTTCGACGTCAAGGTCGATCCGGCGATCATCGGCGGCCTCATCGTCAAGGTCGGAAGCCGCATGGTCGACAGTTCGCTGCGCACGAAACTCAACTCAATCAAGTTTGCGATGAAAGAGGCCCGCTGATGGATATCCGCGCCGCAGAAATTTCCGCGATCCTGAAGGATCAGATCAAGAGCTTCGGTCAGGAGGCGGAAGTCTCCGAAGTCGGCCAGGTGCTGTCGGTCGGTGACGGTATTGCCCGCGTCTACGGGCTCGACAACGTCCAGGCGGGCGAAATGGTCGAGTTCGAGAACGGCACCCGCGGCATGGCGCTGAACCTCGAAACCGACAACGTCGGTATCGTCATTTTCGGCGCCGACCGCGAGATCAAGGAAGGCCAGACAGTTAAGCGTACCCGCGCCATCGTCGACGTGCCGGTCGGCAAGGGTCTGCTCGGCCGCGTCGTCGACGCGCTCGGCAACCCGATCGACGGCAAGGGCCCGATCCAGGCGGAGGCCCGCGCCCGCGTCGACGTCAAGGCTCCCGGCATCATTCCGCGCAAGTCGGTGCACGAGCCGATGGCGACCGGTCTCAAGGCCGTCGACGCGCTGATCCCGATCGGCCGCGGCCAGCGCGAGCTGATCATCGGCGACCGCCAGACCGGCAAGACCGCGCTCGCGCTCGACACCATCCTCAACCAGAAGCCGCTCAACGTCGCCGGCAGCCCGGAGAGCCAGAAGCTCTACTGCGTCTATGTCGCGGTCGGCCAGAAGCGTTCCA
>DATMEV010000064.1:0-49112 GCA_035556795.1 Pseudolabrys sp. | reverse complement strand
GGGTTCTGCTTACTTGATGTTTTTTCTATTTTTGGATAAATGGATATTTTATGGGAGAGAGATGTGGGCTCGGAGGCGGTTTACGGGCGGAAGGGGCGCATCGGCGCCGTGATCCCCGCGAACAATTCGGTCATCGAACCTGAATGGTGGTCGGCGCTGCCGCCGGATACCGCGGTATATGCCACCCGCATTCTGGCGCAGGGCGATCTGACCCCCGAGGCCGTTCATTCCATGGAGCGTCATGTTGATCGGGCGGTCGACGAACTCGCAGCAACCGGCGTCGACGTAATTGCCTATTGCGACATGGTGACGACGTTCATCATGGAGCCGGGATGGAATGAGACAGCGGTCGCGGCCATTGCGCACCGTACCGGTGTGCCGGCGATCTCCGCCTGGACTGCGTTGCGCGATGCGCTCGATCACCTCGGAATTCGGCGTTTCGCGCTTGGGTCACCCTATCCCCGCAAGATCCATGCCCTCGCTGCTCCATTCTTTACAGGGCGAGGCTACGAGGTGGTCGGCGAGGCCACGCTCGATATCGTGGCAATGCGTGATGTCCCGAAGCTATCGGGCGAGGAACTGACCAGCTTCGTTGATCGGATCGACCGCCGGAATGCGCAGGCCCTGGTATTGCTCGCGACCGACCTTCCCAGTTTCTCGGTGATCGCGCGGCTTGAACAATCATTGGGCTGCCCGGTTCTGACTTCGAACCAAACGCTGCTGTGGCGTGCGCTGCAGGCAGCGAACGTCAGCGCCTCCATCAAACATTTGGGAAATCTGTTCGATGCGTGAAGATTTTTCCGCTGCCGCGGCAGCCGTTCGATCGCCCTCGCAGCGCGCTGCCGGCATGCCGCGTTCCGCTATTCGTGAGATCATGGCGCTTGCGGCAGGACGCAGCGACGTTATTCATCTCGAGGTCGGGGAGCCTGACGTTTCGACGCCGGCGTTCATCACCGATGCGGCTTTCACAGCTGCTCGTCAGGGGTGGACGAAGTACAGCTCCAATTCCGGTTTGCCGACATTGCGCAAGCAGGTGGCCGAACATGTGGGGCGGGCGTGGCAAAGGCCGGTATCGGCGGACAATGTCATCATCACCACGGGTGCGATCGGCGCTTTGTATTCTGCGCTGATGTCGATCCTCGATGCCGGCGACGAACTTCTGGTGCCGGATCCGGGGTGGCCGAATTATGCTGCGATTGCCCATCTCGCCAGTGCAAAAGCGGTGCGATATTTGCAGCCTGCAGAGCGCGGATTCCTGCCAGATCCGGCGGAGATTGAGCGTCTGATCACGCCGCGGACCAAAGCGATCATCCTCAATACGCCAGGCAATCCCTCGGGAGCGGTTTTTCCCCGTGAGCTCATGGGCGCGATTATGGATATCGCGCAACGGACCGGCATCTATGTGGTTTCAGACGAGATCTATGAGGATCTGGTTTTCGAAGGACAGCATGTGTCGGCCGGTATGTTCGATCTGTCAGACCGGACATTCGTGATCTCCGGATTCTCCAAAAGCTATTCGATGACCGGCTGGCGCATCGGATGGTTGATCTGCCCGCCATCGCTTGCTTCGGTCGCATCGTCGCTGCAGGAGCCGGTGACCAGTTGCGCATCCACGATCGCTCAGAAAGCTGGCGAAGGTGCACTGAATGGTGACGGTTCAAGCGTGCGAGCGTTCAGGGATATGTTTATGCGTCGGCGTGATATTGTCGTCGATGTATTCGGAAATACCGGCTTGCTGCCGATGGTGCCGGAAGGTGCGTTCTACGCGCTGATCGATATCCGGCGGAAGGGAATGGACTCATTGGCCTTCGCCAAGACCTTCCTTGCCGAGCACAAGACGGCCGTTGTTCCAGGTATTACCTTCGGGCCGACCTGCGACGGCTATGTCCGTGTCGCGTTCACCATCGGTGACGACGATCTGCGGAAGGGCCTGGAAAGGTTGCGCCGGTTCATTCAGTCGTGACCCGTGAGTAAAACCGTCATGATCGAAATCGATGGTGACCGCCTACTGCGTGATCTGCGTGCGCTGGCGACATTCGGTAAAGCCGGGACCGGTGTCGATAGAGTGGCACTGTCGGTGCCTGATATCGAGGCGCGGCGGTGGCTTGTCGGCAGGCTGAGCGAGATTGGCCTGCGCGCCGGGCTCGATCAGATCGGCAATGTCTATGGTCGCGATCCACAGGCCTCACGTACCATCCTAATCGGTTCTCATACGGATACCGTCCCGATGGGCGGCTGGCTCGATGGCGCGCTCGGTGTCATCTACGGTCTGGAAATCGCACGGGCAGCGCGCGGCACGAATTTGCCCGGCGGTATTGGTATCGACGTGATCTCGTTCGAGGACGAGGAGGGGACTTATCTCCCGCTGCTGGGCAGTCGGTCGTTTTGCAACGATCTGACTGCCGACGATGTCGCCAACGCTCGTTCGCGCAGCGGTGCTGCGCTGACGACCGCCTTGTCCAGCGTGGCTCGCGAGCAGGCTCCGTTCCGTCTCGATCAAGCTCGCCACCTTGCCTATGTTGAAGCGCATATCGAACAGGGGCCACGGTTGGAAGCGGCCGATATCGGCATTGGCGTTGTCACGGGGCTCGTCGGTATTCGCCGGTTTCGTATCGTCGCGCATGGTCAGGCGGATCATGCCGGCACGACACCGATGAGCATGCGCAAGGATTCCGGTGCGACGCTGATTGCGCTTGCCCATCGCATCGGGTCCGATTTCGCGCCGCTCGGCGGTCCGGATACTGTATGGAATATCGGCAACATTGTTTTGAAACCGGGGGCGGCGAATGTTGTGCCCTCCGAAGGCGAAATGACGCTTGAAGTTCGCGACACGGATACGACGATTCTCGATCGGCTGGAGCAGGCGGTAAACGACTGGGTGGACACGGCGTCGAAGGCGGGCCCGGTCCGACTGACCATTGAACCGACTACGCGCATTCCTCCGACTTTGATGTCGCGGAAGCTGGCGGACGCGATGGCTGCTGCGGCGATGGAGATCGGCGACCCTTCAATGGTGCTTCCGAGCGGCGCCGGTCATGACGCGATGGTGCTTGGCCGTATTATTCCGGCTGGCATGCTGTTTGTGCCCAGCATTGGCGGGCGCAGTCATGACGTCACTGAGAATACGGCTGACGCCGATATCGTTGCCGGCTGCCGTGTGCTCGCTGCGGCTGTTGGCAGGATCATGTCGACACTTGCGTGATCAATAGTGCAACGTCTGTGCTGCGGCTCTGGGTTGCTCAGTCGTGGTCGCCGCCGATATCGATGAGCACGCCGACGCCGGCCTTCTCGGCCTGTCGCTGGATATATTGAGCCGTGACGATATCCTGGATCGGCACGCCGCTGGATTTGTAGACGATGATATCGTCTGCCGATTGGCGTCCCCGCCGCTCACCGGAGATGATTTCCGAGAGCTGGGCGATATCGTCGCGAGACAGGATCCCTTCCCGTATCGGAATGATAAAGTCGCCAGCCTTATCGAGACAGTCCGCCCGGCTATCGATGACCCGGCACGCGGCGCGGCGGATCGTTTCGCTGTCCAGCTCGCGCAGATGTGCGGCATAAGCGCCAGTTCCGACAACGAACGTACCGGGTCGCAGCCAGGCTCCATCAATGACCGGTTCAGCCGACGTCGTTGCGGCGACGACGATGTCCGCTTGTCGAACGGCATCTTCGGCATCCCATAGAGCAATTGAGACGGTTTTAGCGATATGGGCTGGAAGTGATCGGATCAATGCGTCCCCACGTTGCGCATTGCGCGCGTAGACGAGGACGCGTTCGAGCGGCAGCGCCGTGACGATCGCTTCGATCTGGTTGCGGGCGACACGCCCGGCGCCGATGACCGCAGCGACGCGGCTGTCCCGGCGCGCAAGATACTGCGCAGCGAGCCCGGTGCCGGCTCCGGTACGCAGGTCGGTCAGATAGCCGCTTTCCATCAATGTATGAGGCAGGCCGGTGGTGCCGTCGAAGAGCGCCAGCAGCGACGACATCCGCGGCAAACCTCGTGCGCTGTTATCGAAGAAGTCGGACACGACCTTCACGCCGTATCCGGCGCCGTCGCGCAGAAAACAGGGGTTGAAAATGGCGACGCCTGGCGGTGTCTCTGAAGTGGCGACAGCCCGCAGCCCGTCGATGGCGCGTCCTTCCGCCAGCCAGGCAAATGCCTTTGCCTGGATTGCGATTGCGTCCGACATGCCTAGCAGGGATCGGCAGTCGGCTTCACTGAGGATGCGGAGCTTCATGGTCGGCATTTCCGGGGAAAGACATCCCGGCCGTCACGGCCGAGCGAGAAGGTCAGTGTTCCTTCTCATTCTTGGATATTTGGATATAATTATCAATGTAGGCTGACTGCCCATCCACGCCTTCTATCCCAGGTGGTGGACAGCGCGGACATAGGCTGCGGTGGTTTTAAACTTCTATCGTGGGTTGTGTTGAAATCCGAGGCGTCCCGACAGGAGGAGCCCAGGTTCGCCTGATATGGGTTGCGATAGCGGCGATGGATGGAACGGGAGAATAAGTTGTGACCTTCGATCTTTGCGTGGCCGGCGGCATGCTGGTGGATGCTTCCGGGGCACGTGCCGGGTCTTTGCTGATATCCGACGGACAGATCGCCGCTGTCGCGCCACCCGGAGATGTTGTTGATGCACGCGAAACCATTGATGCGGCGGGCGCTACGGTGCTGCCCGGTTTGGTGGATGCCCATGTTCACTTTCGTGACCCCGGCCTGACGCACAAAGAGGATTTTACGAGTGGAACGCAGGCGGCAGCAGCGGGCGGCGTGACGACCGTTATGGTCATGCCGACGGATCAGCCGTTCACCACCGATGTCGAGCGTTTCGAGGAAAAATGTGCGTTGGCCGCCGGGCGGATCCATGTCGATGTCGCACTACAGGCCGCGCTCGGTCCCGAGACTGCTGACCTGCGGGGCAGAATAAAGGCTTTGGCCGACGCCGGTGCGGTGTCTTTCGAGATTTTCCTTGCCGATGTGCCGGATGCATTTGTGACGCCGGACGCCGGTCGCCTCGTGTCCCTGCTTCGTGCCGTTGCCGAGGTCGGGGCGATAGCGGGGATCAGCCCCGGTGATTTATCGTTGCATGCTTGGGCGCTTGCCGACGCTGAACGGCGCTTCGGCCGGGATCGGCGGGCTCATTTGGCGTCGCGGCCGCCGGAAGCGGAGGCACTCGGCGTCACCAAGGCGTGTATGGCGGCACGGTTATCCGGCGCCGAGATACATGTGCGTCAGGTCAGTACGGCTTTGAGCGTCGCGGCGCTTTCCACCTTTGCAGATGAGAGCATATCGGCGGAGGTCACGCCGCATAATTTGCTGCTCGATGAAACTGTCCTGTTTCGGCTCGGTCCGGCAGCAAAAGTATTTCCTCCTCTGCGCTCGCCCTCCGACGTTACCGCCATGCAGCAAGCTGTCGCGTCCGGACAGATTGGGATTGTGGCCACCGACCACGCGCCGCATACGCCAAATGAAAAGGCGGCTGGAGAAGAAGACCTTGCAAAAGCCCCGGGGGGCTTTCCCGGAGTGCAGACGTTGTTGCCAGCCCTGCTGAAACTTCGGGATGCCGGTGTGATCGATCTTCGCCGTATTGCCAGCGTGGCTTCGGAAGCGCCGGCTCGCCGCTTTGGTCTGTTTCCCCGCAAGGGGCATCTTGGCGTCGGTGCTGATGCCGATTTTCTCATTTTGGCCGATAATGTTGCGACGGTGGAAGCCGGTCGCCAGCTGAGCCGGGGAAGCCTGACGCCGTTTGCCGGCCTGTCGGTTAGGGGAGACCTTCAGGGAGTATATCTGCGTGGTGTTCCGGTGATGAAGGATGGCGGACTGGCGCCGCCGCGAGGTGTTGTCCTTCGGCGTCTGGCGGGATAGATGCAACTGGACGACCCGTCCCGGTGACTGGGGTTCGCTGTCGATATACGCTGAATCGCTGGCTACGGGCATCGTGGCAAGGAGACACGACCAGATGGACGATCGCGAGGTCCGCTCGCTGGCGTTGCCGATGACGGCGCGCCAAATGACTGCGCAGCAGCTTGTCTATATCCATCTGCAGGACCAGATCGTGTCCGGGGCCATGCCCGGTGGCATGCGGTTGAAGTCGGATATAATCGCGGCGGATCTCGGCGTGAGCCGTATGCCGGTGCGTGAAGCCATTCGTCAGCTCGATGCGGAAGGCTATGTCACCATCCACCCGAACCGCGGTGCGTATGTGACTAGCCGCAGCCGCGAACAGATCGTCGAGTTGTTCGAGATCCGATCGTCGCTGGAGGCGCTGGCGTTGCGTCTTGCAGCCCGCAATCGAGACGATGCCTCGATTGCCGATCTGCATCTGGAATTGCAGAGGTTGCGGAATGTCGAGAACGATAAAATGGAGTGGGTCGCGCGGCACGATGAGTTTCATCATCATTTGTGTTCGTTGAGTGGCCGCCCGTTGCTCGCAAGCGAGTGCCGCCGCTACCGGCTGGCGGTCGGCCCCTATGTTCGGTTGTTTCTGTCGCGCAATGATTATGCGGAGCAGCCCGGCTATGGTCACGAGATTCTGATCCATGCGATCAAGGATCGCGACGCCGAGCGGTCGGAGATCCTGATGCGGAGCCACATTATGGCCAATGCACAGGCAATTGCGGATACTCTGCCAGATTCCGCATAAATACTTCATCTGCTGTTTGCCGCCCGATCAGATATGCGCTGTCGGAGTGGGCGGGAGATAGCAAATCAGGCGCGCTTGGATCGCAAATTGTTGGGCCTGCGATTGCCGCGACAAGCCCGATATTGACGCCACAGGTTCGATCCCCCTGTCGCGCTCATCATTGTTGTAGTGAGGCTTTCAAGTTTCTGTGGAAACAGCTTCGCGCCGATTGTTCCGGGATCTTGCCGATTAACGACGGATCCGTCCGCTGGCGTGGATTTATACTCGTGATTGCTTTGCCGTCTTGAAGGCATGCTGTTTGTAGATCGGGAGCGCGCGGGAAGCAGAGCCCGACCCTTCCGCCCCGTGCTTGGCGAATTTGCATTTTTTGTTGTCCAGGCGAGCAGCAAGTCGGCGAGGTGCTGCGCGACGGGCTACGCGACCGGTGTTTGTGCGGCTTTTCCCCTAAATTTACGCTCTGCCGGTGCTGGTGGGCGGCCTGCCCAACGGTGTTGTAACCGCCCGGCTTGTCGAGCGCCCGGGCAGCCGCGTAACGTTGGCGGGCTCGACAAAATCGCTTGGGTTACAACGGCGAAACAGAGGAAACGCTCATGACACGTTGGCTTGGAATAAGCAGGCGCGTAACAGGCGGACTTGTATTCGGCCTGTCGCTCTGCGCCGGACTGCCGGCATTCTCCACCCCGGCGGCTGCCGCCGATTATCCGAACCACCCGGTGCGCTTCATTGTCGGTTACCCGGCCGGCGGTGCTACCGATATCCTGGCGCGGCTGTTCGGCGATTACTATTCGCGCAAGACCGGGCAGCAGTTCATCATCGAGAACCGGCCCGGCGCAGGCAATAACATCGCCACCGAAGCGGTGATCCGCTCGGCGCCGGATGGTTACACGCTGCTGCTGGTCAATCCGGCGAACGGTATCAATGCCTCGCTGTACAAGAAACTCGCTTTCAACTTCGTCAAGGAGATCGAGCCGATCGCCGGTTATATCCGTGTGCCGAATGTGATGGAGGTGCATCCGTCGGTGCCGGCGAAGACGGTGGCGGAGTTCATCGCCTATGCCAAGGCCAACCCCGGCAAGATCAACATGGCCTCGTCGGGCAACGGCACTTCGATCCATCTCTCCGGTGAACTGTTCATGTTGATGACCGGTGTGAAGATGACGCATGTGCCGTACCGCGGTTCGGCGCCGGCACTGACCGATCTGCTCGCCGGCCAGACCCAGGTCATGTTCGACAACCTGCCGCCATCGGTGCCGCACATCCAGGCCGGCAAGCTGCGGGCGCTCGGCGTCACCACGGCAGTGCGTTCCGAAGCGTTCCCCGACGTGCCGACCATCGGCGACACCGTGAAGGGATATGAGGCGAGCGCCTGGTTCGGCATTGCCGGCCCGAAAGGCATGCCGCGTGCGGCGGTCGAACTCATCAATCGTCTGACTAACGAAGCGTTGAAGGATCCCGATATCGTCGCGCGACTGAAGCAGCTCGGCGGCATCAATATGGGTGGTACGCCAGAGGATTTCGGCAAGGTGATTGTCGGCGAAACCGACAAATGGGCCAAAGTGGTGAAGGCGGCCAATCTCTCGGTGGATTAGAAGTATATTCATCTGGCGGGATGCCCGGCGTCGAGCCGGGCATCCCCGTTCGGCGATGGGTCATCAGGAAACGGACGCCGGGTGGCGCCCCGGCATGGCAATTGAGAAAGTGGACTGCATGAGCCGGATCAAGAGACCCGAAGAACTGCGCAGCTATCGCTGGCTCGGCGTCAGCGATCTGCGTTCGTTCGGTCATCGCTCGCGGCTGCGCCAGTTTGGCTACGATGCCGAGGATTGGTCCGGCAAGCCGGTCATCGGGATCATCAATACCTGGAGCGAGATCAATGCCTGCCACGCGCATCTGCGCGACCGCGCCGAGAGCGTGAAGCGCGGGGTATTGCAGGCCGGCGGCTTTCCGGTCGAGATTCCGGCAATGTCGTTGTCGGAGCCGTTCGTGAAGCCGACGACGATGCTCTATCGCAACTTCCTAGCCATGGAGACGGAGGAAAGTCTGCGTAGCCTGCCGCTCGACGGTGCGGTGCTGATGGGCGGTTGCGATAAAACCACGCCCGGCCTGATCATGGGAGCCATCTCGATGGGTATCCCGGCGATCTATGTGCCGGCGGGGCCGGCGTTGCGCGGCAACTGGCGTGGCCAAACGCTCGGCACGGGCTCAGATGCCTGGAAATACTGGATGGAGAAGCAGGCGGGCAACATCACCGAGCAGGAATGGGGCGAGATCGAAGCCGGCGTGTCGCGCTCTTTCGGTACCTGCATGGTGATGGGCACCGCGGCGACGATGATGGCGCTGACCGAGGCGCTCGGTTTCGCTCTGCCGGGAGCGTCGTCGATTCCTGCCGCGGACAGTGCGCATCCGCGCATGGCGATGGTGGCAGGCCGGCGCATTGTCGACATGGTGTGGGAGGACCTCACGCCCGACAGTATCCTCACCCCGGCGGCGTTCGATAACGCCATCAAGGTGCATATGGCGATGGGCGGCTCGACCAACGCCATCATCCATCTCATCGCGATGGCGCGTCGCGCCGGCATTCCGCTCGACATGAAGCGCTTTGACGATATCTCGCGCGAGATACCGGTGATCGCCAATGTGCGGCCGTCGGGTACCTATCTGATGGAAGATTTCTATTACGCGGGCGGGCTGCGTGCGTTGATGAACGAGATGCGCGAGAAACTCGATCTGGCCTGCCTGACGGTGACAGGTCAGTCGCTCGGCGACAATCTCGACGGCGCCCAAGTCTATCTGAAAGACGTCATCAAGCCATTGTCCGACCCGATCTATGCCGAGGGTGCGACCGCGGTGCTGACGGGCAATCTTGCGCCGAACGGCTGCGTGATGAAGCCGGCTGCCGCCGAGCCGCGTCTGACCAGGCATCGCGGCAAGGTCATCGCCTTCGATGATTACAACCACATGGTGCGCGAGATCGACCGCAACGATCTCGACGTCACGCCGGATCATGTCCTGGTGCTGAAAAATGCGGGTCCGAAGGGCGGTCCCGGCATGCCGGAATGGGGCATGCTGCCGATCCCGAAGAAACTCGTACAGCAGGGCGTGCGCGACATGCTGCGTATCTCGGATGCACGAATGAGCGGCACCAGCTATGGCGCCTGCATCCTGCATGTGGCACCGGAAAGTTATGTCGGCGGGCCGCTGGCTCTGGTGCAGACGGGAGACGAAATCGAGGTCGATGTCGCCGCGCGCCGTATCCATCTGCATGTGTCGGATGAGGAACTGGCACGTCGGCGTGCCGCATGGAGGCAGCCGCCGCCCCGCTATCTGCGCGGTTATGGTGCGATGTTCGCCGAGCATATCGGCCAGGCCGATGATGGCTGCGATTTCGATTTTCTCATGCGCGGCCCCGCCATTCCGGAGCCGGAGATTCATTAGTCCGATTTCGGATGAAGCCGTGCGCTCGCCGACACCACAATCAACCTCCCATCATGAGAGGGGAGGTTGCGCGGTATCAGCGGGCCGGTTCAGGCGGATTTGCGGACGCTTTCCACGGTAACCGAACGAATCGCGCCGGTCGGCGTTTCAAACTCGATCGACTGATTGACCGATAGGCCGATTAGCGCCGCGCCGATCGGAGTCAGCACGGAGATCTTGCCGGCATCGAGGTCGGCTTCGTCCGGATAGACGAGTATCACTGAACGGGTCTTGCCGGTTTCGTCGTCGCGATAGATGACTTCCGAGCCCATGGTCACCAACGACTGCACCATCGTGGCGTCGTCGGACAGTTCGGCGCGGTCGACCTCGCGCGCCAGGAACTCCGCGGTACGCGGGAATTTTCCGGACGCAGCGTCGGCGAGACGCCGAAGGCGCTCGGAATCGTCGGTGGTCAAGGTGATTTGCGGTAGATGATCGCTCATATCGGTCTCCGGTATGTGGTTCTCCGTTGCAGCAGCCCGGCTGGACTCACAGTGGATTCCAGACGGTGTTCGGCGAACTATGGTGTGGTGATGGGGTTTTTTGAAGTAGAAGCCCGGACGGGCAATTAGATAGGACGCACGTCCGGGCTATGCGCCCGCGTGCGTACGGCCGCCCCGAAGAAAATCTTGCAATACGGACAAGATCGGCATCATAGGGACAAAGCTAGGAAATCGGCGGGAAAAGTCAACCCGTGGGCAAGGGGCTAAAAGGAGGGCAGTCTGCCTGTCGTGCCTCGTTTGAAAGCCGGGCAAACCTGTCTTAACAAACGGCCTTAAACCTCAATTTACTAGGCTGTTCCGATGCTGTTCGCCCGAAACAGCTTGTCCGGAACATATTTACAGGCAACACACCTCCGGAACGCTTCGGGCAAACGATACGCATAGAAGGCGCCAGGCGATGGCCGATGATATTCCGTTCAACAGGACTCTCGATCTCGCGCCTGAAACCGTCGACGAGCCGGCACCCGGCGTGCGCCGTGTCATGTGTGACAATCCCGGTCCATTCACCTTCAAGGGTACGATGAGCTACATCGTCGGTCGCGGCAAGGTGGCGATCATCGATCCCGGCCCGGCGGACGAGCGCCATATCGCTGCGCTGCTCGATGCGGTACGCGGCGAAACCGTGACGCATATTTTCGTCACCCATACGCATCGCGACCATTCGCCAGCAGTGCCGGCGATCAAGGCGGCGACCGGCGCCACCGTCTATGCGGAGGGGCCGCACCGTGCGGCGCGGCCGTTGCATATCGGCGAGAACAACCCGCTCGACTCATCCGGAGATCGCGATTTCCAGCCGGACGTCATGCTGAGGGACGGTGAGGTGATCGAGGGCGATGGCTGGGCGCTGGAGGCCGTCGCGACACCAGGGCACACCGCCAATCATATGGCGTTTGCACTGCGCGGTGCCGATACGTTATTCGCCGGCGATCACGTCATGGGCTGGTCCACGTCGGTGGTAGCACCCCCTGATGGCGCGATGCGCGATTACATGGAATCGCTCGACAAGCTTTCGCGTCGCGATGAGCAGCTTTATCTGCCCGGCCACGGTCCGGCGATCGCCGATGCTTCGCGTTTCGTCGCCTATTACATTCTTCATCGCAAGGCGCGCGAGGATTCGATCCTGTACCGGCTGGCAAAAGGCGAGGCAGATATCCCGACGATCGTGCGTGCCAGTTATATCGGCATCGATCCGCGTCTCGTCGGTGCTGCCGGCATGTCGGTGCTGGCGCATCTGGAGGATCTGGTGACGCGCGGTCTGGTCGAGACCGATGGCGTGCCGTCGATTGCCGGCCGCTACCGTCTGGTGCGCTGAGCCGGCTGACGTGCCGGGCGCGCCGCTTTCTCGGCATTACGCTCGGCGTCCTTGTCAAGCCTGGCCTGGATCAGGCCGGTGGCTTCGTCGATGTCGTCGAGCAGCAGACGCACCCGTGTTGCATTCTCGCCGCCAAAATCGAGGAGCGGGTAACGGGCAGCCGAGCGTACGTCGATATGTGTTGCCTTGCCGCTGCCGCGGATGCGGATGACGACGTAGTCGCGGAAACCCATCACTGCCGAGCGCGACACCGCCTCGATAATGCCGTCGCGGCGGCCGGGAATGGGTGGCTGTGCGTCGACGACCCGCCATTTGCGTTTGGCAACGACGGCGAGCGCCGCCTCGTAGGCAACCGTCGGCGTCGAGCCGAGGTCGAGGGTGGCGAGATCGGGATAGGCATCGCGTTGCCGGGCTGCCTGCACGAGGGGCAGGTCGTTGCTGCCCGGCCCACGCAGCCGTGCGATGATGTCGTAGCGTGGTGGGTCGGCAAGGTCGGTGGCGACATCAGGCAGCGCCGGGCGCGTATAGGCACGGTAGCCGAGATAGGCCGGATAGGGCATCAGTGCGGCGCCGAGCAGGATGCCGGTGAGTGCCTTGCCGAGACCCATCTGGCCGTGTCGCCAGATCCCCACCAGCCCGATCACGCCAAGCAGAATGGCAAGAGCAGCGAGGGCGAGCGCTGCGCCGAAGGTTGCCAGCGACGGGATGATTTCCAGAAGCTCGGAACGGATGACGATCACGGATAGTGCGGCAACCACCAGCGCGAAAACCGCAAGCCGCTGCGACCACGCAGCGGCGCGGGAAGGAATGCTGTCAATGAGGCGTCGGCGGGCCATGCTATCGCTCGCAAATCCGTTTGAGTGCCGCCCAGTCCCCAGCATCGAGCAATGGCGTGCCGCGCGCGGTCTGGGCATGCGCACGAATCCTGTCGGCGCGCTGGCGCGTGTCGGGGTGGTCCATCAGGATCTTCATGCCCGGCTCGGTGGCACCGCCGATGCGGGTCAGGATCGCAGCGAGCGCGCTGCCATCGGCGCCGATTGAATTCATCAGATCGACGCTATAGGTGTCGGCGGCTGTCTCGACCTCGCGCGTATAGGAGGATTGCAGCACAGTGCGCGCGGCGATCACCACCGCGCCGCCACCGACGAAGTCGCCGAGCAGCATGCCGAACAGGAATGACAGGCCGGCGCCCTGCAACACCGAGCGGGTGCCGTCATGATGCGCGACATGTCCCATCTCGTGGGCGATGACGCCGGCGAGTTCGGCCGGCGTCCGGGCCTGGTTGATCAGGCCGGCGAAGACGAAGATCGTGCCGCCGGGCAGCGCGATGGCGTTGGCTTCCGGCCGGCGGACGACGAAGGCGCGAACCGGATTGCGCAATCCGGCCGCAGCGTCGAGCCGGGCCACCAGCTTGTCGAAGGCGGCACGTCCGGCGGGTCCGCGCGGGCCGCGCCCGCATTCGAAATCCTCGCCCGCGCCACCAGTGTCGAGCGTGGCGCGGGTCTGCATCTCGACGGCATCGCCCAGCCGCCGCTCCAGCCCGGCAGGAACCAGGGGTACCAATCGCTCGGCGATGACCGGCACTCCGAACCAGGCAACGAGCAGCAGCGAAACGGTCGCCGCGACGATCCAGGCGGTGACGACGGCTCGCTGCCGGCGCGCAAGGCCACCTGTGCGGTCGATGCCTTCGGCCTTGATGTCGATGGCGGCCATCAGATCGGCGTCACGCACTTCCAGCCGGGCAGTGTCTGGGCTGTCGCGGCGGCCGAGGCGCAGCACGCTGTCCGGCGCCGACATGCTTTCGAGTTCCTCGTACGGCCACTCGGCAACGATGCGCTGTTGCGCGTCGACGGCGCGCAGCGTCCTCGTCAGCAGTGTGACGGTGACGTCGCGTCGTTCGCTGGTGACGCCATCGTAAAAGATGCCGGTGCCGTCGGTCATCCGTGATCACGATCCAAAGGTTGCAACCAACATTCCGTCACCGCGATCCTTCGCCTAGAGGCCGCCGACCTGCAGGGCGTCGGCCAACCCTTCGCCGATCGCCGAACTTGGGCGGCCCGCGGCAGCGGCTTGTTGCAGCGTGCCCAGCCCATCGAGCGTCAGCGATTCCACGCCGCGCCGCCATAGCGATAGCATGACAGTCGCCTGATAGATCGTCGAAAAGCCCAGCATCGCGACGACATAAATGCCAAGCCCGAGCGAGGCGGCGGCGGCCTCGCGCAGGATCGAGACGTCGTTGCCGCGCAGCAGCCAGCCATAGATCATCAGCAGCGGGACCGCGGCAAGCGACAGGGTAGCGATGAACAACGCCATATACGCGACGAAGCGCAGATAAATGCCGTAAACGCGCGCCGTTCGCAGATGCGACTGCATGCGCATCTGGCCGAGCCGCAGCCCCGTCAGCCACCAGCGCAACTGTATTGCCTGGAACACGGGATAAAGCAGTGCGGCCAGCAGCGCCGAGATTGCCGTGGTGACGATAGCAAGGCCGATGGCATCGAAGAGATCCGGATTGATCTCGGCAAGGCGTATCATCACATCGTCATCGTCGATATGCCGGAGAACAATCTGCAGCGTGTCGGGGTCGTAGGCTCCGCCGAGCACGACGAGACCGGTGGCGAAGGGCAGGAAAACCGTCAGCCATAGCGGCAGGCCGCGCAGGAACAGTCGCCAGCCAGCGCCAGCAAAGCGTCCCTGCACATTGCCGTAATAGGTGTGCCGCATCTTGTAGCGTTCGCGCCACGCCTGCATCCATGGCAGTGCCAGCCCAAGGGTGAGCGCCGTCAGCGCCCACCACAGGCTTGCTCCGACAGCGTAGAACACCGCATTGCCTTGCTGGTGAAACCGCAGGCCATGATAGAGGGTGCGCGATAGCCGGTAGCGGCGGGCGCAATAGATCGCGTATTGCCCGAGGATGAACAGCAGTGCGATGCCGAGTGCGCCCGACATATTCCCGATCGGGCCGATGTCGAGCGCGGCAAGAAAGAACACCAGATAGATCGGCACCAGGATTGCTAGCGCGAACAGAAAGCCGATCAGCAGCTCGACCGCCGTGCCGGAATATTCCAGGCTGTCGCCGGCGACCTCGGTGCTCGACCATAAAAAGCGTCGCACATCGGTGGCAAGCCAGAACCGGTAGATGCCGAGGGTGACCATCAACAGCATTGCGCCGCGGGTCAGCAGTCGCCAATAGGCACGGCGGTCGCCGGTGAAGCGGATCGGGAACGGCGCCGTCGCCGGGCTGGCGGCCGGCGCATCCATGCTGGTCATGGTGAACGGATAATCGTTCGGATACGCGGCGGCAATATCATCCGCTGGCCGGGAGGGGGCACGGTTGCACGCCTGACCGGCTCGCCTTGCCACGCATTCCGGCTTACATCTACACAGATGGAGTGCAGGCGGCGATGATCGGCCGGGCGCGAATCCTGCTGTTGGCGCTATGCCTCGGCGGATCGGGTTCGCTCGCCGTCGCGGCGTCGGAAAAGGCAGAGCCCGTCGCAGCCGCTCCGCCTGTTGCTGCCATACCGGCCGCTGCACCGTTGCCGCGCCCGCGCCCGAAGCTGCCGCCGACGGCGGCGGAGCCGCGCTCGTTCGCGGAAGCTGTGGCCGGCCTCGATCTTGATGCCGTCGAGGCAACCTCGGCGCCCTCTGATTGCCTGGTACGGCTCGACGCAATGGCGCTGGTGGAACCGCTCCCGCGCCTGATCGGCCCCGGCGCCTGCGGCGGCTCGGACATGGTTCGCATGCATGCCCTGTTTCTCGGCGATAACAGTCGGGTGACGATCAACCCGCCGCTGCAACTGCGCTGCCGCATGGCCGAGAGCTTTGCCAATTTCGTCCGCGACGACCTTGCAGCGGTCTTTCGCGGGCGCGGGCTGCGCCGCATCGCCGGCACCGGCTCCTATGAGTGCCGCGGCCGCAACCGCATCGCCGGCGCCAAGGTCAGCGAGCATGGCAAGGGTAATGCCATCGACATCCATTCCCTGCAGTTTGCTGACGGCAGTGCGCTGGTGCCGACCGATCTCCTTGCCGACAAGGATTTGCGAGAGACGCTGAGGACGGCTGCGTGTCGACGTTTCACCACCGTGCTCGGCCCGGGTTCCGACGGCTATCACGAGGAACATGTCCATCTCGACCTTGCCGAGCGGCGTAACGATTATCGGATGTGCCAGTGGAACGTGCTGGCTGCCGTATCCTCCGGCGTGGTCACGGGCGCCGTGCCGCTTCCACGCCCGCGGCCCAGCCCGACTGGCGGAGCAATGAAGGATGGCGCGTCGGCGGCGGGACCGCAGTGACCGGATGTCTCCATATTCCGTTCAATGTTCCGCGCTAACGAGGTGTCATGACCGCCACCCGCAAGACGCCTGCCACCCGCGACACGCCCAGTGATGAAACATCCCGAACGGTATCCGGCCTTTCTCGCCGCGTCGTCCTGACTGCGGGAATAGGCGCCGCTGGCGTGCTGGGCACAGGGACGACCGCCTATGCCGCCCACGAGGCGGCGGAGCGGCTCAAGGTGACGTCATACCGGCTGACGCCGCCGGGCTGGCCGGCGGGGTTCAAGGTATCGATTGCCGCGATTGCCGATATCCATGCCGCGGGCCCGAATATGGGTCGCGATCGCCTGCGCGAGGTGGTCGACACCGCCAATGGGCTCGGCTGCGACCTGACGCTGCTGCTCGGCGACTACGTTGGCCACCATCCATTCGTCACCGAGCGGGTGCCGAATGCTGTCTGGGCGTCGGAACTGGCGCGGCTGACGGCACCGCTTGGCGTCTACGCGATTTATGGCAATCACGACTGGTGGCACGGCATCGAGGGAATTCGTGCGGCTTTCGCCGGCATTGATATCCCGGTGCTGGAGAATGACGCGGTGCTGCTTGGCAAGTCGGGCCGGCGCTTCTGGCTGGCGGGCCTCGGCTGCACCATTGCCTATCGCCTGGGCCACGGACGCTTCCGCGGCGTCGATGATCTGCCGGGTACGTTAGCGAAGATCGCGACGGACGATCCGCTGCTGCTGATGGTGCACGAGCCGGACGCCTTCGTCGGCGTGCCGTCGCGAGTCAGCCTGACGCTGGCCGGTCATACTCATGGCGGCCAGATCCGGGTTCCGGGACTGTGGAGCCATTGGGTTCCGTCAGCCTACGGCGCCCGTTTCGCCTATGGCCATATCGTCGAGAACAGCCGCCACATGGTGGTCTCTGGCGGCCTCGGTGTCAGTGCCGTGCCGCTGCGGCTCGGCGTGCCGCCGGAAATCGTGCGGATCGATCTCGGCTAAGCACCGGCGGCCGGATTGCTGCCGGTGAAACGAAAACGGCGCCGGACGATACCGGCGCCGTGATTCATATCCGCGGTAGCCGCGACGTCAGTTGAAGAAGCCGTTATGCGCGATCTGCGGGCGGAAGGGCTGGGTTTCCTTCGGCGCCAGCACCACGACCATGGCACCCATCTTGACGCGGTTGTAGAGGTCGATCACGTCCTCGTTGGTCATGCGGATGCAGCCCGAGGAGATTGCTTGACCGATATATTCCGGCTGGTTGGTGCCGTGGATGCGATACAGCGTGTCCTTGTTACCCTGGTAGAGATAGAGCGCGCGGGCACCCATCGGGTTATGCGGGCCGGGGCCGACGAAGTTCGGTACATCGAGACGCTTCTTGATGTCGGCGGTCGGTGTCCAGGTCGGCCATTCGGCTTTTCGCTGGATCTTGGCGACGCCGGAGAAAGCGAGCGCTTCTTCGCCTACGGCCACGCCGTAGCGGATCGCCTTGCCGTCCGGCAACACGTAATACAGGAAGCGCTCGTCGGTATCGACGAGGATGGTGCCTGGCGCTTCCTTGCGGTGATAGGTGACGATGTGGCGTTGGAAGGGGTCGGGAATCGACACCTTCTCGTAGGGTGCTTTGGCAAGCAGCGCCTTGTCGCGTGCACTCAGATTGGCTTCCGAAGCCGGTTCGATGGTCGACTGCATGCATCCCGCCAGCGCCAACCCCACGCCGAGCAGAACGACCCCAAATGCCTTCATTTCTGTAGTTCCTCTGGCGGCCGTGCGCCTTGGAGGCATGACAAATCAACGCCCAAGTTCGGCCATGTCGCGGATGCAATTAACCTAAAAGAGACTGTCACTTCTACAACTCTTGCACCGTTTCGGCCCGGTCTTGTGAAACTGTGGCAGGAATGCCTCAGTTTGAACCGGTTCCAGTTCGGACGGTGCGGCTCCGATCTTCGCATCAGATGTGACCAGCGATTGGTTAACGGCCGGTTTACCATAATGGGACTTTAGTCCACTTGAGCGGGCGGTATTGTCGCGCAGCGATCAAATGCCACGAGAGTTGTCGATTGGTCACAAAATTCCGCCGCCTTCGCGCATGACTCTGCGGTCTTGGAGACGTGAGGACGTTGCGCGGTTTCTGCGGGAAGTGGAGGACCGCTCAACGGTCCCGGGGACATAAGACCAAGGAGGAGAAAGGCGATGTCGACCGTTCAGACTGACAAGACCGATCGAAGGCGCGGAGACAACCGCAGCGACCGGAGGCGCGATCGTACGGCGTCGGGTGCGCCGCTTGACGGCCACTATCGCGCCATCGGCATCTCCGCTGTTGCCGCCGCGATGCGCTATCATCCCGAGACCTCGCGGGCCGTCTACGCCCCGAAGCTGATTCGCGAGCAGGACTGAGCGTCACAGAAGCCGTGCACGCCGCGGCATGATCCGGCCACTGCCGCCGATACAGCCATCAATAAAATCGCGGATAGCGGCCGTGGGTCGATACCTTGCTCTTGTCACATAGATGAGGCCGGGACACCTTATCGCTTATGCGATACCGGATCGGCGTTCGGCCGGTCGCCGATGCAAGGGTGCGGATGCTCACGGCCTACGTCTTCAACGAGTCGATGCTCGAACGCCGGCTGCTGGAGCCCGGCGAGGATATCCCGCAAGCCGCGGTCTGGATCGATCTTGTCTCGCCGGCACTAGGCGAGGACAAGATGATCGAGAAACTGCTCGGCATCGCCGTGCCGACGCGCGAGGAGATGCAGGAGATCGAGGTGTCGAGCCGCCTCTACATTGAGGACGGCGCCAGATTCATGACCGCGGTGCTGATGTGCCAGTCCGACACCTCGTCGCCCCGCCATACGCCGGTCACCTTTATCCTGGCTCGCCAGCGGCTGGTGACGGTGCGCTATGACGATCCGCGGCCGTTCGCCATTGTCGACCACAAGCTCGGTCGGTCCTGCGCGCCGACGGTGACCGGCGAGACGGTGCTCTGCGACTTGCTGGAAGCGGTGGTCGACCGTGCGGCCGACATCCTCGAGCGGGCCGGCGCCGAGGTCGATGCCGTCTCGCACGCGATCTTCGAGCCGGAGCAGGAATCGAGTCCGGCGCTGTCGCAGAACGACATTCTGCGCTCGCTCGGCCGCAAGGGCGACCTCGCTTCCAAGGTGCGTGAGAGCCTTGTCTCAGTCGGTCGCGTATTGATCTTCCTGCTCAACGAGGCGGAGGGCATGCGCTGGTCGAAGGATACGCGCATGCAGCTCAAGTCGATGCAGCGCGACGTCAGCGGGCTTACCGATCACGCCACCTACCTGACTAACAAGATCACCTTCCAGCTCGATGCCATGCTCGGCATGGTGTCGATCGAGCAAAACAACATCATCAAGATTTTCTCGGTCGCGGCGGTGGTGTTCATGCCGCCGACGCTGATCGCTTCGATCTACGGGATGAACTTCCGTCATATGCCGGAGCTCGATTGGGCTTTCGGCTATCCGACGGTGGTCGTCGTCATGGTGCTTGCTGCTGCCGGGCCGCTGGCGTTCTTCAAATGGAAGAAGTGGCTGTAGGCTCGCCTTCGCAAGGCAAGGTAGCTCGCTTCCCCTATCAGCCCGCCTGCGCCATCGCCGTCGACTGTCGCACGACCAGTGTCGGCCGTAGTACGATGTCGGAGCGCCGCTCCTGCCCCGCCATCAGAGTCATCAGCAGCCGGGCTGCCTCGGCGCCCATTTCGCGGTGGTTGAGTTGCACCGTCGTCAGCGAGGGGCGCACCACGTCGGCAAGCGCGATGTCATTGTAGCCGGTGACCGACACGTCCCCGGGGCAGGTGAGGCCGTGCTCGGTCAGCGCGTCGCAGCAGCCGATGGCCAGGAGGTCGTTGGCGGCGACGATTGCGGTGATCTGCGGATGTGCGGCGAGTACGCCCAGACAGGCGGTGCGGCCGGCCTCGCGTGAATATTGCGCCGCCTCGGCGATGATCTGCGGCGTGCCGGGCAGCCGCTCGTCGATGGCGAGCCGGAAGCCCCGTCGCCGCGCCACGCCGGTCGACAGCCAGGACGGGCCGGCAATATGCGCGATATGCCGGTGCCCGAGATTGATCAGGTGCGAGACGGCCATGCCGATGCCGCTCTGGTCGTCGTGCAGGACAGCGGGCGTCAGCCCGGTGTCGTCGGTGCGGTTGAGAAGCACGATCGGGATGCGTTCGCCCGGCCATGCCGCGGCCACGGGCTCGCGCAGGGTCGCGGTGGCGACGATCAGGCCGTCGACCTGGCGCTCGGTCAGTCCGGAGAGGATGCGCTTGTGTTGCTGCGGGTCGTTGCCGGTATCCGCGACGACGGTCAGGTACCCGGCCTGGCGGAATTCCTGCTCGATGCCGACGAGGATTTGTGGAAACAGCAGGCTGCCGAGGTCGGGAACCAGGAAGCCGATGATTTTCGATTGTCGGGTGCGTAGCGTCGAGGCGGCTGCGTTGGCGCGATAGCCGAGCCGTTTGGCAGCCGCGATCACCCGGTCCGCTAGATCCGGCGTGACCTTGGAGCGGGTCGCCGGATTGAGCGCTCGTGATACCGTCGAGTAATGCACGCCGGCGGCGGCTGCGACTTGCTTGATGGTAACCGGAATGCCGCGCTTCATCGTTGATATCAAACGTTTGCTGATTAAAATTACCTGACTACGGTGGCTTTCACAAATGATGTTTGCCTGTATGAGCAAACGTTTGCTAGGATAGAATGGCCATGATCTGGCCTGGGTTCATTGCCTTGGCCTCGTCGTCTTGTTTTGATCGTTCTGCCTTTTCTGGGAGTATCCGCCGTGGGTGACAGCTTTCCCGTCGTCAGAGTGGCTGCCGTGCAGGCGGCCTCGGTATTTCTCGATCGTGAAGGATCGACGGAAAAAGCCTGCCGTCTGATCCGCGAAGCGGGCCGCAATGGTGCGCGCGTGATTGGCTTTCCGGAAGGATTCATCCCGACGCATCCGATCTGGTATCACCACATGCCGGCGACCGGGAAACTCGCCAACCGTCTGGCGGTCGAACTGTTCAAGAATTCCGTCGTCATCCCGGGCCCGGAGATCGATGCGCTGTGCGCAGCGGCGCGCGATGCCAACGCCTATGTCGTCATGGGCGTCTGCGAGAAGATGCCGAATACTACCGGCACCATGTACAATTCGCAGGTGTTCATCGGCCCCGACGGCAGCTATCTCGGCAAGCACCAGAAGATCATGCCGACGGTCGGCGAACGGCTCGTGCACACCGGCGGCTACGGTGACACGCTCGGCGCCTACCAGACTGAATTCGGGCCGATGAGCGGACTGATCTGCGGCGAGAACTCCAATCCGTTGGCGGTGTTCGCGATGACGGCGGAAGGCTCGCGAATCCATGTCATGAGCTGGCCGAACCACTTCCCGACCAGCGGCGATCCGCTGCGCAACCGCGTGATGGTCGATGCGCAGTCATTCGCGCAGATGAGCAAGGCCTTCGTCATCTCCGCCTGCGGCACCGTCGACGAGCGGATGATCGAGATGATGGAGCTCGGCCCGGAAGGCGAGAAGTTCATGCGCGATCCGGATTGTACCGGCGGCAGCGTCATCGTCGGGCCGAATGCCCGCGTGCTCGCCGGGCCGATGGGGGCCGAGGAAGGCATCCTCTATGCCGATTGCGATCTCGAACTGTCGGTGCACACCAAGCTGCGGCACGATTTCGCCGGCCACTACAACCGGCCCGACATCTTCCAGCTTCACGTCAATCGCGCGACCCCGCAGCTTTACACGGTGTATGGCAGCCAGCCGATGCTCGATGCACTGCCGCAACGCGAGGCGCCGCGCGGCATCGCGCCGCCGCAGGCGCTGCTGCCGTCGGATCGCGACGGCGAGGAATAAGCTCGGGAAGCTGAGATCGACGAGAACGGCGGTCAGACGTGCTGGCCGCCGTTGATATGGATCTCTGCGCCGTTCACATAGGATGATGTCTCCGTGCACAGCACGTAGATGATCTTCGCCACTTCGTCCGGCGTGCCGAGGCGATGCAACGGAATTTGTTCGGCGACGATCTTGTCGGTTCCCGGCGACAGGATCGCGGTGTCGATCTCGCCGGGAGCGATGGCGTTGACGCGCACGCCGACCCGACCGAAGTCGGCCGCCATTTCGCGGGTCAGCGCTGCGAGTGCCGCCTTGGAGGTCGCATAGGCGGCGCCGGCAAAAGGATGTACGCGCGAGCCGGCGATCGAGGTGACGTTGACCACCGAGCCCTTGGCGCTCTTGAGTTCGTCGAGCAGGCCGCGCGCCAGCATGATCGGCGCAAAGAAGTTGATCCGGAAGACGTGGTGCCAGTCCTCGCGCGTCGTTTCGATGGTGCTCAGCCGCTTGCCGCTGTCGCCTTTCGGCGAGATTGCGGCATTGTTGACCAGCGCGTCGAGCTGATGATCGGGCAGCCGGCGCTTGATCTCGGCGATAGCCGCGTCGGTGCTTTGCGGATCGGCAAGATCGACCTGGATATGGTCTTCCGGCCCCATTTCCCATGGGCAGTTCTCCGGAAAACTGTGCCGCGAGCAGGTGATGACGCGCCAGCCGGCGGCGGAAAAGCGTTTGACGGTAGCGTGGCCGATGCCGCGGCTGGCGCCGGTGAGCAGCAGAATTCGGCGTCGCTGGTTGTCGGTAGGGCTCGGATTCGTCATCGTTTACTCGTCATCGCAGACATCGTGGCGGAATGATACAGGGCGGGCCGGTCTCACGGATAGAGCCGCGTCTTGACCCATCCGTCGTTGCCGCGTGCGCGTTCGAAGACGATGCGGTCGTGCAGGCGGAACGGGCGATCGTGCCAGAATTCGATCGACTGCGGGACGATCCGGTAGCCGCACCAGAATGGCGGCCGCGGCACGGTGCCGATCGCGTATTTGGCGGCATAGATGGCGATCGCCTTCTCGAAGGCGAGACGGCTTTCCAGTGGTGCCGACTGACGGCTTGCCCAGGCGCCGATCTGCGCCTGTCGTGGCCGGGTAGCGAAATAGGCGTCAGCCTCGGCATCGCTGACGGCTTCCACCGGTCCGCGCACGCGCACCTGGCGGTTCAGTGATTTCCAGTGAAACACCACAGCGGCATTGGCATTGCTGGCGAGCTCGCGACCCTTCTGGCTGCCCGTATTGGTGTAAAACACGAAGCCGCGCGCGTCGGCGTCCTTGAGCAGCACCATCCGCACATCCGGTCTGCCGGCGGCGTCGACGGTGGCGAGCGCCATGGCGTTCGGATCGCGCGGCTCCGAGCGGGTGGCGTCCTCAAGCCAGGCGGTAAACAGCCGGATCGGCTCCTCGGCCGCGGTGAAATCACCAGTCGTTAACCAGCTGGGGTGTTCTATTGAAGGCGTGTCTGACATCGTTCCAGTCGCTTTGGAGTACCCCCGGTTTGACCCGGCCGCCCGGTTATAGAGGATGCAGCGGGGTGCGCCTATGGGCGCATCCGGCAAGAGCAGTGGCGGTGGTGGTGCTCGGAGTGGCCTGCGCCGGATGCAGCATGTCCTATCAGCTCGACACGATCTTTGCGAAAGCCGACAAGGCGGAACCGGAGACGACCGGCTCGATTACCGCCGTGCCGGAACTGCCGCCGGAGGTCGATCTGGTGTTCGCGCGCCGCGCCGCTTACGAGGTGCTCAGCCGCGGCAGCAAGGATGCCAGCGTACCGTGGGAAAATCCGCAGAATGGCGCGCATGGCACGGTGACCCCGCTTGGCGCGGATTATCGCGCCGACGGGTTGGTCTGCCGGGATTTCCTCGCAAGCCATGTCACCCCCGACAAGGAAGCCTGGATGCAGGGCGAGGCCTGCCGGGCGAGCGGCAGCCGTACCGCCAAATGGGAAATCCGCACGTTGAAGCCGTGGCGGCGGACCTGAAATCATCCTGATTTCCCGGCGCAGTGCGTTGCAACCGGTTCGCATTCACCCCACATTTTGTCCGACATGCGATATCGGCTATTCGCCTTGACCCTGGCGCCCGTCGGGCGCGTGGGTGAGACCGACCTCGGAATGAAATGATACGAGCGAAGCCGGTGTGGGGATTTGAATCGGAGAGACCAGATGCGCGACCCCTATGAGGTATTGGGGGTATCGAAAAGTGCGAGCGCCAGCGAGATCAAGAGCGCCTTCCGTAAGCTGGCGAAGAAGCTGCACCCCGATGCCAATAACAAGGACCCGAAAGCGGCCTCACGCTTTTCCGAGTTGAATTCCGCCTATGAGATCGTCGGCGATCCGAAGAAGCGCAAGGCGTTTGACAATGGCGAGATCGACGCCGAGGGCAAGCCGCGCTTTCAGGGGTTTGAAGGCTTCGGCGGAGGCCAGGGCGGGTTCGATCCGCGCCGTTACGCGCAAGGTGGCGGTTTCGGTGGCGGCCCTGGGGGCGCCGGTTTCGAGAACTTCTCCTTTGGGCCGGATGGCGTGCGGCGGCAGTCGTCACGCGGCGGTTTTGGTGCCGGCGGTTTTGAGGACATCCTCAAGGAAATGTTCGGTGGCCGGGCGCAACGCGCCCGCGACCCGGCATTCGAGCAGGAAAATTTCGCCGGCGCGTCAGCTACTGCCGATACGCAGGCAGCGCTGACCATTACCCTGTCCGAAGCTGCGCTGGGCGCAACCAAGCGCGTGCGCCTGCCTAACGGCAAGGACGTCGAGGTCAAGATTCCCCTCGGACTGACGAGCGGCCAGCAGATCCGTCTGAAGGGGCAAGGCCACAAGGGGCCTTGGGGGAGCGGCGACCTGCTGATCGAGGTAACGGTCGCGCCGCATCCGCTGTTCACCCTCGACGGTCAGAATTTGCGACTGACTCTGCCGATCACGCTCGACGAGGCGGTGCTCGGCGGCAAGGTGCGGGTACCAACGCTCGATGGCGCGGTGGAATTGTCGATTCCCGCCAATACCAGTTCGGGGCGCACCTTCCGGCTGCGCGGCAAGGGCATGCCGGGCAAGAGCAATGCCGGCGATCTGTTGGTCTCCGTCAATATCATGCTGCCGGAGGCGGATGCCGATCTGCAGGAACTGATGCGCAAGTGGCGCGCACAGAAGCCCTATGATCCGCGCAAGGAAATGGCGTAGCCACGCCAAGGCGCGGCAGCGGTCCTGCACTAGCCTCGCGTCGCCTGGTCGACTTGCTCGTAGACGGCTTCCGCGACGGTCTTCAACCGGCTGCGATCGGCTGGTCCGCTGACCACGAAGGCGGCCTGATTGTCGACCCAGTAATAAGCGGCGTTGCGGTCGCCTCGCTTGAAGCGCAGCGCGGTCTGCGGGGCGCGGGCACGGGTGCTGTAGATGGTGAAGCGTTCGCCGGTTGGGCCCTCGTACATATAAAGCGCGGCGGCGCCGTTCGGCCCCGGCAGCAACCGCCCGCCGATCAGTTTGAGGCCGATCGTTTCCAGATTCGGCACATGCTGGCTGTAGCCGAGCCGCTTCGACAGCCATTGCACCATGTGAGCCTGTTCGTTCGCTGCTACTTCCACCGGGTGACGGACCTCGACCACGTATAGGCGATGGGCGCTCAGCGCTTCGCTGGTGAACAGGTCCAGCCCGGTCGGTGCGGCGTTGGCGCCGCGCGCCATCCAGCCGGCAACGCCGCCGGCCAGGAAAGCCGCGACCGTCGCGGCAACCGCGATTGCGGCAACGCGCCGCCCGATCGGCCTGCCGCGCAGCAGGGCATCGATCCGGAACCGGGCAGGCAGCGGCTCGTCGGCGACGTGGGCATAACGCGCCCGCATGGCATCCGCCTGTGTGCGCCAGCCGGCGACCCGTGCGGCATCTTCCGGATGAGCCAGCAGCCAGGCAGCCACCGCATCCTGCCGGTCGGCGGGCAGTTCACCGTCGACATAAGCGTGCAGTTCGTCCTCGGTGACGGGTAGATCGGGATTGGTCATTCTTGTCCCTGTTCATTTCACGCGGCGCAGCGTCGGACGCTCGCCGTCGAGATGAGCCTTGATCTGCGCTCGTGCGCGCGCCAGGCGCGACATCACTGTGCCGATCGGCACGCCCTGGACGTCCGCGACCTCGCGATAGGTCAGTCCTTCAAGCACCACCAGCAGCAACGCAGCCCGCTGTTCCTCCACAAGACTATCGAGCGCGCGGCCGATGTCGCGTTGCCCGGCTTGCGGGCCGGTCATATCGGCTGCGTCATCGTCCGTGATCGGAACCAGTGCCGGACGCCGGGCCAGGCCCCGCAGCCGGTTCCGGTTGAGATTCGTCAGGATGGTGTAGAGCCATGCGCGGATATCGCCCCCATGGAACAGCGATTCGGAACGCAGCGCCCGCACCAGCGTATCCTGGACGAGATCATCGGCGATATCTGCGTCATGCGTCAGCGCTCGCGCATAGCGCCGCAACGCCGGGATCGTTGCCTCGACGCTGTGCCTGAAGCCCGCTATGCCGCTCGCCACCGGCTTTTCTCCACCCTTTGCCGTCGCCCACGGCCGGCCGGCGCCGCAGGGACGCGGCCGTGGCATGCGCCTGCGTGGGGTGTCTGATAAGGCAAACACCGGATATAGCGCCGCTATTCCTTCGGCTGTATCACATGTTGCCGTTAATGCCGGGATATCCGGTCCGCCGGGCTTGCTTGAAGGCGTCGGGACGCTATGCCAGAACCACGGGGCATATGCGAAGCGACCGGCGCGACGCCGACAGAACAGGGACAACAATGGCGGAATCGGCGGGATTGATGCGTGGCAAGCGTGGCCTGATCCTCGGGGTGGCCAATAACCGTTCGATCGCATGGGGTATTGCACGCGCCTGCTATGGGCAGGGCGCGGAACTCGCTTTTACCTATCAGGGTGACGCGCTGAAGAAGCGGGTCGAGCCGCTGGCGCAAGAGGTAGGTGGACGGGTCGTCGGACATTGCGACGTCACCGATCCGGCGAGCCTCGATGCGGTCTTTGCCGCAGTCGCCGATGCCTGGGGGTCGCTCGATTTCGTCGTCCATGCCATTGCCTTCTCCGACAAGGAGCAGCTCGACGGCCGCTATGTCGATACCACCGAGGACAATTTCAGCAAGACCATGCTGATCAGCTGCTACTCCTTTACCTCGGTGGCGCAGCGTGCTGAAAAGCTGATGCCAAATGGCGGTTCGCTGCTGACGCTGACCTATTACGGCGCCGAAAAATGGATGCCGCATTACAACGTCATGGGGATCGCCAAGGCGGCGCTCGAATGTTCGGTGCGCTATCTGGCTGCCGATCTCGGCGAGAAGAAGATTCGCGTCAATGCCATCTCGGCGGGACCGCTGAAAACACTGGCCGCCTCCGGCATTGGTGACTTTCGTTACATCCTGAAATGGAACGAGTACAACACGCCGCTACGTCGTAACGTGACGCTCGATGAAGTCGGCAACAGTGCAGTCTACCTGCTGTCGGACATGTCGACCGGCGTCACCGGCGAGATCACCCATGTCGATTCAGGCTATCACATCGTCGGTATGAAACATCCGGATGCGCCGGACATTGCCGTCGGCAAGGAATTCCCGGATAACAGCTCCAAATGAAGGCCGTTTGAACTCTGAAATAAAAAACAGCCGGGCCTCAGGCCCGGCTGTTTCTTTTAGACGCGAGCGTCTGTCGCGGTCTTACTTCTTGGCCTTCTTGGCTTTCGCCTTCTTGGCCTTCGCCTTGGCAGTCAGGTCAGAGGTGGTGAGCTCCGACTTCTTCTGCTTCTTGGCTTTCGCCTTCTTGGCCTTCGCCTTGGCGGTCAGGTCAGAGGTGGTGAGCTCCGACTTCTTCTGCTTCTTGGCCTTCGCCTTCTTGGCCTTCGCCTTGGCAGTCAGGTCAGAGGTGGTGAGCTCCGACTTCTTCTGCTTCTTGGCTTTCGCCTTCTTGGCCTTCGCCTTGGCGGTCAGGTCGGAAGTGGTGAGCTCCGACTTCTTCTGCTTCTTGGCCTTCGCCTTCTTGGCTTTCGCCTTGGCGGTCAGGTCAGAAGTGGTGACCTCCGATTTCTTCTGCTTTTTGGCTTTCGTCTTCGTCGCCTTCTTCTTGGCGGCGGTGAATTCGACGTGGGTGGCGGCATCGGTGGTCGCAGCAACGGACGGGAGCGTCGTGGCAGCGAAGAAGCCGAGGGCCGCGACGAGGGCAGTAAGCGTGCGCATGGTCGTGTCCTTTGATGAACGGTTCGCTCGGCGAAGAGTTTTGCGGCCGCGATGCGGTCCGTCGGAGCCCTTTTGCCGGACGGTAAAATCCATACGCTTGTTGCCTGTGTCCCGCAAGCAAAAAATCAAAAAAACGTAGTTATTTCAATATCTTAATGGATATTCAGCTAGACATTAACCGGTGTTCAGACAAGGCCCGGAATCGGTGCCGGGCGGCGCCGTTCATTTGACCGCGGGTGGATGCGCGGGCTACCACACGGCTCTCATTTGGCGACAACGAAATATCATGTCCTTCAATACGTTCGGTCACTTGTTCAGGGTTACGACCTTCGGCGAAAGTCACGGCCCGGCGCTCGGCTGCGTTATCGACGGCTGCCCGCCACGCATTCCGCTGATGGTCGAGGATATCCAGCGGGAGCTTGACCGGCGCCGGCCCGGCCAGTCGCGCTTCACCACGCAGCGGCGCGAGCCGGATGCGGTGAAGATCATGTCCGGCATATTCCGCGACGAGGCCTCGGGCCAGGAGGTGACCACCGGCACGCCGATCATGCTGATGATCGAGAATGTCGATCAGCGCTCGAAGGACTATTCCGAGATCAAGGATAAATACCGGCCGGGTCATGCCGGTTACACCTACGACGTCAAATACGGCATCCAGGATTATCGCGGCGGCGGCCGCGCATCGGCGCGCGAGACCGCGGCGCGGGTCGCCGCCGGCGCGGTGGCGCGCCGGGTGGTGCCCGGGCTCGTCGTGCGCGCTGCTTTGGTGCAGATGGGACCGCACAAGATCGACCGCAGCCGTTTCGACTGGAGCGAGCGGGACAACAACCCGTTTTTCTGTCCCGACCCGGTGCAGGCGAAGTTCTTCGAGACCTATCTCGACGATGTGCGCAAATCCGGCTCCTCGGTCGGTGCGGTGATCGAGGTGGTGGCGGAGGGGGTTCCGCCGGGTCTCGGAGCGCCGGTCTATGGCAAGCTCGATGCCGATCTTGCCGCGGCGCTGATGGGCATCAATGCCGTGAAAGGCGTCGAGATCGGCGATGGCTTCGCGGCTGCCACGGCGCGCGGCGAGGAAAATGCCGACGATATGCGCATGGGCAATGACGGAAAACCGGTGTTTCTTGGCAACCATGCCGGCGGCGTACTGGGCGGTATTTCCACCGGCCAGCCGCTGGTGGCGCGTTTTGCGGTGAAGCCGACCTCGTCGATCCTGACCCCGCGACCGACGGTCGACCGTTACGGCCGCAACACCGAGATCGTTACCAAGGGTCGGCATGACCCCTGTGTCGGCATCCGCGCGGTGCCGGTCGCCGAGGCGATGGTGGCATGTGTCGTTGCCGACCATTATCTGCGTCATCGCGGCCAGGTCGGCGAACCCCGGCCGTGGCCATTCGAACTGCCGGCATCAGCGCCGGCCAACAAGGGTTGATCGTGTTGCAAGCCGCCAGCCACAGCATCGAAGCTGTCATCAAGGCATTCGCCGATGGCGAGGTCATTGTCGTCTCGGACGATGACGATCGCGAGAACGAAGGCGACCTGTTCGTCGCCGCCTCGCTATGTACGCCGGACAAGATGGCGTTCTTCATCCGCCATACCTCCGGCATCGTCTGCGCACCGCTCGATGTGGAATGGGCGCGCCGGCTCAATCTGGCGCCGATGGTGACGGCGAACGACGCGCCGCTCGGCACGGCGTTCACGGTGACGGTCGACGTCAAGCATGGCCTGACCACCGGCATTTCAGCGGAGGAGCGCACCAATACCGTGCGGGCACTGGCCAACGGCAATTCCGGCGCGTCGGACTTCGTGCGTCCCGGCCATGTCTTTCCGCTGATCGCCCGTGACGGTGGCGTGCTGATGCGTTCCGGCCACACGGAAGCCTGTGTCGATCTCTGCCGGCTGGCGGGCCTGCCTCCGGTCGGCGTGCTGTCCGAACTGATGAACGACGATGGCACCGTGATGCGCGGTCCGGCGGTTGCTGCCTTCGCGGACAAATACGGCCTCAAGCGTATCTCGATCGCCGACCTGATCGCCTATCGGCAGGCACGCGACAAGCTGGTCGAGCGCGTCGCCGAGTTCCAGGTTCCGTCCGAAATCGGTACGCTGACTGGCTATGCCTATGTGACGCCGTTCGACAAGGTCCACCATCTGGCGTTTGTCTATGGCGCTATCGGCGACGGCGAAAACATGCCGGCGCGGCTGCATCGCGCCGACGTCGTCGGCGATGTCTTCGGTGGCGCCAAGACCGTTCATGCGGCCTTGCGCTGCTTCAAGCGCGACGGCCGTGGCGTGCTGATCTATCTGCGCGACGGCGCCGCCGGCGTGCCGGTGGTCGATATCCCGCAGGGCGACGCCACCGCGACGGAAGCGGCCCGCACGCAGCAGTGGCGCGAGGTCGGTCTCGGTGCACAAATCCTCAAGGATCTCGGCATTGGTTCCATCCGGCTGCTGTCGTCGAGCAATCGCACTTATGTTGGCTTGAGCGGCTTCGGCATCGCCATCGCCGCGACCGAGGGCCTGGACGGCTAAACCACCCGGCGGCGCCACTTTTCTTCGTCATGGCGCTTCCACCCGCGCGCGGCTCGTGACACCATCGGGGCGGAGAGCCCCGATGCGCTGGCGCAGTGTGCAGATCGCGGTGCTGATGACGCTGCTGGCCGTGTCGGCCGCGGCGGCATTCGCTCCGCGCGGCCTCTATACCTCGCTGGTAGACAACAGCGCCGGCGCCATTCCCGTCGACGTCGAACTCGTTCTTGCGGTCGATATCTCCTATTCGATGGACCCCGACGAGCAGGCGCTGCAGCGCGAGGGCTATATTCTCGCGCTCACCTCGAAGGAGTTCCTGGGCGCGCTGCGCAGCGGTGCCAATGGCCGGATCGCCGTCACCTACGTGGAATGGGCGGGTGCGAACGACCAGCGTGTCGTCGTGCCGTGGCGGGTGATCGACGGCCCGGAAAGTGCCGATTCCGTCGCTGCCGATATCCAGCGGGCGCCGTATCGGCGGGCCTCGCGGACGTCGATCTCCGGTGCGCTGCAATTCGCCAAATCGCTGTTCGTGAGCAGCGGCTATCGTGGGCTGCGTCGCGTCATCGATGTCTCCGGCGACGGCGTCAACAACAGCGGCGTGCTGGTGACGCGCGCCCGGGACGACGTGGTGGCAAGTGGCATCACCGTCAACGGCTTGCCGATCATGCTCAACCGCTCGTATCGCAACCCGATGGATATCGACAATCTGGATGCCTATTATGAAGACTGCGTGATTGGCGGCCCCGGCGCCTTCGTCATTCCGATCAGGGAACGCGAGAAAATCATCGAAGCCACCCGCACCAAACTGGTGCTGGAGGTCGCCGGCAAGCCGCCGGCCGGGAGTGACCCGCACATCATTCCGGCTGCGGCGAACGCGCCGCGCGTTTCCTGCACTATCGGCGAGAAGATCTGGCAGGATCGTTGGGGTAGTCCTTGAGCGGAGGCTCGCTGACGGACGATCCGTGTGTCTCCGTCGTGACGGTCAACGGCGTTCGAGTCGGCCGACCACTTCGACATGCGGTGAATAGCGAAACTGGTCGACGGGCGTGACGCGGGTAAGCCAGTAGCCGCCATTGATGAGGATGCGCAGGTCGCGCGCGAGGGTCGTCGGGTTGCAGGACACCGCTACGACCACCGGCACTTTGCTGACGGCGATCGCCTCGGCCTGCGCCTGTGCACCCTGGCGCGGCGGGTCGAATACCACGGCATCGACGCCCTTGAGATCGAGCGGCTGCATCGGCCTGCGAAACAGGTCGCGTGCCTGTGTTTCGATCGGTTTCAGACCGCGTGTCGCGGCGGCCGCCTTTTTCAGCGCATTCACCGCGTCGCCTTCGCTGTCGGCGGCGAGGACCGGCGCTGCCGATGCGAGACGAAGCGCAAAGGTGCCGATGCCGCAGAACAGGTCGGCGATCCGCTTTGCTTGACCGATATTCCCGGCAACCAGCGCCGCCAACGCCTCTTCGCCGGCCTGCGTTGCCTGCAGGAAGACGCCGGGCGGGAGCGCCACCGCTGCATTGCCGATCCGCATTTGCGGCGTGACGTTTTGCGCTACCAGTTCGCCATGGCGCGTCAGTCGCGCCAGTCGGTGATTGGCAGCGATCCGTGCCAATGCGCCGGCCTCCGTCGCGTTCAGCCGGCCGGAACCGCGCACGTCGATGTCGAGTCCGGAATCGGTGGCGGTGATCTGGATGTCGAGCGGCTTGCCGGTTCGCAATGCCTGCGCGATGGCACGGGCCGCCGGCAATGCGCCGGCAAGCGTTGGTGCCAGCACCGGGCATTGCGCGATCTCGACGAGTCGATGTGCGCGCGCCGCCATGAACCCGACCGCGCCGCCTCGTGCGTGCAGCGTAACGCGCCGCCGGCCTTCGCCGTGGGCGTCGATGCAGGCATCGACGTACGGTTTCCCGGCTGTGTCGACGTGCGCATCGCGAGGCGTGTCGTCTGCGTCGGTCTCGATGCCTTCCAGCCGTAGCGCGTCGATGACAAGCTGGCGCTTCCAGGCAAGGTAGGGCGCAAGTTGCCAGTGCTGTGTGGCGCAACCGCCGCAAGTACCGAAATGCGGGCAGATCGGTGCGGCGCGCTCCACGCTTGGCGATACGATCCGCACGAGTCGCCGGCGGTCCGGATGGTCGGGCTCGACAGCAGTCTCGACGGTTTCGCCGACGAGTGCATAAGGCACGAATACCTCTCCGGCCGGTGTCGCGGCGATGCCGTCGCCGCGATGGCCGATGCGCTCGATCGTCAGAGACTCATTCATTCCAATGCGGTTCAGTTGGCGGTGGGGATCGTCGGAAGATAACCGCGCTGGGTCAGCGCGTGGAAGCGCCAGACCAGCAATATCGCATACACGGTAAGACCGATGGAAAAACCGATCCATACGCCGGGAGCCTCGAACCCTGCGGGGAATGCCAGGCCGTAAGAGAAGAGGAAGCCGACGAGCCAGAACGATACCGCGGCGATCAGCAGCGGCACGCGCGTGTCGTTGAGACCGCGCAGCGCGCCGGCCGCGACGCTTTGGATGCCGTCGGCGACGAAGAATGTCGAGCCGAGCAGAAGCAGCGTCGCCGTGAGGGCAATGGTGGCGGCGCTATGCTCGGTATCGTTGCCCAGGAACGCAAGCGGGATCAGATCGCGCGTCATCATCACCAGCAGCACCATCATCACCATGAAACTCGCGCCGAGCACGATGGCGACGAAACCGGCGAGGCGCGTGCCGGCGCTGTCGCGGCGACCGACCGCCTGCCCGACGCGCACGGTTGCCGCCTGCGCGATACCGAACGGCACCATGAAGATGACGGACGCGAATTGCAGGGCGATCTGATGGGCTGCGAGCGCAGTGGTGCTGATCCAGCCCATCAGAATGGCGGCGGCAGCGAACAGACCGTATTCCAGTGCGAACATGCCGGAGATCGGAGCACCGATGACGATCAGTTCGCGCATCAGCGGCCAGTCTGCGCGCCAGAAGCGGCCGAGAATCCGATACTTGCGAAATGGACGGCGCGCATAGCAGACCCAGATGCCGGCGGCGCACATGCCGAGATTGACAAGCGTTGTCGCCAGCCCGGCGCCGAATACGTCGAGACGCGGCATGCCGAGGGCGCCGTGGATCAGCACGTAAGCGACGCCGAGATTCGCCGGGATCGCGGCGAGGGTGATCCACAGGCCGGGCTCCGGGCGGTTTACCGCACCCATGAAGCTGCGCAGTGCGATAAACCACCAGGCCGGCACCATGCTCCAGGCGAGGCCGTCGAGATAACGCCCGGCCACGCGTGCGGTCGCGGTGTCCTGTCCGAGAGCGGTCAGAATTTCAAAACCGTAAAGCTGGGCGATCGTCAGCGGAATGCCGATGAACGTCGCTGCCCACAGGCCGACGCGCAACGCGCGACGCACCATGCGTGGATCGCGCCCGCCGAATGCCTGCGCCGCGAGCGGCGAGACGGCAGCCACAAGACCGGTGCCGAGCATGAAGCAGGCGAACAAAACGATATGCGCCAGTGCGACGGCAGCGACGACATCCTCGCCGAGCCGCCCGAGCAGCACCAGGTCGGTGGTCATCATCGCGACCTGACCTAATTGCGTTGCCGCCATTGGGATGGCGAGCCGGACGGTTTCGGTGAGTTCCGTGCGCCAGGGCGAAGGAACCCTTGCCGCCGCGTGTCCGGCGGATGGTGAAGGGGCCATTGTCATGTGGGTTGCTCTGCGTGCCGCACGCCTAGAGCAGGATCATGGAGGAAATACGAATTGATGCGTGAAGACGCATTTTTGTTTTTGATGGATTGGATTGCCAAAGATGATGGGCGACGTGGCTTCGTGCAGGGGGCGGCTAGGCCAGCTTTGCGTCGTGCCCATCCTTGCTGTGAACGCTTTTGCCGAGCGCCTCGAACGCCTTGGCGACGATGCCGCGGACGTCGAGGCCGGCCCTGGCATACATCGCCGCCGGTGCATCCTGGTCGATGAAGACGTCGGGCAGCGCCATGCTGCGCACCTTCAGTCCGCGATCGAGCATGCCGTGTTCCGACAGTTCTTGCAGCACGTGGCTGCCGAAGCCGCCGATCGCGCCTTCCTCGATGGTGATAAGCACCTCGTGCTCGCGCGCCAGCCGCAATACGAGATCGACATCGAGCGGCTTGGCGAAGCGCGCATCGGCGACGGTGGTGGAGAGGCCGAAGGAGGCAAGCTCGTCCGCCGCTTTCAGGCATTCTCCGAGCCGCGCGCCGAACGACAGCAGTGCGACCTTGCTGCCCTCGCGCAGTACGCGACCCTTGCCGATCTCGAGCGGCACGCCTTCCGTCGGCAACGGCACGCCGCGGCCTTCGCCGCGCGGATAGCGGACAGCCGAGGGCCGGTCGTCGATGGCTGCCGCGGTCGCGATCATATGCACCAGATCGGCCTCGTCGCCGGCTGCCATCACCACGAACCCGGGAAGGCAGCCCAGATAGGCGACGTCGAACGAGCCGGCATGCGTCGGTCCATCGGCGCCGACGAGACCGGCGCGATCGATGGCGAAGCGCACCGGCAGCGACTGGATGGCGACGTCGTGCACCACCTGGTCGTAGGCGCGCTGCAGAAAGGTGGAATAGATGGCGGCAAATGGCTTGTAGCCTTCGGCGGCAAGTCCGGCGGCAAACGTCACCGCATGCTGCTCGGCGATGCCGACGTCGAAGGTGCGCTTGGGAAATTCCTTCTGGAACAGGTCGACGCCGGTGCCCGAGGGCATCGCGGCGGTGATGGCGACGATCCTGTCGTCTTTCCGGCCCTCGCGGACGAGGCTCTCGCCGAACACCTTGGTATAGCTCGGCGCGGTCGCCTTGGACTTTGCCTGCGCGCCGGTCTTCACGTCGAACTTGACGACGCCGTGATATTTGTCGGCGGAGGTCTCTGCCGGCGGATAACCCTTGCCTTTCTGGGTCACCACATGGACGAGAATCGGACCTGTCTCGGCGTCGCGGACATTGCGCAACACCGGCAGCAGGTGATCGAAATTATGGCCGTCGATCGGTCCGACGTAATAGAAGCCCAGTTCCTCGAACAACGTGCCGCCGGTCCAGAAACCGCGCGCGAATTCCTCGGCGCGCTCGGCCTTCTCGCCGAAGAATTTCGGCAGCCTGTGCGCGAGCTGCTTGCCGATGTCGCGCAGCGTCCGATAGGTTTTGCCGGAGATCAGCCGCGCCAGATAGGACGACATGGCGCCGACCGGCGGCGCAATCGACATGTCGTTGTCGTTGAGGATGACGATCAGCCGCGAATTCATCGCGCCGGCGTTGTTCATCGCCTCGTAGGCCATGCCGGCCGACATTGCACCGTCGCCGATCACCGCGATGACGTTGTTGCAGCGGCCGTCGAGGTCGCGCGCTACGGCCATGCCGAGTCCGGCGGAGATCGAGGTCGAGGAATGCGCCGCGCCGAACGGGTCGAACTCGCTCTCGGCGCGCTTGGTGAAGCCGGACAGGCCGCCGCCCTGCCGCAGCGTTCGGATGCGGTCGCGCCGCCCGGTGAGGATCTTGTGCGGATAGGCCTGGTGACCGACGTCCCAGATCAGCCGGTCGTGCGGCGTATCGAAGACATGGTGCAGCGCCACCGTCAGTTCGACCACGCCGAGCCCGGCGCCGAGATGGCCGCCGGTGGCGGCCACGGCGCTGACTGTGTCGCGGCGCAATTCGTCGGCGAGCTGCCGCAACTGGTCGTCAGCCAGTTGGCGCAGGTCGGCCGGTGTCCGGATACGGTCGAGCAGGGGAGTGGTGGATGACGAGGACAAGGGTGCTCCGGGATTCGCGGCCTTCAACCGGGCCGCGCGGCACATCTATACCACATCAAAACCGGCAGCAATTCGGCTGATGGGGCGCCGCTGTCGCTGATTTAGCCCTTGACGGGCGCGGTGGCCAGTTCAGGTGCGGCGCTGCCGGGGCTCCGCGCTACGACAGCCTCGGGATGGCGCGCCCGGGCCGCAAGTCGGAACGGTCCGCAGCAGACCATGAAATAGTCGTAGGCCGCGCCGATGCGCTCATTGGCCATGAGAAACTGGAAATGCACCCGGAAAAAGCGCCAGCGGAACGCGGCATAGCTCTCCGGCCTGATGATGTCGCGAAAGCGTACCGGCACGATGGTGGGATTCTGCCGCGCCGCGCCGTGCGCGAGGCCGTGGCCGCCGACCGGATCGAACGGATAGAAGTTCATCACGTCCTTGCGCGACTGGTAATCGATCCAGTCGATGTCCGGGCATCGCGCCAGCGCTGCCAGCCGGTCCCGGAAGGCAGTAGCTGGCGGATTGAAGCCGATGATCGGCAGATTGGCGCCGATGGTAACGAGCGACAGGGGCTTGCCGTGCGCGCACGCTATATCGTGCGCCAGCGCTCGCCCGATCACTTCGACCGCGACGAAGGAGCCGGATGAGTGGCCGACCACGACGATCTCGTCGGCGTCCGATGTGCGGACTGCCTCGACGAGATAATCGGCGAAGGCCTCGAAGCGTTTTTCCCAGTCGGACCGCCTGCCATAGGCGAACTGGTGCGTCGAGGCGATGTCGTCGAACATATAGAGCATGTACGACAACGGCTCGGTCTTGCGCACGATGACGACGAAGGCGGCGACGAAGATCATGATGCCGATCAGCCAGGCCAGAAGCGGCGAGGCGAACAGCCCGATCAGGCTGCCGGCCAAACCGCCGGCAAGCGCGGCGGCGAGCAGATTCGTCGTCAGGATGACGAACGGGTAGAACATGAACAGCGCGAAGCGCCAATGTGCCCGCGCGATCCGCCAATAGACGCCGTTGACGAGGGTGCCGACGAAAGTGCCGATCGCGTAGAGCGTCTTCCACCAGGCCGGCCGGGCGAAATCGCGGCGGATGATGTCTTCCCAGCGCAGGAATTCGTAGGTGGTATGAACGTGCCAATGCTCGCCATCGGCATTGGTGCCTTCGGTGTCGAGGGTCCAGTGGGTGGTGAAACGGTCCGGTGGATTGACGATCTTGCCTACCCTGCCGCTCAATCCGTAGAGCGCACAGAATTTGCGATATTCGCTGCGAAACAGTCGGTAATATTCGGCGAGCCCGCGCGGATCATAGCCCTGTGCGTAGATGACGTGCCGTCGCTTGATCGATGCCGCGACCGCAGCGCCGCCGTTGTCAGTCGACATCGAGCGGCTCTGCCCCGCCGGGCTTGCCGCCGCTGGTCAGGGTGATCTTCTCGACGCGGGCTTCCGCCTGCGCCAACAACTCCTCGCAGCGCTTTTTCAACAGTTCGCCGCGCTCGTAGATCGCCACCGATTCCTCGAGCGGCACCTTGCCTTCTTCGAGCTTTCTGACGATCGATTCGAGTTCCGCGATCGCCTGCTCGAATGGCAGCTTTTTCACGTCGGTTGCGGAATCGGCCATGGCTTTTTGATCCTGTAGGTGGCGGCAGGTCGCGCTATTCGGGCGCGGGTGTCAAGTCAGGCGGAGGCTTATCCCGGCATTGATACCGGATCACCCCCGCATCAGCACGCCGACATGCGCGGCCGCCGAGCCGGCGAGCCCATGCAGGTCGTAGCCGCCTTCCAGCAGGGAGACGATGCGGCCGCCGGCGCGCTTGTCGGCGACCTCCATCAGCTTCTGCGTGGCCCAGGCGAAATCGTCTTCCACCAGATTGAGATTGGCGAGCGGGTCGCGCTGGTGCGCGTCGAAGCCGGCGGAGATCAGCAGGAAGTCAGGCTGGAATTCGCGCAGCCGCGGCAGGATCACGCTTTCGAGCGCGGCGCGGAATTCCGGCCCGCCGTCGCCCGGTCGCAGCGGCGCATTGACGATGTTGTTGTGCTCACCGCGTTCGTCGCTGGCGCCAGTGCCGGGGTAGAGCGGCATCTGATGCGTCGAGCAATACATCACCGTCGGGTCGCGCCAGAAAATCTCCTGCGAGCCGTTGCCGTGGTGCACGTCGAAGTCGACGAGCGCGACGCGGTCGACGCCGTGCTTCTTCTGCGCATAGCGCGCTGCGATGGCGGCGCTGTTGAAGATGCAGAAGCCCATCGGCTTGGCCGTTTCGGCATGGTGGCCGGGCGGCCGCATGGCGCAGAAGGCGTTGTCGGTTTTCTTTTCGATAATGGCGTCGATGGCAAGGGTAGCGGCGCCGACGCAGCGCAGAGCCGCCTCGAAGCTGCCGGGCGACATCACCGTGTCGCCGTCCAGCCCCACCATGCCCTCCTTCGGCGCGTTGTCGCGGATGAACTCGACATAGTCCATCGGGTGGCACAGCGCGACGGTTTCCAGTTCGCTCATCGGCGCCTGCGCGCGTGTCAGTGGCTTGAACGCATCCCGGGCCCAGACCGCCTCGAGCGCACGAATGCGGTCAGGCCGTTCGGGGTGCCCCTCGGGCGTCCTGTGGTTGAGCGAGGCCGGATGGGTGATGAGAAGCGTGGTCATAGGCTGGTTTTAGCGCCTGGCGGCGACAACGGCCACCCCGGGCCAAGGCGGATTGGCGACTCAGATCCGGTGTTGCAAGCGAACGCCCGGCGGCGGGGTGCTGGCTTCCGGTACGAAGAAATCCGGCGCCAGCGGCCGCGTCGGATCGGCCCGGTACCGGTCGAAATCGGTGACGCCTTCGCCGGCCAGGAAGCTGTCGTCGATCAGGAAATGGCCGGTGAAACTGACAGGTTTCTGGAAGATCGCATGGGCGGCGTCGGCAAGGATCGCGGGCGTGCGCGACATCGCCATGGTGCGCTCGCCGCCGAGCAGGTTGCGGATCGCGGCGGTGGCGATGGTGGTGCGCGGCCACAGCGCGTTGACGGCGACCCGCCCGCGCAACTCGCCGGCGAGACCGAGTGCAGCCATGCTCATGCCGAACTTGGCCATGCTGTAGGCGGTGGACGGCGCAAACCATTTCTCCTGCATGTCGAGCGGCGGCGACAGCATGAGGATGTGCGGGCGTGCGGCCTTGAGGAGGTGCGGAATCGCATATTTCGACACCATGAAGGTGCCGCGCGCATTGACCTGATGCATCAGGTCGAAACGACGCATATCGGTCTCGACCACCGGGGTCAGCGAAATGGCACTGGCATTGTTGACGACGATGTCGAGGCCGCCGAAAGTCTGTGCCGTCCTGTCGATCGCATCTTTCACCGCCGCTTCGTCGCGTATGTCGACGGCGAGCGGCAGCGCGCGGCCGCCGGCCGCTTCGATGGCTGCCGCGGCTGAATGGATCGTCCCCTCGAGCTTGGGATGCGGCGCTGTGGTCTTGGCGGCGATGGCGATATTGGCGCCGTCGGCTGCGGCCTTCAGCGCGATGGCGAGCCCGATGCCGCGCGATGCGCCGGTGACGAACAGGGTTTTCTCGGCCAGCGGTTTTGATCCGGGCATTGGTTTGCTCCTGCGGCGGCGCATCTGATAGAGCGGCGCCCGCAGGACTATAGACGTTTGTCGGCACCGGCAGGGGCAACGAAATCGGCTGGCCGCCGACAAAATCTGCTAAAGCCAACACCGGCTAAGGCCTGGCCTCGACGGAGATTTGAAAGACATGTCCCACACCGCGGCGATCCCCAACGATCTCGAACCCTACTGGATGCCGTTCACGGCCAATCGCGCCTTCAAACGTGCGCCACGACTCGTCTCGCGCGCCAAGGACATGCACTATTTCACGCCGGACGGGCGCAAGCTGCTCGACGGTTCGTCGGGTTTATGGTGCACCAATGCCGGCCACAACCGCGATCCGATCGTTGCCGCCATCCAGGCGCAGGCGGCTGAACTGGACTATGCCTCCGCCTTCCAGTTCTCACATCCGAAGGCGTTCGAGCTTGCCGCGCGCGTCGCGGCGCTGGCGCCGGGTGATCTCGACCATGTCTTCTTCTGCAATTCCGGCTCCGAGGCGGTCGATACCGCGTTGAAGATTGCGCTGGCTTATTTCAACGTATGCGGGCAGGGCGGGCGCACCCGGCTCATCGGCCGCGAGCGTGGCTATCACGGCGTCGGCTTCGGCGGCATTTCGGTGGGTGGCATCGTTTCCAATCGCAAGATGTTCGGCACGCTGCTGGCCGGCGTCGATCATCTTCCCTCGACCTATGATCGCGAGAAACAGGCGTTCAGCCGCGGCGAGCCGGAATGGGGCGCGCATTTCGCCGATGAACTGGAGCGCATCGTCGCGCTGCACGATGCCTCCACCGTCGCTGCGGTCATCGTCGAGCCGATGGCCGGCTCGACCGGCGTGTTGGCGGCACCGAAGGGCTATCTCAAGCGGCTGCGCGAGATCTGCGACAGGCACGGCATCCTGCTGATCTTCGACGAGGTCATCACCGGCTTCGGCCGTCTCGGTTATGCTTTCGCAGCCGAGCGCTACGGCGTGGTGCCGGACATGATCACTTTCGCCAAGGGCATCACCTCCGGCAGCGTGCCGATGGGCGGCGTCGTGGTGCGCAAGGGTCTCTACGATGCGTTCATGACCGGGCCGGAGCATGTCATCGAGCTGTTCCACGGCTACACCTATTCGGCGCATCCGCTCGCCTGCGCCGCCGGACTCGCGACGCTCGATCTCTATCGCGACGAGGACCTGTTTGCGCGGGCGCGCCAGCTCGAACCGACATGGTACGACGCCGCGCTCGGCCTGAAGGGGCTGCCGAACGTGGTCGACATCCGCATGGTCGGGATCACCGTCGGCATCGATCTTGCCCCGCGTGCCGATGGGCCGGGCCGGCGCGGTTTCGATGCGATGACGCGCGCCTTCCACGAGCACGATCTGATGCTGCGCGGCGTCGGCGACACGCTTGCCTTGTCGCCGCCGTTGATCGTTAGCGAGGCGGAGATCGGCGAGATCTTCGACAAGGTGGCGGCGGTCATCCGCGCGGTGGCGTAGCGGCGGCGAGCGCCGGCCTTGGGCGCAGCAACGCCCAGCCGACATGCACTTCGCCGCTGCCGCGGCGATAGGGCAGGGTGAACGGCTGCTGGATTTCCGCATCGGCGCCGACGGTGCGGAATATCGCCGGCAGTACCGAAGGATCGCTGCCGGTCCAGACGATCACCGCGCCCTTGCTGGCGAGGTCGGCGAGGTCGATCCACGGGGCGCGAGCCGGCTTGCCGTCGATCAGCACGCGCGGCTGCGGCCGCTCCGGCGAATAGTGCGCGGCATTGCCGCCGTCCCACATCGTCGCGACGATATAGGCGAGCGGCTTGCCGGTCAGCGCGCGAAACCGCGTCGACATCTGCTGCGCCAGCGCGTCGCCGGGAAAGAACACCGCGCGGTAGCGGTGATCGAAGGCCGGCATTACCGCATAGCTGACGACGAACACGGTGGCGAAGCCGGCGAAGACCACCGCCCATGCCGTCACCAGCCGCCGCAACCGTTGCCCCGTCAGCAGCGTGCGGGCCTCCATCACCAGCCACAGGCCGAGGAACATCCACAGCGGATAGCCCCACATGGCGATGGTGCCGCGGCCGCTGACCGCGGCGAGCGCCACGACCGCCGCCGCCGGCCCGAAGGCAAGCAGCGAGACGATGCGCCGGTCATAGGTCCAGTCATGAATCCGGCCATGGATATCGCGTGACGGCGGCGTCTCGCGGGCGCGCGGCACGAACAGCGCCGCGGCGATGACCAGCGCCGGGATCATGAAGAACCACTGGCTGACGATGAATTGCAGCGGATGCCACAGATGATCGATCAGGCCGCGCGAGGGCTGCGCCCGCGCCTCGGCATAAGCGAACGGCAGGAAGTCGTTGTCCACCAGCCAGATCAGATGCGGCAGCATCACGCCGAGCGCCACCGCTGCGGCGACATAGGGACGCGGCGTCGCCAGATGTTTGCGCGCCTCGCGGTCGAAGAGGAGGAACAGTGCGATCGGCACGGCCAGCATCACGACGAAATATTTCGCCCACAGCGCCAGACCGATGGCAAGGCCGAGAGCAATCCAGTAGCGCCACGCGCCGTTGCGCAGCGCGCGATGAAAGGCAAAGCCGGCGAGTGCCCATAGCGGCAACTGGACGACATCGTGATTGAATTTGGCGGCGGTGAAATTCAGATAGTGCAGCCCGTCGACGATCATGAGCGCTGCGAGCGCGCCGGCCGGGCCGACGATCGGCCGCGCCGTTGCCCAGACGGCGGCGAGCGCGATACAGACGGTGATCTGCGCCAGCAGATAATAGGCGATATCGGCGTGGATGTTCTGGCCGGCGATCTGCCAGGCGATTTCGACCAGCCACCACGGCAGCGGCGGCAGCTTGTCGTAGCCGAGCTGCCATTCGCGGCCATAGGTCAGCGCTTCGATCAGATCGAGCGGCAGATTCGGGTAAAGCAGCGTTGGCAGCGCCGTCCATACCGCCAGATGCAGCGCCAGAAAGCCGGCGAGGGTTGCGACGGGGCGCTGCGTAATGGTTGCTTCGAGAGTGGAGACGCTCATTGGACCGGATACTGTGTCGGAAGGGCGGTCAACATAGCAGGAGTTGGCCGTTGCGCAGACAGGCAGCCTCATGAACAGTGGGTCGGGGCGCGAATCACTTGTGATTCGATTTTGCTACGCCAAGAGTGCATTCGCGGGAATAGGCTGGAGATCATGCGGCGCCTGACCGCCACATTCGTGGCCGCTTGCATGGTAATCATCGCCGGTTCGCTCGGCGCGGTGCTGTTTCTTGCCGCCGGATTGCCGGCGCTGCCCTCGGCGCTGGTCGCGCTGACGGTGTTATGCTGCCTTGCGCTGTACAATGTGGCCCGGCGCCCGCGCCCGCCCGCCGATCTGAGCGATCACATTGCCGCGCTGTCGCGCGGCAGCGCCGAACTGGCGCGCGATGTCGCGGCGCTGGGGCGGCGACTTGCCTCCATGGAAGAGCGTCTCAATGCCGCCGCCAACCGCGAGCGCGACGGGCTCGATCCGCTTGCTGCCGAAATCGGCGAGCTGGGCGGCCTGATCAAGCAGATCGCCGAAACCGTGGCCGCGCATGACAGCCAGTTGCGCGGTCACCCGGTGGCGCAGGCAGTAGAAGAAGCGGGACCGCTGCTACTGAGCGCCGAGGATATCGTGCTGGAAACCCCGACGGGGGATGAGGGCAAGCCGCAACCGGACGTGGCGAGCGGAACCGGCATGGCAGCCGGAACTGGCCGTTTCGCCGGCATCAGCCGCGAGCAGGTCGTGGCGATGATCGCGGACGCTGTCGATGCGCAGCGCATCGATCTCTATCTGCAGCCGATCGTTACCCTGCCACAGCGCCGGGTCCGATTCTACGAGGCGATGTCGCGGCTGCGCACCGCCGAGGACGAGGTCATACCGGCCGAGGAATTCATCGATTATGCCGATGGCGGCGGCCTGACGCCGAAGATCGACAATCTGCTGCTCTTCCGCTGCGTCCAGGTGGTCCGGCGGCTGTTGCACAAAAATCGGGATGTCGGACTGTTCTGCAATCTCGGCATCGCGACGCTGAGTGATCCGGCCTTTTTCCGCCAATTCCACGATTTCATGCAGGCAAATCGGGCCCTGGCGCCATCGCTGGTGTTTGAATTCCGGCAGCGTGCCTATCGTTCATTCGGCGCCATCGAACATGAGGGATTGGCGGCGATCGCTGAACTCGGCTTTCGCTTTTCGCTCGATCATGTGACGGATTTGCGGATCGAGCCGCGCGAACTGTTCGAGCGCGGATTCCGTTTTCTCAAATTGCCGGCGCGCCTGCTCCTCGACAAGGATGCTGCGGCGCAAAGCAACATCGACCCGACAGATCTGGCACCGCTTCTGGCGCGCTCGCAAATCGACCTGGTCGTCGAGCGGATCGAAAACGAGGCGATGGTGGTCGATCTGCTCGATTACAATGTGCAGTTTGGCCAGGGCTTCCTGTTCTCCCCGCCGCGGCCGGTGCGGCCGGAGGCGCTCCAGGCGGCTGCGCCGTCATCCGCTGCTGCTCCCGCCGCCGTGCCCCCGTCCGTGCGAGTGCCGTCGAGGCCGGCGCCGGACAGGCGGGACCCGCTGCCGCGGGGCGTGCCTGCGGCATAACCGGACTTTGCGCGGCGGCATTCCGATGCTAGCGGTCTGTCGCCATGACCGTGCCTCTGTTCGAACGACTGTCGATCCTCGCCCCGCGCTACGATGTGCTGCTCTGCGACGTGTGGGGCGTCATCCATAACGGCGTCAGTGCCTTTCCCGATGCCTGCGACGCGCTGGTGCATTTCCGTGCCGCTGGCGGCCGGGTGGTGCTCGTCACCAATGCCCCGCGGCCGTCGTTCTCCGTTATCGAACAGCTCGGTCGCCTGCAGGTGCCGCGCGACGCTTATGACGACGTGGTGTCGTCCGGCGACGTGACGCGCAGCGCCATTCTCGCGCGCGCCGGCGAGCGGGTCTTCCATCTCGGCCCGCCACGCGACCGTCCGATCTTCGACGACATGGATGTCGTATTCGCCACCGACGCCGATGCCGATTATGTCGTGTGTACCGGCCTGTTCGAGGACGATCACGAGACGCCTGACGATTATCGCGAGCTGCTTGCCGGCATGCAGGCGCGCAAGCTGTTCATGGCCTGCGCCAATCCGGACGTCGTCGTCGACAAGGGCGGACGTCTGATCTACTGCGCCGGGGCGCTCGCCGATCTCTATCGTGCGATGGGCGGCGACGTGCTCTATGCCGGCAAGCCGTATCGTCCAATCTACGATCAGGCGCTGGAAAAGGCTGCGGCGCGCCGCGGCGCGGCCGTCTCGCCGTCGCGCGTGCTCGCGATCGGCGATTCGATGCGGACCGATTACGCCGGGGCCCGCGATTGCGGTCTCGATTTCCTGTTTGTCACCTCAGGAATTCATGCCGACGAATTGGGTGCGCGCGATGCGCCGGACGGCACGGCGCTGGCGGCCATGTTCGGTGCCGCCGACGGGGTCCCCACGGGCGTCACTTCGCGGTTGCAGTGGTGATGGCGCTCAGATGACGGGCAACGGGTCGGTGTCCGCCCTGCTGCCGATGAAGATCGTTTCGATCTTGTTTTTCAGAATCTGGGCGTTGAACGGCTTGACGATATAGGTGGAAACGCCGGCCTGCTTCGCGGCGATGACGTTGCCGGTTTTCGATTCGGCCGTGATCATGATGAACGGCGTATCGGCGAGCGCCGTGTCGGCGCGAATCGCCTGCAGCAGATCGTAGCCGGTCATCGGCTCCATGTTCCAGTCGGAGATGACGAGTCCGTAGCGTCTGCGGCGCAGCTTTTCGAGCGCGGTGATGCCATCCGCCGCACCGTCGAGGTCGCTGAATCCGATCTGCCTCAGCAGATTGTGGATGATCCGCACCATCGTCCGGTAATCATCGACCACAAGCACGGGCATCGAGAAATCAAGCGCCATGACTACAGCCTTTGAGTGAGCATTTGTATTCTTGGCAGCGTTAGTTGAATAAGCTGTTAAGCCGCTGCAGTGATGAACGGTGTGTTAACCCGGCGGCGCTTGACGTGGGCGGGCGAACGTCACAGTTTCCGGCGGATTTTTTCACCCGTTCCGTTGATGACCGGTCAGTTCACCATTCCAGAGACATTCCTTGTCGCCTCCGGCGGTGCCGAAGACGTCGCTCCCGGCGGGCTTTCCGGCGCGGTGCTTGCCATCGGCAACTTCGACGGCGTCCACCGTGGCCACCGGGCGGTGATCGGCGCAGCGCAGGCGCGTGCCCGGGCGCTTGCCCGGCCGAGCGCGGTGCTCACCTTCGAGCCACATCCGCGCAGCTTCTTCCGGCCGCAGGAGCCGGTCTTCCGTCTCAGCGACCGGCGCGCCAAGTTGCGCCTGTTCGCCGGTCTGGGCCTCGACGGCGCCATCATCATGCGCTTCGACGCCGTCTTGTCGGGGCTCTCCGCAGAAGATTTCGTCGACCGCATCCTGGTGGAGCGTTTCGGTATCGCCGGTGCGGTGATTGGCTACGATTTTCATTTTGGCCGGCAGCGTGCCGGTTCGCCGGCTTTCCTGCGCGAAGCCGGAGAGCGGCATGGTTTTTCGGTCGACATCGTTCCGGCGCTGCAGGACGAAGGCCGGCCGGTATCATCGGGCGCGGTCCGCGCGGCGCTCGCCGCCGGCAGGGTGGTGGAAGCGGCCGAATTGCTGGGTGCGCCGTGGTTCGTCAGCGGCCCTGTCATCCATGGCGAGAAGCGTGGCCGCGACCTCGGCTTCCCGACCGCCAATATCCGCCTCGATCCGGCCTGCGATCTCAGGCATGGCATCTATGCCGTGCGCGTCGGTCTCGACGGTCGTCGTTACGATGGCGTCGCGAGTTTCGGGCGGCGACCGACTTTCGATAACGGCGCGCCGTTGCTGGAAGTGTTTCTGTTCGACTTCGCCGGCGATCTCTACGGACGCGATATCGACGTCGCTTTCATCGGCTGGATCCGCGACGAAGTGCGCTTCGAGGGTGTCGAGGCGCTGCGCGCGCAGATGATCGACGACGCCGACAATGCCCGTGCCGTGCTCGCCCGTTCGCCGGATGCGTTTCCACGCCTCGGGGCGATCCCGGAAGACGGCGGCCGCTGACGCCCCCGAAAATCCGAGGTGTGAACTGCCCGGCCGCCCGGGGCTATCGGGTCGCCGCCGGTTTGCCGGATTTCGCGGTTCCGGGCTTGGCGGTGCTGTCGCGGACATTGCCCCACGGGTCGGGCGCCTTCTGGTCGGGCGTGCTCTGGGTCGCGGCGCGATAGGCCCGATCCAGCTTTTCCGCCTTGGCTTGCTGTTCCGGTGTCAGTTTCGGCTTGTCCTGCTGCAGCGACAGGCCCGGCATCAATGCTTGCGCCGATGCGCCGGTAACCCCGGCGGCAAGCCAGATCGCGGCGAACAGGATGATTCTGGTCGCAGGGCGCATGCCGATCCTCCGATTATGCTGCCTCTGTCGGTGAATTTAGCGGTGCCCGGTGGCGGCTGACAACCGCGCCTGTCGCCGGGCGCCCATTCGCCGCGCGCGCTGCCGGCCCGACTTTGTCGGTTTTGTCCGTCCGGACGGCTTTTCCTTACCGGAACGTGTGCTAGTAACCGCGGCAAGGAAGGCCAGATCGAATGAATTCCGATACGAAAACCAGCAGCACAACCCGCGATTATTCCGAAACCCTGTTCCTGCCGCAGACGGATTTCCCGATGCGCGCCGGTTTGCCGCAGAAGGAGCCCGCCATTCTGGCGCGCTGGCAGCAGCAGGGGCTTTACCGGCAATTGCGCGATGCGGCGCGGGACCGCCCGAAATTCGTTCTGCACGATGGCCCCCCTTATGCCAACGGCAACATCCATATCGGCCATGCGCTCAACAAGATCCTCAAGGACGTGGTGACGCGCAGCCAGCAGATGCTGGGCTTTGATTCCAACTATGTGCCGGGCTGGGACTGCCACGGCCTGCCGATCGAATGGAAGATCGAGGAAGAGAACTACCGCTCGAAGAACAAGAAAAAACCGAATCTGAGCGACCCGGCGGCAATGGTGGCGTTCCGTCAGGAATGCCGCGCCTATGCCGGACACTGGCTCGATGTGCAGCGTGAGGAATTCAAGCGCCTTGGTGTCGAGGGCGACTGGGATCATCCCTACACGACCATGAGCTTCCCGGCAGAAGCGCAGATCGCCCGCGAAATCATGAAATTCGCCGCCAACGGCATGCTCTATCGCGGCTCGAAGCCGGTGATGTGGTCGGTGGTCGAGAAGACCGCGCTCGCCGAGGCCGAAGTCGAATACGAGGACTACACCAGCGATACGGTGTGGGTGAAGTTTCCGGTGGCGAATGCTCCGGCCGGTCACGCGATGGCCCGCGCCAGCGTGGTCATCTGGACCACGACGCCGTGGACGCTTCCCGGCAACCGCGCGGTCTCCTTCTCATCGCGGATCGCCTATGGCCTCTACAAGGTCACCGACGCGCCGGCGGATAACTGGGCGAAGACCGGCGATCTGCTGATCCTGGCTGACAAGCTTGCCGAAGACGTTCTCAAGCAGGCGAAGGTCGCGGCTTACGAGCGGCTTGCCGACGTGCCGGCCAAGGATTTGGCGGTTATGGCCTTGGAGCACCCGCTGCACGGCAAGGGCTACGATTTCGTCGTGCCGCTGCTCGATGGCGACCATGTCACCGACGATGCCGGCACCGGCTTCGTCCACACCGCGCCCGGACACGGCCGTGAGGACTTCGATATCTGGACGGCGAATGCGCGCGCGCTGGAGGCGCGCGGCATCAGCAGCGCGATCCCGTATACGGTCGACGAGAACGGTGCGCTGACGGCTGCCGCGCCCGGGTTCGAGGGCAGGCGTGTCATCAACGACAAGGGCGAGAAGGGCGACGCCAACGAGGCGGTGATCAAGGCGCTGGTCGAGGCCGGCGCCATCATCGCACGCGGGCGGCTGAAACATCAGTATCCGCATTCGTGGCGCTCGAAGAAGCCGGTGATCTT